>NZ_JAFCWG010000001.1:403779-617001 GCF_049897445.1 Kocuria sp. LHG3120 | reverse complement strand
GTTGGGGCGGGGGGTGCGGCCCCCCACGTTGTGCGCGGGGCGCGGGGGGCGGGGGCCCCCCCCGGGGGCCGGGGGGGGGGCCCGCGGCGCCCGGCGGGACCGGCGGGACCGGCGGGACCGGGATCAGGTGCGTCGGCGCAGGGCGTCGCGGATCTCGGTGAGCAGCTGCACCTGGGCGTCGGCCTCCTCCTGGGTGGGATCGATGCCGAGCCGGCGGTTGCGGGCCTCGATCATCTTGTTCATCGGCAGCACGATGGCGAAGTACACGGCGGCGGCCACGAGCAGGAAGTTGACGAGCGCGGTGAGCAGCACGCCGAACCTGATGTCGTTGCCGTTGACGGTGAGCACCGCGAACGAGTCGAAGTTGGGCGAGCCGACCAGCGCGGAGATGAGCGGCATGAGCACCGCCTCGACCATGGCGTTGACGACCTGGGCGAACGCCGCGCCGATGATCACGGCGACGGCCAGGTCGAGCACGTTGCCCTTCATGATGAATTCCCGGAATCCCTTGAGCATGGCCACAGACTAGCCGGGCGCGGGTGGTCCGTAGTCCGGGGCCGGCGGCAGGCCGGAGAACTCCTCGAGCGTCGCGGCGCCCGAGCACGCGAGCTCCTGGGCCCGCTCCGTCCCGAGGTAGCGCAGGTGCCACGGCTCGTACCAGTAGCCGGTGGTGCCGTGCTCGCCCCAGGGGTAGCGGACCACGAAGCCGTGCTCCGGCCCGTGCTCGGCCACCCACGCGGCGGTGGCCGTCCCGTCGAAGCACACGCGCAGGTCGCACCCGGAGCCCTCGCCGACGTCCACCGCCAGCCCGGTCTGGTGCTCCGAGTGACCCGGGCGGGCGGACGCCGTGTCGGCGGCCTCCGGGCCCTTCTGCGCCACCCACCCGGCGTACGTGCGGGACTGCTCGGTGAAGGAGCGGTAGCCCGACACGATCCGGACCGGCACGCCGTCCGCCCGGGCCGCGGCCAGCAGCGTGCGCGCCGCGGCGGCCGCCTCGGGGCGCAGCAGGTGCCCCTCGAGGTCCTCGAGGGCGGCGGGTGCCCAGTCCTGCGGGTCCAGGGGCCGACGCTTGTTGACCACCACGGCGAGCGAGGCGGGGTCGTCCAGCTCCGGACGCGGTCCCGGCCCCCGGCCGGTGGTGGGCGCCGGTGCCGGCGACGCCGTGCCGGAGGCGGACGCCGGCCCGGACGGGGACGCCGGAGCCGGCACGGACGCAGGACCGGACCCGGGCGGGGCGGGCGCGGCCGGTGCCGCGGTGGTGCCGGAGGGTTCCGGCGGGGCCGGGGGAGCGTCCCCGGGATCAGGTGCGCACCCGGCCACGAGCACCGCGGCGGCGAGCAGGAGGGCGCCGGCGCGCAGGGCGTCCATCAGTTCTTGCGCAGCAGCACGCGTCGGATCGAGTGGTCGGAGTCCTTGGAGAGGATCAGCCGGGCGCGGCCGCGCGTCGGCTGCACGTTCTCGATCAGGTTGGGCTCGTTGATCCGCCGCCAGATGCCGGTGGCGGTGGCCACGGCCTTCTCGTCGGAGAGGTCGGCGTAGCGGTGGAAGTAGGAGCCGGGGTCGGCGAACGCGGACGAGCGCAGGGCCTGGAACCGCTCCACGTACCAGCGCTCGATGTCCGCGGGCCGGGCGTCCACGTAGATCGAGAAGTCGAAGAAGTCGCTCAGGGCGAGGGCGGCCCGGTCCCCGGGGCCCACCTTGGCGGGGGCGAGCACGTTGAGCCCCTCGATGATGACCACGTCCGGGCGGGTCACCACGACCTCCTCGCCGGGCAGGATGTCGTAGCTGTGGTGCGAGTACTTGGGCGCCCGCACCTCGGGGGCGCCCGACTTGATCTTCGCGACGAAGCGCAGCAGGGCGCGGCGGTCGTAGGACTCCGGGAAGCCCTTGCGGTCCATGAGCCCGCGGCGCTGCAGCTCCGCGTTGGGGTACAGGAACCCGTCCGTGGTGATGAGCTGCACGTGGGGGGTGGACGGCCACCGGGACAGCAGCTCGCGCAGGAGGCGGGCCGTGGTGGACTTGCCGGCGGCCACGGAGCCGGCGATGCCGATCACGAACGGGGTCCGGGCGTGCTCCTCGCCGAGGAACGCGTTGGTCGAGGCGTTGAGCCGGTTCGACGACTCGTCGTAGAGGGTCAGCAGCCGCGAGATGGGGAGGTACACCTCGCGGACCTCCGCGACGTCGAGCCGGTCGCCGAGGCCGCGCAGGTTCTCGATCTCCCGAGAGGTGAGGGGAACGTCGATCTCGTGGGAGAGTCTCGACCAGGTCTGCCGGTCGAGCTCCACGAAGGGCGAGGCGCGTTCGCTCAGCGTAGATGCGGTCATCGACCACAGTCTAGACCGCACCCCGGCGCCCGAGGTGTACCGGAGACAGGCCCCGTACCCGGGTGTAGATTTGGTCTCGATCCGGTATTCGCCGTGAGAGAACTCACAGCAGTGCACGGCGCGTGCGCTCCGCCGGTGGAGGACCACCCCGCTCGAGAGTCAGGACAGGACCATGGCGACGGCAACGACCTCAGAGACCACAGCACCGGCGGGAGGGCGATCGACGGCGGCACGCGCGCACGTGCAGCGCTTCGGCACGTTCCTCTCGGGGATGATCATGCCCAACATCGGGGCGTTCATCGCCTGGGGGCTGATCACCGCGTTCTTCATCGAGGCGGGCTTCACCCCCTTCGGCCCGCTGGGCGGGTTCGGCGAGAACGCCGAGGGCGAGCCGTACACGGGCCTGGTCGGCCCGATGATCACCTACCTCCTGCCGCTGCTCATCGCCTACACGGGCGGGCGGATGGTCTACGACGTCCGCGGCGGCGTGGTCGGGGCGATCGCCACGATGGGCGTGATCGTGGGCACCGACATCCCCATGTTCATCGGGGCGATGCTCATGGGCCCGCTGACCGCGTGGGTGATGAAGAAGGTCGACGCCATCTGGGACGGGAAGATCAAGCCCGGCTTCGAGATGCTCGTGAACAACTTCTCCGCCGGCATCCTGGCCGCGGCCATGGCCATCTTCGGCTTCTTCCTGATCGGCCCCGCCGTGCTGGCCTTCTCCAACGCGGCCGCCTCGGCGGTGGACTTCCTGGTCACCCGGGGGCTGCTGCCGCTGACCTCGATCCTCATCGAGCCCGCGAAGGTGCTGTTCCTCAACAACGCGATCAACCACGGCATCCTCACCCCCCTGGGCACCGCCCAGGCCCTGGAGGAGGGCAAGTCGATCCTGTTCCTGCTCGAGGCCAACCCCGGCCCCGGTCTGGGCATCCTGCTGGCCTACACGGTCTTCGGCCGCGGCGCCGCGCGCGCCTCGGCCCCCGGCGCGGCCCTGATCCACTTCGTGGGCGGCATCCACGAGATCTACTTCCCGTACGTGCTGATGAAGCCCGCGCTGATCCTGGCGGCGATCGCGGGAGGCATGACGGGCATCTTCACGCTGACCCTCTTCGACGCGGGCCTGCGCGCCCCGGCCGCCCCGGGCTCGATCATCGCCGTCTTCGCCCAGGCCACCACCGACAGCTACGTGGGCGTGGCCCTCGCGGTGACGGCCGCGACCGCCGTGTCCTTCTTCGTGGCCTCGATCATCCTCAAGGCCTCCAAGGACAAGGGCGAGGGGGACCTCACCGAGGCCACCTCCCGGATGGAGGGGATGAAGGGCAAGAAGAGCTCCGTGTCCTCCGCGATCGTCGGCACCAGCGGCGGCGCGGACACCGGCGGGACCCCCGCCCGCGACCTGGCCGACGGCGGACCGGTGCAGCGCATCGTGTTCGCGTGCGACGCCGGCATGGGCTCCTCCGCGATGGGCGCCTCCGTGCTGCGGAACAAGGTCAAGGCGGCCGGGTTCGCCGACGTCAAGGTCACCAACGCGGCGATCGCCAACCTCACCGACGACTTCGACATCGTGGTCACCCACCAGGACCTGGCCACGCGGGCCCGGCCGAAGGTGCCCAGCGCCTCGGTGGTGACCGTCGACAACTTCATGGGCAGCCCCCGCTACGACGAGATCGTCGAGGCCGTGCAGCAGCGCAACGGCGCCGCCGTCCCGGCGGGCGGCGGCGCGGCGGCGGCCACGGCCGGCGGCGGGGGAGCGGCCTCCGGCGGCGACACCGTGGCCGCGGACCCGGGCGAGGGCGCCGGGACGTCCGGGGACGCCACCATCCTCACCAGGGACCGGATCGTCATGGACGGCGGCGCGCGCAACGCCGCGCAGGCCATCGACGAGGCCGGCGGCCTGCTGGTGGCGGCCGGTGCCGTGACCGACGCGTACGTGGCCTCCATGCACGAGCGCGAGAAGTCGGTGTCCACCTTCATGGGCAACGGTCTCGCCATCCCGCACGGCACCAACCAGGCGAAGGACAGCATCCGCTCCTCGGCCCTGTCGGTCGTGCGCTACCCCGAGGGCCTGGACTGGAACGGCAAGCCCGTCACCTGGGTGATCGGCATCGCCGGCAAGGACAACGAGCACCTCGCGATCCTCTCCCGGGTCGCGAAGATCTTCGGCAACAAGGAGAAGGTGCGCCAGCTGGACGAGGCGGGGACCGCCGACGAAGTGCTCGACCTGCTGGGGAAGGTGAACGACTGATGAAGTGCGTCCACTTCGGGGCGGGCAACATCGGCCGCGGCTTCGTCGGCCTGCTCATGCACCGCTCGGGCTACGAGGTCGTGTTCGCCGACGTGGCGGCCCCGCTGATCGACGCGCTGGCGTCCACTCCCAGCTACACCGTGCACGAGGTCGGCGCCGGCTCCCGCGACACGGTCGTCGAGGGGTACCGGGCGCTCAACTCGGCGGACGACCCGGAGTCCGTGGTCGCCGAGATCGCCACGGCGGACGTGGTCACCACGGCCGTGGGCGCGCACATCCTCCGATTCGTGGCGCCGCTCGTGGCGCGCGGCATCGCCGCGCGCCCGGACGGCGTCGCCCCCGTGGCGGTCATGGCGTGCGAGAACGCCCTGTCCGCCACGGACCTGCTCGCCGAGGCCGTCCGCGCCGAGTACGGCGGCGGGGACCTCGACCGCCGGGCGGTGTTCGCCAACACCGCCGTCGACCGGATCGTGCCCCAGCAGGACGGCGGCGGGCTCGACGTGGTCGTGGAGCAGTTCCACGAGTGGGTCATCGACCGCACCCCGTTCGCGGGGAGCGAGCCGGCCATCGAGGGGGCGACCTACGTCGACGACCTCGTGCCCTACATCGAGCGGAAGCTGTTCACGGTCAACACCGGCCACGCCGCGTGCGCGTACTTCGGCTACCGGGCCGGCCGGCACCGCATCGCGGAGGCGATCGCCGACCCCGGGATCCGGGAGCGGGTCGCGGCGGCGCTCGCGGAGACGCAGGCGCTGCTCGTGGCCAAGCACGGGTTCGACGAGCAGGAGCACGGGCGCTACGTCGCGAAGATCCTCGACCGCTTCGCCAACGAGCACCTCCCCGACACCGTGGAGCGCGTGGGCCGCGCCCCGCTGCGCAAGCTCGGCCGGCACGAGCGGTTCGTGGGCCCGGCGGCCGAGCTGGCCGAACGGGGCCTCGGCACCGACGGGCTGCAGGCGGCCGTCGGGGCCGCCCTGCGCTTCGACCCGGCCGACGACCCGGAGGCCGTCCGGCTGGGCGAGCTCCTCGACACGCTGGAGCCGGCCGACGCCGTCCGGGAGATCACGGGGCTGGACGCCGGGCACCCGCTCTTCCCGCCGCTCGAGGCGCTGGTGGCCGACGCCGTCCGGGAGCGCCGGGGCTGACCGAGCCCCACGGAAGGGCCCCCAGGCGGGCCGGGCCGTGTCCCCAGAAGAGGCGAGAACACGGCCCGGCCCGCCGGGTCCGGCACACCCGGCCGGGCGAGATCCATGCGGTACTGTGAAGCGCATGTGTGGAATTGTTGGATATGTGGGCCCCTCCTCCCAGCGCTCGGACGTGCCCGGCTCCGGGCACGACGCCCTGGACGTCCTCGTCGAGGGCCTCCGGCGCCTCGAGTACCGCGGCTACGACTCCGCGGGCGTGGCCGTCGTCGCGGACGGCACCGTCGGCTTCCGCAAGAAGGCCGGCAAGCTGCTCAACCTCGAGCAGGAGCTGCGCGACAGCCCGCTGCCCCGCTCCACCACCGGCATCGGGCACACCCGCTGGGCCACCCACGGCGGGCCGTCGGACGTCAACGCCCACCCGCACGTCGTCGACGGCGGCCGGCTCGCCGTGATCCACAACGGCATCATCGAGAACTTCGCCGAGCTCAAGCGCGAGCTGATCGAGAAGGGCCACGAGTTCCGCTCGGAGACCGACACCGAGGTCGCCGCCGTGCTCCTGGCCGACACCTACAACGACCTCGGCGACCAGGACCTCACCGCGGCCATGCAGGTCGCGTGCCGCCGGCTCGAGGGCGCGTTCACGCTCCTCGCCGTGCACGTCGACCACCCCGGCCGCGTGGTCGCCGCCCGCCGCAACTCGCCGCTGGTGCTCGGGCTGGGCGAGGGCGAGAACTTCCTCGGCTCCGACGTCTCCGGGTTCATCGACTACACCCGCAGCGCCGTGGAGCTGGGGCAGGACCAGGTCGTGTCCATCACGGCCGACGACTACGAGATCACCGACTTCCACGGCAACCACGCGGACGGCAAGCCCTTCCAGGTGCTGTGGGACGCGGCCGCCGCCGAGAAGGGCGGCTTCCCGTCCTTCATGGAGAAAGAGATCAACGAGCAGCCCGCCGCCGTGGAGCAGACCCTCATGGGCCGCACCGATCCGGACGGGAACCTGGTCCTCGACGAGCTCAGGATCGACGAGGCGGTGCTCCGCGCCGTGGACAAGATCGTCGTCGTGGCCTGCGGCACCGCCGCCTACGCGGGGCAGGTCGCCCGGTACGCGATCGAGCACTGGTGCCGGATCCCCACCGAGGTCGAGCTCGCCCACGAGTTCCGCTACCGGGACCCGATCGTCAACGAGCGGACCCTGGTGGTCGCCCTGTCCCAGTCCGGCGAGACCATGGACACCCTCATGGCGGTCCGGCACGCCCAGGAGCAGGGGGCCAAGGTCGTGGCGATCTGCAACACCAACGGCTCCACGATCCCGCGCGAGGCCGACGCCGCGCTCTACACGCACGCCGGACCCGAGATCGCCGTCGCCTCGACCAAGGCGTTCCTGGCCCAGATCACCGCCGCCTACCTCCTGGGCCTCTACCTGGCCCAGCTGCGCGGCAACAAGTACAAGGACGAGATCGGGGAGATCCTCGCCGAGCTGGAGGCCATGCCGGCCAAGATCCAGCAGGTCATCGACGCGCAGGCCGCGGTCAAGGATCTCGCGCAGTCCATGAAGGACGCCTCGTCCGTGCTCTTCCTGGGCCGCCACGTCGGCTTCCCGGTGGCCCTCGAGGGCGCGCTCAAGCTCAAGGAGATCGCCTACATCCACGCCGAGGGCTTCGCCGCCGGCGAGCTCAAGCACGGGCCGATCGCCCTCATCGAGGAGGGCCAGCCGGTGTTCGTCATCGTCCCCTCCCCGCGCGGACGGGACTCGCTGCACGCGAAGGTGGTCTCCAACATCCAGGAGATCCGTGCCCGCGGGGCCGTGACCATCGTCATCGCGGAGGAGGGGGACGAGGCCGTCGCCGACTACGCGAACCACATCTTCCGCGTGCCGCAGTCCCCGGTGCTGCTCCAGCCGCTGCTGACCACGGTCCCGCTGCAGATCTTCGCGTGCGAGCTGGCCACGGCGAAGGGCTACGACGTCGACCAGCCCCGCAACCTCGCGAAGTCCGTCACCGTCGAGTAGTCCGCGCCCGCCGCTGCGCCGGCCCGCCGCCCCGGTTCCTCCCGGGCGGCGGGCCGGCGGTCGTTAGGCTGGGGACCATGATCATCGGCACCGGCATCGACGTGGTGGACATCGCCCGCTTCGAGGAGCAGATCGCCCGCACCCCCGGCCTCGTGGCCCGGCTGTTCACCCCGCTCGAGCGGGATCTGCACGTGCGCTCGCTCGCCGCGCGCTTCGCCGCCAAGGAGGCGGCGGCGAAGGCGCTCAAGGCGCCGCCCGGGATGATCTGGCAGCACTGCTGGATCGAGAAGGACCCCTCCGGTGCCCCGCTGCTGTGCACCGAGGGAACGGTGGCGGAGGAGGCGCGCCGGCAGGGCATCGACCGGTGGCACCTCACCATGACGCACGACGGCGGGATCGCCATGGCCATGGTCATCGCCGAGCGCACCGGGGACGGGGGGCAGGCGTGATCGCCGCCTGGACCGGGGCGCAGGTGCGCGCGGCCGAGACGCCCTTCCTCGAGCGCGGGGAGGGCCCCGCGCTGATGCGGCGCGCCGCCCACGGCCTGGCCCTCGTCGGCGCGCAGCGCCTGCGCGGGCGCCGGGGGCGGGTCGCCGGAGCGCGCGTGGTCGTGCTCGCCGGCACCGGCAACAACGGCGGGGACGGGCTGTGGGCGGGGGCGGAGCTGGCGGGCCGCGGCGCCTCCGTGCTCGCCGTGGCGCTCGGCGACCGGCTGCACCCCGAGGGCGGGGCCGCCCTCGAGGCCGCGGGGGGACGGGTGCTGCGCGCCGGGGACGGCGGGCCCGCCCTCGAGGAGGCGGCCGAGCAGGTGCTCCGCGCCGACCTCGTGCTCGACGCCGTGCTGGGCACCGGCGCCCGGGGCGGGCTGCGCGGGCCGGCGGCGGAGCTCGTCCGCGCGGTCCTGGACCGGTGGCCCCCGGAGGGGGCCCCCGCGGTCGTGGCGTGCGACGTCCCCTCGGGCGTCTCGGCGGACACGGGCGCGGTGGCCGGGCCGGTCCTGGCCGCGGACGTCACCGTGACGTTCGGCGGGGCCAAGGCCGGGCTGTTCCTGCCGCCGGGGGACCGGTGGTGCGGCGAGGTGCGGACCGTGCCCCTCGGGATCGAGCACGCCCTGCCCGCCCCCGCGCTGCGGCGCCTGGAGCCCGACGACGTCGCGGCGCTGTGGCCGCGGCCGGGGGCGGCCTCCCACAAGTACTCCCGGGGCGTGGTGGGCGTCGTGGCCGGCTCCCCGACCTACCCCGGGGCGGCGCTGATGTGCACGCGCGCCGCCGTGGACGCCGGCGCCGGCATGGTCCGCCACCTCGGCGACGCCGCCACCCGCTCCCTGGTGTGCCTGACCAGCCCCGAAGTGGTCGCCTCCGAGGACCACCCCGACGACGTCCACGTCCAGGCGTGGGTCGTGGGCCCCGGCGCGGTGGGCGACGCGGCCCAGGAGTCCCGGATCGGCGCCGTGCTCGCGGGCCCGATCCCCGCCGTCGTCGACGCCGGCGCCCTCGACGCGGCGGCCCGGGCGGCCGCCGACGGCGCCCTCGGCCCCGGCAAGGTCCTCACCCCGCACGCCGGGGAGCTCGAGCAGGTGCTCGCCTGGCTCGCTGCCCTCGGCGGCGGCGGGCAGGCGCCGGACCGGGCGGCGATCGAGGCCGAGCCCGCCCGGTGGGCGCGCGCGGCCGCGGAGGCGACCGGCGCCGTCGTCGTCCTCAAGGGCGCCACCACCCTGGTGGCGTCCCCCGACGGGACGCTGTTCTCCCAGGCCGACGGCAGCCCGTGGCTGGCGACCGCCGGCAGCGGGGACACCCTCGCGGGCATCATGGGCGCAGCGCTCGCCGGCAGCGCCGAGGACCCGGACGCGTTCGCCGCCGCGGGGGACTGGGCCCGCGGGGACACCCGCCGCGCGGTGGCCGCCGCCCTCGCCGTGGCCGTGCACGGCTACGCCTCCCGGCTGGAGGGCCTCGGCCCCGTGCCCCCCACGGCGCTGTCCGCGAACGTGCGCACGGTCCTGCGCCGGGACCGCTGAGCCGGCGGTCCCGGCCCCGGCGGACCGCCCCGGGGACACGGGCGCCTCCGGTCCGGGCTAAGATCGATCCCACTTGCCCCAACACCCAGCCCGCTGACGGTGACCCCTGCCCGGCGGTACGACAGGAGATCCCCCATGGAAGTCTGGCCAGGTCAGCCCTATCCCCTCGGAGCCACCTTCGACGGGACCGGCACGAACTTCGCCCTCTTCAGCGAGGGCGCCGAGAAGGTCGAGCTGTGCTTGTTCGACGAGCTCGGCACCGAGACCCGCATCGACGTCGCGGCCCAGGACAGCTACGTCTGGCACTGCTACCTCCCGACCGTCCAGCCCGGGCAGCGCTACGGCTACCGCGTGCACGGACCGTGGAACCCCGCCGAGGGCCAGCGCTTCAACTCCGCCAAGCTGCTGCTCGACCCCTACGCCAAGGCCGTCTCCGGCCAGATCGACTGGGACCAGGCGCTGTTCTCCTACGACTTCGGCGACGAGGACTCGTTCAACGACGAGGACTCCGCCCCCCACATGATGATGGGCGTGGTGATCAACCCGTTCTTCAACTGGGAGGGCGACCGCACCCCCCGCACGCCGTACCACAAGTCCGTGATCTACGAGGCCCACGTCAAGGGCCTCACCCAGCAGCACCCCGAGGTGCCGGAGGACCAGCGCGGCACCTACGCCGGCGTGGCCCACCCCGCGGTGATCGCGCACCTGAAAAAGCTCGGCGTCACCGCCATCGAGCTCATGCCCGTGCACCAGTTCGTGCAGGACAGCACCCTGCTCGACCAGGGGCTGCGCAACTACTGGGGCTACAACACCATCGGGTTCTTCGCCCCGCACAACGAGTACCACTCCACCAACGACCTCGGCGGCCAGGTCCAGGAGTTCAAGGCCATGGTGCGCGCCCTGCACCAGGCCGACATCGAGGTGATCCTCGACGTGGTGTACAACCACACGGCCGAGGGCAACCACATGGGCCCCACGCTGTCCATGAAGGGCATCGACAACCAGGCCTACTACCGGACGGTGGAGGGCGACCAGAAGTTCTACATGGACTACACGGGCACCGGCAACACCCTCAACGTCCGCCACCCCCACTCGCTGCAGCTCATCATGGACTCCCTGCGCTACTGGGTGACCGAGATGCACGTGGACGGCTTCCGCTTCGACCTCGCCTCCGCCCTGGCCCGCGAGTTCTACGACGTGGACAAGCTGGCCACGTTCTTCGAGCTCGTCCAGCAGGACCCGGTCGTGTCCCAGGTGAAGCTCATCGCCGAGCCGTGGGACGTGGGCCCCGGCGGCTACCAGGTGGGCAACTTCCCGCCCCAGTGGACGGAGTGGAACGGGAAGTACCGGGACACCGTGCGCGACTTCTGGCGCGGGGAGCCCGCGACCCTCGGCGAGTTCGCCTCCCGGATCACCGGCTCGGCGGACCTCTACGAGCACAGCGGCCGCCGGCCGTTCGCCTCGATCAACTTCGTCACCGCCCACGACGGCTTCACGCTGCGGGACCTGGTCTCCTACAACGAGAAGCACAACGAGGCCAACGGCGAGGGCAACAACGACGGCGAGTCCCACAACCGCTCCTGGAACTGCGGCGTGGAGGGCCCCACCGACGATCCCGAGGTGCTGGCCCTGCGCTCCCGCCAGCAGCGCAACTACCTCGCGACGCTGCTGCTGTCCCAGGGCACGCCCATGGTGCTGCACGGCGACGAGCTGGGCCGCACGCAGGACGGCAACAACAACACGTACTGCCAGGACAACGAGCTGTCGTGGATCAACTGGGACACCATGGACGGCCCGCTCACCGAGTTCGTCGCCGCCGTGACCCACCTGCGCCACGACCACCCGTCCTTCCGGCGCTCGGAGTTCTTCGACGGCCGTCCCGTCGAGATGGACGCGGACGACACCGGCCGCCCGATGCCCGACATCGCGTGGCTGACCACGGACGGCGCGCCGCTGAAGCCCGCCGACTGGGACGAGCCCCTGTCCCGGTCCTTCGGGATGTGGCTCAACGGCAACGGCATCGCCGGCGTGGACATGCGCGGGCGGCCCATCACGGACGTGAACTTCATCGTGTACTTCAACTCCAACCCGGAGCCCGTGAAGGTCAAGCTCCCGCCGGTGCGCTACGGCCGGCAGTGGGAGGAGGTCATCGACACCGCGGGCAAGTACGCCGACGGCCAGATCCGCAAGGCCCGCACCTCGATCACCCTGGACGGCAAGTCCATGGTCGTGCTGCGCGCCTACGAGGCCCCCGAGGAGGAGCCCGACGCGTCGGTCGCCGCCTCCGTGGCCGCGTACGCGAAGACGCCGCAGGACCAGTGAGCTGACGGCCCCGGCAGGCTGTCGACCCGGACACGGGTCGACAGCCTGCTGGCGTTTCCGGGGCCGGGCCGACAGACTGGTGCGGTGCGCACACCTATCTCGACCTACCGACTCCAGATCACCTCCGACCTGACGCTCGACCGCGCCGCGGGGCTCGTGGACTACCTCCACGACCTCGGCGCGGACTGGGTCTACCTGTCGCCGATCCTCCGGGCCGTCGACGGCTCCGACCACGGCTACGACGTCGCGTCCCCCGCCGAGGTGGACCCCGTCCGGGGCGGCGCCGCCGGGCTCAAGGCGCTCGCCGACGCCGCCCACGCCCGCGGCATGGGCGTGCTGGTGGACATCGTCCCCAACCACCAGGGCGTCGCCGCCCCGGAGCAGAACCCCTGGTGGTGGTCGCTGCTCGCGCAGGGCCAGGCCTCGCCGTACGCGAAGGCCTTCGACGTCGAGTGGGCGTCCGGCGGCGGCCGGGTGCTGATCCCCGTGCTGGGCGACGGCGACGACGAGCTCGCGCAGCTGCGGGTCGAGGACGGCACGCTGCGCTACTACGACAACGTCTACCCGCTGGCCGAGGGCACCTGGGCGGAGGGCGATGACCCGCAAGACGTCCACGACCGGCAGCACTACGAGCTGGTGAACTGGCGCCGCGGCGACGCCGAGCTCAACTACCGCCGGTTCTTCACCGTCGCCACGCTCGCGGGCGTGCGCGTCGAGGACCCGGAGGTCTTCGAGGAGTCCCACGCGGAGATCAAGCGGTGGATCGACGAGGGCCTCGTCGACGGCCTGCGCATCGACCACCCCGACGGGCTGCGCGACCCGCGGCAGTACCTCGAGCAGCTGAAGGAGCTCACGGGCGGCGCCTACGTCGTCGTCGAGAAGATCCTCGAGCCCGGCGAGCGGCTGCCCCGCGACTGGGCCACCGCGGGCACCACCGGCTACGACGCCCTCGGCGTGATCGACCGGCTGCTCACCGACCCGGCCGGGGAGTACGCGCTCACCAGCCTGGACGCCCGGCTGCGGGGCGGGGAGCCCGTGCACTGGGACGAGATGATCCACGGCACCAAGCGCGCCATGGCCGACGGCGCGCTGCTGGCCGAGGTCCGGCGCCTCGCCCGCCTCGTGCCCGGGGACGCCGGCCTGGACCGGGCCGTCGCCGAGGACGCCCTGGCGGAGATCCTCGCGAACTTCCCCGTCTATCGCAGCTACCTGCCCGAGGGCGCCGAGCACCTGCGGGCTGCCCTCGACGCCGCCCGGGAGCAGCGCCCGGACCTCGCCGGCGCGATCGGGACCCTGGGCGGGCTGCTCGGGGTCGACGCCACGGACGAGGCCGGGCTCGGGGAGCTCGCCCGCCGCTTCCAGCAGACCTCCGGGATGGTGATGGCCAAGGGCGTCGAGGACACCGCGTTCTACCGCTTCCCCCGCCTGACCTCGCTGACCGAGGTGGGCGGCGACCCGTCGCACTTCGCCGTGACCCCCGAGGAGGCGCACGCCGAGCTCGCCCGCCGGGCCGCCGAGGAGCCCCTCGCGATGACGACGCTGTCCACGCACGACACCAAGCGCTCCGAGGCGGTGCGGGCACGGATCACCGTGCTCGCCGAGGCGGGGGAGCAGTGGGCCGGCGTGGTCGGCACCGTCAAGAAGCTCGCCGAGCAGGCCGGGGCCCTCGTGGGCGACGGCCCGCTCGTGAATCTCGTGCTCCAGGCCGTGGTGGGCGCCTGGCCCATCTCGCAGGAGCGCGTGCTGGACTACGCCCTCAAGGCCGCTCGCGAGGCCGGCAACTCCACCGCCTGGGTCGACGGGGACGCCGGGTTCGAGCAGCGGCTCACCCGGTTCGTCGAGCTCGTCCACCACGACCCGCAGATGCGGGCCGTCGTCGAGGGCTTCGCCGAGCACGTCACCGCGGCCGGCTGGGCGAACGGGCTCGCCGCCAAGCTCGTCCAGCTCACGATGCCCGGCGTCCCGGACGTCTACCAGGGCTCCGAGCTGTGGGCGGAGTCCCTCGTGGACCCGGACAACCGCCGTCCCGTCGACTTCGGGGCCCGGGCCGCCGGGCTCGCCCGGCTGGACACCCCCGTGGGCGGCACCGCCGACGGGATCCCCGCCGTGGGACCGGACGGCGCGGCCAAGCTGCTCGTCACCAGCCGCGCCCTGCGGCTGCGCCGGGACCACCCCGAGCTGTTCACCGGCTACACCCCGCTGACCGCGTCCGGCCCGCTGGCCGGGCACGTGTTCGCGTTCGACCGCGGCGGCGCCGTGACCGTGGCCACCCGCCTGCCCCTCGGCCTCGCCGCCGCGGGCGGCTTCGACGGCGAGACCCTCGAGCTGCCCGCGGGCGGGTTCGAGGACCTGCTGACCCGCCGCACGCACTCGGGCACCGTGGCGCTGTCCCGGCTGCTCGCCGACTACCCCGTGGCGCTGCTGCGCCGGAAGGACTCCTGAGCCCCATGAACACCCGCGAGCACCTGAACCGCTTCGACGTCTGGGCCCCGCACGCCAGGACGGTGACCGTGCGGATCGAGGGCGACGACCACGACATGATCCCCGCCGCGGACCTGCCCGAGGACTCCCCGGCGGGCAAGGCGGCACGCCGCGACGGCTGGTGGACCCTGCCCGACGGCGCGGACGTCCCCGAGGGCACCGTGCGCTACGGCTACCTCCTGGGCAAGACCTTCGACGAGGGCACGGCGCAGGAGCGCTCGCAGGTCTCCGAGGTCCTGCCGGACCCGCGCTCCCGCCGCCAGCCGCAGGGCGTGCACGACCTCTCCTGCACGTTCGAGCCCTCCGCGCACCGGTGGGGGGACGCCGCGTGGACCGGGCGGACCCTGGCCGGGTCCGTCGTCTACGAGCTGCACCCCGGCACGTTCACCCCGGAGGGCACCCTCGACTCGGCGGTCGAGCGGCTCGACCACCTCGTGGAGCTCGGCGTGGACTTCGTGGAGCTGCTGCCCGTCAACGGCTTCAACGGCGAGCACAACTGGGGCTACGACGGTGTCCTCTGGTACACCGTGGACGAGTCCTACGGCGGGCCCGCGGCCTACCAGCGCTTCGTGGACGCGTGCCACCAGCGCGGGATCGGCGTGATCCAGGACGTCGTCTACAACCACCTGGGCCCGTCCGGGAACTACCTGCCCCTGTTCGCCGACTACTTCAAGCCCGGCTCCAGCACCTGGGGCGACCTCATCAACCTCGACGGCTGGGGCTCGGACGGCGTGCGGGACTACATCCTCGACAACGTCGAGATGTGGCTGCGCGACTACCACGTGGACGGGTTCCGCCTCGACGCGGTGCACGCCCTGCAGGACCACCGGGCCGTGCACATCCTCGAGGAGATCGCCGAGCTCGTGGAGCGCGTGGGCGTGGAGACCGGCAAGCCCCTGTTCACCGTCGCGGAGTCCGACCTCAACGACCACCGGATGATCACGCCGACCACGGCCCACGGCCTCGGCATGACCGGGCAGTGGCTCGACGACTTCCACCACGCCGCGCACGTCGCCCTCACCGGGGAGACGCAGGGCTACTACGCAGACTTCGCCGCCCTCGGCACCCTCGACAAGGTGATGCGGGACGCGTTCTACCACGACGGCACCATGTCGGTGTTCCGCGGCCGCCACCACGGGCGGCCGGTCGACAAGCAGCGGGTGCGCCCGTGGCAGTTCGTCACGTGCATCCAGAACCACGACCAGATCGGCAACCGCGCCGCGGGGGACCGGATCAGCGCGAGCCTCACGCCGGACCAGCTCGTGCTGGGCGCCGCACTGCTCCTCACCCAGCCGTTCACCCCCATGCTGTTCATGGGGGAGGAGTGGGGCGCGTCCACACCGTGGCAGTTCTTCACCGCCCACCCCGAGCCCGAGCTCGGGGAGGCCGTGGCCAAGGGCCGCAAGGCGGAGTTCGCGTCCATGGGCTGGGACGAGGACACGGTCCCGGACCCCCAGGACCCGAGCACGTTCACGAACTCGAAGCTCGACTGGGACGAACTCGGCCGGGACGACCACGCCCGGGTGCTGAGCGCCTACCGCGAGCTCATCGCGCTGCGGCGCGCCGTGCCCGAGCTCACCGACCCGCGCTTCGACACGATCGGCACCGACCTCGACGAGGACGCCCGCTGGTTCGTGCTGCGCCGTGCCACGGCCCCGGGCTCCGACCACGGGGTCGCGGTGCTGCTGAACTTCGGCGCCGGGCCCGCGCAGGTGCCCTTCCCCGGCCGCCCGGACGCCGAGGTGCTCTACCGCTCCGGCGACGTGTCGCTGACCGCGGGCTCCGGCGGCGGCGGCGTCGCCGCGCTGCCCGCCCACGGCGCCGCCGTGGTGCGCTACTGAGCCCTCTCCGCCGTCCACCGAACGACCTCCCCGACCCTCGAAAGGCCCCCGTGCGCACCTACGGACCCGACGTCCCCTACCTCCCGGCCGACGACCGCTACGAGACCATGCCCTTCCGCCGCGTGGGCGACTCCGGGCTGAAGCTGCCCGTGATCTCGCTCGGGCTGTGGCACAACTTCGGCGACGACAAGCCGCTCGCCACCCAGCGCGCCACGCTGCGCCGGGCCTTCGACCTCGGCGTGACCCACTTCGATCTCGCCAACAACTACGGCCCGCCGGCCGGCGCCGCGGAACTGAACTTCGGGCGGATCCTGGCGCAGGACCTCGCGCCGTACCGGGACGAGCTCGTGATCTCCTCCAAGGCCGGCTGGACCATGGGCCCGGGCCCGTACCACTTCGGCGGCTCCCGGAAGTACCTCGTGTCCTCCCTGGACCAGTCCCTGCAACGGATGGGCCTGGACCACGTGGACATCTTCTACCACCACCGCCCGGACCCGGACACCCCGCTCGAGGAGACGATGCGGGCCCTCGACCACATCGTGCGCTCCGGGCGGGCCCTGTACGTGGGGATCTCCTCCTACAACGCCGAGCTGACCCTGCGCGCCCAGCAGATCATGCGGGAGCTGGGCACGCCGCTGCTGATCCACCAGCCGTCCTACTCGATGCTCAACCGGTGGATCGAGTCCCCCGGACCGTCGGGGACCTCCCTGCTGGGCGCCCTGACGGAGACGGGGATGGGCTCGATCGTGTTCTCCCCCCTGGCCCAGGGCATGCTCACGGACCGGTACCTGGACGGCGTCCCGGAGGGCTCCCGGGCCGCCGCGGAGAAGTCCCTGAACCCGGAGTGGCTGACCGGCACGACCCTGGAGAAGGTCCGCGGTCTGCACGAGATCGCCGCCGCCCGCGGGCAGAGCCTGGCCCAGATGGCGATCGCGTGGGTGCTGCGCGAGCAGGCGGACGGCCAGGTCACCACCGCGCTCGTCGGCGCGTCCTCGCCGCAGCAGCTCGAGGACAGCGTGGGCGCCGTGCACCACCTCTCCTTCACCCCGGAGGAGCTGGAGTCGATCGACCGGCTGGCCACGGACTCCGACATCAACATCTGGGCGGGCGCCCGCGACTCCAAGACCGCGTGAGCGGCGGGGCCCGGTAGCCGTGGAGGCCTCGCAGTACCTCGCCCTGCTCGGGCTGTGGATCGCAGGGATCGTCGCCCCCGGCCCGGACGTCCTGGTGATCCTGCGCAACGCGTCGCTGGGCTCCCGGGCAGCCGGCGTGCTCACCGCGGTGGGGGTGATGACCGGCAACCTCGTGTGGATCACGCTCTCCCTCACCGGGGTGACCGTCCTGATCGGCCAGGCGGACACGCTCCAGCGACTGATCCAGGTGGCCGGGGCGCTGTTCCTCGGCTGGCTGGGCGTGAGCGGGATCCGGGCGGGTCTCGCCGCCCGGGCCGTGCCGGACCGGGTGCCGAGCGCGGCGGGCGGAGGGCCCGGCAGCGTCCCGGGGGAGCCGCAGGCCCCGCCGGGGCGCTCCGTCACCCCCGGCCGGGCCTTCGTGCTCGGACTCGTGACGAACCTCTCGAACGCGAAGGCCATCATCTTCTTCGTGGCGCTGTTCGCCAACGTGGTCCCCGTGGGCGCGCTGTGGTGGGAGGCGGCCCTGGTCTTCGCGCTGCTGGTGGCCGTGGGCCTCGCCTGGTTCACCGCGGTCGCGTGGGTCGGCTCGGTCGAGCGGCTGGCCGCGGGCTTCCGGCGGCACGGGGCGGCCGTGGAGCTCGCCGCCGGCGTGCTGTTCCTCGTGCTGGCCCTCGGCCTGCTGCTCAGTGCGCTGTGAGCCCGCCGGCCGGCCCCGGGGCCGAACCCGCCCGCGGCGGGCACTAGACTGGAGCGCTGGGTCCTGCCCGGCCGGGCGCCGGGGACGGGACCCAGACGACCAGACAAAGGAGTCCCGTGTCCCACCATCCCATTCGCGTGGCCGTCGCCGGTGTCGGCAACTGCGCCTCCTCACTGATCCAGGGCGTGCACTTCTACGCCGACGCCGACCCGGCCGCCACCGTGCCGGGGCTGATGCACGTGGTCTTCGGCGACTACCACGTGTCCGACATCGAGTTCGTGGCCGCCTTCGACGTCGACGCCGCCAAGGTCGGGTACGACCTCTCCGAGGCGATCGGCGCCGGGGAGAACAACACCCTGGTCTTCGCCGACGTCCCGCACACCGGGGTCACCGTCCAGCGCGGGCCCACCCTGGACGGACTCGGATCCTACTACCGGGAGATGGTCCAGGAGTCGGCCGTCGAGCCCGTGGACGTGGCCCAGGCCCTGAAGGACGCGCAGGTGGACGTGCTGGTGTCCTACCTGCCGGTGGGCTCGGAGGAGGCCGACCGGTTCTACGCCCAGGCCGCGATCGACGCCGGGGTGGCCTTCGTCAACGCGCTGCCCGTGTTCATCGCCTCCACCGACGAGTGGGCACAGAAGTTCACCGACGCCGGAGTGCCGATCGTGGGCGACGACATCAAGTCCCAGATCGGGGCGACGATCACCCACCGGGTGCTGGCGAAGCTGTTCGAGGACCGCGGCTACGTGCTGGACCGGACGTATCAGCTCAACGTGGGCGGGAACATGGACTTCATGAACATGCTCGAGCGCACCCGGCTGGAGTCCAAGAAGATCTCCAAGACCCAGGCGGTGACCTCCAACGTCCAGCGGGAGTTCGGCACGCGCGACGTGCACATCGGGCCCTCGGACCACGTGCCGTGGCTGGAGGACCGCAAGTTCGCCTTCGTGCGCCTGGAGGGCCACGGCTTCGGCAACGCCCCGATCTCCCTGGAGTACAAGCTGGAGGTGTGGGACTCCCCGAACTCGGCCGGGGTGATCATCGACGCGATCCGGGCCGCGAAGATCGGGGCGGACCGCGGGATCGGGGGCCCGCTCACCTCCGCGTCGGCGTACTTCATGAAGTCCCCGGCCGAGCAGCTGCCCGACGACGTGGCCAGGGCGGACCTGGAGGCCTTCATCCGCGGCGACCGCGAGCGCTGAGCCCGCCGCCCCCGGAGCACGGGACCCCCGCACCGTTGCCGGTGCGGGGGTCCCGTGCTCCGGGGGCTCAGAGGTAGTCGGCCAGGCCGGCGCGGTGGAGCACGAACGCCGTGACCGGTTCGTAGACGCGCGGCGGGAGGTTGTCGTCGAGCGGCACGGCGACCTCGACCTGGCCCTGCGCCTCCGCCACGAACACGCCCGGGTCGTTGCAGTCGGCGACCGCGATGGTCCGCAGCCCCCGGGACCCGGCCGCCCCGGCGAGGCCGTGGTCGGCGACCACGAGGTCGGGCGGGTTCTGCCCGTCCCGGCGCAGCTTCTCCAGGGTCAGGGACATCGGCCCGGGGAAGTGGGTGTGCCGCAGCCCGCCGTACTGCTCGACCATCACGACGCTCTCGATCTGCCGGACGTCGCCGTCCTCGAACGGGAAGCCGTCCGGGACCTGCACCACGTGCGCCCCGGCGCGGCGGGCCACCCGGGCCAGCTGCGCGTAGACCGGGAACAGGCCGGCCGGGTGGCCGGTGGCGAAGAGCACGCGCCCGCCGGCGGCGACCACCTCGCCGAGGACCCGCGCGTAGCGTTCCAGCCCGGCGACGGCCAGCTCCGCGGAGATCGTGTCCTGGCCCTCGGCGTGGGCCCGGTCGGGGGAGATGCCGACGCGGTCGCGCATCAGCGCGAACACGTCGTCGAAGCTCCACTCCAGGGTGCGCACCACGCCCATGTGCTGGTGCTGGTCGCCGTCGAGGAAGCCCTGGATGTTGCGCAGGTTCGCCTCCCGGGAGGTCGCCACCGCTCCGGTGATGCGGTGGTCGTCGAGGTGGCGGGCGAGGTCTGCGGGGGAGAGGGGGGAGGTCGTCACCGTTCGAGTGTATTCAGGCGCCGGCCGCTACCGTCGCGTACCCCCGCCCGGGCGCGGACCCGGGCGTAGACCTCCGCGGTGGCCAGGGCGGTGCGGTCCCAGGAGTGGCCCTCGGCGCGCCGGGCGGCGGCCCGGCCCATGCGCTCCAGGGCGGCCGGGTCGCCGGCGAGCTCGACCACGGCCCGCGCCCACGAGCCGGGGTCGCGGTCGGGCACGAGCCGGCCGGTGAGCCCGTCGAGCACCGCGGTGCGCAGCCCGTCCACGTCCGTGGCGAGCACCGGCGTGCCGCAGGCCTGCGCCTCCAGGGCCACGAGGCCGAACGTCTCGGAGGAGGAGGGGACGGCCACGACGTCGGCCCGGCGCATCCGGGCGGCGAGCTGCGGGGCCGGCAGGGCGGGCCCGAAGCGCACGACGTCCTCCAGCCCCAGCTCCCGCACGCGCTCCCGGAGCGCGGCCGTGAAGCCCCGGGTGCCGACCCCCACGACGTCCAGCTCCACGGGCAGGCCCGGGTCGGTCCGCCGGATCCGCGCGAGCGCGTCGACGAGGACGTGCGGGCCCTTGAGCGCCTGCAGGCGCCCGGCGAACAGGATCCGCAGCGGGCGCCCCGGTGAGCCGGGGGGCGGCTCGTCGGCGCGGCGCGGCTCGCCGGGGGCGGGGTCCGGGGAGAAGGCCGAGAGGTCGACTCCGGGGGTGATCACGGTCAGGCGCCCCGCGTCGGCGTCGTAGAGCTCGATCATCTGCAGCGCCTCGGTCCGGGTGTTCACCACCGTGGCCTCGGCCCGGGCGATCAGCCCGGCCTCGGCCTCGGCGCGGGAGGCCGGCTCGAGGCCCTCCCCGGTCCGGGCGCGCAGGTTCTTCCCGAGCGCCGTGGTGTGCAGGGTCAGGACGAGGGGGACGCCCCAGCCGTCGGCGAGCTCCCGGCCCGCGGCACCGGAGAGCCAGTAGTGGGCGTGCACGACGTCGGGCCGGTCGGCCTCCGCGCGGAGCACCTCCGCGAAGGCCGCGGTGAACCCGGGCAGGTCCTCCTTGCTCGCCCCGGCGGCACCCGGCAGCGAGACGGTGAGCAGCCGCAGCCCCTCGCGGATGCGGGTGCGCCGCACGCCGGCGACGGCCGGGGCGCCGCGGCCCCGGTCGAGGGTGGCCATGTCCACGGTGTGGCCGGCGTCCACGAGGGCCTCGGCGAGGTGGCGCACGTAGACGTTCATCCCGCCCGCATCCCCCGACCCCGGTTGCTCGAGGGGACAGGTGTGCAGGCTGATCAGCAGGACGTGGCGGGGCGCGGCGGACACGGCTCAACTCTAGCCGCCGGGCCCGGGGACCCGGTCCGGGCCCGGGGGCGGCGGTGCCACAATGGGAGCCGTGAACCGTCCAGACCCCGTCCCGGCCGCCCCGTCCGGATCCGCCCTCCCCCCTCCGCCCCGCTGCGAGCGCAGCGCCGTGGTCGACCTCGCCGCCGTCCGCGCCAACGTGCGCCGGCTCCGTGACCTCGCCGCCCCCGCCCGGCTCATGGCCGTGGTCAAGGCCGACGCCTACGGCCACGGTGCGGTGCCCGTGGCCCGGGCGGCCCTCGAGGCCGGCGCCCACGCCCTGGGCGTCGCCCACGTCGGCGAGGCCCTCGCCCTGCGCGCCGCGGGGATCGGGGCGCCCGTGCTCGCGTGGCTGCACACCGTCGACACCGACTTCCGGGCGGCGCTCGCCGCCGACGTCGAGCTGGGCGTCAGCGGCTGGGAGCTCGCCCCGATCGCCGCGGCCGCCCGCGCGCTCGGGACCACCGCCCGGATCCACCTCAAGATCGACACCGGCCTGGGCCGCAACGGCGCGCCGGAGGCCCTCTGGCCCGAGCTCGTGCGGGCCGCCGCGCAGGCCGAGACCGAGGGGCTCGTGCGGGTGGTCGGCGTCTTCACCCACCTCGCCGTCGCCGACGAGCCGTCCCGGCCCGAGACCCGGGAGCAGCTCGAGCGCTTCCGCGCGGCCGTGGCCACGGCGCGGGCCGCCGGGCTCCGGCCCGGGCTGCGGCACGCGGCGAACTCGCCCGGTCTCCTCTCCGCCGCCGGGCTCGAGCGCCCCGGGGACATGCTCCTGGACATGGTCCGGGTGGGGGTGTCCCTCTACGGGCTCTCCCCGTTCGCGGACCGCACCCCGGAGCAGCTCGGTCTCGTGCCCGCCATGACGCTGCGGAGCACGGTCAGCGCGGTCAAGGAGGTGCCGGCGGGCCAGGGCGTCTCCTACGGGCTGAGCTACGTCACCGACCGCCCCACCACCCTGGCGCTCGTCCCGCTCGGCTACGCGGACGGCGTCCCGCGCTCCGGCACCGGCGGACCCGTGCGGATCCAGGGCCGCACCTACCCGGAGGTCGGCCGGGTCGCGATGGACCAGATCGTGGTCGACCTCGGCGCGCCGGGACGCTCCGCCCCCGAGCACGGGCTGCTCGGGGCGGAGGCCGTGCTGTTCGGGGCGGGGGAGAACCCCTCGGCGAGCGCGTGGGCGGACGCCGCCGGCACCATCAACTACGAGATCGTCACCCGCGTCTCGCCCCGCGTGCCCCGGGTGCACCTGCACGCCGCGGAGGACCCGGCGGGCGCGGCGGAGGAGCAGGCATGAGCGAGTGGACCCGGACCGTGACCGTGGACGGGCCCGGGCGCACCCAGGCCCTGGCCGAGCGGCTGGGCGCCCAGCTGCGCGCCGGGGACCTGCTGGTCCTCACCGGCGAGCTCGGCGCGGGCAAGACCACGTTCACCCAGGGGCTGGGCCGGGGCCTGGGGGTGCGCGCGGGGATCATCTCGCCCACGTTCGTGCTGGTCCGCCGGCACCCCAACGTCCCGGACGGTCCCCGGCCCGGCGGCCCGGACCTGGTGCACGTCGACGCCTACCGGCTGGGCTCCGCGGCGGAGGTCGACGACATCGACCTGGAGGACACGGCCGACACCGCCGTCACCGTGGTCGAGTGGGGGGCCGGGAAGGTCGAGCACCTGGCCGACTCCCGCCTCGAGATCGTGCTGGAGCGCGCCGTGGGTACCGACCCCCTCGTCCCCGGCGCGGCCGGGGACGAGGACCCGGACGAGGACGACGAGCCCCGCCGCATCACCCTCACGGGGATCGGCCCGCGCTGGGCGGACGGGCCCCCGCGGCTCGACTGAGCCGGGAGGCGCCCCCGGGGGCGGGCACTACACTGGTCGGGTGCTCCTCCTGTGCCTGGACTCCTCCGCCGTCGCCTCCGCCGCCCTCGTCACCGGTGCGGGCGAGGTCCTCGGCTCCTACGCGAGCCCGGACACCCGCTCTCACGCCGAGGTCCTGGCCCCCGCGGTCCGCGACCTGCTGGCCGGCCGCGGCGTCACCGGCGCCGACCTCGACGGGGTCCTCGTCGGCACCGGCCCCGGGCCCTTCACCGGCCTGCGCGCGGGGATCGCGACGGCGCGGGCGCTCGCCTTCGCGTGGGACGTGCCGCTGCACGGTCTCATGAGCCTCGAGGCCCTCGCCCAGGACGCGGCCGGGCCCGCCCGAGCGGCCGGTCACGAGGAGTTCCTCGTGCTCACCGACGCCCGGCGCCGGGAGGTCTACTGGGCCCGGTACGCCGCGGCCGAGGACGGCCCGCGGCGCACCGGGGGCCCCGGCGTGGCCGCCGCCGAGCAGCTCCCGGCGCTGCCCGCCTACGGCCGCGGGGCGGGGATCTACGCGGACCGGCTGGCCCGGCCCGTGCCGGAGTTCGCCGCGGCGCAGCCCACGGCGTCGTCCCTGGGCCTCGCCGCCGCGCGCCGCACGGCCCGCGGGGAGGCGCTGTCCCCGGACACGACCCCCCTGTACCTGCGCGAGTCCGACGCGAAGGTCCCCGGCCCCCGGAAGCGGGCGGGCGCGTGAGCCCCGCCCCCGGCTCCTGGACGCTGCGCCGGATGGTCCCCGCGGACGTCGCGGCGGTGCACGCGCTCGAGCGGCGGCTCTTCCCGGTCGACGCCTGGCCGCTCGAGATGTTCTTCGCCGAGCTCGCCCAGCCCGTGTGCTGGTACTGGGTCGCCGAGCAGGACGGCGTGATCGTCGGCTACGCGGGGCTCATGTGCATCCGTCCAGTGGGCGACGTGCAGACCATCGCCGTGGTCCCCGAGCACGAGGGACGCGGGATCGGCTCCGCCCTGCTGCGCACCCTGCACGCGCAGGCCCGGGAGCTCGGGGCCACCGAGGTGCTGCTCGAGGTCCGCGCCGACAACCCGCGCGCCCAGCAGCTCTACCGCCGCTTCGGCTACGAACAGATCCACACCCGCCCCCGCTACTACCGGGACGGCGCCGACGCGCTGATCATGCGCCTCGACCTCACCGGAACCGACACCCCGGCCGCCACCAACACCCCGGCCGCCCCGACGGAGGAGACCCCATGACCGACGGACCCCTCGTGCTGGGCATCGAGTCCTCGTGCGACGAGACCGGCGTGGGCATCGTCCGGGGACGCACCCTGCTCGCCAACGTGGTGTCCTCCTCGATGGACGAGCACGTGCGCTTCGGCGGCGTGATCCCCGAGATCGCCTCCCGCGCCCACCTCGACGCGATCGTCCCCGCCCTGCGCGAGGCCCTGGACCGGGCGGGCGTGGGCCTGGCGGACCTCGACGCGCTCGCGGTGACCTCCGGACCCGGCCTGGCCGGGGCCCTGATGGTGGGCACGGCCGCCGCGAAGGCCCTCGCCGTGGCCACGGGCAAGCCCCTCTACGCGATCAACCACCTCGTGGCGCACGTCAGCGTGGGCCTGCTCGAGGACTCCGGGATCGAGGGCTTCCAGGGCGACTTCGACGACGGGCTGCCGCCCGGCCTCGGGGCGCTGCTGGTCTCCGGGGGGCACACCGAGATCCTCGCCGTCGAGGACCTCTCCCGGGACGTGCGCCTGCTCGGGGCCACGATCGACGACGCGGCCGGTGAGGCCTACGACAAGGTGGCCCGCGTCCTGGGCCTCGACTACCCCGGCGGCCCGGCCATCGACGCCGCCGCCCGGGACGGGGACCCCACCGCCTTCCGCCTGCCCCGCGGGCTGAGCGCGGGCAAGTACATGGGCTCCGCCGAGCGCCCCGGCCCGCACCGCTACGACTTCTCCTTCTCCGGGCTCAAGACCGCCGTGGCCCGGGTCGTCGAGGGCTACGAGGCGCGGGGCGAGACGGTGCCGGTCGCCGACGTCGCGGCGTCCTTCCAGGAGTCGGTGGCCGACGTGGTCACCCGCAAGGCCGTGCTCGCGTGCACCGAGCAGGGGCTCGGGACGCTGCTGCTCGGCGGGGGAGTGGCCGCGAACTCCCGGCTGCGCGAGCTCACCGCCGAGCGCTGCGCCGCGCACGGGATCGAGCTGGTGATCCCCCGGCTGCCGCTGTGCACGGACAACGGGGCGATGGTCGCCGCGCTGGCCGCCCGGGTCGTGGCCGAGGGCCGTGCGCCCTCCGGGCTGGACTTCGCCGCCGACTCCTCGCTGCCGGTCACCACCGTCTCCGTCTGAGCCGGCCGGGGCCGCTCACGGCACGGGGGTGACCAGGGTGCCGTCGGCCAGCCAGCTGCGGAGGTTGCGCAGGGCGAGCTCGGCCATCTCCCGGCGGGTCTCCACGGTCGCGCTGCCCACGTGCGGCAGGAGCACCACCGTGTCGAGCTCGCGCAGGGCGGCCGGCACGCGGGGCTCATCGGCGAAGACGTCCAGGCCGGCCCCGCCGAGCCGGCCCTCCTGCAGCGCCGCCACCAGGGCCCGCTCGTCGACGACCGAGCCGCGGGCGACGTTGACGAGGAACCCGTCCGGGCCGAGGGCGTCCAGCACCTCCGCGCCGACCGTCCCGGCGGAGTCCGGGCCGCCGGGGACGGCGACCACGAGCACGTCGACGGCGGCCGCCAGCTCCGCCGCGGACCCGTGGTAGGCGTACCCGCTGCCGGTGGCCGGGCGCCGGTTGTGGTAGTGGATCTCGCAGCCCAGCGCCTCCAGCCGGACGGCGACCGCCCGGCCGATCCTGCCGAGGCCCAGCACGCCCACCCGCCGTCCTGAGGCGTGCCGGCCCAGCGGGAAGTTCCCCGTGCTCTCCCACTGCCCGCGCCGGACGTAGCGGTCCGCCGCGGAGAAGCGGCGCAGCACGTCCAGGTAGAGGGCCAGCGCGGTGTCCGCCACGGCGTCGGTCAGGACGTCGGGGGTGTTGCTCATCACGATGCCGCGCGCGGCGGCCCCGGCGGCGTCCGTGCCGTCGTAGCCCACGCCGAAGTGGACGACGGCCTCGAGCCGGGGCAGCCGCCGCATCAGGTCCGCGCCCACGCCGGTGCGCCCGGAGCCGACCGCCACCCTGACGTCGCCGGCGTGCCGCTCGAGGAAGCGGTCCTGCTCGGCGGGGTCCTCGGGCAGGCGCAGGGCGGAGAACTCGGCGGCCAGCGCCTCCTCCAGCAGGGGGTGCAGGGCGCCGAGCTGCAGCACCCCGTGGTCCTGCGGGGCGTGGCGGGCGGAGGGGTCCGGGCCGGTGCCGGTCGTGTTCGTCATGCCTGCAACCTAGGGACGAACAGGTCCCCGCGTCCAGCGGGGCGTGCGGGGCGGGCGGGTCAGTCGTTCTCCCGGGTGCGGCGGACGATGTCGAGGGCGACGGCGTGCAGGTCCCCGTCGTGGGCCCGGGCGACCGCGCGCTGGCGCTGGTAGCCGGCGCCCTGCTCCAGGATCCGCTCCACGTCGGCGAGCTCCCGGGAGCAACCCAGCTGCGCGGCCACGGGCTCCAGCCGGTCGAGCAGCGCGGTCAGGTCCGTGCGCAGGTCCCGCTCGACGTTGCGCGGGTCGGTGATGACCTCGGCGTCGAGGCCGTAGCGGGCGGCGCGCCACTTGTTCTCCTGGATGTGCCAGGGCTTCAGGCGGGCGGGGGGCCGGCCCGCCTCCACGTCCCGGGAGATGGACTCCGCGAGGCACTGGGTGAGCGCCGTGAGCGCCCCGACCTCCCACAGGGTCGAGAGCCCGTCGCAGAAGCGCACCTCGTCGGTGCCCAGCCGGGGCACGGGGCGCACGTCCCAGCGGGCCTCGCTCATCTCCTCGATGATGCCGGTGGCGATCATGTCCGTGATGCACTGCTCGTAGGCGTCCCAGGACGGGAAGTGGTACGGCAGCCCCGCCGTGGACAGCTGCTGGAAGATCATGGAGCGCTGGGACGCGTAGCCGGTGTCCTCGCCCGCCCAGAAGGGCGAGTTCGCGGACAGCGCCAGCAGGTGCGGGTAGTAGGTCAGCAGCCCGTCCAGCACGGGCAGCGCCTTCGCCCGGGAGTCGAGGCCCACGTGCACGTGCACCCCGTAGATGACCATCTGCCGGCCCCAGTACTGGGTGCGGTCCACGAGCTTGTGGTAGCGCTGCTTGTCGGTGACCTGCTGGTCCTGCCAGCGGGCGAACGGGTGGGTGCCGGCGGCGAAGACCTCGAGGCCCTGCGGGTCGGTGACCTTGCGGATCTCGTCCAGCATGGTGGACAGCTGCTCGGTGGAGTGGGCGACGTCCCGGCACACCCCGGTGACCAGCTCGACGGTGTTGAGCAGGAACTCCCCGGTCAGGTGCGGGTGGTCGCCGTCCGTGCCCCAGGCGGGGTGGGCGTCCAGGACGGCCTCGAACGTCTCCCGGCCCCGGGGGACGAGATCCCCGGTGGTGCCGTCCACGAGGGCGATCTCCCACTCGACGCCCAGCGTCGACTGGTGGGAGCGGGCGAACGAGATCTCCACGCGGCAGGTCCTCCGTGCTCTGGGGGCGGGCCGGTCGGCCCGCGGAGCCATCAGTCTACGGTTTCCACGACGATCACGACGCGCTGCTCCGCGGGCCCCGCGCCGCCCCGCCCCGGGCCTCCCGGGCCGGGGCCCGGGGCCGTCCGGGTGACCACGAGCGTGGCCCGTCCGGGGCCCTTCGGCGCGAGCCGGCGGCGCAGCTCCTCCGGGGTGACGTCCGTGCCGCGCTTCTTGATCTCGAGCGTGCCGACCTCGTGCTCCCGGACCCACCGCTTGAGCACCTTGACGGTGTGCGGCAGCACCTCCCGGACGCGGTACGCCCGGGCCAGCGGGGTGCGCACGAGCTCGTCGGAGGTGAGGTAGGCGATCCGGGGGTGGATCAGCCGCGCGCCCAGCTGCCGGGCGAGGTCCGTGACGAGCCCCGCCCGGATCACCGCGCCGTCCGGTTCGTAGAGGTACGCGCCCACGGGTCCGACCACGGCGTCGGCGTGGGCGGGGTCGTGGTCCTCGGGGCTGGTGAGCTCCGCGGACCCGTGCTCGGAGAGCACGAGCGCCGCCCGCCGCACGCCGGGGCGGGCCACCGCGTTGAACCACAGCACGGCCTCGACCACGTCGCCCCGGTCGGAGACCCACTGCGCCTCGCACCCGGCGGGGACCGCCTCGTGCGGGATGCCCGGCCCCAGCTTCACCCCGACGGGCAGGCCGCGCCCGGCCAGCGCCTCGACGAAGGACAGGGGCGGGGAGAACGCCTCGGGGTCGAAGATCCGGCGGGTGCCCGACGACGACGTGGTGCGCCGGGCCGGGTCCAGCCACACCCCGTCCGGCGGTCCGCCGGGCAGGGTAGTGAGGTCCAGCCGCTCGACGTCGGCCTGCAGCACCGTGGCCTCGGGGAAGGGGAGGAGGTTGAGCGTGGCCACCGCGGCCGTGGTCTCGTCGAGCTCCACGGCGGTGACCCGGCGGTCCAGGGAGGCCAGCGCGAGCGCGTCCGCGCCGATGCCGCAGCCGAGGTCGGCCACGTGCACCAGGTCCGCGTCGGCGAAGCGCCGGGCGTGCAGGGCGGCCACCCGCAGCCGGGTGGCCTGCTCGAGGCCGGCCCGGGTGAAGAGCATGCGGTCGGCGAAGTCGCCGAACTTCTCCCGCGCCCTGGCGCGGAGCCGGGCCTGGGTGAGCACCGCGGAGACGAGCCGGGGATCGTGCCCCGCGGCGCGCAGGCGGGTCGCGGCCCCCAGGGCGTCGTCGGCGTCGTAGGGGCCCACGGCCTCCAGCAGGCGACTCCCCTCGGCGGTGAGCAGGGGTGCGATGTCGGTCGCCTCGTTCTGCATCGGTCCACCCTATCCGCCCCCGCCCGCCCGTCCGGGCGGGCACCGGTCAGTAGAACGCGGCGAGACGGCCCCGGGGGCCGTCGATGACGGTCACCGGGGTCTCGAAGACCCGGGTGAGGACCGCGCCGTCCATGATCTCGTGCGGCTCGCCGAACTCGGCGACCCGGCCGTCCTTGACGGCGCAGATCCGGTCCGCGTAGTGGCTGGCGAAGTTGATGTCGTGGAGCACGATGACGATGGTGCGCCCCATCTCGTCGCAGGCCCGCCGCAGGTGCTGCATCATCGACACGGCGTGCCGCATGTCGAGGTTGTTGAGGGGCTCGTCCAGCAGCACGTGGTCGGTCTCCTGGGCGAGGACCATGGCGACGTACGCGCGCTGGCGCTGGCCGCCCGACAGCTGGTCGAGATAGCGGTGCTCCAGCGGCGCCAGGCCGAGGAAGTCGATGTACCTGCCGATGATCTCGTCGTCCACGGCGGTGAGCCGGCCGCGGCTGTGGGGGAAGCGGCCGAAGCCCACCAGCTGCCGCACGGTGAGCCGGGTGATGTAGTGGTTCTCCTGGCGCAGGACGGAGACGATCCGGGCGAGGTCCTTGGACCGGGTCCGGGCCACGTCGTAGCCGGCGATGTCGATGCTGCCGTCGTCGAGGCCGAGCAGGCGTCCGATCATCGTCAGCAGCGTGGACTTGCCCGCCCCGTTGGGGCCGACCAGGGCGGTCATGCCGGCCGACGGGATCTCGAGGTCGACGGGTCCGACCGTGACCTCACCGCCGTAGTCCTTGCGCACGTTGGTCAGGGTGATCACAGCCGGCCCTTTCGGAGGATGACGTAGAGGAAGACGGAGCCGCCGACGAGCTCGATGATGATCGAGACGACGCCCTGGGCGTAGAAGACGTGGTTCAGGACGAAGTAGGCGCCCGTCAGGACGAGGAACCCGGTGAGGACCGCCACGGGGAAGAGGTGGCGGTGGTCGTACGTGTCGGCGAACTGGTAGGCGAGCGTCGCCACCAGGAAGCCGAGGAACGTCATGGGGCCCACCAGGGCGGTGGAGACGGCCATCAGGACGGAGACGAGGAAGAGGGTGCCCATGATCTCGGCGCGGTGCCGCAGGCCGAGGTTCAGGCTCACGTCCCGTCCGAGGGCGACCACGTTCAGGCGCGAGGACCTCAGCCACAGGGCGCCGCCGGCCAGCAGGCACAGCGGGACGGCCACCGGCAGGTAGTCGGCCTGGGCGTTCGTCACGGAGCCGAACAGCCGGGCGGAGAGCACGTCGAACTCGCTGGGGGACAGCAGACGCTGCATGAAGGTCGAGACGGAGCCGAGGCCCCCGCCGATGATGATGCCCACGAGCAGCATCACCTGCAGGTTCCCGTACCGGCCGGAGAGCAGCCAGCCGTAGAGCGCGAGGGAGAGCGCGACCATGAGGGCGACCTGCAGCAGGAACTGCGGCACGCCCTGCAGGACGAGGATCCCCGCGGCGCCCAGGAAGTACACCGTGGACGTCTGGATCGCCACGTAGAGGGACTCGAAGCCCATGATCGACGGGGTGATGATCCGGTTGTTCGTGGCCGTCTGGAAGCTCACGGTCGCGATCGCCTGGCAGAAGGCCACGACCGCCATGATGACCACGCTCGTCACCCGGCGGTCCGCGATCCGCCAGAAGCCGTCCGAGCCGACCGGCATCGGGTTGTCCCAGGCCAGCAGGCCGAAGGCGAAGCCCGCGGAGGCGAGGGCCAGCACGGCGACGACCGTCCAGTACCGCCGCCGGGCCCGCGGGGTGGGGAAGGCCCCGGCGCGGCCCCGTGCGGCGGGGGCCGCCGGCGCCGCGGCCGGTGCGGGTGCGGGAGTGCTGAGCACGGCCTCAGACACGACGACGCTGCCTCAGGAGCAGGCAGACGAAAACCACGGCGCCGACGATCCCGAGGATCACGGACACGGGGATCTCGAACGGCATGATGATGATCCTTCCGATGAGGTCGCACAGCGTCACGATGGCGATGCCGAGCAGGCACACCCACGGCAGGTTGCTGCGCAGGTCGTCGCCGCGGACCATCGAGACGATGTTCGGCACGATGAGGCCCAGGAAGGGCAGGTTGCCGACGACGACGGTGACGACGCCGGTGGCCACCGCGATCAGCCCGGTCCCGAGCAGGACGGTGCGGTGGTAGTTCAGCCCGACATTGGTGGCGACGTCCTCGCCGAGCCCGGCGACGGTGAGCCGGTCCGCCACGAGGAACACCGCGATCCCGACCAGGAGCACGATCCACAGCACCTCGTACTGACCGCGCAGCACCGAGGTGAAGCTGCCGGCGAACCAGACGCCGAGGTTCTGCAGCATGTCCGTCTGCAGCGCCAGGAACGTCGAGACGGACCCGACCACCGCGCCCAGCATGATGCCGACGATGGGCACGATGAGGGAGGAGCGCAGGGAGACGCGGCGCAGGAAGAGGAAGAAGACCATGGTCCCGATGAAGGCCGCGGTCACGGCGCCGAGCATCCGGGTGAGGACCGTGGCGGTGGGCATCAGGAGCACGACGAGCAGCAGCCCGAGCCCCGCCCACTCGGTGGTGCCCGTGGTGGTGGGCTCCACGAAGCGGTTCTGCGTGAGCAGCTGCATCACCAGGCCGGACATGGACATGGCGGCGCCGGCCAGGACCAAGGCGATGGTGCGGGGGATCCGCGTGATCGCGAACATCTCGTCGCCGTCCTCGGCGCCGAAGACGTCGTAGACCCCCGTGAGGAGGGACGCGGCCAGCAGCGCGAGGACGCCGAGCGCACCGAGCAGCAGCTTCCAGTCGAACAGCGAGCCCTTGCTCGCCGCGGGGGGTCTCGACACGATCGTCGACATGGGGTCAGTCCTTCCTCCGGCCTCGTGCCCGGCGGACGGCGGTGGTGGGGCGGACCCCGCCACCGCCGTCCGGACGATGGGTCAGTCCTGCGCGCCCATGGCGTCGGCCAGGGTGTCGAAGAACTCGGTGTAGGTCTGGATGCCCTCGTTGGTGTAGGTGTCCCGGGGCATGTAGACGACCTGGCCCTCCTGCACCGCGGTGACGTTCTGCAGGGCCGCGGCGTTCTCGATGACCTCCTGCGCCGGGGTGTACTCCGGGTCCTCGGCGGAGATCGCGGCGTCGCGGTCCAGCACGAGGATCCAGTCGGGGTTCGAGTCGGCGATCGCCTCCACGGAGATGTCGTCGCCCTGGTGGTCGTCGCTGGCGCCCTCGACCTCGAGGGCCGGTGCGAAGTCGAAGATCTCGAACAGCGGGCCCAGGGTGCGTCCGTTGCCCGGGGCGATGAAGCCGATCTCGCCGCCGGAGACGGTGACGGCCATGACCGTGTCGCCGGGCCGGTAGCCGTCGACGACGCGCTGCATCGCCGCGTCGAAGTCGCCGTTGATCTGCTCGGCCTCGTCCTCGCGGTCGAAGACCTGGCCCAGGACGGAGGTCTGCCGCTTCAGCTCCTCGTCGAAGGGCTCGTCCTCCCGCGGGTCGAGCTCGACGATGGTGGCCTCCGGCACCAGGTCGGCGAAGTCCTCGCGGTAGTCGGCGAAGCGCTGGCCGTTGACGATGAGGTCGGGGTCCGCGGCGACGACGGCCTCGAGGTCGGGCTCGCGGTGGTTGCCGAGGTCGACGACGGACTCGTCGTCGGCGTAGGCGATGGTGTCCGGCATGAGGGCGCGCGGGGCCGCCGCCAGTTCGACGCCCCACTCGGCGAGCGTCTCGAAGGTGCGGTTGTCGGTGGCGACGACGGACGCCGGCGGGGCCTCGACCGTCTGCGTGCCGTAGTTGTCCTCGACCTCGACCGTGGCGGCGGAGGGGGCGGACGACTCCGCGGAGGCGGCCTCGTCGCCCTGGGCCGTGCCGCAGGCGGTGAGGGCGAGGACACCGGCGACGGCCAGGAGGGCAGCCGGGTGCTGGGTGCGGTTCATGGTCTTCCTTCGTGCAGAGGGCGCCGGCGTGCTCCGGGGTGGAGGACGCCGGCAGGATCCGATGGGCGCGACGGACCTGCGCACGGATGTGCGGGGACGTCGAGGAGGGCACCGCTGCTCGGCCGAGGTAAGGGTTGCCTTACCGCTCAACCTAGAGGGTCGGGCGGGCGTGAGGCAAATCATTGGCGAACACAGGCGTGCCCTAATTCCCGCCGGACGTTCCCGCGGGGGTCGGCGCGCTGGCACTCGCCTTGACCGACTGCCAGCCCGCTCCTACAGTTGGCCTTGGCACTCTCCGGGTGAGGGTGCTAAGGGCCAGGCGATCGACCGGCACCGCGACGACGGTCGGTGCGCCGATCGGCCCGAAGCTCGACGGCGGGCTCCGCCCGCGGTCGCCCACCGTTTTCCACCCCTACAGACAAGGAGAGATCGTGTCGGTCTCCATCAAGCCTCTCGAGGATCGCATCGTCGTCCAGCCGCTCGCCGCTGAGCAGACCACCGCGTCCGGTCTCGTCATCCCGGACACCGCCAAGGAGAAGCCCCAGGAGGGCAAGGTCCTGGCGGTCGGCCCCGGTCGTGTCGACGACTCCGGCAACCGCATCCCGGTCGACGTCCAGGAGGGCGACGTCGTGATCTTCTCGAAGTACGGCGGCACCGAGGTCAAGTACAACGGCGAGGAGTACCTGGTCCTCCCGGCCCGCGACGTGCTCGCCGTCGTCGTCAAGTAGACCGGGCCGCACCGACCCGGCGCAGACCGCGCAGTCCTGACGAAGGGTGCCCGCCGCACGCCCCGCTGTTCCGGCGGGCCCGCGGCGGGCACCCTTCGCCGATCCAGACCCCGAAACCCGCTGGCGACCCCAGCCACCCCAGAAGGAGCTCTTCGCCCATGGCCAAGCAGCTGGCGTTCGACGACGCCGCCCGCAAGTCCCTCGAGAACGGCGTCAACAAGCTCGCCGACACCGTCAAGGTCACCCTCGGCCCGCGCGGGCGCAACGTGGTGCTCGACAAGAAGTGGGGCGCCCCCACGATCACCAACGACGGCGTGACCATCGCCCGCGAGGTCGAGCTCGACGACCCGTACGAGAACCTCGGTGCCCAGCTCGCCAAGGAGGTGGCGACCAAGACCAACGACGTCGCCGGCGACGGCACCACCACCGCCACCGTGCTCGCCCAGGCGCTCGTCAAGGAGGGCCTGCGCAACGTGGCCGCCGGCGCCGACCCGCTGAGCCTCAAGCGCGGCATCGAGAAGGCCGTCGAGGCCGTCTCCGAGCGCCTGCTCGAGAACGCCCGCCCGGTGGAGGGCACCAACGTCGCCCACGTGGCGACCATCTCCGCGCAGGACCCGGCGATCGGCGAGCTCATCGCCCGGGCCTTCGAGACCGTCGGCAAGGACGGCGTCATCACGATCGAGGACGGCTCGAGCACCGAGGTGGAGCTCGACGTCACCGAGGGCATGCAGTTCGACAAGGGCTACCTGTCCCCGTCCTTCGTGACCGACGCCGAGCGCCAGGAAGCGGTCATGGAGAACTCCCTGGTGCTGCTGTACCAGGGCAAGATCTCCTCGGTGCCCGAGCTCATGCCCGTGCTGGAGAAGGTCCTCCAGGCCAAGAAGCCGCTGACCATCATCGCGGAGGACGTCGAGGGCGAGGCCCTGTCCACCCTCGTGGTCAACCGGCTGCGCGGCACCCTCGACGTCGTGGCCCTCAAGGCCCCCGGCTTCGGCGACCGCCGCAAGGCGATCATGCAGGACCTCGCCGTCCTCACCGGCGGCCAGCTCATCACCAGCGAGCTGGGCATCAGCCTCGACCAGGTCACCCTGGAGCAGCTGGGCACCGCCCGGCGCGTCACGGTCACCAAGAACACCACCACCCTGGTCGACGGCGGGGGCACCCCGGCCGAGATCCAGGACCGGGTCGCCACGATCCGCGCCGAGGTGGAGCGCACCGACTCCGAGTGGGACCGCGAGAAGCTCCAGGAGCGGCTCGCCCGCCTGGCCGGCGGGGTCTCCGTGATCAAGGTCGGCGCCGCCACCGAGGTCGAGGCCAAGGAGCGCAAGCACCGCATCGAGGACGCCGTCTCCGCGACCCGCGCGGCCCTCGAGGAGGGCATCGTCGCCGGCGGCGGCACCGCCCTCGTGCAGGCCGCGAAGGTCCTCGACGAGTCCGACCTCGGGCTCACCGGGGACGCCGCGACCGCGCTCGGCATCGTCCGCCGCGCGCTGCGGCAGCCGCTGTACTGGATCGCCCAGAACGCCGGTCAGGACGGGGCCGTGGTCGCCTCCCGCGTCGCCGAGCTCGAGGCCGGGCACGGCTACGACGCCGCCACCGGCGAGTACGTCGAGATGGTCGGCGCGGGCATCATCGACCCCGTCAAGGTCACCCGCTCGGCGCTGCAGAACGCCGCGTCCATCGCGGCGCTCGTGCTGACCACTGAGACGCTCGTGACGGACAAGCCCGCCGAGGACGAGGGGCACGGCCACGGCCACCAGCACTGACGGCCGGCACTGACGGCCGGCGCCGAGCCGGCTCGCCCCGCGGACCCGTCCCACCACCGGTGGGGCGGGTCCGCGTCCGTTCCGGGGTCCGCGCCGGGTCCTCCGGTAGAGTGCGGGGGTCCGTCCGACCACTGCCGCGCCCCCGGCGGCACGGTGTTCCCAGGAGATGCCCATGACGACCCTCGGTGCGCAGAGCACTCCCGCCGGCGTCGAGCCGGACACGGCCCGGCGGGTGGCCCGGTACGCCGGGTTCCGTCCGGAGGTGCAGGGGCTGCGCTTCGTCGCCGTGCTGCTCGTGGTGGTCTACCACGTGTTCCTGGACCGGGTGTCCGGGGGAGTGGACATCTTCCTGCTGATCTCGGCGTTCTTCCTGACCCTGTCCTTCGTGCGCAAGCTCGAGGCGGGGAGGCCGCTGGCGCTGGGGCGGTACTGGCTGCACGTGTTCAAGCGGCTGCTGCCGCTGGCTGTGCTCACGATCCTGGGCACCCTGGTGCTGGCGTGGTGGTTCTTCCCGGAGGCGCGGATCGACCGGGTCCGCACGGAGGCGCTGGCCTCGGTGTTCTACGTGGAGAACTGGGCGCTGGCGCTGGCCGAGGTGGACTACTACGCCGCCGACGACTCCACGGCCTCCCCGTTCCAGCACTTCTGGTCCCTGTCGGTGCAGGGGCAGGTGTTCCTGCTGTGGCCGCTGGTGTTCGGGGCGGCGTGGCTCGTGTGCCGGGGCGGGCGCCGGCGGCCGGTGCCGGTGCTGGCGGTGATCTTCGGGCTGGTCTTCGCGGTCTCCCTCGCCTGGTCGGTGCACACGACCGCCACGGACCAAGGGTTCGCCTACTTCGACACCCGGGCCAGGCTGTGGGAGTTCGCCCTCGGATCCCTGCTGGCCCTCGCGGTGCCGTACCTGAAGCCGCCGCGGTCGGTGCGGGTGGTGCTGGGCTGGGCCGGGATGCTCAGCATGGTCTCGGTCGGGGTGCTGATCGACGTGCAGGGGGCCTTCCCCGGCTGGATCGCCCTGTGGCCGCTGCTCTCGGCCGCGGCGATCATCGTGGCCGGGCACTCCGGCTCGCCCTTCGGCCTGGACCGCTTGCTGGCCTCGCGGCCGCTGGTGCGGCTGGGGGACGCCTCCTACGCGCTCTACCTCATCCACTGGCCGCTGCTGATCACCTACCTGGTGCTGCGGGACCGGCCCGTGGCCGGGCCGCGGTCGGGGGTCGCGATCATCCTGGTCTCCCTGCTGCTGGCGGTGGCCGCCACCAAGCTCGTGGAGCGCCCGTTCCAGCGGTGGGCGTGGCCGGAGCGGGACAAGCGGCGGCTGGCCGTGTCGGTGGCGGTGAGCCTGGCGCTCGTGGCGGTGCCGGTGCTGGCGTGGCAGCAGGCCGACGCACGGCGGGAGGCCGCGCTGGCGGAGGACGCCGCCCGCAACAACCCCGGGGCGGCGGTGCTGGACCCGGGCTTCGAGTTCCGGGGCGACCCGGACGCCCCCGCCCTGCCCCTGGCCTCCGCGCTGGGCGACGAGTGGGTCGGTCTGCCCGAGCCCTGCTCCGGGGCGTTCGCCCCCGAGCAGGAGGTCCTCGAGCAGTACTGCCGCCAGACCCCGGCCCTGCCGGACCCCGAGCGGACGATCGCGGTGGTCGGCAACTCCCACATGGAGCAGTTCATGGGCGCGGTGATCCCCCTCGCTGAGGAGCGCAACTGGCAGCTCGTCGCCGTGCTGCAGCCGGGCTGCGCCTTCGCGGTGCGCCCGGAGGGGGACGCGTGCCACGAGGGGAACGCCGCGGCGATCGAGTACGTGGAGCGGCTCGCCCCGGACGCGGTCATGACGACCTCGACCTACGCCGCCCGGATGGACGGTCCCGCCGAGGCCATGGTCGGGGGGTTCCCGGAGCTGGTCGACCGCCTCACGGGCCAGGGCATCGACGTCGTCGGCTTCCGGGACAATCCCCGGTTCGACTTCAACCCCTACGAGTGCGCCGTGCGCCACGGCCAGGACGCCGACCGGTGCCGCGTGCCCGTCGAGCAGGTCCTGGCGCCCGTCAACCCGGCCGACGCCCTCCGGGACCGGAACGGCTTCTCCTCGCTCGACCTCACCGATCTCATCTGCCCGGAGGGGCTGTGCCGTCCCGTGGTGGGCAACGTGCACGTCTTCTTCGACCCGCACCACCTCACTTGGACCTACGCGCGGACGATGGCGCCGGCCCTCGAGACCCGGCTCCCCGGCACGCTCCTCCAGGGGGTGCCCTCGTGAGCACGGTGCAGGCCGGCGTCCCGCGCCCGGACCCGGGGGTCACCTCCCCGGGCGGCCCCGGCGGCGTCGAGCCGGACACGGTCCGGCGGGTGGCCCGGTACTCCGGGTTCCGCCCCGAGGTGCAGGGGCTGCGGTTCGTCGCGGTGCTGCTCGTGGTGGTCTACCACGTGTTCCTCGGGCGGGTCTCCGGGGGCGTGGACGTGTTCCTGCTGATCTCCGCCTTCTTCCTGACCCTGTCCTTCGTGCGCAAGCTCGAGGCCGGCCGGCCCCTGGCCCTGGGACGGTACTGGTTGCACGTGTTCAAGCGGCTGCTGCCGCTGGCGGTGCTCACCATCCTCGGCACCCTCGTCCTGGTGGCCGCCGTCTACCCCGGCTCCGACGCCGGGCAGTGGCGCACCGAGGCGCTGGCCTCGGTGCTCTACGCGGAGAACTGGGCGCTCGCGCTGAGCTCCGTCGACTACTACGCCGCCGACCACTCCACCGCCTCGCCGTTCCAGCACTTCTGGTCCCTGTCGGTCCAGGGGCAGGTGTTCCTGATCTGGCCTCTGATCTTCGCCGCCGCCTGGCTGCTCACGCGGCGGGGGAGCCTCCGGCCGGTCCCCGTCCTGGTCGCGATGTTCGGCACCGTGTTCCTGGCCTCCCTGGCGTGGTCCGTGCACAGCACCGCCGTTCAGCAGGAGTTCGCCTACTTCGACACCCGCACCCGGCTGTGGGAGTTCGCCCTCGGGTCGCTGCTCGCCCTCGCCCTGCCCTACCTGAAGCTGCCGCGGACCGCGCGCGTGGCCCTGGGCTGGGCCGGGCTGCTCAGCATGGTCTCCGTGGGGGTGCTGGTCGACGTGCAGGGGGCGTTCCCCGGGTGGATCGCGCTGTGGCCGCTGCTCTCGGCCGCGGCGATCATCGTGGCCGGCCGCTCCGGGTCCCCGTTCGGACTGGACCGGATCCTCGCCTCGCGGCCCCTGGTGCGGCTGGGGGACTCGGCCTATGCGCTGTACCTGATCCACTGGCCGCTGCTGGTCACCTACCTCGTGCTGCGGGACCGGCCCATGGCCGGGCCGCGGTCGGGGGCGGTGATCATCGTCGTCTCCCTGGTGCTCGCCGTGCTGGCCACCCGGCTGGTCGAGGACCGGTTCAAGAAGTGGGCCTGGCCCGAGCAGAACAAGCGGCGCCTCGCCGGGGTCGTGGTGCTCTGTCTCGTCCTGGTCGCCGCCCCCGTGCTCGCTTGGCAGCACGTCGAGGACCGGCGTGCCGACCGGATCCAGGCCGAGGCCGTCCGGAACAACCCCGGGGCCGCCGTCCTCGAGCCCGGCTTCGAGTTCCGGGGCGACCCGGACGCCCCGACCCTGCCCCTGCTCTCCGACGAGAGCAAGAGGTGGGCTTCCCTGGGGGGGCCGTGTACCGAGCCCCTCGGGCTCGCCCAGGTCAACGAGCGATGGTGCCACGAGACTGTGACCCAGGAGAATCCGTCGGCGACCCTGCTGCTCATCGGCAACAGCCACGTCCAGCACTGGGCCCCGGCGGTGCGCTCGCTCGCCGAGCAACGTGGATGGCGGGTCGTCTCCTACATCCGGCCCGCGTGCTTCTACTCCACGGTGGAGGAACAGATGCGTCCCGATGACTGCGCTCCGTGGCTCGAGGACACGGACACGGTGCTCGACGCGGTGGACCCGGATCTTGTCATGGTGCAGGGCACGCTCGCCACCACCACGGGGGAGCAGCTCCCGGCGGGGATGGAGACGCGCATGCGCGCACTGGACACCCGCGGCGTTCCCGTCGTCGCGGTCCGCGACACCCCCCGTTTCGACTACGCTCCTGCCCGGTGCGCAGTCGAGTCCGGCCTCGCCGACCCCGGGTGCGCCGATCAGCATCCGATGCTGGGTACGGTCAGCCCTGTGCAGGCCCTGGCCGACGAGCTCGCGCTGGTGTCGACGGTGGACATGACGGACCTCGTGTGCCCGGACGGTGCCTGTCTGCCCGTGGTCGGGAACGTCTACGTGTACTGGGACGACAACCACCTCACCGTTCCCTACGTGGAGAGTCTCTCTGCGCGGTTCGCCGATCGCTTCCGCGAGGCCCTCGCCGGCGACGGCCTCCGCCCCTGACGGACACCCGGCGGTGGCGCCGGAACCTGGAGCATGCGACGCCCTGCGCTGTGCTGTCAGGCGGCGACTGCGCCCCGCGGTGCGTCCCGGCGCGGTGCCGGGCGTGCGATAAGTTGGCAGCAGACGCCCCGCCCCCCGCTTCTCCCCCCCCCCCCCCCGGCGCCCTCCCGCGGCCGCGCCGACGTAGTCCCTGGAGGTACCTCGTGGCCACCGTGCACTCCATCGCACCGCACCCGTCCACCGGGACCTCCGACAGCGGAACTGTGGCGCAGCGGCGGGGAGGACGGTACTCGGGCTTCCGGCCCGAGGTGCAGGGCCTGCGCGCGGTGGCGGTGCTGCTAGTGGTGGTCTACCACGTGTTCCTCGGGCGGGTGTCCGGTGGCGTGGACGTGTTCCTGCTGATCTCGGCGTTCTTCCTCACCCTCTCCTTCGTGCGCAAGCTCGAGGCCGGGCGGCCCCTGGCGATCGGGCGGTACTGGCTGCACGTGTTCAAGCGGCTTCTGCCCCTGGCGGTGCTCACGATCCTGGGCACCCTGGTGCTGGTGGAGCTGTTCTACCCCGGCTACGACGCCGGGCAGTGGCGCGCCGAGGCGCTGGCCTCGGTGTTCTACGCGGAGAACTGGGCGCTGGCGCTCAACGCGGTGGACTACTACGCCGCCGACCACTCGACCGCCTCGCCGTTCCAGCACTTCTGGTCCCTGTCGGTCCAGGGGCAGGTGTTCCTGCTGTGGCCGCTGATCTTCGCCGCCGCCTGGCTGATCTCCCGGCGGACCCGGTGGAGCCCCGTGCCGGTGCTGGCGGTCGTCTTCGGCGTGGTCTTCGCGGCCTCCCTGGCGTGGTCGGTGCACAGCACGGCCGTCCAGCAGGAGTTCGCCTACTTCGACACCCGCACCCGGCTGTGGGAGTTCGCCCTCGGGTCCCTGCTGGCCCTCGCGGTGCCCTGGCTGCGGCCCGGCCGCAGGGTGCGCGTGGTCCTGGGCTGGGCCGGGCTGGTGAGCATGGTCTCGGTGGGGGTGCTGGTCGACGTGCAGGGGGCGTTCCCCGGGTGGATCGCCCTGTGGCCGCTGCTCTCGGCCGCGGCGATCATCGTGGCCGGGCAGTCCGGGTCGCGCTTCGGGCTGGACCGGATCCTGGCCTCGGCGCCGCTGGTGCGGCTGGGGGACTCCGCCTACGCGCTGTACCTGATCCACTGGCCCGTGCTGATCACCTATCTCGTGCTGCGGGACCGGCCGATGGCCGGTCCGTGGTCGGGGGCGGCCATCGTGCTGGTGTGCCTGGTGCTCGCGGTGCTGGCCACCCGGCTGGTCGAGGACCCGCTCAAGCGCTGGGCCTGGCCCGAGCGGTCCCGGCTGCGGCTGGCGGCGGTGATCGTGGTGTGCCTGGCCGCGGTCGCGGTCCCGGTGACCGCGGCCCGGGTGGCCGAGGAGCGGCGGGCGGTGGAGATCGCGGCGTCGGCCGACCGCAACAACCCCGGGGCGGCGGCGCTGCTGCCGGGCTTCCGGTACGAGGGCGACCCGGACGCCGAGACCGTCCCCGTGATCACCGGGGAGCCGTACGCCAAGCCGCCGCTCGGCGAGCCCTGCCCGCCCGGCACAGAGGTCGGCGAGCGCTTCCGGCAGTGGTGCTTCGAGACCGTCCCGAACCCCGAGCCCGCCGCCACGATGCTGGTGATCGGCAACAGCCACATGCACCAGTGGATCCCGGCCGTCGAGCTCCTGGCCGAGCGCAACGACTGGCGCGTGGTCACCTACATCCGCGGCAACTGCCTGTACGCCCTGCCCGAGGAGCAGGTGGCCGACCCCGAGCAGTGCACGCGCTGGCTCGAGGGCACCGACCCCGTGGTGGAGGCCGTCGACCCGGACCTGGTGCTGGTGCAGGGCACCCGCAGCACGGACGATGACCGGGAGCTGTTCACCCCCGGGATGGAGCAGCGCATCCGCGGGCTGGCGGAGCGCGGCATCCAGGTCCTCGGCCTGCGCGACAACGCCCGGTTCGACTTCGTCCCCGCGCGCTGCGCCGCGGACCACGGGGCCGACGCCCCCGAGTGCGCCGCCTCCCACGTGATCCTGGGCCCGGACAGCCCGCTGGCCCCGGTGGCCGAGCTGCCGCAGGTCACGATGGTGGACATGGGGGACCTCATCTGCCCGGACGGCACCTGCGTCCCGGTCGTCGGCAACGTGTTCACGTACTGGGACAACAACCACCTCACCGTCGAGTACGTGCGGAGCCTGGCGCCCCTCTTCGCGGAGCGCGTCGAGGAGGCCCTGCGCGCGGACGGGGCAGGGTTCCCCGCCGGGTCGTGAGAGCGGCCACAGCCGTCCGCCGGCCGGGACCCGGCCCGTAGAATGATCGCGACTCCCTCGAAGCTGAAAGGCCCCACCGTGTCGGATACCGCCGTCCCCACCGCCCTGTCCGAGGACCCGTTCGGGTTCACCGGGCTGACCTACGACGACGTGCTGCTGCTGCCCGGCAACACGGACGTCATCCCGTCCGAGGCGTCGACGCGCACCCGCCTGTCCCGGCGAATCGACCTGGAGGTGCCGCTGCTGTCCGCCGCCATGGACACCGTCACCGAGTCCTCGATGGCGATCGCGATGGCCCGCCAGGGCGGCATCGGCGTGATCCACCGCAACCTCTCGATCCAGGACCAGGCCGAGCACGTGGACCGGGTGAAGCGCAGCGAGTCCGGGATGATCACCGACCCCGTCACCATCTCCCCGGAGGCGACCCTCGAGGAGCTGGACCGGCTCTGCGGCTACTACCGGGTCTCCGGGCTGCCCGTCGTGGACGCCGAGCAGAAGCTGCTGGGGATCATCACCAACCGCGACACCCGGTACCTGCCGGAGAGCGAGTTCCCGCGGCGCCGGGTGCACGAGATCATGACGCCCATGCCGCTGATCACCGGCAAGGTCGGGATGGCGAAGGACGACGCGCACCGGCTCCTGGCGACCAACAAGATCGAGAAGCTGCCGCTCGTCGACGACGCCGGCCGGCTCACCGGCCTGATCACGATCAAGGACTTCACCAAGGCCGAGCAGTACCCCCACGCCACCAAGGACGACGAGGGCCGGCTGCGCGTCGGCGCCGCCGTCGGCTTCTTCGGCGACGGCTTCGAACGGGCCATGACCCTCGTCGAGGCCGGCGTGGACGCCCTGTTCATCGACACCGCCAACGGGCACTCCCAGGGCGTGCTGGACATGATCGCCCGGCTCAAGGCGGAGACCGCCGCCGCGCACGTGGACGTCATCGGCGGGCAGGCGGCCACCCGCCACGGCGCGCAGGCCATCGTGGACGCCGGGGCGGACGCCGTGAAGGTGGGCGTGGGCCCCGGCTCGATCTGCACCACCCGCATCATCGCCGGCGTGGGCGTCCCCCAGATCACCGCCGTCAACGAGGCGGCGAAGGCGGCGATCCCGGCGGGCGTGCCCCTGATCGCCGACGGCGGCCTGCAGTACTCCGGCGACATCGGCAAGGCGCTCGTGGCCGGCGCGGACTCCGTGATGGTCGGGTCCCTGCTCGCGGGCTGCGACGAGTCCCCGGGCGAGCTGATCTTCGTCAACGGCAAGCAGTTCAAGACCTACCGGGGGATGGGCTCGCTGGGGGCCATGCAGTCCCGCGGCAAGAACACCTCCTACTCCAAGGACCGCTACTTCCAGGCCGACGTCGCCAGCGACGAGAAGCTCATCCCCGAGGGCATCGAGGGCCAGGTCCCGTACCGCGGCCCGCTCTCGGCCGTGGTCCACCAGCTCGACGGCGGCCTGCGCCAGACGATGTTCTACGTGGGCGCCCACACCGTCGAGGAGCTCAAGCACGAGGGCCGGTTCGTGCGGATCACGCCGGCCGGGCTCAAGGAGTCCCACCCGCACGACATCACGATGACCGTCGAGGCCCCCAACTACCAGCGCTGAGCGACCGTCCGCAGCACCGTTCGGAAAGGACACCATGAGCTACGACATCGAGATCGGCCGCTCCAAACGCGCCCGCCGCACCTTCTCCCTGGACGAGATCGCCCTCGTCCCCTCCCGCCGCACCCGCGACCCCCGGGACGTGTCCACGGACTGGCAGATCGACGCCTACCGGTTCTCCATCCCGTTCCTGGGCGCCCCGATGGACTCGGCGACGTCCCCGGAGACGGCCATCGCCCTCGGCCGCGCCGGGGGACTGGGCGTGCTGGACCTCGAGGGGCTGTGGACCCGCTACGAGGACCCGCAGCCGGTGCTCGACGAGATCGCGGCGCTCTCCGGCGAGGACGCCCCGGCGTCCACGCGCCGGATGCAGGAGCTCTACGAGGCGCCCGTCCAGCCGGAGCTGATCACGGCCCGGCTGGCGCAGATCCGCGAGGCGGGCGTCATCGTCGCCGGGTCCCTGACGCCGCAGCGCACGGTGGAGCACTACCGCACCGTCCTGGACGCCGGCGTGGACGTCTTCGTGATCCGCGGGACCACGGTCTCCGCGGAGCACGTCTCCCGCAACCAGGAGCCGCTGGACCTCAAGAAGTTCATCTACGACCTCGACGTCCCGGTCATCGTGGGCGGCGCCGCGGGCTACACGCCGGCGCTGCACCTCATGCGCACGGGCGCGGCCGGCGTGCTCGTGGGCTTCGGCGGCGGCGCGTCCATGCGCATCCAGAACACCCTGGGGATCCACGCGGCCATGGCCACGGCGATCTCCGACGTCGCGGCCGCCCGCCGGGACTACCTCGACGAATCCGGCGGGCGCTACGTCCACGTCATCGCCGACGGCGGCGTGGGGGTCTCCGGGGACATCGTGAAGGCGCTCGCCATGGGCGCGGACGCCGTGATGCTCGGCACCGCGCTGGCCCGCACGGAGGAGGCGCCCGGGCAGGGCTGGCACTGGGGCGCGGAGGCCCACCACGGGCAGCTGCCGCGCGGGCTCCGCACCCGCGTGGGCACCGTGGGCCCCCTCGAGGAGGTGCTCTTCGGGCCGTCCCGCCACGTGGACGGCACCTCCAACCTCGTGGGCGCGCTGCGCCGCTCGATGGCCACCACCGGGTACCTGGAGCTCAAGGAGTTCCAGCGCGCCGAGGTGGTCATCCGCGGCTGACCCGCGACCGCCCCGCGGGGGCCAGTGCCGCGCCCCGCCGGCCCGGCACGGGCCCCCGCCGCAACTGGCGAACGCCCAGGAAGGCGCACTAGCCTTGACGGGTGCTCACGACCGCCCTGCGCCCCCGCTCGATCCTCGCCCTGATCGTGAGCCTCGGGCTGGCCGTGGGCTTCGTGCTGCTGAGCCAGTGGCAGCTGGAGTCCAGCGAGCAGTCCCGCACGGTCGCGGACCCCGCGAAGGACGTGGCCGTCCCGCTCACCGAGGCCGCCGAGGCCGGCACCCCCGTGACCGCCGCGCAGGCCGACCAGCTCGTCACCGTCACCGGCGACTACCGGGACGGGTCCACCGTCCTGGTCCCGGGCCGGCTGCAGGACGGGACGGAGGGCTGGTGGGCCGTCACCGCCCTCGACGTCCCGGACACCGGGCAGCTGTGGCCGGACGCCGGCGGGGAGCTCACCCTCGCGGTGGCCCGCGGCTGGACCGCCGATCCCGCCGCCGTGCCGGAGGAGCCGGCGGGCGCCGTCGACGTCGTCGGCCGGTACCTGCCCGCCGAGGGCCCGGTGCCCGGCGCCGACCTGCCCGCGGGGCAGGTGGGCACGGTGTCCCCGGCGCAGCTCACCAACCGCTGGGACGCCCCGCTGTGGTCCGGGTACCTGGCCGCCTTCGCCGAGAACCCCGCGTCCGCGCCGTTCCAGCTCGCCGGGGACGGGACCCTCGCCCCGGACGCCGCGCTGCTGAGCCCGGGGCTGTCCCGGCTCGACATCGACCAGCAGCCCACGGACGAGTCCGTGAACCTGCTCAACCTCTTCTACGCGGTCGAGTGGGTGGTCTTCGCCGGGTTCGCCCTCTACATCTGGTGGCGGTTCGTGCGCGACGAGTGGCAGCGCGAGCAGAACCCCGAGGAGTACTTCTACTTCGAGGGCGAGTACTACTACGACGAGGCGGCCGGGCGCTACTACTACTACGACCCCGAGGCGGGGGAGTACTACTGGTTCGACGACCAGCCCGGCGCCCGGGCGGGCGAGCCCAGCACCCACGACAGGACCCAGGACAGGACCGGAGCCCACCATGACTGAACCCACGCAGCCGACCCCCGCCCCGAAGGACCGCACCGACGGGGTGCGGGTCTCCCTCCCGCCGGACGCCCGCCCCGCGGAGGCGGCGTCCCCGGGCCGCGTCCCGCGCCGGGCGGCCGCCCTGCAGCCGCGCCGCCGCTTCGGGGGCACCGAGGCCCAGATCCGCGGGGCCCTGGGCTTCTACATGGTCTGTGCGTGGATCTCCGGGACCTTCCTGCTCCTGCTCGTGGCCGAGATGATCACCCGCTACGGACTGGGCTACGACCTCGTCGCGGGCGGCACCGACCGGGCCACGGGGGAGACCGTGGCCCTCGGCTGGCAGGACCTCGAGCTCGAGAACCTCGCGGGCGGGGTCAACATCTCCACGTGGATCCTCATCGTGCACGGCTGGTTCTACGTGGTCTACCTCATCTCCTGCTTCCGGATCTGGACGCTCATGCGCTGGCCCTTCCCGCAGCTCGTGGTGATGGCCCTGGGCGGCGTGGTGCCGTTCCTGTCCTTCGTGGTGGAGCGCAAGATCCACGCCTCCACCACCGCCGAGCTGCGCGCCAACCCGAAGGCCGCGAAGCGGTACTGAGCCCTCCCCGCGCCTGGCCTAGGATGGAGGGCGTGACCGAAACAGCTGAGACCCGCACCGATCTGGAGCAGCGCCCGGTCCTGGTGGTCGACTACGGCGCGCAGTACGCGCAGCTGATCGCCCGCCGGGTCCGCGAGGCCAGTGTCTATTCCGAGATCGTCCCCCACACCTGGTCGACCGAGCAGATCCTCGCCAAGAACCCGGCGGCGATCATCCTCTCGGGCGGCCCCTCCTCCGTCTACGCCGAGGACGCACCGCAGCAGGACGCGGCGCTCTTCGAGGCCGGGGTGCCCGTCCTGGGCATCTGCTACGGCTTCCAGGCCATGGCGCAGGCCCTCGGCGGGACCGTCGCGCACACCGGCGCCCGCGAGTACGGGGCCACCACCGCCACCGCCGTCGGCGGCCCCACGGCCTCCATCCTGGAGGGCTCCCCGGGCACCCAGACCGTGTGGATGAGCCACGGCGACTCGGTCGTCGAGGCCCCCGCCGGCTTCGAGGTGCTCGCCTCCACGGAGACCACCCCGGTGGCCGCGTTCGCCGACGACGCCCGCCGGCTCTACGGCGTGCAGTGGCACCCGGAGGTCAAGCACTCCGTGCACGGGCAGCAGGTGCTCGAGCACTTCCTCTTCGACGGCGCCCGGGTCGAGCCCACCTGGTCGACCGGCAACATCATCGAGGAGCACGTCCAGCGGATCCGCGCGCAGGTCGGCTCCGCGTCCGTGATCTGCGGTCTCTCCGGCGGCGTGGACTCCGCCGTGGCCGCCGCCCTGGTCCAGCGGGCCGTGGGCGACCAGCTCACCTGCGTGTTCGTGGACCACGGGCTGCTGCGCGAGGGCGAGGCCGAGCAGGTCGAGCAGGACTTCGTGGCCGCGACCGGCGTCAACCTCTACGTGGCCGAGGAGAAGGAGCGCTTCCTCACCGCGCTCGCCGGCGTCACCGACCCCGAGCAGAAGCGCAAGATCATCGGCCGGGAGTTCATCCGCTCCTTCGAGGCCGCCGCGGAGGAGGTCGCCAAGACCGCCGCCCAGGAGGGCGAGCCCGTGCGCTTCCTCGTCCAGGGCACCCTCTACCCCGACGTGGTGGAGTCCGGCGGCGGGGAGGGCGCCGCCAACATCAAGAGCCACCACAACGTGGGCGGGCTGCCCGAGGACCTGCAGTTCGAGCTCGTGGAGCCGCTGCGCACGCTGTTCAAGGACGAGGTCCGCGCCGTGGGGCGCGAGCTCGGCCTGCCCCACGAGATCGTGGGCCGCCAGCCGTTCCCCGGCCCCGGGCTGGGCATCCGCATCATCGGGGAGATCACGGAGGCCAACCTCGCGGTCCTGCGCCGCGCCGACGCCATCGCCCGCGAGGAGCTGACCCGCGCCGGGCTCGACGACGAGGTGTGGCAGATGCCGGTCGTGCTCCTGGCGGACGTGCGCTCGGTGGGCGTGCAGGGCGACGGCCGCACGTACGGGCACCCCATCGTGCTGCGTCCCGTGTCCAGCGAGGACGCGATGACCGCCGACTGGTCGCGCCTGCCCTACGACCTGCTGGCCCGCGTCTCCAACCGCATCACCAACGAGGTCGAAGAGGTCAACCGGGTGGTCCTGGACGTCACGTCCAAGCCCCCGGGCACCATCGAGTGGGAGTAGGCCCGGGGGCGGGCCCAGGGCCCGCCCCGCACGGGCGGTACACGAGCAGCCGGGGTCGAGCGGTCCGCACGGACCGCTCGACCCGTGCGTGAGCGGTGCCCGGCCCCCGGGCCGAGGCGCAGGAGGAGAACCATGTCGATCGGAGCCGACCGCACCCCCCAGGAGTCGGACACCTCCCGGGCGCAGCCCCCGCGCGTCTCGCTGCAGCCCTGGACCCGCCAGATGGACGCCTACACCGGCCCGGACACGCTGCTGGACTTCAACCAGGTCGACAACGTCTGCATCGACCTCACCGAGGCGAACTCCTCGGGGCAGGCCCAGCTGCTCATGGGCCGCCCCACCCGCCTGTCCACGATCGTGCACGACCCCGAGGCCTACGGGCACGCCGTGCGCGCGGCCCGGTCCCTGCGCACCAAGACCCACGAGCTGTCGGTCAACCACGGGCTGGACGCCGCGTACCTCGCCGCCGGCACCGCGTCCTGGCTCGCCCGGCCCCGGGGCTCCGACCCGACCGGCGCCGGACAGCGCCGCTGGATCGCCCCCGTCCTGCTCGCGCCCCTCGCCCTGAAGCCGCGCCCGGACCTCGACGACTTCGAGCTCCAGCTCGTCGGCCCCGCCCGGCTCAACCCCGCCATGGTCCGCCGGCTGGCCGCGGACCACGGCGTGGACCTGACCTCCGGCGAGCTCGCCCGCCTCGCCTACGGCACCCGCCGGCTCGACCCGGCCCCCGCCCTCGAGACCCTGCGCACCCTCGCCGGGGCGGTGCCCGGGATGCACGTCGAGCACAAGCTGCTCGTCTCCACGTTCGCCGATCTGCACGACCGGCCCGCCGACCTGTCGGTCGTGGCCCGCACCGCGGTGGTCCGGGACCTCGCCCGGCTCAAGGACTCCGCGGTCGGACGGATCCCCCAGGTCGAGGAGATCACGGACGACGCGCCCCCGCTCGACCAGCGCGACCCCGCCGACGAGCTCCTCCTGCTCGACGCCGACGGCCCCCAGCAGGAGGTCCTCGACCTCGCCGCCCAGGGCCACTCCTTCGTGGTGACCGCGGCCCCCGGCACCGGGCAGCTCGACACCGCCGTCAACACGGTGGGCACCCTCGTGGCCGCCGGCCGGACCGTCCTGGTCCTGGGCGAGCGGCGCACCACGCTCGCCGCGTTCGGGCGGCGGATGGACGGGCTGGGCCTGGGCACCGCCGTCCTGCCGCTGTCCTCCCAGCTCAGCGACGCCGACGTGGCCCAGCAGCTCGTCCGGGCGGTGGCCCGCAACGAGCGCGCCGAGCGCCCGGACCTCGCCGAGCTGCACGAGACGCTGCGCACCAGCCGGGACCAGCTCGCCGAGCACGTGCGGTCCCTGCACACCGTGCGGCCCCGGTGGTCCGTCTCCCCGTACCGGGCCGTGCAGGCGCTCGCCGAGCTGACCTCCCGCCGGCCGGCGCCCGCCACGGCCGTGCGGTTCCCGCGCTCCGTGCTCGACGCGGTCACGGAGCGCGGCGACGCCGTCGCCCGGCTCGAGCGCGCCGCCGAGCTCGGGGCCTTCGACGCCGGGACCCTGGCCGGGCCCTGGACCGGGGCGCGCCTGGTCAACGAGGACGAGGCCCGGCAGGCGCACCGGCTGGCCCAGTCCCTGCTCCTGGAGCTCACCACCCTCGAGACCGGGATGCGGCACGTCCTGGCCACCAGCGGGCTGCGCGGCGGCACGACCGTGCCCGAGTGGGGCCGGCAGCTGCGGCTGCTGCAGGAGGTCCAGGACTCCCTGACCCGCTTCACGCCCGACATCTACGACCGGCCCGTGACGGACCTGGTCGCCGCGACCGCCGGGTCGGGCTGGCGGCGGGAGCACGGGATCGAGATGACCGGGCTGCAGCGCTCACGGCTGCGCAAGGCCGCGAAGGAGTACATCCGGCACGGGGTGCACCTCTCGGATCTGCACGCCGCCCTGCTGCGCGTGCAGTCGGAGCGGGAGCGGTGGCGGGAGTGGGCCACTTCGTCCACGCACCCGGTCGTCTCCGAGCGGGTCGAGGAGCTCGCGGCCGTGCAGGCCCGCTTCGTGGAGGACCTCGAGGGCCTGGCCATCGCCCTCGAGGGCTCGTCCACCGGCGCCGACCTCCTGGGGCTGCCGATCGACCGGCTGCGCGAGACCCTGGACGGGCTCATCAACGACGAGGAGAACCTCGCCGTGCTGCCCGAGCGCACCGTCCTGCTCGACGAGCTGCGCGGCCAGGGCCTCGGCGAGCTCGTGGACGACCTCGTGCGGCGCACCGTGCCCCGCGCGGAGGTCTCCGGGGAGTTCGACCTCGCGTGGTGGCAGTCCACGCTCGAGGCCATGATCACCGGCGACGACTTCCTGGCGATGCCGGAGGGGCACACCCTGCGCAAGGTGGAGTCCGTGTTCCGCCGCGCCGACGCGGCGCACGTGGCCTCCGGGGCCGGCCGGCTCCTCTGGGAGCTCGCCGACCGCTGGCAGCGCTCCGTCCGGCGCTCCCCGCGCGCGGCGGCCGCCCTGCGCCGCATGCTCCGGGCGGGGGCCGCCCCGCTCGAGGAGGTCAGCGCCTCGGCGGGCGAGCTGATCGGCTCGCTGGTGCCCGTCTGGACGGCCAGCCCCCTGGTGCTCTCCGCGGCGCTGCCCGAGGACCACGACTTCGACGCCGTGGTGGTGCTGGACGCCGAGAGCTCCCCGCTCGCGGCGGTGCTGCCGGCGCTGACCCGGTGCGGGCAGGTCATCGCGTTCGGGGACCCGCACCTGGGCCGCCCTCAGCCGTTCACGGTGGCGCCCACCGCGGTGCCCGCCCCGGGCGCCCAGCCGGTGGTCGAGGTGGACAGCGCCTTCGACGCCCTCTCCCGCGTGGTGCCGGAACGGACGCTGCGGACCGTGTACCGGTCCATGGACGAGCAGGTCTTCCGCCACCTCAACGAGCAGTTCTACGGCGGGCGCCTGAGCAGGCTCCCGCACGGTGAGTCCGTCACCGGGGCCACCCCCGTCCTCGACGTCGAGTACGTCCCGGACGGCGTGGGCGCCCTGACCGCCGGGATCGAGGGCATCCAGGCGCCCGCCGCCGAGGTGCGGCGCGTCGTGGAGCTCGTCTTCGAGCACGCCGCGCGCCACCCGCGCCGGTCCCTGGCCGTGGTCACGGCCAGCGCGGTGCACGCCGCGCGGATCGCGCAGGCCGTCCGGCAGCGGATGCGCGAGGAGCCCGCCGCCGCGGCCTTCTTCGCCCCGGGCCCCGAGTCCTTCCGGGTGGTCGACCTGCACCGGGCGGCGGGCATCGTGCGGGACACCGTCATCTTCTCGCTGGGCTTCGGCAAGACGGCCAACGGGCGCACCGTGCCGTACCTCGGGGCGCTGTCGGAGCGGCACGGCCGCCAGCACTTCGTGCTCGGCATGACCCGGGCCCGCCACAGCACCCGCATCGTGACCTCCCTGCACCCGGGGGAGATGGAGGGAAAGGGCCTCCAGCACGGCGCGCGGGACTTCGCCCGTGTGCTCGCCGCGCACCTCGGCGGCCTGTCGCCGGGGGAGGAGGAGGCCCGGGACACCCACGACGACGCCCTGGTGGTCGACCTCGCCCGCCGGCTGGTGGAGCGCGGTGCCTCGGTGCGGCTGGACTACGCGGGCGTCCTCGACCTGGTCGCCTGGGCCGGCACGGAGTCGCTGTCCGCGGGGGCCGTGGTCCCGGGCCGCACCCGTGCCGAGGGCCGGCCGCTGCGGATCCCCGTGGCCGGGCAGTCCGACGGCTCGCCGGAGAACGCCGCCCTGTCCGTGCGGGAGCGCTCGCGGCTGCGGCCCCAGCAGCTCGAGCGCACCGGCTGGAACTACCTCACGCTGTGGACCATCGAGGTCTTCACCGACCCGGACACCGTCGCCGAGCTGATCCGGCGCTATCTCGGCCTGCCCGCCGCCCCGCAGCGGGGTGACCGTGCCGGCTGAGCCGGGCCCGGCGTCCGGCGGGGACCCCGGGCCCGCCGAGCCGGACCGCGCCCCCCGGCGGGACGTGCCCGCCGCCCCGCGCCCCCGCCGGCGCGGGCCGAGGCGTGCCACCGGGGGCACGTTCACCGACGGCACGTCCACCGGGGCGGAGCCGCGCCTGCCCGGCCTGGACGGGCGGGCGTCCGCGGCGGACGCGGACCGGGCGGACGAGGCCTCCGAGCGGGCCCACGAGGACTGGCTCAGGGCCCAGCGGCCTCCGCACTGGGACTGACCGGCGCCGGGACGAGGACCACGGTGGTGCGCCCGGTGCCGTCCGCGCCCGCGAGCTGCGCGGCGCCCTCGTGCGGGGCCCCCACCACCAGCAGCCCCTCCTCCTCGGAGGTGCCGGGCCCGGCGAGCAGACCGCCGTCCCCGCCGGGGTCCGCGGAGGAGACCCACAGCACGGGCAGGCCCCGGCCCAGGACCTGACGCCCGCCCGGCGCGGCGCCGTCGGGCAGGTGGACGACGTCCACGTGGTCGCCCGCGCGCACGTGCCGCAGCACACCGGGGTCGTCGATGCGCAGCGTCACCGCCGTGACGCCCCCGTCCTGTCCCGTCAGCAGTCCCGGGCCCACGAGCGCGGTCTCCGTCAGCGGCTGCCCGGGGCCCGCGGCGCCCGCCAGGACGCGCCCGGACAGCTCCGCGGGGTCGGCCACGGCACCCTCCGGCGCCAGCCCGTGGGGATAGGCGGCCACCGCGAGCCGCTCCGGGGTGACCACCGTGCCCGCGGGCAGCGCCTCGGCGGCGGTGACCACCGGCACCGTCCTGGTCTGGGGCGGGCCGAGCCGCAGGACCACCAGGGCCGCCGCGAGCCCGAGGAGCAGCGCGGCCACCAGCCGGCGGCGCCGGGACAGTGCCGAGCGCAGGTGCAGGGACAGCGGGTAGCGGCGTCGGACGGTCCGGGGGCGGCGGCTCATGCCGGGCACGCTACGGGCCGGGTGCCCGGGACCCCGCCGTTCCGGGGCCGCCTGGGGAGGGGCGGGCAGCGCCGCCCGGGAGGTGCCTCCCGTGCAGTGCGGACGCCGGGGCGGCGTCCGGGGACCGGCTCAGTCGGAGGACCCGCCCGCGGTCGCGGAGGCGGACGAGGAGGACGCGCCCGCACCGGCGGTCGCCGGGGTCGCGGTCTTCGCCGGCGCCGCCGGCTCGGCGGTGGAGGACGCGGAGGACGCGGAGGACGTGGAGGCGCCCGCGTCCGCGCCGCCGGAGCGCGAGTCGTTGCGGTAGAAGCCGGAGCCCTTGAACACCACGCCCACCGTGTTGAACTTCTTGCGCAGACCCCCGTCGCACTCCGGGCAGACGGTCAGGGCGTCCTCGCTGAACGACTGGCGGATGTCGAACGCGTGGCCGCAGTCCTTGCAGGCGTAGGCGTAGACGGGCATGGGTCCTCCTGGGAAGGGTCGACGAGCGCGCTCGTTGGCACTCGAAGGGGTCGACTGCCGATTCTACCGTGTTCCCCGCGCCGGACCGGGGGGCCCCTCCAGCCGCACGGTCCCGTTCTCCGTGAGGGCCAGCGGCACGGGGGCGTCGAGCTCCTCGACCGGCACGGACCCGGCCGGGAGGACCTCGTCGGCGAAGACGCACACCACGGTGCGCAGCTCCGGGTGCGCCGTGCGCGGCAGCGTGGCGAGGAAGCGGTCGTAGTAGCCGCCGCCGAAGCCCAGCCGCGCGCCGCCGGGCGCCACGGCGAGCGCGGGCACCAGCAGCAGACCCACCGCGTGCATCACCTCCGCGCCGTGGCGGGCGCCCACGGGCTCGCGCAGTCCGCCCGCGCCGCCGGACCGCTCGGGGGTGTCCGGCGTCCACCGCGCCCACGAGAGCCGGCGCCCGGGCTCGCACACGGGCACCCAGATCCGGTGGCCGCGGTGGTGAGCCGTGACGAGAGCGGGCTCGAGGGGCGGCTCTGTGGCCAGCGGCAGGTACGCGGCGACGTCGAGGTGCGGGCGGTCGGCCAGCAGCTCGGTCAGGTGCCGGTCGAAGGCCACGGCGGCGTGATCGCGGGCGGCCCGGGAGCGCCGCGCGCGGGCCGCCACGAGCTGCCGGCGCAGCCGGGTCTTGGCCTCGGCGGGACCGCGGGGGTCGGTCATCGTCGTGTCCGCTCCTCGTCCGACGCTCGGCCCGGGCGGCGCCCGGACGCGCCGGCCCTGGCGGGCCGGTGGTGCGAGGCTAGCCGCGCACCACCGCGGCGGGCAAGCGTGCCCGGGCGGGAATCCGCTGGTGGGAGCCCCCGATCCGTTAGCCTGAGCGCATGAGTGGAAACAGCAACCCCCGGACGGTCCGGAAGGCCGTCATTCCTGCCGCCGGGCTCGGCACCCGGTTCCTCCCCGCGACGAAGGCCATGCCCAAGGAGATGCTGCCGGTCGTGGACCGGCCGGCCATCCAGTACGTGGTCCAGGAGGCGGTCGACGCCGGTCTCCAGGACGTCCTGATGATCACCGGGCGCTCGAAGCGGGCGCTGGAGGACCACTTCGACCGGGTGCCGGCCCTGGAGCACCAGCTCGAGGAGTCGGGCAAGACCGATCTGCTGCGGGCGGTGGAGCACGCCTCCGAGCTCGGCGAGATCCACTACCTGCGCCAGGCGGACCCCAAGGGACTGGGGCACGCGGTGCTGCGGGCGAAGATCCACATCGGTGACGAGCCCTTCGCGGTGCTGCTGGGCGACGACCTGATCGACGCCCGGGACGAGCTGCTCACCGAGATGATCGCCGTGCAGGAGCGCACCGGCGGCTCCGTGGTCGCGCTGATGGAGGTCCCGGCCGAGCAGATCAGCGCCTACGGCTGCGCGGACGTCACCGCGGTGGAGGGGGAGGACTACGTGCGGATCAACGGGCTGGTGGAGAAGCCGGCCCCGGAGGACGCTCCGTCCAACCTGGCCGTGATCGGGCGCTACGTGCTGGTGCCGGAGGTGTTCGAGGTGCTGGAGAACACCGCCCCCGGGCGCGGCAACGAGATCCAGCTCACCGACGCGCTGCAGACCCTCGCCCAGCGCGAGGGCGAGGGCGGCGGGGTGTACGGGGTGGTCTTCAAGGGCCGTCGCTACGACACCGGCGACAAGCTCAGCTACCTCAAGGCCAACATCATCCTGGCCTCGGAGCGCGAGGACCTCGGGCCCGAGCTGTGCGAGTGGCTCAGGGAGTACACCCGGACCCTGCCGGTCGGCTGAGAGACCGCGCTCCCGTGGCCGGACAGTTCCGGTGGCCCGTCACCGTCTCCTGGGGGGACCTCCGGCTGCGTCCGCTGGCCCGGGGGGACCGCCGGGAGTGGGACGTCGTGCGCGCCCGCAACCGGGACTGGCTCGACCCGTGGGAGGCCACGAACCCCGCACCCGGCGGGGCCCCGCCCACGTTCGGGCAGTTCGTGCGCACCCTCGACCAGCAGGCCCGGCAGGGCACGGCCCTGCCCTTCCTCATCACGGAGCGGGTCCCGGGGACGGAGCGGTTCGGTCTCGTCGGCCAGCTGACCGTCTCCGGGATCTCGTGGGGGTCGTTCCTGTCCGCGACCCTGGGGTACTGGGTGGACCGGGACCAGGCGGGACGCGGCGTGGCCCCCATGGCGGTGGCCATGGCCACCGACTACTGCTTCCAGGGCCTCGGGCTGCACCGGATCGAGATCAACATCCGGCCGGAGAACACCAAGTCCCTGCGGGTGGTGGAGAAGCTCGGGTTCCGGGACGAGGGGCTGCGCAAGGACTTCCTGCACATCGACGGGCGCTGGACGGACCACCGCAGCTTCGCGCTCACCGCGCCGGAGGCGCCCGAGGGACTCGTCCGCCGGTTCACGGGATCGGACCGCCCCGCCGTGTGGCAGTGACCCGGCCGGGCGTGTCCACAGGGATACCCACAGGCGCGCCCCCGCGGTAGTAGGCTGTTCCTCACGGCCCGAGCCCGGGCCCCGGACACGCCGGCGCAGCGCGCCGGCGTCCCCCGTCCGCTCGATCCGGCGACCACGAAGGCAGGACCGCGACCATGATCTGGGTGAGCAGCTCGGCCGTGCTGGCCGTGGTGTGCGCGCTGTCGCTGTTCTGGGTCGCGCCGCGACTGCAGCGCCGCCGGGAGCTCCCCGTCGAGGCGCCGGCCGAGACGGCCGGCCCCGACGGTCTCCCCGCGCCGATCGAGCAGCCCCCACCCGCGTCCCGCCGACGAAGGAACATCATGGCGACCACCGACACCGTCCCCCGGCCCGCCGACGGCGACCCCGGACGCACCGGCAGAGGGCACCTGCGCATCAGGCGGGACCGCGCCGTGATCCTCCTCGCCGGGTGCGCCGCCCTCCTGGCCGCACTCGTCACCGCCGTGGTCGCACCGTTCTCCGCCGCGGTGAGCTGGCCGTGGCCCGTCTTCCTGCTGCTGCTCGGCGTCGGCGCCGTCCTGTCCCTGCGCTACCTGGCCGTCCAGGACCGGGCCGCCCGCCGTGCGTCGCGCCCCGCGGTCCGGGCGCCGGAGGCGGATGCGGAGCCGCACGCCCCCCGCGAGGACGTCGCCCTGTTCGACAACGAGCACGTCGTGGCGGAGGAGGTCCGCGAGCAGTCGCGCCGGACGGCTGAGGACCTCGACCTGCCCACCCCCGAGGAGCAGCCCCGGATGCCCGCACCCGCCGCCTTCACGGTCGAGGAGCTGCGGGCCGAGGCGCTCCGCGTGGCCCGAGAGTCCGCACCGGCCGCCGCGGCCCGGACGTGGGAGCCGGTGCCCGTGCCGCGTCCGACCTACGCCGAGGCGCCCGTGGTCCAGCGCCCGGAGCCGGAGCCGCTGCCGGTGCCGGAGCAGCCCGCCGCCCGCTCCGCGAGCCTCAAGGACGCCGTGCGCACGGGCGAGGAGCAGGGCCGCGCCGCCCTCGACCTCGACGACGTCCTCAAGCGCCGCCGCGCCTGAGCGCACGCACCAGCCGGCCCGGTCGACCGGGCCGCACGAACCGCCGCGCGCCCCCACCGGGGCGCGCGGCGGTTCGCGTCCCCGGGGGCCGTGCACGGCCCCGGTATCATCGCCGCAACGGCCGGCCGCCGGTTCCGGCGGCCGGTGGCCCCGACCAGGAGGACACCCATGACCGCCGTCGCCCACCGCGAGGTCGAGCGCAAGTACGAGTTCCCGGAGGGCGCCGAGGCCCGGGTGGACTGGAGCACGCTGGAGGGGTGCACCGTCTCGGCCGAGCCCGTGGAGCACCGCATGGAGGCCGTCTACCACGACACCGAGGACATGGCCCTGGGGCGGCGCCTGGTCGCGCTGCGCCGCCGCCGGGGCGGGGCCGACGACGGGTGGCACGTGAAGTTCCAGGGCGCGGACGGACGCCACGAGCTGCAGGTGCCGCTGCTGCGCACCCCGGACCGGATGCCCGCGTCCGTGCGGAACCTCCTCGCCGGGCTGACCGGGGGACAGGAGCTGCGGCCGGTGGCGACCCTCCGCACCGTGCGGCAGGTGCACCGGATCAGCGACAGCACGGGGGCGGCGGTCGCGGAGCTCGCCGTGGACGTCGTGGACGCCGTCGACGAGCGCACGGGAACGGCGCGGTCCTGGTCGGAGTGGGAGGTCGAGCTCCTCGACGGCACGGTGCCCGAGGTGCGCCAGGAACAGATCTTCGCCGCGGTCGAGGCCGTGGTCTTCGCGGCCGGCGGGAAGCCGTCCACCTCCCGGGCGAAGATCGCCCGCGCGCTCGGCGAGGACGACGACGCCCCGGCGGGGCCCGGCCGGAAGCAGGACGAGAAGCAGCCGGAGGGCAGGAGCGGCAAGAAGGCCGGGAGCGGCACGAAGAACAAGAAGAACAAGAAGAACAAGAACAAGGCGGGAAGGAAGGGGAAGCCGGCGGGCGGGCCGGACGTGCTGCGCGCGGTGCTCGGGGAGCTCGCCGAACAGCTGGTGCTCTGGGACTTCAGGGTCCGCCTCGACGTCCCGGACGCGGTGCACCAGATGCGCGTGACTTCCCGTTCCCTGCGCAGCGTGCTGAGGGCGGCCAAGCCGTTCTTCGACGGCGCGGCGGCGGAGGAGCTGGACGCCCGGCTGCGGGAGCTCGCCCGGACGCTGTCCGCGGCCCGGGACGCCGAGGTCACGGCGGAGCTGCTGGCCGGGCGCGTGGAGGCGCTCGAGGGGCGGGTGGGGCCGGCCGCGGCGGAGAGCCTGCGGCAGCGGGCCGAGGAGGAGGCACGGACGGCGGCCGCGAAGGTGCGCCGGCACGTCACGGGCCAGGAGCACCTGCGGCTCCTGGCGGACGTCCAGGACTTCGCCGCCCGTCCGCCGCTGACCGAGGAGTGCACCCGGCTCTCGGGGCGTGAGGTCGCCGACGCAGTGGTGCACCGGGCCCTGCGGAAGGTGGTGCGCGTGGCCGAGGCGGAGCTGGCCGGTGGCCCGGGCGGCGAGGGGCAGCTGGAGCACCTGCACGATGTCCGCAAGGCCGTCAAGCGCGTGCGCTACGTCGACGCCGTCCTCGGCCGGACCGGGCACCGGCCGGGCAAGCAGCTGCGGCGCGCGGCCCGGGACGCGGAGGACTACCAGGACGAGCTGGGCCGGATCATGGACGCCGCGGTGGTGGAGCGGTGGCTCGCGGGCACGGCGGCCGCCCTCGGGCGCTCCGGTGCGGACCGCTACGCCGTGGGGGCGCTGCACGGCGCCGAGGTCCTCCGCCTGCGGGCCGGGACCGACGGCGGGGCGGACGTGGTGGGGGTGCTCCTGTCCCAGCTGCGGGAGGACCTCGCCTGAGCGGCGCTCCGGACGCCACCGCGCGGACGCCTCCCGAGAGGCTCCGGCGGGGCGCGCCACGACCCGCCTGAGCCCTGCCGGAGCCGCCCCGGCCCCGTCTGCACCCGGGGCGGCGGGCGGCCGGGGCCGGCCTGTCCGGTTCCGTCGCAGTAGTCATGCCCGGGTCACGGGGACGGGGGACGATGGTCGCAGTCGACGGGCCGTTCGCGTTCTCGCGCGTTTCCCGGCCCGGACTCGACTGCCCGGTCGGCCGGTGAGGACGGCCGCCGGGACGGCTTCCAGCACCCGAGGAGTGCGTGATGACCGAGCACACCCAGCCGGACGGGCCGACCCCGTCCGGGATCTCCCTGGTGATGTCCCGCCGCGGACTGCTGACGGCCGGCACCGCCGTGGCCTCCGCTGTCGCCGTCGGGGCCGTTCCGACGGCGGCTGCCGCCGCACCCAGCACCAACGGCGTCATCTACGGGGTCGAGGACGACAAGGACCTGCTGTGGTACCGCCACGAGGGCCGCAGCAACGGCACGCCGCGCTGGGCCAACAACGGCACCGGGCGCAAGGTCGGCAGCGGGTGGGACTTCGCCCACGTCTTCGCCGGCGGCGCCGGGGTCCTCTACGGGGTCGAGCACGACGGGGACCTGCTGTGGTACCGCCACGACGGCGCGGCCGACGGCACGGCGCGCTGGGCCAACCGGGGCCGCGGGCGCAAGGTCGGCAGCGGGTGGGACTTCACCCACGTCTTCTCCGGCGGCGCCGGGGTCCTCTACGCGGTGCAGGGCAACGGTGACCTTTTCTGGTACCGCCACGAGGGGCGCAGCAACGGCACGCCGCGCTGGGCCAACAACGGCCGCGGACGCAAGATCGGCAACGGGTGGGACTTCGCCCACGTCTTCGCCGGCGGCGACGGGATCATCTACGCGGTGGAGCACGACGGGGACCTGCTGTGGTACCGCCACGAGGGACGCGGCGACGGCACGGCGCGCTGGGCCAACAACGGACGCGGGCGCAAGGTCGGCAGCGGGTGGGACTTCGCCCACGTCTTCGGCGGTGGAGGCGGGATCGTCTACGCGGTCGCGTTCGACGGAGACCTGTTCTGGTACCGCCACGAGGGGCGCAACAACGGCACGCCGCGCTGGGCCAACAACGGCACCGGGCGCAGGATCGGCAACGGGTGGAACTTCGAGCACGTCCTCTACGGGAACTAGCGAGCGGCTCCCGGCCCGCACGACGACGGCCCGCGCACGACGAAGGCCCCCGTCCGGCGTTGTGCCGAGCGGGGGCCTTCGCCTCCGGTGGAGCTAAGGGGAATCGAACCCCTGACCTTTTCATTGCGAACGAAACGCTCTACCAACTGAGCTATAGCCCCGGAGCAACCGTTCCATCGTATACATCCCGCGCCGGTTTCGCATCTCGGGCGCCCGGCGCGTGCGGGGCGGTTCCCGCCGGTGGTCGGGGAGCAGGGCCGGCAGTGGGTAGATTGACCGGCATGGACGACGCGCCCGGACCCCACGACCCCGCAGCCGACGAGGCCGGCGAGACGGCAGACCTGGCGGTCGCCTTCGTCCCCGGCGTGATGCCCGGCAAGTGGTTCTTCCGGTGGCGGGACCGCAACCCCGGCCGCGTCCTCGCCGAGCGCCCGCTCGAGACGGACGCGTGGGAGGAGGAGCTGGGAGCGGGGCGCGCCCACGCGTGCTTCGTGCGGCTGCCCGCGCACCCGCGCCCCGGGGTCGACGACCTCGCCACGCTGCGCGAGGAGTACCGGGCGGTGGAGCTCTACGCGGAGCAGCAGGTCGTGGTGCTGCCCCGGGACCACGAGCTGACCCTGCTCGACGAGGTGCCGGTCGCGGAGCTCGTGGACGAGGTGCTGCTGCAGGAGCCGGCGACCCTCCCCGAGCGCCACCGGCTGCGCTCCCCGGAGGCTGTCGCCGCGGACGCGCCGCTGCCCCCGATGCGCCACGCCCGGGACGCCGTCGAGCTCGTCGCCGCGGGCCTGGGGCTGGTCGTCCTGCCCATGTCGCTCGCCCGGCTGCACCACCGCAAGGACCTCGTCCACCGCGTGGTGCCCGATGCCGCCACGGTCCCCGTGGCGCTGGTGTGGCCGCAGGACCTGCCGGAGGAGCAGGAGGAGCTCGTGCAGGACTTCGTGGGCGTCGTCCGCGGCAGGGGGCTCAACAGCTCCCGGGGTGCTGCCGCACCGGCGTCCCCGGCCGCGGAGGACCGGCCGGCCGCCAAAGCGGGTCCGGCACGGGCCCCGTCGTCGCGCCGTGGGGGACAGCCCCCGCAGGGGGCGCGGCGGGCGGGCGCGCCCCGGGGCGGGGCGCGGTCCGGTCGCGGCGGGCCCAAGGGCGGCCGCCGGTCCGGCGGCCGTGGCCGGCGCTGAGGGCGCCTACTGCTGTCCGGGGGACTGCTGCTCGACGGCCACCGTGTAGGACCACAGCTCCGAGGCGGTGCCCACGGGCCGGGGGCGCTCGCCCTCCCCGGCGGGGCCGCCGTGGGACCGGGCGAAGTCCTGCGAGGACCGCCAGGCGTCGTAGGAGTCCTCGTCGGCCCACCGGGTGAGCACGAGCCACTGCGTGCGCCCGTCCGTGGGTCGCAGCAGCTCGAAGCCCTCGAAGCCCGCGACCCCGGCCATGGAGCCGCTGTGGGCGGCGAAGCGCCGGCCCAGCTCGTCGCCGGAGTCGGCCGGGACGGTGATGGCGTTGATCTTGACGATGCTCATGCGTCCGATCCTGGCACATCGCGCCGGACCGACCGGACCTGTCCCGTCTCCGGCGGACCGGGCGCCGCGACCCCGGCCTCGGCCTGCCGGATCACGGTCTGGTTCAGCAGGGGCACGTGCAGGCCCTCGCGGTCGAGCATCTTCTTGATCCGCAGCCGCAGCGCCCGGGCCACGTCCCACTGCTTGAGGGGGACCGTGCGGACGGCCACGCGCACGGTGACGGACTCCCCGGTCACGGCCTCCACGCCCCACACCTCCGGGTCCTCGGTGATGTACTCGCCGACCTTCGGGTCGTCCCGCAGCAGCCCCGCCTCGTGCAGGATCAGCTCCGTGACCAGCTCGATGTTCGTGTCGTAGGGCACCGGCAGGTCCAGCACGCAGCGGGCCCAGCCCTGGGACTGGTTGCCCACGCGCAGGATCTCCCCGTTGCGCACGTGCCACAGGGTGCCGTTGACGTCCCGGACCTGGGTCACGCGCAGCCCCACGGACTCCACGGTCCCGCTCGCCTCGCCGAGGTCGACGACGTCCCCGATGCCGAGCTGGTCCTCGGCGACCATGAAGATCCCGGACAGGTAGTCCTTCACGAGGGACTGCGCCCCGAAGCTCAGGGCCACCCCGGCGATGCCGGCGGAGGCCAGGACCGGGCCGATGTCGTAGTCGAGCTCCGAGATGATCATCACCAGGGCCACGGCCCAGATCACCACCGTCCCCACGGACGAGAGCACCGAGCCGATGGTGTGGGCGCGCTGGGACTGCCGCGCGCCGGCCAGTCCCGCGTCCTCGACCCAGCGCGGCCTGCCCCGCTCCATCCGGCGCACGATCCGTGACCGGGTGCCCTTCGCGATCCCCCCGGTGACCCGGCGGATCAGCAGCCGCACCACGGCGGCCAGGATCGAGGCGCCGAGCAGCACCAGGAGGATCCGCAGCGGCTTGTCGAGCCAGAACTCCCACACCGGGTCCAGGGCCGGCACGGGGGTGGACATCAGGAGGGGGGCAGGGAGGAGCATGGAGGAAGCGTAACCAACGACGTCCGCGACCCGTCAGCCGTCCAGCCGATCCGGAGGTGCGTCGGGCACAATGGTGGTCGCACCCGCCGGGCCCCGCCCCGCCCCGCCCACCGCCGAGGACCCATGACTGCACCCAGCCCCGCCCCGACCGCCGCCCCCGACCTCACCGCCGCCCCGGACGCGGCCGTCCTGGCCGCCCGGATCACCGGGGCCCAGGACTCCGGCGCCGAGACGCTGGGCGGGGTCGCCGGCTGGGCCGTCGACGTCATGGAGGCCATCGGCGCTCCTGGCGCCGGTCTGCTCGTCGCGCTCGAGAACCTCTTCCCGCCGCTGCCGTCCGAGGTGATCCTCCCGCTGGCCGGGTTCACCGCGAGCCAGGGCAGCTTCTCGCTCGGCGGGGCGATCTTCTGGACGACCCTGGGCTCGGTGGTCGGCGCCGTGGCCCTCTACTGGATCGGTGCCGCGCTCGGCCGCCGCCGGCTGCGGGCGATCGTGGACCGGATGCCCCTGGTCGACCTGCACGACCTCGACCGCACCGAGGCGTGGTTCGAGCGGCACGGGAAGGCCGCCGTCTTCTTCGGGCGCATGATCCCCGTATTCCGGTCGCTGATCTCGGTCCCCGCCGGCATCGAGCGGATGTCGTTCAGCGCGTTCGTCCTGCTCACCACGGCGGGGTCCCTGATCTGGAACACCATCTTCGTGCTCGCCGGGTTCTACCTGGGCGAGAACTGGCACGTCGCCGAGCAGTACGCCGGGATCTTCTCCCGGATCGTGGTCGTCACCGTGGCGGTCCTGATCGCGTGGTGGGTGCTCAAGCGGGTGCTGCGCAACCGCCGGGGCCTGTCCGACTCCGCCCGCCGCGAGCGCGGGCAGCAGTGACCGCGGCGGTCACAGCCACCGTTTGAACCGGAACACGACGTAGAGCACCACGCCCGTCACGAGCATCAGCCCCAGCGCCATGGGGTAGCCCCACACCCAGGACAGCTCCGGCATGAACCTGAAGTTCATCCCGTACACGGAGCCGATGATCGAGGGCGCGAACAGGATCGCCGCCCAGGAGGAGATCCGCTTCATCTGCTCGTTCTGCTCGATCGCGGCCTCGTTCTGCCGGGCGGCGAGCTGCGTGGAGTCCAGCATGAGGGCGTTGGTGAGGGACGCCTGGAAGGACTCGACCTTGTTGTTGACGAAGATCAGGTGGTCCAGGACGTCCCGCAGGACATGCTGGAGCTCCCGGGGCGCGCCGGCCCCGGCGAGCTCCTCGAGGAACTGCCGCAGCTCCAGCTCCAGCGGGGCGACCGCCCGGTGGAACGCGCTGACCTCCCGGGTGAGCTGGTAGATGCGCCGGGAGACGACGCCGTCCCCGGAGCCGGAGTACAGGGCGTCCGAGATCTCGTCGATGTCGTTCTCGAGCCCCTCGACCACCGGGTAGTAGTCGTCCACGGTCTGGTCGAGCACCGCGTAGAGCACGGCCTCCGCGCCGGTCACCAGCAGGGCGGGCTGCGACTCCACCCGGGTCCGGACCCGCCCGACCCGCCCGTGCTCGGACTGCCGGACGGTGATCACGAAGCCGGGTCCCGTGACGATGTGGATCTCCCCGAAGTCGACCGTCTCGGTGGCGTCCTGGTAGACGGCGGGGCGCAGAACCGTGAACAGGGTGCTCCCGTAGCGGTCGAGCTTGGGCCGCTGCTCGGCCTGCCGGATGTCCTCCACGGCGAGCTCGTGCAGGCCGAACTGCTCGGCCAGGGAGTCGAGCTCGTCCGCGGAGGGCCGGTACAGGCCGATCCAGACGAGGACGCAGTGCTCCCCGGCCTCGGTGCAGCGGGGGTCCTCGGTCCGCAGCCGGGCGAGCAGCCGGTAGGTCTCCTCGAGCGTGGCGGGGGACGCGATGCGCTGTCCGCCCCGGTAGACGGCGTTGTCGACGATGCTCACGCGCCCATTATCCCCGGGGGCCGATCCACCGGCCCGCCCGCCGCGCGCGCTGTCGGCGCCCCGCCCCGGGCGTTCCTAGAATGGGGGGCATGAGTTTCCCCATGGACACCCGGGTGGGTGCCTACGCCGTGATCGTCCAGCACGGGGCGGTGCTGCTCAGCCACTGGAACCCGCGCCACCCCACGCTGCGGGGGGCGTGGAGCCTGCCCGGCGGTGGCATGGAGATCGGGGAGCAGCCCGCGCAGACCGCGCTGCGGGAGGTGCACGAGGAGACCGGCTTCACCGTGGAGCTCGACGAGCTGCTCGGCGTGCACAGCCGCCACATGGACGCCGGCGAGCGGCTGGACGGCCGGGACCGGCCCTTCCACGCCCTGCGCGTGATCTACCGCGCCCACATCACCGGCGGGACGCTCACGTCGGAGCAGGACGGCTCCTCCGACGAGGCCCGCTGGTTCCCCCTGGCGGCGCTGCCGCAGCTGCCCCTGGTCGGCCTCGTGCCCGTGGGCCTCGAGCTGGCCGGGCTCGTGGCCGCGGGCCCCGCGGGACCGGGGGAGGGCCGGTGAGCCGCCGTGGCGCCGCCGCGGGCCTGCTCGCCGTCGCCGCGCTCACCGGGTGCGGCGGCGGGGCCCCGGAGCAGCCGCCGGCCACCGCGGCGTCCCCCGCCGCGGAGCCGGTCCGGATCGCGGCGGGACCCACCGGGCAGACGGCCGTGCTCGCCCACGTCTACGCCGGGCGGCTGCGGGAGGCCGGCTTCGATGCGAGCGTGGTCGACGCCGGGACCGAGCGCGCCGACTACCTCGGGGCCCTCGAGCGGGGGGAGGTGGAGGTCGCCGCGGACTACTCCGGCAACCTCTACCTGTACCTGCGCGGCCGGGCGCCGGTGGGCCCGGCCTCCGCGGCGCCCACGGGCGAGGCGACGCCCACCCCCACGCCGTCCCCGGACGCCGAGGACGGCGGGCTCGCCGAGGACCTCTCCGAGCTGCTGGGACTGGGGGAGGAGCGCGCGGACGACGACGACGTGCTGGCCGGGGTGCAGGACGTGCTGCCCGAGGGCCTGCGGACCCTCGAGCCGGCCCCGGCGGAGAACACGGTGGCGGTCGTCGTGACCCGGCCGACCGCCGTGGAGCACGAGCTCACCGACCTGGAGGACCTGGGCCCGGTGTGCGACGAGCTGGCGCTGGGCACCGACCTCGACTTCGCGGGCCGCTCCTACGGCCCGGAGGGACTGGAGGACGCCTACGAGTGCGTGCCCGGCAGGTTCGTGCCGTTCGGCGACCAGGACGACCTCGTGGACGCACTGCTCGAGGACCGGGTGCAGGCCGCGGCCCTGTTCACGGCCTCGCCCGCCATCGAGGACAACGCCCTCGTGGTCCTGGCCGACCCGCTCAACAACTTCGTCCCGCAGCGGGTGGTCCCCGTGGCGGCCGAGGACCTGCCGGACGCCGCCGCGGACGTCGTCGACGGGGTCTCCGCGCAGATCGGCACCGAGGACCTCGTGCTGATGACCCGGATGACCTCCGCCCGCGACCCGTACACGCCCGAGGAGGCCGCGCGGTACTGGCTCGAGGGCGGCGACGACACCTGATCGGCGCACCGACGGGTGCCCCGGACGGCGTGCACCCCGGGGGTAAGGTGTACCGCATGTCAGTGGTGAAGCAGTCCGACAAGCTCAAGAACGTCCTCTACGACATCCGCGGCCCCGTGCTGGAGCAGGCGGAGCACATGGAGGCGGAGGGCCACCGGATCCTCAAGCTCAACATCGGCAACCCCGCGCCGTTCGGCTTCGAGGCACCCGACGCGATCCTCGTGGACATGATCAAGAACCTGCCCCACGCGCAGGGCTACTCGGACTCCCGCGGCATCTACTCGGCCCGCACGGCCGTGGTGCAGTACTACCAGACGCGCGGGATCATGAACCTCGACACCGACGACGTCTACCTGGGCAACGGCGTCTCCGAGCTCATCACCATGACGCTGCAGGCGCTGTGCAACCCGGGCGACGAGATCCTCATCCCGTCCCCCGACTACCCGCTGTGGACGGCGTCGGTGGCCCTGTCCGGCGGCACCCCCGTGCACTACCGGTGCGACGAGGACAACGACTGGAACCCGGACCTCGAGGACCTCGCGGCGAAGATTACCCCCAACACCAAGGGCATCGTGATCATCAACCCGAACAACCCCACCGGCGCGGTCTACTCCCGCGAGGTGCTGCAGACCATCGTGGACCTCGCCGCGGAGCACGAGCTGATCCTGTTCTCGGACGAGATCTACGAGAAGATCACCTACGACGACGCCGAGATGATCAACACCGCGACCCTCACCGGTGAGGACGTGCTGTGCCTGACCTTCTCCGGGCTCTCCAAGGCCTACCGGGTGGCCGGGTACCGCGCCGGATGGCTGGCGATCACCGGGCCCAACTGGAAGGCCGAGAGCTTCATCGAGGGCATCAAGCTGCTCGCCAACATGCGCATGTGCGCCAACGTCCCGGCCCAGCACGCGATCCAGACCGCGCTCGGCGGCTACCAGTCGATCAACGACCTCATCCTCCCGGGCGGGCGGCTCAAGGCCCAGCGCGACCTCGCCCACCGGCGGCTCAACGAGATCGACGGCGTGTCCTGCCGGCAGGCCGACGGCGCCCTGTACCTGTTCCCCAAGCTCGACGTGGAGAAGTTCAACATCGTCGACGACGAGAAGTTCGCCCTCGACCTGCTCAAGGAGCAGAAGATCCTCGTCAGCCACGGCCGGGCGTTCAACTGGCCGGAGCCCGACCACTTCCGCCTCGTCACCCTGCCGTCCGTGGAGATGCTGGCCACGGCGCTGGACCGGATCGAGGAGTTCCTCGGCAGCTACCGCCAGTGACCGGCGGGCCGCGCCCCGCGGCCCGCCCCGCACTCCCAGGAGGTCCCGCATGAGCGCAGCCGACCAGAGCCCCGGCACCGGGTTCGAGCAGGACGTACGGCCTCTGCTGCGCGCCCGGCCGGGCCTGTCCCTGGACGCGGTGGACACCGGCTCCACCCCCGGGTTCCGGGGGAAGAAGCAGCAGGGCACGGCGCTGCGGGCCGCCCGGGACGCCGAGCTGTCCCGGCTGCAGCGCCAGATCTACGCCAACGCCACGGTGGGCGCCCGGCACCGGGTGCTCCTCGTCCTGCAGGGCATGGACACCTCCGGGAAGGGCGGCGTCATCCAGCACGTCCTGGGCGGGCTCAGCCCGCACGGCGTGCACACCCACGGCTTCGGCCGGCCCACCGAGGAGGAGGCCGCCCAGCACTTCCTCCAGCGGGTGCGGCGCCAGCTGCCCCGGCCCGGGGTGATCGGCGCGTTCGACCGGTCCCACTACGAGGACGTGCTGGTGCCCGTGGTGCACGACGTGCTCGACGACCGGCAGCTCGAGCGGCGCTACACCGAGATCCGGCACTTCGAGCAGGAGCTCGCCGACGACGGGGTGGTGGTCGTCAAGGTCTTCCTCCACCTGGGCCTGGACGAGCAGCGCGAGAACCTCCTCGCCCGCATGAGCGACCGGACGAAGCAGTGGAAGTTCGACCCCTCGGACCTCGAGGCGCGCAGCCGGTGGGAGACCTACATGGCCGCCTACGAGCGGGCCATCGACGCGACCGACGCCGATCACGCGCCCTGGTACGTGGTGCCCACCGACCGGAAGTGGTACGCCCGTGCCGTGGTCCAGGACCTGCTGATCTCCGCGCTCGCGGGCCTGCGGCTCGACTGGCCGGACCCCGGCTACGACGTCGAGGACGCGCGCCGGCGCCTCTCCGAGCTCTGACCCGCGCCACGGCGGACCGGGCGGGGCGGGCTCAGCCGCGCCCGGCGCCCTCGTCGGCGTCGCCCCCGTCGGCGTCCGCGCGCCGGCTCCGGGCCGCGTCGAGCCGCTCGCGGGCGCCGTCGAGCCACTGCTCGCAGCGGGTGGCGAGGGCCTCGCCGCGCTCCCAGAGCGCGAGGGACTCCTCGAGGGACGTGCCCCCGGCCTCGAGCCGGGAGACGACCTGCACGAGCTCCTCGCGGGCCTGCTCGTAGCCCAGGCCGGCGATGTCGGACAGGTCGGGTGCTGCGGGGTGGTCGGTGCTCGCCATGGGTGGCGCCTCTCGTTCGGAACGGTCGGGGACGGCGGTGGTGCCGGTGCCCCGTGGGTCAGGGGGAGCCGGGGTGCTCGCCCGGGCGCCGGGCGGAGACGGTCTCGGTGCGCACGCCGAGCTCGCCCGCGGCCAGGCGCACCCCCAGCAGGTCCCCGGCGCGCACGGCGGCGGCGTCGGTGACCACGGCGCCGGAGGCGTCCAGGACCACGGAGTAGCCGCGCTGCAGGGTCTCCTGGGGGGACAGCGCCCGCACCCGGGCGCGCAGGGAGCGCACGGCGTCCCGCTCCCGCAGGGTCCGGGAGTCCACGGCGGACAGCGCCCGGGTGCGCCACCGGTCCACGTCCTCCTCCCGGAGCAGGATCATGTCCTCCGGCTGGGCCAGGACGGGCCGGGTGCGCACGGCGGTCAGACCGGCGGCCTCCCGATCCAGGAAGCCCCGCACGGCGCGGTCCAGGCCCGCCCGGGCCCGGGCCACCCCGGCGCGCTCCTCGACGACGTCGGGGACGATCCGCTTGCCGGCGTCCGTGGGGGTCGAGGCCCGCAGGTCGGCCACCCAGTCGAGCAGCGGCTGGTCGTTCTCGTGCCCGATGGCGCTGACCACCGGGGTGCGGGCGGCCGCCACGGCCCGGATCAGGGACTCGTCGCTGAAGGCCAGGAGGTCCTCGAAGGAGCCGCCGCCGCGGGCGATCACGATGACGTCCACCTCGGCCATGGCATCGAGCTCGCGCATCGCCTGGGTCACGGCGCGCACCGCGCCGGAGCCCTGGACCGCGACCTCCCGCACCTCGAAGTCCACGGCCGGCCAGCGCAGGGACGCGTTGCGGATGACGTCCTTCTCGGCGTCCGAGTTGCGCCCCGTGACGAGGCCGACCCGGCGGGGGAGCAGGGGCAGGGGCTTCTTCCGGGCGGCGTCGAAGAGCCCCTCCTCGGCGAGGGCGCGCCGCAGCCGCTCGAGCCGCTCCAGCAGGTCGCCCAGGCCCACCGGGCGGATGCCGCGGCCCAGCATGGACAGCCGGCCGGTCTTGGCCCAGAAGTCCGGCTTGAGCTGGGCGACCACCCGCATCCCCTTCTCCAGGGGACGGTCCAGGTGGGCGGTCTCGTTGGCGAAGAGGGTCACGGGCACGGAGATCTCGGCGTCGACGTCCCGCAGGGTCACGTAGGTGACCCGGGCGCGCCGGTTGAGCTCGATGATCTGCCCCTCGACCCACGTGGGCGCGCAGCGGGCGATGTAGGCATGCAGGTTCTCGGAGAGCATCCGCAGCGGCCACGGGTTCTCCGGGGTGGTCCGGTCCGCCCGCTGCGGCAGCTCCCGCTCGCCGCCCGCCGGGGCGTCCTGCTGCGGCTCCAGATACGTCATGCCTCATGCTTACCACCCGACGGGGACACCCGTGCACGCGCTCCGCCCGTGCGTACAGTGGTTCCGTGAGCCTCTCAGCACCCCCCGCCCCCGGACACCGCTCCGCGCCCCGTTCCGCGCCCCGTTCCGCGCCCCGCCCCCGACGACGCGCCACGACCGTCCTGCGCACCGGCCTCGGCACCGTCCTGGGCCTCGCCGCCGCGTCCCTCGTGGCGCTGCTCGTGCCCCTGCACTGGGCCCAGGACACCCTGGTCTCCCGCGACGGCTTCACCCGGGTGGTGGGCACCCTCGCCGAGGACCGGCCGTTCCAGGAGGAGCTGGCCCGCACCGCGGTGGGGCAGGTGGCCGACCGGATCGTGGGGGAGCGGGCCACCGGCGTCGGGTTCCTCGACCGGATGCTCGAGGACGCCGCCCGCCGTGCGGCCGACGTCGCCGCGGACCTCACCGCCGACCCCGCCTACCAGCGCGCGTGGACGGAGGCGCTCACCCGCACCCACGAGGCCAACGTCCCCGTGGACGGCGCGGTGGAGGAGCCGCCGAAGGACCTCGTGCTGGACATCGCCCCCGTCCTCCGGGAGGTCGACGCGGCCGTGCAGCGGGCCGTCGGCGTGGACGTCGGGCTGGCGGAGCGCGAGAGCCGGATCACCGTCCCGGGGTCGAACACCGGGCGCCTGATCGAGGCGGGCACCCGGGTCACCGACCTGGCCGTGCCGCTCACGTGGACCGCCGCGGTGCTCGCCGTGCTCGCGCTGCTCGTGACCCGGCACCGCTTCGCCGTGCTCGCCGTGCTGGGGCTGGGGACCCTGGCCGGACTGGGCGTCGCGTGGCTGCTCGTGGAGCAGGGCGTGCAGCGGGCCTCCGGCATGCTCGGCGGCGACCCCGTGGTCCGGCTCGCCGCCGACCGGGCCGTCCTCCTGCTCACCGACTCCCTCGGCGAGCAGATGGTCACGGCCGCCTGGGCCGCCGGGATCACGGGCGTCGTGGGCCTCGTCGGGGCCATCCTCGTGTCGGGCGGATCACGGCGCGGGCCCCGCCCCACCGCGTAGCATGGAGGCCATGCCGACCACCGTTGCGCTCTCCATGCCCACCGTCCCCCGTTCCCGGCGCTCGCCGGAGGACGTGGCCGCCGCCGCTCCCGTGGCCGGACCGAAGAAGGTCCTGCTCGCGTCCCCCCGCGGCTACTGCGCCGGCGTCGACCGCGCCGTCATCGCCGTGGAGAAGGCGCTCGAGCACTACGGCGCCCCCGTGTACGTGCGCAAGGAGATCGTGCACAACAAGTTCGTGGTGAGCACCCTCGAGGAGCAGGGCGCCGTGTTCGTCGAGGAGACCGACGAGGTCCCCGAGGGGTCCCTGCTGATCTTCTCCGCCCACGGCGTCTCCCCGGCCGTGGTGGAGTCCGCGAAGTCCCGCGAGCTGCGCACCATCGACGCCACGTGCCCGCTGGTCACCAAGGTCCACCGCGAGGCCGTGCGCTTCGCGAAGAGCGACTACGACATCCTCCTGATCGGCCACGACGGCCACGAGGAGGTCGAGGGCACCGCCGGCGAGGCCCCCGAGCACATCCAGGTGGTGAACAGCCCCGACGAGGTCGGCCAGGTCGTCGTCCGCGACCCGGAGAAGGTCGTCTGGCTCTCCCAGACCACCCTCAGCGTGGACGAGACCCTGGAGACCGTGCAGAAGCTGCGCGAGCGCTTCCCCTCCCTGCAGGACCCGCCCAGCGACGACATCTGCTACGCCACCTCCAACCGGCAGACCGCGATCAAGAAGATCGCCCCGGACGCTGACCTCGTGATCGTCGTGGGCTCGGCGAACTCCTCGAACTCCGTGCGGCTCAAGGAGGTCGCCCTCGAGTACGGCGCCCGCCGCGCCGAGCGCGTGGACTTCGCGAACCAGGTGGACGAGTCCTGGTTCGAGGGCGTCGCCACCGTGGGCGTCACCAGCGGGGCCTCCGTGCCGGAGGTCCTCGTCAAGGACGTGCTGCGCCTGCTCGCGGACTACGGCTACGGCGAGGTCGAGGAGGTCGTCACCGCCGAGGAGGACGTGCTGTTCTCCCTCCCCAAGGAGCTGCGCGCCCGGCTCACCGCGGCCGGGGACACCTCCCACCGGCTCGGCGGCCGCGGGGCCCGCCCCACCCGCTGAGCCGCAGGGCCCGCCCCACCCGCTGAGCCGCGGGCGGACCCGTCCGCTCAGCCCGCCGCGCGCTCGTCGAGCTGCCCCGGTACGCCGCCGTCCGGGGCGGTGCGGCCCGGGCGCTCCGCCGGCTCCGGGAGCTGCACCGCCTCCGGCGCCGGCGGCAGCTGCGCCGCCTCGGTGAACTCCGGCGCCGTGAGCGGGCGCGGCGCCACCACGAGCGGACGCGTGGTGAGCCGATCGTCCTCCGCGAGCGTGGGGTCGAGGTCGTTGATCCGCCGGGCCGTGGGGAACACCCGGGTCTCCACGGAGCCCGTCAGCCGGTTGTAGGTCTCCACCGACTTCTGCAGCGACCGGCCCATGTCGTCGAGGTGCTTGCCGACCGTGCCCAGCCGCTCGTAGAGCTGGCGGGAGAGGTCGAAGAGCTCCTTGGCGTTCTCCGTGAGCCCGTTCTGCCGCCACGTGAACGCCACGGCCTTGAGCGAGGCGAGCAGCGAGACCGGCGACACGATCGCCACGTTGCGGCTCGCGGCGTGGTCCAGCAGGGTCGGGTCCGCGTCCAGGGCCGCGGAGAGCGCCGACTCGGCGGGCAGGAAGCACAGCACCAGTTCGGGGGAGGCGTCCCGCGCCTCCCAGTACTTCTTCGACGCCAGCGCGTCCACGTGCCCGCGCACGGCCTTCGCGTGGCCGGCCAGCTGCGCCCGGCGCCCGGCGTCGTCCTCGGCGTCCTGGGCGCGCAGGTAGGCGGTCATGGGCGCCTTGGCGTCCAGGACGATGTCGCGGCCCCCCGGCAGGTGCACCACCATGTCCGGGCGGATCGCGCTGCGCTCGCCGTCCGCGGTGGTGCCGTTGGAGGCGACCTGCTCCCGGAAGTCGACGTGCGCGGTCATCCCCGCGGACTCGACCACCCGGCGCAGCTGCACCTCGCCCCACAGGCCGCGCGCGGAGCCCGAGCGCAGCGCAGAGGACAGGGAGGTGGTCGCGGTGCGCAGGTGGTCGCCGACCTCGCGGGTGTGGGCGAGGGCCTGGGTGATGCCCCCGTACTGCTCGGCCCGGTCCCGCTCGAGCGCCGTCACGTGCTCCTCGACCGAGCGCAGCTGGTGGGCCACCGGCGCCAGGGCCCGCAGGACGTTGTTGTCCTGCACGGAGCGGGCGTCGGCGTCCCGCAGCCGGTCCTCGAGCTGGGCGCGCGCCTCGACGGCCGCCGCCCGCTCGGAGGCCAGGTCCACGAGCCGGTCCTGGACGGCGGCGAGCTCGGCCTGCAGCCCGGCCCGCTCCTCCTCGGCCGCCCGAACCTCCCGGGCGGCACGGACCCGCGCCACGGCGGCGCCCAGGAGGGCGCCCACCAGCAGGGCGAGCAGGACGAGGACGACGACGAGGCTGACGGTCATGCCCAGCAGTGTGGCACGCCACCCGGACACCGCACGGCAGCGGCGCTCACCGCCCCGCTCCCCGCCCCATTCCCCGGAGTGTCGCCCGGTCAGCGCCGGACCGTGGTCCGGCGCACGGCGAGCAGCACCACGGCCACGAAGACCGCCGTCCAGAGCCCGGTGTTGAGCAGCAGCGCCCACAGGGGGTCGGACTCCACCGGCGGGCCGCTGGTCGCCACGACGTCGCCCTCCACGAGCGGATAGCGGGCGAGTCCGGCCAGACCGTAGAGCGGGGTGAACCGCGCGATGTCGAGCATCACCCCGGTGAGCGGGACGAACAGGTTGCCGAAGAAGCTGAGCACCACGAGCATCCCGGAGGCCGCCCCCACGGCGGACTCGGAGCGGAACAGCAGCCCGGCCGCCAGACCGTAGAGGGCGAACACCGAGGAGCCGGCCACGACGATCGCCGCCGTGGCGGGCCAGCGCCAGCCGCCCAGCTCGGCACCGGTCAGGGCGCCCACGGCGTAGACCACGAGGACGGGCAGCACGGCCATGGCGAGGGCCACGGCCACCTTGGACAGCACGTACCCGTGCCGCGGCGCCGGCGTGAGCCCGATCTGCCGGCCCCACCCGCGGGCCTGCTCCACGGCGGCTGAGCCGGCGATCGAGGTGGTCGCGGTGACCGCCCCGTAGACCGCCATCGAGATCATGTTGTAACCGCCGGCGTTGCCGTGGCCCACCGGGAGGTCGGAGAAGTCCCCCAGCGCCGTGAACATCACGTAGAGCACGGCGGGCAGGACCACGATGAAGAAGGTGTTCTCGACCATGCGCACGTTGCGGCGCAGGTCGTGGGCGGCGTAGGCGATGCTCATGGTGCTGGTCCTCCGGGGACGGGGGAGTAGGGGCGGGGGGTCGGGACGGGGGGAGCGGGGCCGGTCAGTCGGCGGTGAGGCCCAGGAAGGCCTCCTCGAGTCCGGCGTGGGTGATCTCGAGCTCGCTCGCGCCCGTGGTCGTCAGCAGGTGGCGGGCGATGGCGTCCGTGTCGGGGCCCGTGAGCCGCCGGCGTCCGCCGGCGGGCTCCAGCGCGGTCGCCCCCGGGACGACGACGGGCCCGGGCCCCTCCCAGCGGAAGCTGACCACGCGGTGGCCCGCCAGGGCCTGGACCTCGGCGGTGGGGGCGTCGGCGACCACCCGCCCGCCCTTGAGCACCACGGTGCGGGCGGCGAACTCCTCGGCCTCGTCGAGGTAGTGGGTGGCGAACACGACCGTCCGGCCGCGCTCCGCCTCGGCGTGCATCGCGGCCCAGAACTCCCGCCGGGCGCCGACGTCCATGCCCGCGGTCGGCTCGTCGAGGACCAGCAGGTCCGGCTCGGGCAGCAGGGCCAGCGCGAAGCGCAGCCGCTGCTGCTCGCCGCCCGAGCACTTGGAGACCTTCCGCCGCGCGAACCCGGCGGCCCCCGCCCGGCCCAGGGCCTCGTCCACGGGCAGCGGGTCCCGGTGCAGGGTCGCGACCATCGCGACCGTCTCGCGCACGGACAGGTCGTCGAGCAGCCCCCCGGTCTGCAGGACCGCGCCGATCCGCCCGGCCCGCACGCTCTCGCGCGGGGCGGCGCCGAGGGTGCGCACGGTGCCGTCGTCGGGGTCGGTGAAGCCCAGGACCATGTCGAGGAGGGTGGTCTTCCCGGCGCCGTTGGGCCCGAGCAGCGCGACGACCTCGCCGCGCTCGATGCGCATGCTCACGCCGTCCACGGCGCGGACGCGCTGCTCGCCGCGCCCGAAGCCCTTGTGGACGCCGGAGACGTCGACGGCCGGGGAACCGGCTGACGGGCCGGCGGGGCTCGGATGCGGCGATGTGCGGGAGGCCGGGAAGGACGTCATGCTCCGACTCTGCTCCACCGCGCGCCGTCCCGGAAGCCCCACGGGCCACGACACGCCCACGACCTCGGCCAGGGACACCGGGGGCGGCACGGCGTGCCGGCGCCGTGCCCGGTAGGATGGTCTCCCGTGGCTCTTACTATCGGAATCGTCGGACTGCCCAACGTCGGCAAGTCCACCCTGTTCAACGCGCTGACCCGCAACACCGTCCTGGCGGCGAACTACCCGTTCGCGACCATCGAGCCGAACATCGGCGTGGTCAACCTGCCGGACCCGCGGCTGGACCGGCTCGCCGACATCCACGGCTCGGACCGGATCCTGCCCGCCACCGTGTCCTTCGTGGACATCGCCGGCATCGTCAAGGGCGCGTCCGAAGGGGAGGGCCTGGGCAACCAGTTCCTCGCCAACATCCGCGAGGCGCACGCGATCGCCCAGGTGGTCCGCGCCTTCGACGACCCGGACGTCATCCACGTCGACGGCGAGATCAACCCCGCCTCGGACATGGAGACCATCAACACCGAGCTGATCCTCGCCGACCTGCAGACCCTCGAGAACGCGATCCCGCGCCTCGAGAAGCAGGTCAAGATCAAGAAGGCCGATCCCGCCAAGCTCGCCGCCATGCAGCAGGCGCAGACGATCCTCGAGCGCGGGGACACCATCTTCGGGGCGGCCGAGAAGGAGAAGCTGGACGTCGACCAGCTGCGCGACCTCAGCCTGCTCACCGCCAAGCCGTTCATCTACGTCTTCAACGCCGACGACGGGGTGCTCGGCGATGAGGCCAAGCAGCAGGAGCTGCGCGAGCTCGTGGCGCCCGCCGACGCTGTCTTCCTCGACGCGAAGCTCGAGTCCGAGCTCGTGGAGCTCGACGAGGAGGAGGCGAAGGAGATGCTGGAGATGTCCGGGCAGGACGAGGCCGGTCTCGACAAGCTCGCCCGCACGGGGTTCCACACCCTCGGGCTGCAGACCTATCTCACCGCCGGGCCCAAGGAGTCGCGCGCCTGGACCATCCCCGTGGGCGCCACCGCCCCGCAGGCCGCCGGCGTCATCCACACCGACTTCGAGCGCGGCTTCATCAAGGCCGAGATCGTCTCCTTTGAGGACCTCGACGCCGCCGGGTCCATGGCCGACGCCAAGGCCGCCGGCAAGGTCCGGATCGAGGGCAAGGACTACGTCATGCGCGACGGCGACGTGGTGGAGTTCCGCTTCAACGTCTGAGCCGGGCGGGTGCTCCGCGCCAGCGGAGATCACTCCGGCCCGGGGCGCCGGCGGTTCTGCTTGGTCTCGGAGCGGCGGCGTTTTCCTTCGAGACGGCGACGGCGCGAGCCGTGGGTGGGCCGGGTCGCTCGCCGGACCACCGGCGGCACCACGGCGCCGCGCAGGAGTGCGGCGAGACGCTGTCTCGCCGCGGTGCGGTTCTGTCGCTGGGAGCGGTGCTCGGCGGCGCTGACGGTGAGCACGGTGCCCGAGAGCCTGCCGGCGAGCTGATCGAGGGCACGTGCGCGCTGCGCGTCGCTCAGCGCCGTCGTCGTGGCCAGGTCGAGAGAGAGCTGCACCCGGGAGTCGGTGGTGTTGACGCCCTGGCCGCCCGGCCCGGAGGCGTGGGAGAACTGCTCGACCAGTTCACCCGCCGGCACCCTGAGGCCGCGGGGCGCGCCGGGGCCCGGGGGCACGTGCAGATCGTCCACACGACGATTGTCCCGCACCGGCGACGCGACACATTCCGTTCGGTCTCGGTGGGGAATCTTCGGCTGCTCGGGCGAGGTCTGCGGCCGGGCGCGCCAATCAGCCGCAATGGCGGTTCGGCGCGCGGCCCGGCACGTCCTGCCTACTGCCCGAGGGGCTCACCGGTGATGCTGTCGACGGTGCCGTTCTCGATGCCCTCGCACTGCGACACCCCGGCCGGTGTGACGGGTTCGTAGTGGATGCAGAAGGCGTCGTAGTAGGGCATCCCGTCCTGCCAGGCCGCGTAGGCCTCGTCGTAGGTGAAGTCCTGGTCCGGCAGCGCCCCGGGCATGGGCGGCGGGGTGGCCCCGGGGGTCGTCGACGGGGTCGTCGACGGGGTCGGCGATGGGGCCGGCTGCGTCGCCTCCGCGCTGCCGGTGGCCCCGGACGTCGGGGAGGACGAGGCGCTGGGAGACGCGCCGGGCTCGTCGATCCCGCCGCTGTCGGGAGTGGTGCACCCGGTGACCAGGGCCAGGGACAGGGCGACCAGTCCCAGTCGCCCGATGGGCGGCTTCTGGTGGACGTCTTGCGGGGGGTTCGGTGACATGGCCGTCTCTCCGGTGGGGGCGGGGGATCCGTTCATCACTTTAGGGAATGCGGGGCGGTCAGCCCGCGTGCGACTCGCACGCAGTGCGGCAGATCATTCCTCCGGGCGCGGAAAAGATCTCGGGCCGCGACGTCGAGGCGTTCTCGACGTCGCGGCCCGAGGTCTTCGTCGTGCCGGCGGACCGAACCGGGCCCTTACCGCGGGGTCTCGGCGGCGTCCTCCGGCGGTGCCGCCGCCTCGAGGTAGTCCTCGACGTCCACGAGCACCGCGGGGCCGGCCTGCGCCGCCTGCAGCGCAACGGCGAGACTCGCCACGTCGTCGTCGTCCAAGGGCTGGTCGGGCAGGTCCACGGCGTAGCGCGCCTCGCCGTCGACCAGCACGGGCGTGATCTGGGCGGTGCCGCTGGTGAGGTCGACGACGGTCGCGGGGGCGACCACCTCGACGTCCTCGGGGGCCGGGCGGTCGTCGGGGAGTGCGGGGGAGCTCATGGGAACCGTCCTGTCGTTCGGGGTGCTGTCAGGCTACTGCCTGTTGCCGCCCGCACAATGGGCCGACCCGTTACTGACGTCATGAGACACCCGCCGGCGACCGACGGCGACCGCCGAGGCGGCGGCGGGGGTCAGCGCAGGGCGCGCTTGATGTCGGCGCGCTCCTTCTCGAGCTTGCGCACCCGGTGGCCCAGCTTGAAGAGCCGGACGGAGCCGACGAGACCCATGATGAGGGCGCCGGCGACCGCCGCGAGCAGCATGGCGACGCCGAGGGGGAGGCTGAACTGCCAGCCCAGGTAGTTGAAGTCCGCCGGGACGTTGTTCTGCAGGATGAAGACCAGCAGCAGGATCAGGATCAGCAGGCCGAGGATCAGGGCCGTCCACGCGGCGCCCGAGACGCCCTGCTTCTGGTGACCGTCCAGGGCGGGGTCCGTGGCCGTCTGCGGCCGGACGGCCGGCTCCCGGCCGGGCGCCGGCCGGTCCGCGGCGGACGCGTCCGCGGCGGGGGTCCGCGGCTCGTCCCGGGGGGCGGGATCGGGCCGGAGCGGGTCGGAGGATGCTGGGGTGCGGGCCATGACGGTTCTCTCCCTGGTCGCGGACGGGTCGCGGTGACCCTGTGCTCCTCACGGTAGTCCCGGTCGGCGCGCCGTTGAAGTCCCGCCGGTGCTCAGCGGGTCGTGCGCGTCCGCCGGAGGAAGCGGCGCACCTCGGCGGTGACCAGCGCGAGCGTGTCCTCCTGGCTCACGGGCCCGGACCGGCGGACCGCCAAGGCGTGGTCGGCGCCCTCCACCGGGACGACGTCGACGGCCGGCGCGCCGTCCGCGGCGGCCGCGACCTCGTCCGCGGAGCCGAAGGCGTCCCGCGTGCCCTGCAGCACGAGCACGGGGACCGTGGGCCGGAGCAGCTCCTCGGCGCGCGAGCGCTCCGCGCGTCCCGGCGGGTGCAGGGGGAAGGCCAGGCAGACGACGGCGGACGCGCCCACGGCGGCGGCCGTCCGGCACGCCACCCGGGCCCCGGCGCTGCGGCCCCCGATGACCAGGGGCAGTCCGTCCGCCAGACCGGTCACGGCCGGCGCGGCGGCCAGCCACCCGGTGTCGAGGGCGGCCGGACGGGGAGCGATCCTCCGGCCGGCGAGCACCCACGGCTGCTCGTGGCGCACGACCGTGACGCCGTGGAGGGGGAGCTCGTCGGCGAGGGCGGTGAGGTCCGGGGCGCCGGCGCCCCCGCCCGCGCCGTGCCCGAGCCACAGCAGCGCGACGGGGTGCTCGGCGGGGGAGACCAGCAGGCGTCCCGGCCCGCTCTCGGTGGGCACGGTGAGCTCGGTCGATCGGGGCATGGCCACCACGGTAGCCCGGCGGGCGCCCGCGGCCGGCCCGTGGTGCCCGGCGGCGGCGGTGCGGCCTAGCATGTGGTCATGGCCTCCCCGAACGCGACCGGCGGCGCCCGGCCGAGCCGGGCGGACCTCGAGGCCGCCCGGGGCGCGACCCTGCCCGACCTGCTCGGCCCGGACGTGCGGCTGCTGATCTGCGGCATCAACCCGAGCCTGTGGGCCGCGGCCACGCAGGCGCACTTCGCCCGGCCCGGCAACCGATTCTGGCCGGCCCTGCACGACGCCGGGCTCACCGGCCGGCTCGTGGACTGCGCGGCCGGGATGAGCGCGGAGGACCGGGAGCACGTCCTGGGCCGGGGTCTCGGCATCACGAACCTGGTGCCCCGGGCCACCGCCCGGGCCGACGAGCTGGACCCCGCCGAGTTCGTGGCCGGCCGGGAGCGGCTGGGCGAGCTCGTCGCCGGGCTGCGCCCCGCCGTCGTCGCGGTCGCCGGGGTCACCGCCTACCGGCACGCCTTCGCGGACCCGGGAGCCCGGCTCGGGCGCCAGGACCGGGAACTGGCCGGGGCGCAGCTGTGGGCGCTGCCGAGCCCGAGCGGGCTCAACGCCCACGCGTCCCGGGCGAGCCTCGCCGCCGCGTTCGCCGAGGCCGGGCGGGCGGCGGGCCTCCCGGTCGCCCCGACACCGCCGTGACCCGGTCACGGGCGCCGCGTCCGCGTCAGACGAACAGCAGCAGGCTCACGGCCATGACCGCCATCCCGGCGACCAGCCCGTAGACCGACAGGTGGTGCTCGCCGTACTCCTGGGCCGTGGGGAGCAGCTTGTCCAGGGAGATGAAGACCATGATCCCGGCCACGCCCGCGAACACGACGCCGAAGAGGACGTCGTCGAGGAAGGGGAGCAGGACGAGGTAGCCGAGCACCCCGCCGACGGGCTCCGCAAGACCCGAGAGGAACGCCCAGCGGAACGCCCTCCGGCGGCTGCCCGTGGCGTGGTGGATGGGCACCGCCACGGAGATCCCCTCCGGGATGTTGTGCAGCGCGATGGCCACGACCACCGGGATCGCCACGGACGGCTCCTGCATCGCGGCCACGAAGGTCGCGAAGCCCTCCGGGAAGTTGTGGATCGCGATGGCCACCGCGGTCATCGTCCCCATCCGCAGGAGCCGGCGCTGCCGCCCGGCGTCGTCGTGCGGGTACTCGTGGGGGTTGACGCGCGTGGGCACCAGCCGGTCGATCACCGCGATCAGCAGGATCCCCGCGAAGAACCCGCCGGCGGTGGCCCACGCCCCCGAGCGCTCCCCGAGCTCCGCGACCAGGGCCACCTGGGCCTTGACGAAGATCTCGATCATGGACACGTAGATCATCACCCCGGCCGAGAAGCCGAGGCTCACCGCGAGGAACTTGGCATCGGTGCGCCGGGTGACCAGGGCCAGGAACGCGCCCACACCCGTGGCCAGCCCCGCGAACAGCGTCAGGCCGAAGGCGAAGAGCAGCTCGTTCACGACCGGGTCGGCTCCGTTCCTGGGCGGGGGTGGGCGCTCGCAGTCTAGCGAACGGCGGGTGCGCCCCGGCGGTGCGCCAGAATGGTCCGGTGACGACCTCCTCCGCGCGTGCCCCGGGTGCCGGCGGCCGCCCGGCCGGTGTCCCCGCCGGGCTCGCCGACCGGTACACCGCCGCGTGGGAGCTGGTCCCCGACGGGCGGGCGCGGGACGACGGCGGGGCCCTGGTCCTGCCGGTGCGCACCCGCGCCGGGGAGCCGGCCCTGCTGCGGCTCTCCCCGCCGCGGCCCGGCGCCGAGCACGAGCACCTGGCCCTGCGCGTGTGGGCCGGGCGCGGGGCCGTGCGGCTGCTCCGGGCGGAGCCGGCGGACCGGGCGCTGCTGCTCGAGCGCACCGCCGACCGGGACCTGCACGAGCTGCCGGTGCTCGAGGCATGCCGCGTGCTCGGCGAGCTGACCCGGGTCCTCGCCCGGCCGCCGCGGCCCCCGTTCCCGCGCCTGTCGGAGACGGCCCGGCGGTGGCAGGCGGAGCTGGAGGGGGCCGTGGACCTGGACGCCCGGTTCCCGCGGCGCTTCCGGCTCCAGGCCGTCAGGAGCCTCGAGCGGCTCCGGCGCGACGAGCTGGACGCGGCGCTCGTGCACCAGGACCTGCACCACGGGGCGGTCCGCGCGTCGCCGCGCGCCCCGTGGCTGGCCGTCGGCGCCGACGCGATGGTCGGCACCCCGGAGTTCGCGCTGGTCCCCGCCCTGTGGCACCGCACGGAGGAGGCCGGGCACGGCGGGGCCCTGGCCGCGGCCCTGGCGGACCGGATGGAGGCCCTCGCCCTGGCGGCCGGCGCCGACGAGGAGCGCCTCCGGGCCTGGACGCTCGTCCGGTGCGCCGTGGCGGCCCGGGACGAGGCTCGCCGCCCCACCGGCGCCCCGCACCGCGAGGTCGGCCGGCTGGTCCAGCTGTGCAAGGCCGTGCAGCGGGGCGCCTGAGGCACCGTCCTCGCGCCCGGGCTCAGGAGGTGGGGGAGCGGCGGAAGCCCAGGTCCGCGGCGAGCGGGCGCCACGCCGCCACGAGCAGGGTGAGCGCGGTGGGCACGAGGACCGGGAAGCCCGCGGCCAGGTAGCCCAGGGCACCGAGCACCCCGCCGGCGAAGAACAGCCCCACGAGCGCGGCCAGCAGCCTGAGCTTCCCGGCGTCGCCGGTCACGGGGTCCGCGTCCGCGAGCCGGTTGCGGTAGAGGAACTTGCCGAGCTCGATGCCGATGTCCGTGACCATGCCCGTCACGTGGGTGGTGCGGATCTGGGCGCCCGAGATCTTGGTGATCACCGCGTTCTGCAGGCCCATGGTGAACGCGAGCACCGGGACGAACAGCAGGTCCCGGTGCGCCCAGGTCAGGCTCTCGGCCAGCAGGCCGAAGACGAGCATGAGCAGGCCCTCGAGCAGCAGGACGTTGGCGTAGCGGCTGTGCAGCCCGCGGCGCCGCGCCCAGTTGAACATCAGCGCGCAGCACGCGGCCCCGGCCGTGAAGGCGAGGACGGCCAGGACGCCGACCGCCACGAGCCGCAGGTCGCCCAGCACGAGGTGGTCGGCGACCATCGCGGTGAGCCCCGTCATGTGGGAGGTGTACACGGCCACGGCCACGAAGCCCACGGAGTTGAGCACCCCGGCCACCAGGGCGAGCAGGTAGGCGAGGTGCCGGTTGAGGGCGGGCGTGCGGCGGGGTCCCGCGACGTTGAGCAGGTAGCGGTCGATCCGGGCCCTCATGCCGCGAGCCTAGTCCGGGGAGCCCGCCGGCGGCGTCACGGGGCCCGCGGCGCCGCCGGCGGGACGAGAATGGAGGCGTGGCCACCGAGCGCGTGCACCAGGACCCGTCCCTCCGCGCGGCGGGCGAGCTCCTCGCCGAGCTGGACGTGGAGCCCGCCCTCGGGCTGAGCGCGGAGCAGGCCGGGGCCCGGCTGGCCCGGTACGGGCCCAACGAGCTGCGCACCGCCCCGCGGGTGCCGCGGTGGCGCAAGGTCCTCGCCCAGTTCCAGGACCCGCTGATCTACCTGCTCCTGACCGCGATCGCCGTGTCCGTGGTCGCCTGGGTCGCGGAGGGCGCCCGCGGGGTGCCGGTGGACGCGGTGGTCATCGCCGTGATCGTGGTGGCCAACGCGGTGCTGGGCCGCGTCCAGGAGGGGCGGGCCGAGGACGCGGTCGCGGCGCTGGCCGTGCTGACGGCGGCGAACTCGACCGTGGTGCGGGACGGGCGCCTGACCACGCTCCCCTCGGCCCAGCTGGTGCCCGGCGACGTCCTGGCCCTCGCCGAGGGGGACGCGGTGGGGGCGGACGCCCGCCTGCTCTCCGCCGCGTCCCTGCGCGTGCAGGAGGCGTCCCTGACCGGGGAGTCGGAGGCGGAGCTCAAGGACCCGGCCGTGCTGCCCGCCCCGGTCCCGCTCGGGGACCGGCGGAACATGGTCTACAAGGGCACGGCCGTGGTCTCGGGGGTGGGCCGCGCGGTGGTCGTGGCCACGGGCATGGACACCCAGGTGGGCGCCATCGCCGAGATGCTGGAGCGCACGGAGGCCGAGCCCTCGCCGCTGCAGCGCGAGATCACGGCCGTCTCCCGGTCGCTGGGCCTCATCGTGGTCGGCGTCGCCGTGGTGGTCATGGCCACGGTCGTCCTGGTGAACGGGGTGCGCGGCGTGCAGGACCTCGTGACCGTCCTGCTGCTGGGCGTCTCCCTCGCGGTCGCGGCCGTCCCGGAGGGCCTGCCCGCGATCCTGTCCCTGGTCCTGGCCATCGGGGTGCGGGCGATGGCCCGCCGGCAGGCCGTGGTCAAGGACCTGCACTCCGTGGAGACGCTCGGCGCGGCCTCGGTGATCTGCTCCGACAAGACCGGCACGCTCACCCGCAACGAGATGACCCTCAAGGTGCTCATGACCCCGTCCGGCACGGTGGAGCTCTCCGGCACGGGGTACTCCCCGGAGGGCGAGGCCAGGGTCGTGACCGGGGGCGCGCCCGCCGCGCAGGTCCTGCAGGAGGCGCGGGGCGTGCTGGTGGGCGGGGCGCGCGCCAACAACGCCCAGCTCAACGAGGCCGCCGGCGTGTGGACCGTGCAGGGCGACCCCACCGAGGCGGCGTTCCTCACCGCCGTGCACAAGCTCTACGGCGCCGCCGACCGGGCGGACGACTTCTCCCGGGCCCAGGAGATGCCGTTCACCTCCGAGCGCCGGATTATGTCCACCCTCGAGATCGAGACGGACTCCGGGCACCGCTACCTGTTCACCAAGGGCGCCCCGGACGTCCTCATGGACCGCTGCACCGGGGTGCGCGTCGGGGACGCCGTCGAGCCCTTCGACGCCGCGCGACGCCGGGACGCCGCCGCGGCCGTCGAGGAGCTGTCCGGGCAGGCGTTCCGCACCCTGGCGGTCGCCGGCCGGCGGGTCCGGGAGCGCGAGGCCGCGGAGCTCGGCGAGGCGGCGGAGCGGGACCTCGTCTGGCTCGGCGTGGTGGGCGTCCTCGACCCGCCGCGGGAGGAGGCCGCGGCGGCCGTGGCGCAGGCCCGGGCCGCCGGGGTGCGCACGATCATGATCACCGGCGACCACCCGGTGACGGCCGCCCGGATCGCCGCGGACCTGGGGATCGTGCCGCCGGGAGCGCCCGCGCTCACCGGGGCGCAGCTGGACGAGCTCACCGGGGACGGCTTCCTCGACGCCGTGCGGGACGTCTCGGTCTTCGCCCGGGTGGCCCCGGGCCACAAGCTGCGGATCGTCGACGCCCTGCAGGCCCAGGGCCACGTCGTCGCCATGACCGGGGACGGCGTCAACGACGCGCCGGCCCTCAAGGCCGCCGACATCGGCGTGGCCATGGGCATCACGGGCACGGAGGTCACCAAGGAGGCCGGGCGGATGATCCTCGGCGACGACGACTTCGCCACCATCGTGGTGGCGATCCGGCAGGGCCGGGTCATCTTCGAGAACATCACGAAGTTCCTGCGCTACCTGCTGTCCTCGAACCTGGGGGAGGTGGCCACCGTGTTCTTCGGCGTGCTCCTCGCCGGCGCCCTGGGGCTGACGGACGCGGCCGGCGGCGCGATCGCCGTGCCGCTGCTGGCCACCCAGATCCTGTGGATCAACCTCGTCACCGACTCCGGTCCGGCCCTGGCCATGGGCGTGGACCCCGAGATCGACGACGTCATGGCCCGCCCGCCGCGCCGGCCCGACGAACGGATCCTCGACGCGCCGATGTGGGGGCGGATCGCGCTGCTCGGCCTGGTGATGGGCGCCTCGACCCTGCTCACCATCGACATCTTCCTCCCCGGCGGGCTGGTGCCCGGCCAGGACTCCCTCGACGTGGCCCGCACCGCCGGGTTCACCACGCTCGTGCTCGCCCAGCTGTTCAACGCCCTGAACTCCCGCTCCGAGCTCGCGAGCGCCTTCCACCGGCTGTTCGTCAACCCCTGGCTGTGGGGTGCCCTGGCCCTCGCCGTCGCCCTGCAGGTGCTCGTGGTGCACGTCCCGGTCCTCCAGGTCGCCTTCGGCACCGCACCGCTGGACCTCGTCCACTGGGCGGTCGCGGTGGGCATGGCGTCCCTCGTCCTGTGGGTCGAGGAGCTGCACAAGCTCGTCCGCCGGGCCCTGGCGCGACGGCGCTGACGGGGCCGGTGCCCGCCGGCACCGGCGCGGTCAGTCGGGCCGGCGGCCGAGGGCCTCGACGGTCTCGGCGGCCAGGGCGATGCCGGCGCCGCTGTAGAGGTTGAAGACCGTCCGGACCCCGTGCCCGCGCAGCTCCTGCACCTCGTCGTCGTACTGCGCCACGGCGGCCACGACCCCGTCGAAGCCCGTGGCGCTCAGCTGCTGGAGGGCCACGAGGTTGGAGCCGTGGAAGGGCATCGCCAGCACGGCGACCTGCACGTGGCCGGTCGCGATCACCCGCTCCCAGAACTCCTGGTCGGTCGCGTCGGCCTCCTGGACGTCGATCCCCTGCGCCCGCAGCCGCTCCACGCGGTCCGTGGCGTTCTCGATGCCCACCACGGAGAAGCCGTGCTCCTCGGAGAGCTCCCGGTAGGCCGCCTGCCCCACCCGGCCCATGCCGAGCACGAGCACCGTGGCGTGGCTGATGTCGATGGGACGGTCCTCCGGGTGCAGCCGGTCGTCCGGGTGCTCCGGGAGCCGCCGGGCGAGGGTGCTGGTCAGGGAGGAGCCGCGCCGGTTGACCAGGGCCGAGATCACGAAGCTCAGGGCGACGGCCACGGAGAGCATCACCAGCCAGTCGCCGTCGAACATCCCGGCCGAGACGCCGATGGCCCCCACGATGAGGGCGAACTCCGAGTGGTTGCCCAGCGCGAGGCCCGTCCGCAGCGACGTGCGGCGGCGCAGCCCGAACATCCACAGCAGCAGCACGAACAGCATCGCCTGGACCGGCAGGAGGCCCAGGAGCAGCACGCTCATGGCGAGCATCTCGAGGGTCGGCATCCCGTGGAAGCCGATCGAGACGAAGAACGCGACCAGCAGGAGGTCCTTGAGCGTGAACAGGGTGCGGGACAGCTCGCCCGCGTTGGTGTGCGAGGCCAGGAGCATGCCGACGAGCAGCGCCCCGAGGTCCCCCTTCAGGCCCACGGCCGAGAAGGCGATGTAGCCGGGCACCAGGGCCATGGCGACGCCGAACAGGGCCTGCAGCTCCCCGTGGCCGATGCCGTCCCAGATCCGCCGGAACACCCACGCCGCCGGCAGCAGCAGCACCAGGGCCAGGGCCCACGGGCTCGGCGGGTGCTCGCTGGTGACGGTGATGAACGCGACGGCGGCGACGTCCTGGATGATGAGGATGCCGATCGCCACGCGCCCGTAGAGCGACGTCGTCTCGCTGCGCTCCTCGAGGACCTTGAACACCAGGACCGTGCTCGAGAAGGACAGGGCGAACCCGGCCAGCAGCAGCGCGTGGAGGTTCTCGCCCGGCAGCTGCAGCCCCACCAGCATCAGCAGGCCCAGGAGCCCCGCCCCGAGCGCCGTGCTCAGGACCAGGTGGATCCCGGCCGTCCCCCAGACCTCCCGGCGCAGCAGCGACCGGGCGTCGAGCTTGAGACCGATGCCGAACAGCATGAGGGTCACGCCGACGTCGGCCAGCTGGTCGAGGGCGGGGAGCCGCTCCACCCCCAGGCCGTTGAGCACGAAGCCGGCCGCGAGGAACCCGATCAGGGGCGGCAGCCGCGCGAGGACGGCCAGGGCACCGGCCCCGAAGGCGACGACGAGATAGATGGCAACCGTGGACACAGTCAGCTCCCTCGCCGGCCGGTGGTGTGGTCCCTCCAGTCTAGGGCGGGCGCCCCCGGGGACCGGCGCGGCCCCGAGCGCCTACAGTGGTCGCAGCACAGCGCAGCGAGGGAAGGACCGGAGCATGCACGAGAGCCAGCGGCCCGGCGCCGCCGCGTCCGCCCCGACGCGCTCCCAGCGCCTGGACCGGCTGCCGTTCACCACCGAGCACCGGAAGCTGCTCGTCGGCTCCGGCGTCGGCTGGGCCCTGGACGCCATGGACGTGGGCCTGATCTCGTTCGTGATGGCCGCGCTCGCCCAGGAGTGGGGCCTGGGCTCCGGGGAGCTGTCCCTGCTCGCCTCGATCGGCTTCGTGGGGATGGCCGTGGGCGCCAGCCTCGGCGGGCTCCTGGCCGACCGGCTCGGCCGGCGCCAGGTCTTCGCCCTGACCCTGCTGGTCTACGGCACGGCCACCGGCGCGTCCGCGCTCGTCGGGTCCCTCACCGCGCTCGTGGTCCTGCGGTTCGTGGTGGGCCTCGGCCTCGGCGCCGAGCTGCCCGTGGCCTCCACCCTCGTCTCCGAGTACGCGCCCCGGCGGATCCGCGGCCGCGTGGTGGTGGTCCTCGAGTCCTTCTGGGCCGTCGGCTGGATCCTCGCCGCCCTCGTGGGCTACTTCGTGGTGCCGTCCTCCCCGGACGGCTGGCGATGGGCGCTCGTCGTCGGACTCGTGCCGGCCCTCTACGCCGTGGTGGTGCGCCGGGCCCTGCCGGAGTCCGTGCGCTTCCTCGAGCACCGGGGCCGGACGGACGAGGCCGAGGCCGCGGTGCGCCGGTTCGAGCGGGCGCGGCCGCTGGGCCGCTCCCGGGCCGAGACCCCCGAGCAGCCCCGGGCGGCGGAGGCGGCCGGTCAGCGCCCGGCGGAGGACGCGAGCGGGATCTGGGCCCCGTCCCTGCGGCGGCGCACGGCGGCGCTGTGGACCGTCTGGTTCTGCATCAACTTCGCCTACTACGGGGCGTTCACCTGGTTGCCCACCCTGCTGCTCCAGCAGGGCCTCACGCTGACGACCTCCTTCGGCTACGTCCTGGTCATCACGCTCGCCCAGCTGCCCGGCTACGCCGCGGCCGCCTGGCTCATCGAGGTCTGGGGCCGCCGGATCACGCTGGCCGTGTTCCTCGGGGGCTCCGCGGTGAGCGCCCTGCTCTTCGGCATCGTCTCGATGGGCGACATCGTGCTCCCGTGGCAGGTGATCGGCTCCGGCATGGCGCTGTCCTTCTTCAACCTGGGCGCGTGGGGGGCCCTGTACGCGATCGGCCCCGAGCTCTACCCCACCGCGCTGCGCGGGACGGGGACCGGGGCGGCGGCGGCGTTCGGCCGCGTCGCCTCGATCCTCGCCCCGCTGGCCGTGCCGGCGCTGCTCGCGCTCGGCGGGGAGCGCTACGACGTCGTCACCGTCTTCGCCGTCTTCGGCGCCGCCTTCCTCGTGGCCGCCCTCTCCGCGTTCGCCCTGCCCGAGCAGCGGGGACGGGCCCTGCAGTGAGCTCCCCGGCCGTCCTGACGGACCGCGAGATCGGCCTCGCCCGGCTCGCGGCCCACGGGCTCGTGCGCCCGGAGGACGTGGCGCCCGAGGACGTGGTGCGCGCCCTTGGCGCCGTCCAGGCCCAGGACCTGCCCGGCGCCCTGGTGTCGGTCGCCCTGCGGCGGGCCGGCGGGTCCGACGGCCTGCGGCAGGCCTTCGACGACGGCCGGATCGTGCGCACCTGGCCCATGCGCGGGACCCTGCACCTGGTGCCCGCCGAGGACCTGCGCGCGTGGCTGGCGGTCCTGGGTCCCCGCACCGTCGCCTCGACGGCCGCCCGGCGCCGGGCCCTGGGCATCGACGAGCGGCTCGACGCGGCCAGGGAGACCGCCCTCGCCGCGCTGCGCCGCGGCCCGCAGCCCCGTGAACGCCTGCACGCCGCGTGGGAGGAGGCCGGGCTGCTGGGCGAGCCGGGCCGGGCCTACCACCTGATGCTCGCCCTGCACCTGGACGCGACCCTGTGCCTGGGCCCGCTGACCGCGGACGGCCGGGACCAGCTCGTGGTGCCCGTCGCGGACTGGGTCCCCGCCGCGGGGGAGGAGGCGGCCGTGCCCGGGGGCACCGCCGGCGGCACCCCGCCCGTCGTCGCCCGCTGGGTGCGCCGGTACCTGCGCGGCCACGGCCCGGCCTCCGTCGCGGACGCCGCCCGGTGGGCGGCCCTGCCGCGCTCCGCGGTGCGCGCCGCGCTGACCCGGGCCGACGGTGTCGTGGCGGTGCACGACCGCGCCGGCCGCGAGCTGTGGTGCGCCCCCGAGGTGCTCGAGGGCCCCGCACCCGGCGGGCGCCGCGCCGCCGGGGTCTTCCTGCTGCCGCCCTTCGACGAGTACGTCCTGGGCTACGGGGACCGCTCCCACGTGCTGGCCCCGGCCCACGCGGCCCGGATCGTCCCCGGCGGCAACGGGGTCTTCAAGCCCACCCTCGTGGCGGGCGGGCGGATCGTGGGGACCTGGGGGCGCGTGCGCCGCGCCGGGGGAGCCGAGCTCGTGCTCGACCCGTTCGAGGAGCTCTCGGCGACCCGCCGCAAGGCCGCCGAGCGGGCCTTCGCGCGGCTGCCGGCGCTCTGAGCCGAGACGAAGCCGGTATGGGTCCAGGGGCCCGGGAGGTGGTCCGGCTCACCAGGCGCTCGATAGGGTGAGGCCATGATCAACCCCGCCCGCCTGCACTCGGACCTCTCCCGCCTCGGCCGCGAGACCGAGATGTTCCTGGCCACCACCGCGTCCCTGTCCGACGACGAGCTGGCCGCCCCCTCGCTGTGCGAGGGTTGGCGCCGCGCCGACGTCGTCGCCCACCTCGCCTCCAACGGGCGCGCCCTCGTCAAGCTCGTCGACTGGGCCGTGACCGGGCAGGAGCAGGCCCCCTACGCCTCGATGGAGGCCCGGAACCAGGACATCGCCGACCTGGCCGCCCTGCCCCGCCAGGAGCTGGTCGAGAAGGCGCGCGAGTCGGCCGCCTACTTCGCCGAGCAGGCCCAGCGGCTGACCGGGGAGCTCGCGGTCGAGGAGGTGCACCTGCACGGCAAGGTGATCCCCGCGACCTCGATCGTGGCGCTGCGCATCGCCGAGGTCGTCGTCCACCACCACGACCTCGACACCGCCTGGACCATCGAGGAGGCCGATCCCGACTCGCTGCTCAACGCCCTCGAGGCCGCCGTGCGCACCATGCGCGCCAAGGGCGCCCCCGGCATGACGCTGGTGACGGAGGAGCGCGACGAGTGGGTGATCGGCGACGGCGCCCTGCGCGTCGAGTCCGACCGGGAGGGCCTGCTCGAGTGGCTGGCCCGCGGCGACGGCGAGAACGTCGAGGCCGACGGCCCGCTGCCGGTGCTGCCCTCCTGGTGACCGGACGCCCCGTGCGCAGCTGGTGGCTCGCGGCGCTCGTCGTGCTCGCGACCGCCGCCGCCGCCGCCGTCCGGCTCGGGCGCGGCGAGCTCGGCGAGGCGACGATCGCCGTGCTCGCCGGCGCCGTGGCCGTCGCGCTGTGCTCCCCGCTGGTCTTCCCGCGCCGGGGCGCCGCCCCGGACGCGGTGACCGTCTACTACCGCCCCGGCTGCGGTTACTGCCTGCGCCTGCGTGCGTCCCTGGGCTCCCGCGCCAGGCGCGCCCGCTGGGTGGACATCTGGGCGGACCCGGACGCCGCCGCCTACGTGCGCTCGGTCAACGGGGGCGACGCGACGGTGCCGACCGTCGTCGTCGACGGCGTCCCGCACACGAACCCTTCCCCCGCCACGGTCCGGGCGGCGCTGGAGCACCGGGCCTGACCGGACCCCCGGCGCGCTCCACGTCCCCGGACGGATCGACGCCCGCCCCGGGACGGGGACGAGGCGCCGCGCCGGACGGGCGGACGGGGGGAGTCGGCGGGGTCACAGCCGTCCGGGGTGCCGCCGGGGCGGCGCCGCGGGGTAGAATGGTCTACGGCCCGCTGAGCGGGCGCTCCCGCCCGGGTCCCTCCGGGTGCGCGGCGGCGCCCCGGCCGCACCCATCGGGAGGGCTGCACCTCCCCCCGCATCTCCACCCGAAGAGAGACCCACGCGTATGCCTGTCACCTCCACCACCGCCCAGCGCGCCGACCTCCGCAACGTGGCCATCGTGGCCCACGTCGACCACGGCAAGACCACCATCGTGGACGCGATGCTCCAGCAGACGCACGCGTTCTCCGCCCACGGTGAGGTCGAGGAGCGCGTGATGGACTCCGGTGACCTGGAGCGCGAGAAGGGGATCACGATCCTCGCCAAGAACACCACGGTGTTCTACGACGGTCCCTCCGCCGAGGGGGAGACCATCACCATCAACGTCATCGACACCCCCGGCCACGCCGACTTCGGCGGCGAGGTCGAGCGCGGCCTGTCCATGGTCGACGGCGTCGTGCTGCTCGTGGACGCCTCCGAGGGCCCGCTGCCGCAGACCCGCTTCGTGCTGCGCAAGGCCCTCGAGGCCAAGCTGCCCGTGATCCTCGTGGTCAACAAGGTCGACCGCCCGGACGCCCGGATCGAGGAGGTCGTGCACGAGTCCATGGACCTGCTGCTGGGCCTGGCCTCGGACATCTCCGAGGACGAGCCGGACCTGGACCTGGACGCCGTCCTGGACGTGCCCGTGGTCTATGCCGCGGGCCGTGACGGCCGGGCCTCCCTGACGCAGCCCGAGAACGGCGGCCTGCCGGACAACGAGGACCTCGAGCCGCTGTTCGCGACCATCATCAAGCACGTCCCCGCGCCCTCCTACGACCCCGAGGGCGTGCTCCAGGCGCACGTGACCAACCTGGACGCCTCCCCGTTCCTGGGCCGTCTCGCCCTGCTGCGCATCTTCAACGGCACCCTCAAGAAGGGCCAGACCGTGGCCTGGGCGCGCGCCAACGGCGAGCTCAAGAACGTGCGGATCTCCGAGCTGCTGGCGACCAAGGGCCTGGACCGCGTCCCGGCCGACTCCGCCGGCCCCGGCGAGATCGTGGCCGTGGCCGGGATCGAGGACATCACCATCGGCGAGACCCTCACCGACCCGGAGAACCCGCAGCCGCTGCCCCTGATCACGGTGGACGACCCCGCGATCTCCATGACCATCGGCATCAACACCTCCCCGCTGGCCGGCCGCACCAAGGGCACCAAGGTCACGGCCCGCCAGGTCAAGGACCGCCTCGACAAGGAGCTCGTCGGCAACGTCTCGCTCAAGGTGCTCCCCACCCAGCGTCCCGACGCCTGGGAGGTCCAGGGCCGCGGCGAGCTGGCCCTGGCGATCCTGGTGGAGCAGATGCGCCGCGAGGGCTTCGAGCTGACCGCGGGCAAGCCCCAGGTCGTGACCAAGACCGTCGACGGCAAGGTGCACGAGCCCTACGAGCACATGACGATCGACGTCCCCGACGAGTTCCTCGGCGCCGTGACCCAGCTGATGGCCGGGCGCAAGGGCCGCATGGAGGCCATGGCCAACCACGGCACCGGCTGGGTGCGGATGGAGTTCAAGGTCCCCGCCCGCGGGCTGATCGGCTTCCGCACCCGGTTCCTCACCGAGACCCGCGGCGCCGGCATCGCGTCCTCCTACGCCGACGGCTACGAGCCGTGGGCCGGGGACATCGAGTACCGCACCAACGGCTCGATGATCGCCGACCGCGCCGGCGTGGTCACCCCGTTCGCCATGATCAACCTGCAGGAGCGCGGGTCCTTCTTCGTGGAGCCCACCTCCGAGGTCTACCAGGGCATGATCGTGGGCGAGAACTCCCGTGCCGACGACATGGACGTGAACATCACGAAGGAGAAGAAGCTCACCAACATGCGTGCGGCCTCCTCCGACACCTTCGAGAACCTCACGCCCCCGCGCAAGCTGACCCTCGAGGAGTCCCTCGAGTTCGCCCGCGAGGACGAGTGCGTGGAGGTCACCCCGGACGCCATCCGCATCCGCAAGGTGATCCTCGACGCCAACGAGCGGATGAAGGCGCACCGGGCCCGGGCCCGCGCCTGACCCCGGACCGCAGCAGCACCGCGCAGCAGGCCCGGCCGTGACCCAGCCCGTCCCGTACTACCCCGAGCAGGGCGTCCTCGTGCGCGAGGACGCCCTGCCGGGGCTGCTGCCCCCGGGCCTGCGCCCGGAGGACGCCCGGCTCCTGTTCGTGCACGCCCACCCCGACGACGAGTCCATCGCCACCGGCGCCACCATGGGCCGCTACGCGGAGCTCGGCGCGCGGGTCGTGCTGCTCACCATGACCCGCGGCGAGCGCGGCGAGGTCATCCCCGAGCCGCTGCACGCCCTCGAGGTCGGCCGGCCGGGGTGCACCGACGACGGCACGGCCCTGGGCCGCCACCGGGTCGGCGAGCTCGACGCCGCCGCGGCCCGCCTGGGCGTGGCCGAGCGCTTCTTCGCGGGGGAGCCCCCCGCCCTGGACCCCGCCGTGGGCTTCGCCGGCGGCACGGGCCACTACCACGACTCCGGCATGTCCTGGGGCCCGGACGGGCGGGCCGCCCCCGCCGAGGACTCCTCGCCGCACAGCCTCACCGCGGCCGCGGCCGACGAGGCCGCCGCCCACGTCGCCGCGGCGGTCCGGGCCGTGCGCCCGCACGTGCTCGTCACCTACGACGACGACGGCGGCTACGGCCACCCCGACCACGTCCGCACCTCCGCCGTCGCGGTGCGCGGCGCCGAGCTGGCCGCCCGTCCGGGCGCGGACGCCGACGGGGAGCCCGTCGACCCCTGGCACACCCCCCTCGTGTGGGCCGTCGAGGGCGAGGCGCGGTCCGAGGACCCGCGGCCGCAGGCCGCGGTGCACGGCTCCGCCGGGCGCAAGCGGGCCGCCATGGCCGCCCACGCCACCCAGCTGGTGCTCTCCGGGGACGGCTCGCGCTTCGCCCTCTCGAACGGGGTGTGGCAGCCCTTCAGCGCCCTCGAGACCTACCGGCTGCTCGCCGGGGACCCGGACGCGGTCGCCGCGGAGGAGGAGACGCCCGGTCGCGCCCGGGCATCCGTGCTCTCGGCCCTCGTGACGTCCGTCGCGGCCGGGGCCGTGGCGGCGTCCGTGGCCACGGTGCTGCACAGCGCCGTCTGGTACGCGCCCGCCGGGTGGTGGCTCCCGTGGGGGCTGCTCTTCGCGACCGCCCTGCTGCTCAGCGTGTCCCTGTGGGTCGGCACCGCGACCCGCCGCGTGTGGGCCGCCGCCGTGCCGGGGCTGACCGGCTACCTCGTCTCCTGGCTCTTCGCCTACGGCGGGGACGGTTCCGTGATCGTCGTGACGGACCCCGGCACGCCCGTGGGGATCCTGGGGCTGGCCTGGTTCGGGCTGGTCTTCGCGACGACCCTGCTGTCCGTGCTCGTCACGGCCCGGTGGCTGCGCGCCCGGCGGCGCAGGACCGGCGCGGGCTGAGCCCCCCCGGCGCCCGCCTGGGCGGAGCCCGGTGCTCAGGCCCCCCGGGGCCGGCGCCGCGGCGGCGCGGGCGGGACCACCCGGACGGCCCGGATCCCGCCGGCGCCGATCAGCACGTCCCCCCGGCGGGTCCGCACCGTGACGGACTCCTCGTCGGCGGCCAGCAGCTCGCCCAGCGCGTCGGTGAGCGGCAGCCCGGAGGCGTCGTCGGCCGGCAGGGCGTAGCGCACGCTCACGCGCGTACCAGCCGGCAGGCCGGTGAGCAGGCCCAGCGCCGAAGATGACGTCCCGGACGGCGATGTTGAGCCGGATGTCGGATGCTCCATGGCTGTCATCCTAGCCAGGGCACCGTGGCTAGACTGGTCGAAGCAATCCCAGGAGAAAGGTTCAAACCGCCGTGACCTACGTCATCGCCCAGCCCTGTGTCGACGTGAAGGACAAGGCCTGCGTCGAGGAGTGCCCCGTCGACTGCATCTACGAGGGGGAGCGCTCGCTCTACATCCACCCCGACGAGTGCGTGGACTGCGGTGCGTGCGAACCGGTGTGCCCCGTCGAGGCCATCTACTACGAGGACGACACCCCCGAGGAGTGGGCCGACTACTACAAGGCGAACGTCGAGTTCTTCGACGACCTCGGCTCGCCCGGTGGCGCCGCGAAGCTCGGCAACACGCACACGGACCACCCCATGATCGCGGCGCTGCCCCCGCAGAACCAGGACGTCGCCCTGTGACGCAGGGGGACCGTTCCTTCGGCCTCGCCCTGCCCGACTACCCGTGGGACACGATGGCCCCGTACCGGGCTGTCGCCGCGGAGCACCCCGGCGGGGTCGTGGACCTGTCCATCGGCACGCCCGTGGACCCCACGCCCCTGGTCGTCCAGGACGCGCTGGCCGCCGCCGCCGACGCCCACGGCTACCCGACCACCCACGGCACCCCCGCCCTGCGCGAGGCCGTCGTCGCCTGGTACGCGCGGCGCCGCGGCGTGACCGGCCTGGACCCCGCCGCGGTCATGCCCACGGTCGGCTCCAAGGAGCTGGTCGCCTGGCTGCCGCTGCTGCTCGGCCTGCGCCCCGGCGACGTCGTCGTGCGGCCCACGGTCGCCTACCCGACCTACGACATCGGGGCCCAGCTGGCGGGCGCCGAGGCCGTGGCCGCGGAGGACCTCGACGAGCTCGACGACGACGTGCGCTCCCGCGTGCGCATGGTGTGGCTGAACTCGCCCGCCAACCCCACCGGCATCGTCCGGGACGCGGCGTCGCTGCGGCGGGTGGTCGACCAGGCCCGCGCCCTCGGGGCCGTGGTCGCCTCCGACGAGTGCTACGCCGAGCTCGGCTGGGGCGCCTGGGACGTCCAGCAGGGCGGCGCCCCGGTCCCGTCGGTGCTCGACCCCCGGGTCAGCGGCGGGGACCACTCCCTGCTGCTGTCCGCGTACTCCCTGTCGAAGCAGTCCAACGCCGCCGGCTACCGGGCCGCGTTCCTCGCCGGCGACCCCCGGCTCATGGCGAGCCTCGTCAACTCCCGCAAGCACGCCGGGATGATCGTGCCCGCCCCGATCCAGGAGGCCATGCGGGCCGCCCTGGGCGACGACGCCCACGTCACCGCCCAGAAGGCGCTCTACCGGTCCCGCCGCGAGCGGCTCGTCCCCGCGGCCGAGGCCTTCGGGCTGCGGGTCGAGCACTCCGAGGCCGGGCTCTACCTGTGGTGCACGGCGGGGGAGGACACCTGGACCACGGTGCAGCGCTTCGCGGAGCGGGGCGTCGTGGTGGGCCCGGGGGTGTTCTACGGCACGGCCGGCGAGGGGTACGTGCGTCTCGCCCTGACCGCCACCGACGAGCGCATCGACGCCGCCGTGGAGCGGCTCGGCCGCGCCTGACACGGTCCCCGGCGCCGCCGGGATTGGTCGCGGCGCGGACGGAGCAGGTAGGTTGGACCCTGACGATCGCTGTGTCCCGGGACACGGCCGTGCTGCGCCGACGGTGGCGCCCGGCGCGGCGACCACGGGCACCGGACACCGACATCCACTCGCGGAGGACGAACATGACTGAGTCTGCACAGAAGACCGGGACGGCCCGGCTCGACTACGGGAACGGAAGCCCCCTCGAGCTGCCCCTCCAGGACGCCACCGAGGGCAACCGCGGCTACGCGATCACGAACATGCTCAAGGAGACCGGCAACGTCGCCTTCGACCCCGGGTTCATGAACACGGCGAACGCGCGCTCCGCCATCACCTACATCGACGGCAACAACGGCATCCTCCGGTACCGGGGCTACCCGATCGAGGAGCTCGCCCAGCACTCCAGCTTCATCGAGACCGCCTACCTGCTCATCTACGGCGAGCTGCCCTCGCCGTCCGAGCTCGAGGACTTCGACACCCGGATCCGCCGGCACACCATGGTCCACGAGGACCTCAAGAGCTTCTTCAACGGGTTCCCGCGCAACGCCCACCCGATGCCCGTGCTGTCCTCGGCCGTCTCGGCGCTGTCCACGTTCTACGGGGACTCCCTCGACCCGTTCGACCAGGAGCAGGTGGAGATCTCCACCATCCGGCTGCTCGCGAAGGTGCCCACCCTGGCCGCCTACGCCTACAAGAAGTCCAAGGGCGAGCCGATGCTCTACCCGCAGAACGACCTCAGCTACACGGAGAACTTCCTGCGCATGTGCTTCGGCGTGCCCGCCGAGGACTACGAGATCGACCCGGCCATGGCGAAGGCCCTGGACGTGCTGCTGATGCTGCACGCGGACCACGAGCAGAACTGCTCCACCTCCACCGTCCGGCTCGTGGGCTCCTCCCACGCCAACATGTTCGCCTCGGTCTCCGCGGGCATCAACGCCCTCTACGGCCCGCTGCACGGCGGCGCGAACGAGGCCGTGCTCGCGATGCTCAACCGGATCGAGACGCAGGGCGTGACGCCCGAGGACTTCATGGAGCAGGTCAAGAACAAGGAGTCCGGCGCCCGGCTCATGGGCTTCGGCCACCGGGTCTACAAGAACTACGACCCCCGGGCCCGCATCGTCAAGGACTACGCCCACGAGATCCTCGAGAAGCTGGGCGGCAACGACCAGCAGCTCGAGATCGCCATGCGGCTCGAGGAGAAGGCCCTCGCCGACGACTACTTCGTGGAGCGCAAGCTCTACCCGAACGTCGACTTCTACACGGGCCTCATCTACAAGGCGATGGGCTTCCCCGAGAAGATGTTCACCGTCCTCTTCGCGATCGGCCGGCTGCCCGGCTGGATCGCCCAGTGGCGGGAGATGATCGAGGACCCGGAGACCAAGATCGGCCGCCCGCGCCAGCTCTACGTGGGCGAGGGCGAGCGGCACTACCCGCAGCGCTGAGCAGTCCCGGCACCGGCGGACGCCGGGCCCGTCCCCCTCGCGGGGCGCGGGCCCGGCGTCCGCCGTTCCGCGCCGGCCCCCGCCCCGGTAGCGTGGTCGCATGAGCGAGCAGCGGCACACCCCGGACCGGATCACCGAGCTCGGCCCGGACGACGTCTTCGTCTTCGGCTCCAACGCCCGGGGCGCCCACCTCGCGGGCGCGGCGCGCACGGCCGTCGAGCGCTTCGGCGCCGTCCCGGGCCGGGGGCACGGCCTGCAGGGGCGCTCGTACGCGATCAACAGCATGAGCGGGCTCCCGGAGCTCGAGCGGGAGGCGGCGGCGTTCGTGGCCTTCGCCCGGGAGCACCCCGAGCTGACGTTCTGGCTCACCCGGGTGGGCACGGGCATCGCCGGCCACGACGAGCGGCGGGTGGCCGCCCTGTTCGCCGACGCCCCGCCCAACGTGGTCCGGCCCCGGGGCTGGTGAGCCCCGGGGCCGGACCGGCGCTCAGGCGCCCGCGGCGTAGCCCTCGGGGTTGCTCCGCTGCCAGTTCCAGTGGTCCCGGCACATCGTGTCGAGGTCCCGGTCGGCGGACCAGCCCAGCTCGGCCAGGGCCGTCGACGGATCGGCGTAGGACACCGCGGCGTCGCCGGGCCGCCGGTCCGCGATCTCGTAGGGGATGCTGCGCCCGGAGGCCCGCTCGAAGGCGGCGTGCACCTCGAGCACCGAGTAGCCCTTGCCCGTGCCCAAATTCCAGGTGCGCACCCCGCCGTGCTCGGTGATGTGGTCCAGGGCCCTGAGGTGCCCGTCGGCGAGGTCCACCACGTGGATGTAGTCGCGCACGCCCGTCCCGTCGGCGGTCGGGTAGTCGGCGCCGTACACCTTCAGCTTCTCGCGCCGGCCCACGGCCACCTGGGCGATGAACGGCAGCAGGTTGTTCGGCACGCCCGAGGGGTCCTCGCCGATCCGGCCGGACTCGTGGGCGCCCACCGGGTTGAAGTAGCGCAGCAGGGCCACGTTCCAGGACGGGTCCGACGCGGCGAGGTCCACGAGCATGTCCTCGATGTGCTCCTTGGTCCGCCCGTACGGGTTCTGCGCGTCCATGGGCTGCTTCTCGGTCAGCGGCATCTCCTCGGGGGCGCCGTAGACCGTGGCCGAGGAGGAGAACACGATGGACCGGCAGCCGTGGGCCCCCATGGCGTCCAGCAGGTTGAGGGTGCCGGCCACGTTGGTGCGGTAGTACCACAGGGGCAGCTCGGCCGACTCGCCGACGGCCTTGAGCCCGGCGAAGTGGATCACGGCCTCCGGGCGGTGCTCCGCGAACAGGGCGTCGAGTCCCGCGGGGTCGAGGAGGTCGACCTCCGCGAACGCCTCGACGGCGCGTCCCGCGAGCTCCTCGACCCGCTCCAGCGAGGTCCGCGAGGAGTTCGCGAGGTTGTCCATCACGACGACGTCGTGCCCGGCCCCCAGCAGGGCGAGGACGGTGTGCGAGCCGATGTAGCCGGTTCCCCCGGTGACGAGAATCTTCATGGCCCCAGCGTATCGGCCGGGCCGCGGCGGTCCCGTCAGCGGCTCGCGAGGACCACCACGACGTCGTCGGGCGGGGGAGCGCCCTCCGGGTGCGCCTCGGCGGCGTCCACCCACCCCGGGGCGGGCGCGAAGCGGGCGGTGCGCTGGTCCGCCCGGACCCAGCTGCGCCCGTCGAAGGACACCTCGGCGACGCCCAGCGCGTCCGCCTGCGCGACCGCCCAGTGCGCCGCGGCCCAGCCCGCCGGCTCCCCGGGCGCCGGCACGACCACCCGGTCGCCGTCCGTGCGCGGGGCGGGCACCGCCGTGCGGAACGCGTCGCGGAGGGCGTCGGCCGCCCGGCGCGGGTCCCCGGGGTGCTCGGGGTCGTGGAGCACGCAGTTGAGCGAGCCCTCCGTGGCGCCGGTCAGGCTGCCGGCGAAGGCCCGGGCGAGGCCCTCGTGCCGCGCGTACGCCTCGGGGTGCCCGGAGCGCTGGACCGCCTGCGCGGCGTCGGTGACGGACATCGTCCGGTAGTCGAGCTCGGCGAGGCCGTCGTAGAAGGCGGCCGTGGCGTGGGCCGGGTCCATGATCTGCTCGACCGTGCCCCAGCCCTGGGAGGGGCGCTGCTGGAACAGCCCCACGGAGTCCCGGTCCCCGTAGTCGATGTTGACCAGCTGCGACTCCTGCATCGCGGTCGCCAGGGCCACGACCGCCGCGTACGGGTCGGTGCCGCGCGCCACGGACTCCGCGGTGATCAGGGCGGCGTTGGCGGACTGCTCCGCGGACAGGGCGTGCCGCTGCCGCTGCCCGTCCCCGTCCGTGCTCGCGACCACGCACCGGGGCTCCCCGGCAGAGGGCCGCCCCGCGCGCAGCTCCACGGCCACGAGGACCCCCGCCGCGAGCACGGCGCCGACGAGCAGGAGCACGAACAGCGGCAGCCGCAGCGACCTTCTGCGGCGGCCGGGGACGGGGGAGGACACGGGCGCTCCTGGGCGGACGGGAGGACGGGCGGGGGGCGACGGGCGGGCAGGGACGGGTGGACGGGCGACGCCGCGCAGGGCGGGGCGGGCCCGTCCTGCGCGGCGTCGGGCGGCGGGGCGGGGCCCGACGCGCTCAGTTGGCGTGCAGCGCCGCGTTGAGCTCCACGGTCCCGCCGGCGCGGGGCAGCACCTCGACGGCGCCGGTGAGGGAGTTGCGGCGGAACAGCAGGTTGGACAGGCCCGAGAGCTCCGAGGCCTTGGCCGTGGACCGCTCGCCGTCGGAGTGCACGCTCACCCGGGTGCCGGCGGTGACGTAGAGGCCGGCCTCGACCACGCAGTCGTCGCCGAGGGAGATGCCGACACCGGAGTTGGCGCCGAGCAGCACGCGCTCGCCCACGGTGATCCGCTCCTTGCCGCCGCCGGAGAGGGTGCCCATGATGGAGGCGCCGCCGCCCACGTCCGTGGCGTCGCCCACGACCACGCCGGCGCTGATCCTGCCCTCGACCATGGACTGGCCCAGGGTGCCGGCGTTGAAGTTGACGAAGCCCTCGTGCATCACCGTGGTGCCCTCGGCGAGGTGGGCGCCGAGCCGGATCCGGCTGGCGTCGCCGATCCGCACGCCCGCGGGGACCACGTAGTCCACCATTCGCGGGAACTTGTCCACGCTGTGCACGGTCACGTGCCCGCCGGAGGCCTTCATCCGGAGCAGCGCGAAGGTCAGCTCCTCGGCGAGCACGGGCCCGCGGTCCGTCCAGGCGACGTTGGCGAGCAGGCCGAACACGCCGTCGAGGTTCAGGGTGTTGGGGCGCACGAGGCGGTGGGAGAGCAGGTGCAGGCGCAGGTAGGCGTCCGCGGCGTCGGCGGGCGCGGCGTCGAGGTCGATCGAGGTCTCGACGATCTCGCTGCGGACGTTGCGGTCGGGGTCGGCGGTGGCCGCGAGCCGCAGGTCCGCGTCGAGGGAGGTGTCGACCGCGTCGGAGAGGGACGGGGCGGGGTACCAGACGTCGAGGACGGTGCCCTCCTTGGGGCCCGAGGCCACGACGGTGGCCAGGCCGAGTCCGGAGGCGGGACGAGAGGTGGAAGAAGTCATGGCCTCCATCCTACGGGGGAAGCCGGGACGGGGCCGACGGGCGGCTGCGGCCTCCCCGTTATGCTGGCAGCCATGATCGCACCGGAGCTGGACCTCGCCGCGGACCCCGCCGACCTGACGGCCGCCCTCATCGACATCGCGTCCGTCTCGGGCTCGGAGGGTCCCCTGGCCGACGCCGTCGAGGCCGCGCTGCGCCGGCTCCCGCACCTCACCGTGCACCGGGACGGGGACGCCGTGGTGGCGCGCACCGACCTCGGCCGCGCCGAGCGGGTGGTGCTCGCCGGCCACCTCGACACCGTGCCCCTGCCGACCGCGCCCGGCGCCCGGGGGACCGTGCCCGCCACGTGGACGGGGGCCGACGGCGACCGGGTGCTCTACGGCCGGGGTGCCACCGACATGAAGGGCGGCGTGGCCGTCCAGCTCGTCCTGGCCGCGGCCCTGACGGCGCCGAACCGGGACATCACCTACGTCTTCTACGACCACGAGGAGGTCGACGCCGACGCGAGCGGGCTGGGCCGGCTCCAGCGCCACGCCCCCGAGCTGCTCGAGGCGGACTTCGCGGTGCTGCTCGAGCCCACCGACGGGACCGTGGAGGGCGGGTGCAACGGCACGATGCGCTTCCGCATCACCACCACCGGCCGTGCCGCCCACTCGGGGCGGTCCTGGATCGGGGAGAACGCGATCCACAAGCAGGCCGACGTCCTCGCCCGTCTGGCGGCCTACGAGCCGCGGACCGTGGCGGTGGAGGGGCTCGAGTACCGCGAGGGGCTCAACGCGATCCGGATCGGCGGCGGCGTGGCCGGCAACGTGGTCCCGGACACCGCCCACGTGGAGATCAACTACCGCTTCGCCCCGGACAAGAGCCCCGAGGACGCCGTGGCGCACGTGCGGGAGGTGTTCGCCGGCTACGAGATCGAGCTCACGGACCTCTCCCCGGCGGCGCGCCCCGGCCTGGACCGTCCCGCGGCCGCCGCGTTCGTGGCCGCGGTGGGCCAGGAGCCCAAGCCCAAGTACGGCTGGACGGACGTGGCCCGCTTCTCGCAGATGGGCGTGCCCGCCGTGAACTTCGGCCCCGGCGACGCCCTGCTGGCCCACACGGACGACGAGCACGTGAGTGCCGACGCGGTCCGGGAGTGCTGCCGGGCCCTGGCCGCGTGGCTCACGGCCTGAGCGGCGTCAGACGGTCGTCTCCTCGGCGGCCATGGGCCCCTCGGCCGGCTTGGTCCGGCCCGCGGTGCGGAAGCTGAGGAACCGCGACAGCCACGCGGCCAGCAGGGTCAGCAGGTAGTTGATGAGCACGAAGACCAGCGCCACCACGAACAGCGTCTGCAGGATGTTGCCGTCCCCGGAGCCCAGGCGCCGAGCGCTCGCGAGCAGCTCCGGGTAGGTGATGATGTAGCCCAGCGCGGTGTCCTTGAGGATCACCACGAACTGGCTGACCATCGAGGGCAGCATCGCGGTGAGGGCCTGGGGGAGCTCGATCATCCGCAGGGACCGGGAGGGCGTGAGCCCGATGACCAGGCCCGCCTCGCGCTGGCCCTTGGGCAGCTGGTGCACGCCGGAGCGGATGAGCTCGGCGATGACCGACCCGTTGTAGAACATCAGGCCCAGCACCACGGCCCAGAACGGCACGTTGGCGGGCTCGACCAGGCCGGCGCGGCCGATGCCCAGGTAGAAGAAGATCATCATCACCAGCACGGGCACGGCCCGGAAGAACTCGACCACCACGGTGCAGACGAAGCGCACCGGGGCCAGCTGGGAGAGCCGGCCGAGACCGAAGACCAGGCCGAAGGCGATCGAGAGGGCCACCGCCAGCAGCGCGGCCCGCAGGGTCTCCCACAGCCCCGGGAGCAGGAAGTTCTCCCAGGCCCGGGCGGTGAGCAGCGGGGTCCACCGGTCGGCGTCCAGCTGGCCCTGCTCGGCGAGCGCGCCGAGCACGACCCAGGCGAGCGCGGCGATCAGCAGGACTCCCGCCACGTTGAAGAGCAGCGTGAGCCGGCGGGCACGCGGCCCCTGCACGTCGAAGAGGACGTTCTGGGTCTTGGCCATCAGCGCTTCACCGCCAGCTTCCGGGAGGCCCAGGTGGTCAGCAGGCCCACCGGGACGACGATCAGGACGAAGCCGAGCGCCACCACCAGGAAGATCGCGATGATCACGTCCGGGCGGAACTCGATCATGGTCTTCATGAGGGAGGAGATCTCGGTGACCGACGCGGCCGCGGCCACCGTCGTGTTCTTCGTCAGGGCGATCAGGGTGTTGCCGAGCGGGGTGATCGCCCCGCGCAGCGCCTGCGGGAAGACGATCAGCCGGGCCGCGGGCAGGAAGCTCAGCCCGATGGCCCGGGCCGCCTCGGCCTGCCCGGCCGGCACCGTGTTGACGCCGGAGCGGATGGCCTCGCAGACGAAGGCCGCGTGGTAGAGGCTCAGGCCGATCACGGCGTAGAGGAAGAAGTTCCGGTTGAAGTCCGAGGAGAGGTTGATGCCGAGCTGGCTCCACACGCCCAGGACCAGGAACACGAGGATGATCGTCAGCGGCGTGTTGCGGAACAGGTTCACGTACGTGGTGCCGAGCAGCCGCAGGGACGCGATGGGGGAGATGCGCATCAGGGCGATCAGGGCGCCGAGGACCGCCGAGCCGATCGCGGCCCAGAAGGTCAGCTGCAGGTTGACCCAGAACGCGCCCGGCACGTCGTACTGGGCGAACAGACTGGCGAAGTCGGTCAGATAGTCGTTCACGGGAGCTCCCGGGGATCGGGCAGGTCCTGGGTCACGGAAGGCCCCTTCGTCGCGGATCGGTCGGCGTGCTGCGCGGTCGCGGTCCCGTGGCCGGCCGGTCGCCGGCCGGCCACGGGGTGCTCACGCGTCCGGGGTCACTCGCCGCAGGGCTCGGGCTCCGGCGGGTTGAGCTCGGCGTTGTAGGTGTAGTCGGCGCCCTCGGTGTTGGCCGTGACGGCCTCCTCCCAGGCGCCCTCGTCGATCATCTTGGTGATGGCCTCGTTGACGGCCTCGCACTGGTCGGAGCCGTCGGGCAGGCCCACGCCGTAGCGCTCCTCGGAGAAGGTGTTGCCGACCACCTTGAACTTGCCCTGGTTGGCGTCGGTCGAGGCGAGGCCGGCGAGGATGATGTCGTCGGTGGTCACGGCGTCCACCTGGCCGGACTCGAGCGCCGTGAGGCAGTCGGCGTAGCCGGGCTGCTCGACGAGGTTGGCGCCGGGCTGGTCGTCCTTGACCTTCTGCGCGGAGGTCGATCCGGTCACCGAGCACAGGTTCTTGCCCTCGAGGTCGTCGGGGCCGGCGATCGAGGAGTCGTCGGTGCGCACCAGCAGGTCCTGGCCGGCCACGAAGTAGGGGCCGGCGAAGTCCACGGTCTGGTCGCGCTCCTCGGTGATCGAGTAGGTCGCGAAGATCATGTCCACCTGGTCGTTGGAGAGCATGTTCTCGCGGTTGGCGGAGGGGGACTCGACCCACTCGATCTGGTCCTCGGAGTAGCCGAGCTCGGTGGCGACGTACTTCGCGACGTCGACGTCGAAGCCGGTGTACTCGCTGCCGTCGCGGTAGCCGAGGCCGGGCTGGTCGAACTTGATGCCGATCCGCACGGACTCGCCCGAGCCGCCGCCCTCGCCGCCTGCACCGGACCCGCCGTCGTCGCCACCTCCGCACGCGGTGAGGGTCAGGGCCGCGGCCGCGGCCATCGCGGCCAGTCCGAGGGGCTTGCTGCTGCGCATGGTGTGCTCCTTGCTGTGGAGGTGGTGGCGTGGGTCGGAGGGTCGGGGGACGGTCAGTGGCCGAGGATCTTGCCGAGGAAGTCCTGGGCGCGCTCGGAGCGGGGGTTCGTGAAGAACTCCTCGGGGGTGTTCTCCTCGACGATCATGCCGTCGGCCATGAACACCACGCGGTCGGCGGCCTTGCGGGCGAAGCCCATCTCGTGGGTGACCACGATCATCGTCATGCCCTGCTTCGCGAGGGCGACCATGGTGTCGAGGACCTCGTTGATCATCTCGGGGTCCAGCGCGGAGGTGGGCTCGTCGAAGAGCATCACCTTCGGCTCCATGGCCAGGGCGCGGGCGATGGCGACGCGCTGCTGCTGGCCGCCGGAGAGCTGCGCGGGCAGCTTCTCGGCCTGGTTGTCGACCCCCACCCGGGTCAGCAGCTCCATGGCCTGCTTCTTCGCCTCGGCCGCCGACCTGCCCCGCACCTTGACGGGCCCCAGGGTCACGTTCTGCAGGACCGACTTGTGGGCGAAGAGGTTGAAGGACTGGAAGACCATGCCGACGTCGGCGCGCAGCTTCGCGAGGGCCTTGCCCTCCTCGGGCAGCCGCTTCCCGTCGATCAGGATCTCGCCGTCGTCGATGCTCTCGAGCCGGTTGATGGCCCGGCACAGGGTGGACTTGCCGGAGCCGGAGGGGCCGATCACGACCACCACCTCGCCGCGCTTCACCTCCAGGTTGATGTCCCGGAGCACGTGCAGGTCCCCGAAGTGCTTGTTGACGTGCGTCATGCGGACCAGGGCCTCGGCCGTCCCCGCGGTGGAGGAGGCCGGAGCGGCGGCCGGCGGAGTGGCGTGTGACATACCGGAAAGATATCCCAGATTCGTTCCGTGTGATGCCGAACACGTTGCAATCGTGTTAATTGCTTACCCGTCCGTAGAAATGTTGCGGCGCCCCGTCCCGCCCGGCGGCGCATAGCCTGGAGGACATGACCGAGATCCTCGTGGTGCTGTCCGGGCTCGTGCTGCTGCTCACGGTCGTGGGCGTCGTGGTCCTCGGCCGCGACCGCCTCGCCGAGCGGGTCGTGCCCGCCCGGGACGGGATCGCCGTGGCGCGCGCCCCCGGGGCGCCGCTCGTGCTGCCCGAGCACCCGACGGCGGAGGACGTGGAGCGGATCGCGTTCTCCGTACGGCGCCGCGGCTACGACCCCGCGGAGGTCCACGCCGTGCTGGCCCACCTCGCGGACCGGCTGCCGCCGCCGGAGGACCCGCCGTCCCGCCCGGTGCCGGGGGCGTGAGCGGCCGGACGGCCGTGGCCCTCCGGACGGCCGTGGCCCTCCGGTGGACCCGGGCTCCCTGGTGGGCACAGGCCCTGCTGGTCTGGGCGGCCTCCCGGCTCTGGGCCTGGGCCGTGTTCACCACGGTGGGCCGGCAGCAGGGTCCCGGTCCGTGGGGGGACGGCGCCCTGGGCTACCTCGAGTTCACCGGGACCTGGGACTCGGACTGGTACGAGCGCATCGCCCGGGAGGGCTATCCCGCGTCCCTGCCCCGGGACGCGGCCGGGCAGGTGCAGGAGAACGCCTGGGCGTTCTACCCGGTCTTCCCGATGGTCGTGCGGGTGGTCTCGGCGGCCACCGGCGCGGGGTGGGACGCGGCCGCGTCGGCCGTGTCCCTGGCCGCGAGCCTGGGCGCCGTCCTGCTCGTCCACCGGCTGTTCCTCCGGCTCGCCCCTCCGGCCACCGCCCTGTGGGGTGTCGCGTTCGTCGCGTTCAGCCCGGTCGCCCCGGTGCTGCAGGTCCCCTACGCCGAGTCGCTGCACCTGCTGCTGCTCGCGGGCGCCCTGCTGCTGGTGGCCCGGGGGAACCACCTGGCGGCCGCCCCCGTGGTGCTCCTGATGTGCCTGACGCGCCCGGCGGGGGTCCCCTTCGCGGCGGCCCTGGGGATCACGTGGCTCGTGCGCTCCGTGCGCCGGCACCGGGCCGGGGAGCTGCGCCGCGCGGCGGAAGCCGTCGACGGGCTGTTCGGCCTCGCGGTCCTGGCGTGCGGCGCGGCCCTCGCCTGGCCGGCGATCGCGTGGGCCGTCACGGGCGAGCCGACCGCGTACACCGACACCGAGACGGCGTGGCGGGGCGGGGGAGGGCTGGAGCCGGTGGTGCCCTGGTTCGACGCCGCCGCCGGGCTGTTCGGCCCCGTGCTCGGGCTCGCCGCGCCCGTGCTGCTGGTCGCGGGCGGGACGGTGCTGCTGGGCACCCGCGTGGTGCGGGAGCGGCTGGACCTGCTCACGCGCGTGTGGCTGGCGAGCTACGCCGTGTACCTGCTCCTCTTCCTGCACCCCCAGAGCAGCACCTTCCGGCTGCTGCTGCCGCTGTTCCCCCTCGCCCTGCCGCTGGCCGCGGTCTCGGACTCGCGCGCCTACCGGGTGGCCTGCGTGGTGTTCGGCGCGCTGCTCCAGCTCGTCTGGGTCGGCTGGCTGTGGCACTGGAAGCAGCTGCCCGGGGGCGGGGACTACCCGCCCTGATCCCGTCCGCACCCCGCGCCGGGCACGCCGACGCGGACCCCCGGGCGCCGGGGTGGTCCGGGTCCACGGTTGCGGCTCGGATAGGATGGGAGCCACACCAATCGAGGAAGAGGAGTTCCCACATGGCGGCCATGAAGCCGAGAACCGGTGACGGACCGATGGAGGTCACCAAGGAGGGGCGGAGCCTGATCATGCGGGTGCCGCTCGAGGGCGGCGGACGGCTGGTGGTCGAGCTGAAGCCGGCCGAGGCCGCGGAGCTCAAGGAGTGCCTGGCCGGCGTCACCGAGTGACCACCGGCGCGGACGGCCAGCAGCAGCCCGGAGCCGGTCGTCAACAGGGCGGTGCTGAAGCGCTCGTCCTCCCGGAACAGCCGGTGCACGGCCCGCATCGTCCGGGTGTTCTCCTCGCGGTTGGCCGGCTGCGCCACCTTGTCCTGGGACAGGGCGTCGTTGACCACGAGCATCCCGCCCGGGCGCAGCAGCCGGACGGCCTCCTCGGCGTAGTCGAGGGTCCCCTCGGGGTCGGCGTCGAGGAACACGAGGTCGTAGGCGCCGGCGCTCAACCGTGGCATCACGAGGGACGCGCGGCCGGGGATCGTGCGGGTCCGGCTCGTCGGGATCCCGGCCTCCCGGAACGTGTCGCGGGCCGCGCGCAGCGCCCGGATGTCGGTGTCGATCGTGGTCAGCACGGACGTGCCGGGCAGACCGCGCAGCAGGGCGAGACCGGACACCCCGGCCCCCGTGCCCACCTCGACCACGGTGGCGGGCCGGGCCGCCGCGGCGAGCACGGTCAGGGCGGCGGCCGTCCCCGGGGTCACCGGGGGGATGCGCAGGGCGAGGGACCGCTCCCGGGCGCGGTAGGCGAGCTCGTCCTCGGCGGCGAACGCCTCGGCGTACGACCAGCTCGTCGTCTTGTCCGCGCCCATGGTCCGCCCTTCGTCGCTGTAGTGGATGCGCGCCATCCTACCGGCTGGGCCCGTCCGTCCGGCCACCGTCCAGTCGGCATCCAGCTTCCCGGTCGATCATGGAGACGATCACGACGTCTTCCACGGACCTGTTCGCGGGCCTCCTCACGGAGCGGTCCGTGCACCCGCTCCCGACGCCGACCGCGGCACGGGACCGGGCACGGGCCCACCCGGAGCCCGCCGCCCGACCACCGCACGAGGAGGACCGATGCCCCGCCCGGACCGCACCGCGCCGGCCCGCCCCAGCAGCGCGGTGCCCGTGGCCGCGGCCACCGTGAGCGCGGTGCTCACCCTCGTCCTGGGCTCCGGCTACGCGGTCGGGCGCACGGTCGTGATGCAGTCCGCGCACAGCGCCGAGGAGCGGGTGCCGGTCTCGGCGTGGCACGGCACGCACGGGGTGCTGCACGCGGACGAGGTGTCCGCGGACCTGCTGCGCACGGAGGGCTGGACGCTGCCCACCCTGGCCGCGGACGGCTACCGGGTGGGCTCGATGACCCGCGGCACCCTGTCCGGGCACCCGGTCGTGGCCGTCAGGCTGCACCGCGGCGAGGACGAGGTCGTCGTGGTGGAGCAGCGCGGGGGGGTCGACCGCGAGAACCCCATGGACGGACTGACCGGGCTGCCCGTGAGCGCCGAGGGCCTCGAGCGCGTCGCCGTGGAGGGCGTGCCGCTGTGGGTGGACGCCGGGCCGCCGTGGCGGGCGGTGCTCGTCGGGGACGAGGTCGTCTACACCGTCTCGGGGGACTCCGGACCGTCCGCGATGGCCCACACCGTGGGCCTCGTCGTGGCCGACGAGCGGGGGCGCGTGGTGGAGCCGTCCCCGGGGGACCCCGGCGTCGTCGAGACGGTGCTGGTCGGCCTGCGCGAGATCTTCGGCTGACCGGCCACCGGCTCCCGGACTGGTAAAATCACTTCCTGTGCTCGGCATCAACGGCGGCGAAGCGATCATCCTGGTGCTCCTGGCCCTGTTCATCATCGGGCCGGAGCGGCTGCCGGAGTACGCGGAGAAGCTCAAGGAGCTGGTCAAGGCCGCCAAGCGCTACGCGACCGGCGCCACCGAGGAGCTCAAGGAGACCCTCGGGCCGGAGATCGCCGACGTCGACTGGCGCAGGCTCGACCCCCGCCAGTACGACCCCCGCACCATCGTGCGCCAGGCCCTCCTGGAGGACGACGAGCCGGCGGCGCCCGCCGCACCCCGGCCGCGCCCCGGCCCGGTGCTGACCCGCCTGGCCCCCGGCGAACGGGCCCCCTTCGACACCGAAGCCACCTGAGCCGGCCCCCGCACACGCCGAGCGCGGGGCCGGCGGCGCGTCAGCGCGGTCCCAGGCCCAGCGGCCGTCCGGCGAGCCCGCGCGGGCGGGCGCCCATCGCGTCGGCGACGGCACGCAGGGCGACCGCGGCGGGCGAGCCCGGCGCGGACCACACCACCGGGCGGCCGGCGTCCCCGCCCTCGCGCAGGGCGACGTCGAGCGGCACGGCGCCGAGCAGCGGCACGTCGTAGCCGAGCCGCCGGGTCAGGGACTCCGAGATCCGGGTGCCCCCGCCGGCGCCGAAGAGCTCGAGCACGCTGCCGTCCGGCATCGGCATGCCCGCCATGTTCTCCACCACCCCGGCCACCCGCTGGCCGGTCTGCACCGCGAGCGCCCCGGAGCGCTCGGCGACCTCGACCGCCGCCTGCTGGGGCGTGGAGACCACGAGCACCTCCGCGGACGGCAGCAGCTGGGCCACGGAGATCGCGATGTCGCCCGTGCCCGGCGGGAGGTCGAGGAACAGGTGGTCCAGGTCGCCGAAGTGCACGTCCGTGAGGAACTGCTCCACGGCGCGGTGCAGCATCGGCCCGCGCCAGGCCACCGGCTGGTCCGGGTCCACGAACATCCCGATCGAGATGACCTTGAGCACCCCGGGGCGCCCGGTGTCCTCCCGCGCCTCCTCGGGGACGTCCACGACGGGGGGCAGGATCATGTCCCCCACCTGGGTGGGCGCCCGGTCGATGCCGAGCAGCCCGGGCACGGAGAACCCGTGGACGTCGGCGTCCACGATGCCGACCGACCGGCCGCGCGCGGCGAGCGCGGCGGCGAGGTTCACGGTGACCGTCGACTTGCCGACGCCGCCCTTGCCGCTGGTCACCGCGTGCACCCGGGTCAGGGAGGACGGGTCGTTGAAGGGGACGGTCCGGGTGTGGCCCACCCGGTCCTTCAGCGCGGTGCGCTGCTCGGGGGTCATCACCCCGATCTCGACGTCCACGGTGCGCACCCCCGCCACGGTCCCCACGGCGTCCCGGACGTCCCGCTCGATGGTCGAGCGGAGGGGGCAGCCGCTGATCGTCAGCAGCACGTGCACCGCGGCGTGGCCGGCGTCGTCGAGGCGGGCGGAGCGGATCATCCCCAGCTCGGTCACGGGCCGGCGCAGCTCCGGGTCGAGCACGCGGTCGAGCGCCGCGCGCAGGGCGGGGTCGAGGGTCTCGGGGGCGAGGACGTCGTCGGGGCGGGGCTCAGGCACGGGGGTTCCCTCGGGTCTCGGGGGCGGTGGGGCGGTCGGGGTTGCGGCTCCTGCGGCGGGCGCCCCGCCGCGGCGGGGCCCCCGGCTCGTCGGCGTCCGGGGCGTCGTCCTGGGACTCCAGGATCTCCTCGAGCACCGAGCGCAGCTCCGAGCGCACGAAGTCGCGGGTGGCGACGTCGCGCAGCGCGATCCGCAGCGAGGCGATCTCCCGGGTCAGGTACTCGGTGTCGGCGAGGTTCTGCTGCGCCCGGCGGCGGTCCTCCTCCTGGGTCACCCGGTCCCGGTCGTCCTGCCGGTTCTGCGCCAGCAGCAGCAGGGGCGCCGCGTAGGAGGCCTGCAGCGAGAGCATGAGCGTGAGCAGCGTGAAGTTGAGGTCCTTCGAGTCGAACTGCAGCTCCCGGGGGGCGATGGTGTTCCAGCCCAGCCACAGGGCCACGAACACCGTCATCCACAGCAGGAACTGCGGGGTGCCCATGAACCGGGCGAAGCCCTCGGTCATCCGCCCGAAGGCGTCGGGGTTCGGCCGGAACCGGTCCAGCAGTCCCGGCCGGTGCTCGCGCGGCTGGTCGAGGGCGTTGCCGCGGGTGCCGACGCGGGGGCGCCGGGGCTCGCGCTCACTCATACCGCTTGCCCACCTTCCGGATCGGGGTCCCGTCGTCGGCGGTGCGCCAGTCCTCGGGCAGCAGGGCGTCGAGGACGTCGTCGATCGTGATCGCCCCGACCACCCGGTCGTGGTCGTTGACCACCGGGATGATCGTGAGGTCGTAGGTCGCGAGCTCGCGCGCGACGTCCTGCAGGGAGGCGAGGTCGGAGACCGGCTCGAACGAGCGGTCGATGAGGTTGCCCACGGCCTCGGGCGGGGGATAGCGCAGCAGCTTCTGGGTGTGCACCATGCCGAGGTACTTGCCGGTGGGCGTCTCCAGCGGCGGGCGGGAGATGATCACGGCCGCCGCGACCGCGGGGCTGAGCTCCTCCTGGCGGATGTGCGCGAGCGCCTCGGCCACCGTGGCCTCCGGCGGCAGGATGATCGGCACGGGGGTCATGAGCGAGCCGGCCGTGCCCTCCTCGTACTCCAGCAGGCGCCGGACGTCCTCGGCGTCCTCGGGCTGCATCCGCGCGAGCAGTTCCTCGGCCTGGGCCTCGGGCAGCTCGTTGAGCAGGTCGGCGGCGTCGTCGGGCTCCATCTCCTCGAGCACCGTGGCCGCGCGGTCCGGCTCCATGTTGGTGAGGATGTAGACCTGGTCCTCCTCCGGGAGCTCCTCGAGGACGTCGGCGAGCCGGTCGTCCTGGAGCTCGTGGGCGATCTCGAGCATGCGCTTGGCCGACATGTCGTGGAGCTCGTCCGCGAGGTCGGCGGGCTGCTGCTCCTCGTGGGAGGCGACCCACTGGGTGGCCGGCTGGTGGCCCGCGGCGGAGGGGTCCCCCGCGTCCTCCCAGTCGATGATCAGCGTCTCGTTGCGGCGGCGCATCAGGCCCCCGCCCGTGCCGGTGCGGCGCACGAAGAGCTGGGTGATCAGCCAGTCCCCGGTGTTGCGCTTGCGCTCCATCGCCATGTCCTCGACCGTGGCGGAGCCGGAGCCGTCGCGCAGCACCACGGTCCGGTCGAAGACCTCGCCGACGGCGAGGGTCTCCGCGCCGCGCTGCTCGAAGCGGCGCAGGTTCACGAGCCCCGTGCTGATGATCTTCTCCGCGTCGATGCTGGTCACGCGGGTCATCGGCACGAACACCCGCTTCTTGCCGAGGACCTCCACCACGAGGCCGACCACGAGGGGCCGGCGGGAGGAGCGGCCGTACCGGGAGCTGCCGCGCATGAGCACGACGACGTCGCGCAACCGCCCCAGACGGTCCCCCAGGGGGTCGAACACGTCGAGGCCGATCAGGCGCGCGATGAAGATCTTGTCGATGTGGCTGCTCACCGTACAAGACTACCCACCGGCTCCCCGGGCACCTTCCGGGGACCGGGGCCCGTGAGGGGACCGGGTCGGGGCGCGGTGGCGGGAGCGGATGGGGGAGAATGGGGGCATGAGCTCGCCACGGTCCCTGCCCCCTGCCAGTCCCGCCGTCCGCGGTCTGCCCCGCGGGGAGGTGATCGGGCGCTACGCCACGTACGCCGACGCGCAGAAGGCCGTGGACCACCTGGCGGACGAGCAGTTCGAGGTGGACCGGATCGCGATCGTCGGCAACGACCTGAAGTCCGTGGAGCAGGTGACCGGCCGGCTGAGCTATCCGAAGGTCGCGGGCCAGGGCGCGCTCAACGGCATGGTCTTCGGCGCGTTCCTCGGGATGATCCTGTCGTTGCTGGGCGGGGAGCAGTGGCTGTCCACGCTGCTCGTGTCGGTGCTGATGGGCGGGGCCTTCTGGATGCTGCTCGCCACCATCACCTACGCCATGCAGCGCGGGAAGCGGGACTTCACCTCGACCAACCAGATCGTCGCCACGTCCTACGACGTCGTGGCCGCCCCCGAGGTGGCCCAGCGCGCCCAGCAGGTGCTCCAGGGGCTGCGCGGGCTGCAGAGCCTGCCGCGGACCGCTCCCGCGCCGCGGCCCGCTCCGCAGCAGGGTCCTCCGCAGGGGACGCGGCAGGGCCCCCCGCAGCCCGGGACGCCGGGGCGGCCCCCGGCGGGGGCCCCGTGGCAGCGGCCCTCCCACGGCGCCGCCCCGGAGCCGGCCGGCGGACCCGCGGGTCCCGCGCCCGCGGTCCCCGCGGCGGGCCAGAGCGAGCAGGCCGACGCGCCCGGCCGCTCCGCGATGTTCCAGGACCTGCCCGACGGCCGGCCCCAGTACGGCATCAGGCTCCCCGCCGGGGAGCCCGACGGGGACGCCGCCGGTCAGGACGCGGCCCCGGACCGGTCCGGGCCGCCGACCGGCGGGAGCACGTCCACCGACGCCTCCCGCTGACGGCCGGCGGCCGCCGGCTCAGCTGGGGTCGACGCCCTCCCGGGCGTGCCACAGACCGGTCATCCACGCCTCGACCTCGTCCGGGGTGCGGGGCAGCCCGGACGAGAGGTTGACGTTGCCGTCCTCGGTGATCAGGACGTCGTCCTCGATCCGCACGCCGATCCCGCGGTACTCCTCCGGCACCGCGAGGTCCTCCGCCTTGAAGTAGAGGCCGGGCTCGATGGTGAACACCATGCCGGGCTCGATGACCCCGTCCACGTACAGCTCCCGCTTGGCCTGCGCGCAGTCGTGCACGTCGAGGCCCAGGTGGTGGCTCGTGCCGTGCGGCATCCACCGCCGGTGGTGCTGGCCCGCCGCGGAGAGCGAGACCTCGGCGGGCACGGGCAGCAGGCCCCAGCTCTCCAGCCGCCGGGCCAGGACCTCCATGGCGGCGGCGTGCACGTCCCGGAACCGGTTGCCGGGCACCGCGGCGTCGAACGCGGCGTCGGCGGCGTCCAGGACCGCCTGGTAGATCCGCCGCTGCACCTCCGAGTAGCGGCCGTTCACCGGCAGGGTGCGGGTGATGTCAGCGGTGTAGAGGGAGTCGGCCTCCACGCCCGCGTCCACGAGGATCAGCTCCCCGGGGATCACCCTCCCGGTGTTGCGGATCCAGTGCAGGACCGTGGCGTTGTTGCCGCACGCCGCGATGGTGTCGTAGCCGAGGTCGTTGCCGTCCGTGCGGGCGCGGGCGAAGAAGGCGCCCTCGACCATGCGCTCGCCGCGGTGGCGGTGGCCCGCGGCGGCCGGCAGCACGTGCACGATGTCGGTGAAGCCCGCGATGGTCGCGTCCACGGCCTCGCGCAGCTGCCCGACCTCGTGGGCGTCCTTGACGAGCCGCAGCTCCGAGAGCGCCTCGGCGAGCTCGCCGTCGAGGGCGTCCGAGGACTCGAGGTCCACCCCGGTGTTGATCCGGGAGGTGTCCACCAGGGCGTCGACGTTCAGGTCCACCTCGCGCACGAGCCGGACCCGCAGGCCGCCCAGGGCGGTGGGCCCGGCGTTCTTGGTGACCGCGTCCTCGAGGCCCCCGAGGTCCCGGGTGCGCAGCCCGTAGGCGGCGCCCAGTTCCTCGAGGGTGGGGCGGGGGCCCACCCAGAACTCGCCGTTCTTGGCGTCGGCGTAGAACTCCTTCGAGTCCCGGCCGGCCATGGGGTGGAAGTACAGGGTGGCCTCGTGGTGGCCCCCGTCGTCGCCGGCGCCCTCCTGGACGGGCTCGAGCACCAGCACGGCGTCGGGCTCGTGGTCCACGCCCAGACCCGTGAGGTGCGCGAACGCGGAGTGCGGCCGGAAGCGGTAGTCGGTGTCGTTGGAGCGGACCTTGAGCGGCCCGGCGGGGAGCACGAGCCGCTCGCCGGGGAACCGCTCGGAGATCCGCCGGCGCCGCTCGGCGGCGAAGTCCGCGACCGGGGCCCGCTCCACCTCGGTGGGCTCCGCCTCCGCCCACTGGGATGCCATGAACTGCTGGAAGGCGGCGGAGTCGGGGCGCTGGGACCGGTTCTCGACCCGGTCCGAGAGCGGCTGCGCCGCGTCCTGGGGTGTGCTGCTGTGCTCTGTCATGATTCCTTTCCTCGCGTCGTCGGTCTCATCGTGCCACGGGAGGCGGCGGGCCGTCCGGCCCGGACCGGTATCGTGGAGCGGGTGAAGATCGACCTGCACACCCACTCGTCCGACTCCGACGGCACGGAGAGCCCGGCGGACGTGGCCCGCGCGGCGCACGCGGCGGGCCTGGACGTCTTCGCCCTCACCGACCACGACACCACGTCCGGGTGGCAGGCGGCCGGGGACGCCGCGGTGGCCCTCGGGGTCGCCTTCGTCCCGGGCATGGAGATCTCCTGCACCACCGAGGACGGGATCTCGGTGCACCTGCTGAGCTACCTGCACGACCCGCGGGAGCCACGGCTGCTCGCCGAGATCGAGTCCTCCCGCTGCTCGCGGCGCACCCGGGCCGAGCGCATGGTCGAGCTGCTGTCCGAGGACTACCCGATCGACTGGGACGTGGTCCTGGACCACGTGCGCGAGGGCGCGACCGTGGGCCGCCCGCACATCGCCGACGCGCTCGTCACCGTGGGGGTCGTGGAGAACCGCACCGCCGCCTTCGCCTCGGTGCTGCACAGCCGCTCCCGCTACTACGTCCCCCACTACGCCCCGGACCCGGTGCACGCGGTGCGCCTCGTCCGGGCCGCCGGCGGCGTGCCCGTCTTCGCCCACCCGCTCGCCGCGGCCCGCGGCCGGGTGGTCGGCCCGGAGGTCTTCGAGGCCATGATCGACGCCGGCCTCGGCGGGCTCGAGGTCGCGCACCGGGACAACCCCGACGACGCCCGGGCCCGGCTCGTCCGGATGGCCTCCGAGCACGACCTGGTGGTCACGGGCGCGAGCGACTACCACGGGGCCGGCAAGCCCAACCGGCTGGGGGAGAACCTGACGTCCGTCCAGTCGCTCGTGCGGATCGAGGAGCAGGCCGGCTCCGGGGTCCCCGTGCGCTACCCCTGAGGGCCCCGCCGCCTGCCGGGCGAGCCCGTGCTCAGTCCCACACGGTCGCGCCCGGCAGGCGGGCGCGCATGACCTCGATCGCCTCCGGGTTGCGGTCCACGCACACGAACCGCCGGTCCAGCTGCCCGGCGGCGGCGCCGAGCGTCCCGGAGCCGGCGAAGAAGTCCAGGACCCAGTCCCCGGGGGCGGAGCTCGCGGCGACCATCCGCCGCACCAGGCCCACGGGCTTCTGCGTGGGGTAGCCGGTCTTCTCCCGGCCGGTGGGGGAGACGATGGTGTGCCACCACACGTCCGTGGGCAGCTTGCCCAGCCGCACCTTCTCCGGGGTCACCAGGCCCGGGGCCATGTACGGCTCCCGGTCGACCTCGGCGCTGTCGAACAGGTACCGCTCGGGGTCCTTGACGTACACCAGGACGTTGTCGTGCTTGGCGGGCCAGCGGCGGCGGGAGCGCCCGCCGTAGTCGTAGGCCCAGATGATCTCGTTGAGGAAGCACTCCCGCCCGAAGATCGCGTCCAGCATCACCTTCGCGTAGTGCACCTCCCGGTAGTCCAGGTGCAGGTACAGCGTCCCGTCGTCGGCCAGCACCCGCCACGCCTCCCGCAGACGGGGCTCCAGGAACCCCCAGTAGTCGGCGAACGCGTCGTCGTAGCTGCGCAGGGCCCCCAGCACGGTCGTGTAGGAGCGGCCGGCGAAGCCGGTGCGGTCGCCCTCCCCGGCGGCGGCCGGGGTCACCGTGGACTCCCGCCGCCGCTGGGTGCGGCCCGTGTTGAAGGGCGGGTCCACGTAGATCATGCGGAAGGCCCCGCCGGGCAGCCGCCGCAGGAGATCCAGGTTCTCCGCGGCGACCACCGCGTCGGGGCCCTCGGCGTCGAAGGCGAAGGGGCTCACTCGCCGGCGGTGCCGCTCTGTTCCGGCGAGGCCGCGCTGCTGCGGCGGCGCCGGCGGCGCCGGGTGGTGCCGTCCGAGGTGCGCTCCACCGAGGTCTCCCGGGGCGCCTCGGGAGCCGTCTCGCGCGCAGCCGCCCGGGGCGCCCGGGCGTCCTCGCGCGGAGCGGACGACGTCGCGGCGTCGTCGCGGCGGCCGCGGCCGCCGCGCCCCTCACCGCGGCCGGACCCGCCGCGGCCGGAGCCGCGCCCCTCGCCGCGGCCGGCGCCGCGGTCGCGCGAGCGCCCGTCCCGGCCCTCGCCGCGCGGGCCGCTCTTGCGCCCGCCGGGCTCGCCGAGGTCCTCGAGGACCTCGGCGCCGAGCCCCTCGTGGGTGCGCCTGGAGCGGGGGAGCCGGCCCTTGGTGCCCTTCGGGATGCTCAGCTCCTCGTACAGGTGCTCGGAGGAGGAGTAGGTCTCGCGGGGCTCGGGGATGCCGAGCTCCAGGGCCTTGTCGATCAGCCGCCAGCGCGGGATGTCGTCCCAGTCCACGAACGTCACGGCCGTGCCCTTGTTGCCCGCGCGGCCGGTGCGGCCGGTGCGGTGCAGGTAGGTCTTCTCGTCCTCGGGGCACTGGAAGTTGATGACGTGCGTGACGTCCTCGACGTCGATGCCGCGGGCGGCGACGTCCGTGGCCACGAGCACGTCGACCTTGTTGTTGCGGAACGCGCGCAGCGCCTGCTCGCGGGCGCCCTGCCCCAGGTCGCCGTGCAGCGGGGCGGCGGCGAAGCCGCGGGTGATCAGCTCGTCCGCGAGCTTGGCCGCGGCCCGCTTGGTCTTGGTGAACACGATCGTGCGCCCCCGGCCCTCGGCCTGCAGGATCCGGGCCACGACCTCGTCCTTGTCGAGGTGGTGCGCCCGGTAGACCACCTGGCGGATGTCCTTCTTGGTGGCGCCCTCGTCCGGCGCGGCGGCCCGGATGTGCATGGGCTTGGTCATGTAGCGGCGGGCCATGGCCACCACGGGCCCGGGCATCGTCGCGGAGAAGAGCATCGTCTGCCGGACCTCGGGCACGGCCGAGAGCAGCTTCTCGACGTCGGGCAGGAAGCCGAGGTCGAGCATCTCGTCGGCCTCGTCGAGCACCACGGCCCGCACCGCGGACAGGTCGAGGTGGCGCTGCCGGTTGAGGTCGATGAGCCGGCCGGGGGTGCCGACGACGACCTCGACGCCCGCCTGCAGCTGCTCGATCTGGGGCTCGTAGGCGCGGCCGCCGTAGATGGTGGCCACCCGGGCGTCGCGGGTCCGCGCGGCGGTGGCCAGGTCGTGGCCGACCTGGACGGCGAGCTCGCGGGTGGGCACCACGATGAGCGCCTGCGGGGCGCCCGGCTTCTTCAGCTGGTCCCACCCCGCGTCGCCGCGGCCCACGACGCGCTGGACCACGGGGATGCCGAAGCCGAGGGTCTTGCCCGTGCCGGTCTTGGCCTGCCCGATGATGTCCTGCCCGGACAGTGCCACCGGCAGGGTCATGGCCTGGATGGGGAAGGGGTGGACGATGCCCTCGGCGGCGAGGGAGTCCACGATGTCCTGGCGCACCCCGAACTCGGCGAAGTCCTGGGGCAGCGGCTCGGGGTGCTCGGTGGTCTCGACGACCACCTCGGGGGTGCCGTCGAGGACGGTCCCGTCGTCGGGCGCGGCGGCGTCCGGTGCGGTGTCGGTGATGTGGTCGGTCACGGTCGGTTTCCTTACGACTCGGGCACGCCCGCTGAAGGGAGGGGACCTCGGGGTCCGGCCTCCGGGCCGCCGTGCTGGCGGGCGCCGGGGGGCGTGCGGTGGGTGGAAGCCGATCGTGAGCGTGCGCCGCCTCGACCGCGCGGGCCACGGGAGCGTGGCGCCCGGGTCCGGTCCTGCGCGAGGCCGCCGTGGGGGGCCTGTTCGCGGGGAGCGGGGGCGAGTAGGTGTCTGTCGTTCGTGGGATCGCGGGTACGACCGGTCATCCAGTGCACTCAACAGTGTAGCCCGACGACCGCGCACGCTCCGTGCGGTCGCCGGGCCGGGTCCGCCGTGCCGGGCGGAGGGGGTCTCAGCCGTCCTGGGCGAAGGGGGTGAAGCCGACCGCCCGCTTCTGCTCCGCGCCGACGGCGGCGTAGCCGATGACGCCCGCGGGGACGACCGTCACGTTGCCCTTGGTGTCCGTCAGGGTCAGGGGGGACCCGGAGGACAAGGCCGCGGTGATCAGCTCCACGGCCTCCGGCGCCTCGAGCGCGGAGTCGACGACGATCTCCCGGGCGACGTGCTGAACACCGATCTTGATTTCCATGGTTCCTCCTGGTCGGGGCTGCGGGATGCGTCCCGGCCAGTCTAGGAGGGCGCTACTGCCAGTCCTCGTCGATGATCGAGATTCCGCCCCAAGCTAAACGGAAGATCTGGCGCTGGGCCTCGGCCCGGCCGCCGGTGCCCGGGTTGCGGATCCAGTGCACCGCGGCGGTCTGCGCCATGCCGGTGAGGGAGCGGGAGACGAGCACGGCGTGCGGGTGGCTCAGCCCCGCGTTGGGCCCGAGGACCCCGGCGATCGAGTCCGCCACGGCGAGGTGGAAGCTCTCGAAGCGCTCCGCGACCTCCGGGTCCGCCAGCAGGTCGGACTCGAAGATCAGCCGGTGGGCCTCCGGATTGGCCTCGACGAAGCCGAAGTAGACGTCCAGCATGGACTCGACCCGCTCGCGGTTCACGTCGCTGCCCTGCAGCGCCGTGACGAGCCCGAGCGAGAGCTCCTGCAGGTAGTGGTCCACGAGGGCGAGGTACAGCTCGCGCTTGCCGGGGAAGTGCTGGTAGAGGACGGGCTTGCTCACCTGGGCGGCGTCGGCGATGTCGTCCATGGACGACCCGTGGTAGCCGTTCGAGGAGAACACGGTCAGCGCCGTCTCGAGCAGCTGCCGCCGGCGGGCCTCGCGCGGGAGGCGCGCCGGGCGGCCTCTCCTGGTCTCAGTCATGAACCGTTCCTCCTCAACCGGTCGGCGGCGCCGGCCGAACGAATGCTGCCCTACCCCGCGGCCTGGGACCGGGTGGCGGCTTCCGGCGGCGCCCCGGCCGCCGGTGGTGCGCTCTCCTCCGCGGCGGGCGCGGGGACCTCGATGCCGTACAGCGCCGCCAGACCGGTGATGTACTCGTCCTGCCGGCCCTGCGCGGCGAGCTCGCGCGCGCGGACGGTGGGGGTGTGCAGCAGGGAGCGGACCATGCGCCGCATCGCGAGCTCGATCTGCTCCTGGGCGGCCGTGCATCCGTGGTGGGAGGTGACCTTCTCGAGCTCGGCATCCAGGACGGCCATGGTGTGCTTGCGCAGGGCGACGATCGCGGCGTCCATGTCCCGGGCCTCCTGGCTCGCGGCGAACTCCTGGGCGGCGCGCTCGACGATCCCGCTCGCGGCGTCGACGGACTCCCGGGTCTCGTCCGGGGCGGCCACGCGCACCGACTCGAGGGTGATGAGCTCGACGCCGGGCAGGTCCGCCACGGCGGGGTCGAAGTCGCGGGTCAGGGCCAGGTCGACCACGGTGCGGGACCCGGCGGGGAACGCGGCGGCGCCCATGGGGGCGGAGCCGCCGCTGCAGCCGATCACGACGTCGGCGCGCTCCAGGGCCGCGGCCAGCTCCGCGGTCCCCACCGGGGTGCCGCCGCGGTTCTCGGTGAACTGCTCCGCCCGGCCCGACGCCGAGTACACCTCGATGTCCGCGCAGCCGCGGTCGCGCAGGGCCGCCATGGTCGCCCCTGCGTAGGCGCCCGTGCCGAACACGAGGGCCCGTCGCGACGTCCAGGTGCCGGACGTGACGTCGTCGGCGAGGTCCAGGGCCACGGAGACGATGGAGCGGCCGCGCTCGCCCAGGGCGGTCTGCGTGCCCACCTTGCGGGCGGTGCGGGCGGCCGCCTCGAACAGCCGCTGGAGCTTGCCGGAGACCGTCCCCGCCTGCTGGGCGTCGTTGAGGGCGCGCCGGACCTGCCCGGTGATCTCGCGCTCGCCCACCACGGCGGACTCCAGCCCGGAGACCACGGTGAAGAGGTGGCGTGCGGCGCCGGAGTCGGTGAAGGCCCGCAGGGAGTCGGCCACGAACTCGGGGTCGAGCCCGGCGCGGGAGCCGATCTGCTCGGCGAGCTCGGCCAGGACCCGGTCCAGCGCCGCCCCGGACGGGACGCCCGGCGTGTCCTCGAGCTCCCCGTAGATCTCGAGCCGGTTGCACGTCGAGAGGGTCACGGCGCCCCGGAGCGGGCCGCTGCGGACCATCTCCTCGGACAGCCCGAGCGCACCGGTGCTGAGACGCGCAACGGTGTTCAGATCGACGTTCTGATGGGAGGCGACGAGAGCGAAGAGGACCACAGTGCATTCATACTAGACGGTCACCGCGGATCCGCGCCTCAGTGACGTCCGAGAGGCCGCTCACGTCCGTCACCGACCGGCCCCTCCCGGACCCCGGTGACGCTGCGTCGGTAAACGACGTCGGTGTTCCTTGGCACAATGGGAGCACTATGCCTACCACCCCTGAGACGGCGAGCACGCCGGACACGTCGACCGCAGCCGTTCCCGGGCACCCCACGGGCGGCACCCACCCCTCGGCGGCGTTCCGGCGCCTGACCGGATCGCTCGGGGCGCTGCCGCAGGGCCATCCGCTGCGGGCCGCCGGCACACTGGACGCCCCGCTGCTGCAGGCCCTCACGGGCCGCGCGCCCGGCCGCCGCCCGGTGTGGTTCATGCGGCAGGCGGGCCGGTCGCTGCCGGAGTACCGGTCCCTGCGCCAGGGCACCGCCATGCTCGACGCCTGCCTGGACCCCGCGATGGCCGCCGAGATCACGCTCCAGCCGGTGCGCCGGCACGACGTCGACGCCGCCATCTTCTTCTCCGACATCGTCGTGCCCATGCGCGTGGCCGGCGTGGACGTCGAGATCGTCCCGGGCCGCGGTCCCGTCCTGGAGCGCCCCGTGCGCACGGCCGCCGACGTCGCCGCCCTGCCCGAGCTCACCGAGGGCTCCCTCGACCCGATCCGCGAGGCCGTCGCCCGCACCGTCGCGGAGCTCGGGGCGACCCCGCTCATCGGCTTCGCCGGGGCGCCGTTCACCGTGGCCGCCTACATGGTCGAGGGCGGGCCCTCCCGGGACCACCTGCTGCCGCGCACGATGATGCACGCCGACCCGGCGGCCTGGCGGGCGCTCGCCGAGTGGGCGGCCCGGACGTCCGGGGCGTTCCTGCGCGCCCAGGTCGAGGCCGGCGCCTCCGCCGTGCAGCTCTTCGACTCCTGGGCGGGCTCCCTGTCCCTGGCCGACTACTCCGCGCACGTGGTGGAGCACTCGGCGGCCGCGCTGCGCGCCGTCGAGGACCTCGCCGTGCCCCGGATCCACTTCGGCACCGGCACCGGTGAGCTGCTCGCCGCGATGCGGGACGCCGGCGCGGACGCGGTGGGCGTGGACTACCGGATCCCGCTGGCCGAGGCCAACCGGCGGCTCGGCGGGTCCACCGTGCTGCAGGGCAACATCGACCCGGCCCTGCTCACCGCCCCCTGGCCCGTGCTCGCCGAGCACGTGCGCGAGGTGCTGGCCGGCGGGGCCACGGCGCCCGGGCACGTGGTGAACCTCGGCCACGGCGTCCCGCCGGGCACCGACCCGCAGGTGCTGACGGACCTCGTGTCCTTCGTCCACGACCAGCCGCTGGAGCAGACCCCTCGCGGCGGCAGGCCGTGAGCGCGGAGCGGGACGGCCGGCCCGCCCGCCGGACCCCGCCCCGATCCGCCCTCGTGGTGGGCGGCGGCGTCTCCGGGCTCGTGGCCGCCCGCGACCTGGCGGCCCGCGGGCTGCGCGTCACCCTGGTCGAGGCCGAGGACCACCTCGGGGGAGCCGTCGGCGCCCACCAGGTGGCGGGCCTCGTCCTCGACTCGGGCGCCGAGTCCTTCGCGACCCGCTCCCGGGCGGTCCCCGACCTCCTGGACGAGCTCGGCCTCGGCGAGCGCGTGGTGCACCCCAACCGCTCCGGCTCGTGGCTGTTCCTGCCGGAGGGCGCCGTGCCCGCCCCCGACTCCGGGATCCTGGGCATCCCCGCCGACCCGACCGCCCCCCGGCTGCGGGCGGCCCTCGGCCGTGCCGGCATGCTGCGCGCGAGCCTCGACCGCCGGCTGCCGGCCTTCGTCGGCATGACCGAGCGCTCCCTCGGCGGCCTCGTCCGGGCGCGGATGGGGGAGCGGGTGCTGGACCGGCTCGTCGCGCCGTTCGCCACGGGCGTGCACTCCGCCCACCCCGACGACCTCGACGTCGACGCCGTCGCCCCCGGTCTGCGGCGGGCCCTGCGCGAGCACGGGTCCCTCGGCGCCGCGGCGGGCGCCCTGCGCCGCGCCGCGCCCGCGGGCGCGAACGTGGCCGGGCTGCGCGGCGGCATGAACGCGCTGTCCGAGACCCTCGTGCACGACCTCGAGCGGGCGGGCGTGAAGCTCGTCACCGGCTACGACGTCATCGCCCTCGACCGCGACCCCCGGCGCGAGGGCTGGATGGTCATCCAGCGCCAGCCGCGCTTCGGCCACAAGACCGCCGTGGCGCGCGGGGAGCTGCTCGTGATGGCCACCGACGGCACGACCGCCGTCCGGCTCCTCGCCAGCCACGAGGAGGGGCTCCAGCGGTTCGCCCCCGGGGCCGGGCCCCAGGTGGCCCTGGCCACGCTCGTGGTCGACGAGCCGCGCCTCGACGGCGCCCCCCGGGGCACCGGCCTGCTCGTGAGCGAGGACGCCCGCGGCGTGCGCGCCAAGGCCCTCACCCACGCGAGCGCCAAGTGGGACTGGGTCCGGCAGGCGGCCGGCCCCGGCCGGCACGTGCTGCGGCTCTCCTACGGGCGCGCCCAGCCCGACGCCACCGCCGTGCCCCCTGAGGTGGCCCTGCCCGACGACCAGCTCATCCGCCTGGCCCTCTCCGACGCCTCGACCCTCATGGGCATGCCCCTGCGGCCCGCCCAGCTCGTCGGCGCGGACATCGTGCGCTGGCGCTCCGCGCTGCCCCGCACCGGCGTCGGGCACGCCCGGCGGGTCGCCGACTTCCGGCGGGCGCTGGCGGCGCTGCCCGACGCCGTCGCGGTCGGCGGGTGGCTCGCGGGCACGGGCCTCGCCTCCGTCGTCGCCGACACCCGGGCCCAGGTCCGCGCCCTGCTCGCCGAGGCGGGCGTCCCGGACGACGCCGCGCCGGCCGCCACCGAACCGGCACGCACCCCACCGACCAGCACCCGACGAAAGGACTGAGCCTTGTCCCACGACACCAGCCCCCACGAGCACGGCGGTCACCCCGCAGCCACGCCCGAGCCGACGCAGGACGGCGGCGCGGAGCGGCTGCACTGGGCCGTCTGGTCCGTGTTCGCCCGCCCCGCCGGCGGGGCCGCGGCCCGCACGGCCGGCGACGACGCCTCCGCGGCCGCCGAGTTCGACGGTGTCGTCGAGCAGCTGGCGGCCGAGGGCGTGACGCTGCGCGGCGCCTACGACGTCTCGGGGATGCGCGAGGACGCCGACGTCCTCACGTGGCTGCACGGCGACGACCCCCAGGCGCTCCAGTCGGCGGTCCGCCGGCTGCGCCGCACGGAGCTCCTGGCCGGCACCGCGCAGGCCTGGAACGCGATGGGGGTGCACCGGGACGCCGAGTTCACCCGGAACCACTCGCCGTCCTTCGCCCGCGGCGTCGCCCCCGAGGACTGGGTCTGCGTCTACCCGTTCGTGCGCTCCTACGAGTGGTACTACATGAACGCCCAGCGCCGCGCCGAGATGCTGCGCAACCACGGCATGGCGGCGCGCGACTACCCCCAGGTCCTCGCCAACACCATCGCGTGCTTCGGGCTCAACGACTTCGAGTGGCTGCTCGCGCTCGAGGCCCCCGAGCTGGTCGACCTCGTCGACGTCATGCGGGCCTTCCGCAACACGGAGGCCCGGCTGCACGTGCGCGAGGAGACACCGTTCTACACGGGCCGCCGGATCCGCTCCGAGGAGCTCGCGGAGGTGCTCCGATGAGCGCCGAGAACGCCCTGTCGCGGGCCCGCGCGCACGCGCCGGAGCACTACGACGCCGTCGTCCTCTCGTCCTTCGGCGGGCCGGAGGGGCAGGACGACGTCCTGCCGTTCCTGCGCAACGTCACGAAGGGCCGCGGCATCCCCGACGAGCGGCTGGAGGAGGTGGCCACCCACTACCGGGCCAACGGCGGCGTCAGCCCCATCAACGCCCAGAACCGCGCGCTGCGCTCCGCCCTCGAGGCCGAGCTGCTCGGCCGGGGCCTGAGCGTGCCCGTGCTGTGGGCCAACCGCAACTGGGCGCCCTACGTGGCGGACGTGGTGCGGGAGTGCCACGCGCGCGGGCTGCGCAAGCTCCTGGTGCTCGCCACCAGCGCCTACTCCAGCTACTCCGGCTGCCGCCAGTACCGCGAGGACTACGGCGTGGCGCTCGAGGAGCTCGGCCTCGCGGACGAGATGCAGGTCGACAAGGTCCACCAGTACTACGACTCCGAGGGCTTCGTGCAGCCCTTCGTCGAGGGCCTCCGGGAGGGCCTCGCGCAGGTGCGCGACCGGCTCGGCGCCGAAGGCGGCAGGATCGCGGTCCTGTTCTGCACCCACTCCATCCCCACGACCGACGCCGAGGCCTCCGGGCCGGCGCGGATGGACTTCGAGGAGGGCTCCGCCTACGTCGCCCAGCACCTGGCCGTGGCCCGGACCGTGCTGGAGCGCGTGGGGGCGGAGGAGCTCGGGGACCACACCTGGGACCTCGTCTACCAGTCCCGCTCCGGGCCGCCGCAGGTGCCGTGGCTCGAGCCGGACGTCAACGACGCCCTCGAGGAGCTCGCCGAGCGCGGTGTCGCCGGCGTGGTCCTCGTGCCGCTGGGCTTCGTCTCCGACCACATGGAGGTCAAGTGGGACCTCGACACGGAGGCCCTGGAGACCTGCGAACGGCTCGGCCTGCCGGCCGTGCGCACCCCCACCGCGGGCACCCACCCGGCGTTCGTGGCCGGGCTCGCGGACCTCGTGGAGCAGCGCGTCGCCGGGCGCGCCGCCCCGCCGCGGCTCTCCGCGTGCGCCGAGGGCACGTGGTTCGACGACTGCGCCCCGGACTGCTGCGTCAAGGTGCTGCGCGGCGCCACCGGGCCCCGCCCCACCATCGCGCAGCGCCCCCAGGGCGAGCCCCTCCCGGTCGCCCTCGACGAGACGGGGGAGGTGCGGTGGTCGTGACGGCCGCGGCGCAGGGGCTCCCGGTGCTGCGGGTCGGGACCCGCGGCTCCCGGCTCGCGCTCACCCAGACCACCACGGCGGCCCGGGCCGTCGCGGCGGCGGGCGGGCTGGAGCCGGAGCTCGTCACGATCCGCACCGAGGGCGACGTCCTGACCGGGCCCCTGTCCCAGATGGGCGGCACCGGGGTCTTCGCCACGGCCCTGCGGGCCGCGCTGCTGGCGGGATCCGTGGACCTGGCCGTGCACTCCCTCAAGGACCTGCCCACCGCTCCCGTGCCGGGCCTCGAGGTCGCCGCGGTGCCGGAGCGGGAGGACCCCCGGGACGCGCTGTGCGCCCGCGACGGGCTGACCCTCGCCGGCCTGCCCGCCGGCGCGAAGGTCGGCACCGGCTCCCCGCGGCGCGCGGCGCAGGTGCGCGCCGCTCGCCCTGACCTGGAGATCGTCGACATCCGCGGCAACGTGGGCACCCGACTGGGGCGGGTGGCCCCCGGCGACCTCGACGCCGTGGTGCTCGCCGCCTCCGGGCTGCGGCGGCTCGGGCTGGAGGATGCGATCACCGAGCTGATCGACCCGTCCGTCATGCTCCCCGCCCCCGGGCAGGGCGCCCTGGCCCTGGAGTGCCGCACCGAGGACGCCTCGGGGGACACCCCGCTCGCCGCCGCCCTCGCCGCGGTGGACCACCTGGAGACCCGCCTGGCCGTGACCGCGGAACGGGCGCTGCTGACCCGGCTCGAGGCCGGCTGCGCGGCCCCCGTGGGCACCTTCGCGCGGATCGAGGACGGCGTGCTCGTGCTCGACGTCGTCGTGGCCGACCCGGACGGCAGCCGGGTCATGCGCCGCAGCGGCCGCACCGCGGAGCGCGGCGTCGACGACGCCCGCGCCCTCGGCCACCGGCTGGGCGACGAGCTGCTCGCCGACGGCGCCGGCCGGCTGGCCCGGTTGACGCTCTGAGACCCGTGCCGCACCCCGGCCCCGCCGACCGCTCCGCCGACCCGGCCGCCGCCCTGCGCGGGGCCAGGGTCGTCGTGACCCGTTCCGCCGACCGGGCCAGGGAGCTCGTGGCGCTGCTGCACGGGCACGGGGCCCGGGTCCGGCTCGCCCCGCTGCTCGAGGCCACCCTCCCCGGGGACACCGGTCCCGTGGCCGCCCTGCTGGACCGGGCGGCGGACCCGGGGGCCGCCGCCGGGTCCTGGCTGGTGGTCACCTCGGTCACCACCGTCCGGGCCCTGCGCGCGGTCGCGGGGGAGCCGTCCGGCACGGCACTCGGCGACCGGTTCGCGGCGGCCCGGCGGGCCGGCCTGCGCGTGGCCGCGGTGGGGGACGCCACGGCCGCGGCCCTCACGGCGGCCGGGCTGCGGCCGGACCTCGTGCCCGGCGCGGTGCACTCGGCCGCCGGGCTGCTCGCCGACTGGCCGCCGGAGCCGGCTCCCGGCACCGTCCTGCTGCCGCTCTCCGCCCGGGCCCGGCCCACCCTCGAGACCGGTCTGACCGCGCGGGGGTACGGGGTGCTGACGGCCACGGCCTACGAGACCGTGCCCTGGCCGGCGCCCGCGCCCCTCGTGCGGCGGGCCGCGGCCCAGGGGGAGGCCGACGGCACGGACGACGACGCGGTCGACGGCACGGACGACGACACGGATCGCGGCGTGGACGGGCGCGTGGCCGAGCTCCACCGGTCCGACCTGCTGCAGGTCCTGGCCGCGGGCGAGGCCGACGCCGTGGTGCTCACGGCGCCGTCCCACCTCGCCGAGCTCGTGCGCGACGACCCCGACGTCCTGGCCGGCACCGTCCTCGTGGCCATCGGCGAGCCGACGAGACGCGCCGCCGCCGAGCGCGGCCTGCCGTCCGTGGCCGCGTCCCTGCCCACCCCGGAGGGGATCCGCGACGCCCTCGCCCGGGCCCTCACCGCACCCGCGGCCTCCCGGGCGGCCGCGGGGGCGCCCGCCCCGACCCCGACGCCGGCGGCTCCGCCGCCGGCCGCACCGACCACACCGATCCCGACGACACCGATCCCTGCGACCGAGGAGACGAACTCCGTGACCCACCGAATTCCCCGCTACGACCTGGTGTCCCGCCCCCGCCGCCTGCGCACCACCCCGGCCGTGCGCCGGCTCGCCGCGCAGACCAGGGTCCATCCGTCCGACCTCATCCTGCCCGTGTTCGTCCGCGAGGGCCTCGCCGAGCCCGCCCCGCTCGGCTCCATGCCGGGGGTCGTCCAGCACTCCATGGACTCGCTCCGGCGCGCCGCCGCCGAGGCCGTGGCCAAGGGCCTCGGCGGGTTCATGATCTTCGGCGTGCCCGCCGAGCGGGACCCCGAGGGCAGCGCCGGGTGCGACCCCGAGGGCATCCTGAACCGGGCGCTGCGCGCCGTGCGCGCCGAGGTCGGCGACGACCTCGTCGTCATGGCCGACCTGTGCCTGGACGAGTTCACCGACCACGGGCACTGCGGCGTCCTGGCCGAGGACGGGACCGTGGACAACGACGCGACCCTGGAGATCTACGGCCGGATGGCCGTGGCCCAGGCCGAGGCGGGCGCCCACGTGCTCGGGCCCTCCGGCATGATGGACGGCCAGGTCGGCGTGATCCGCTCCGCCCTCGACGAGGCCGGGCACCCCGACGTCGCCGTCCTGGCCTACTCCGCGAAGTACTCCTCCGCGTTCTACGGCCCGTTCCGCGAGGCCGTGGACTCCCAGCTGCAGGGCGACCGCCGCAGCTACCAGATGGACCCCGCCAACCGCCGGGAGGCGCTGCACGAGCTGCAGCTGGACCTGGACGAGGGCGCCGACATGGTCATGGTCAAACCGGCCATGAGCTACCTCGACATCCTCCGCGACGTGGCCGAGGTCTCCCCGGTGCCCGTCTCCGCGTACCAGATCTCCGGCGAGTACGCCATGATCGAGGCCGCCGCCGCCAACGGCTGGATCGACCGCCGGGCCGCGATCCAGGAGTCCGTGCTGTCCATCCGCCGCGCGGGCGCCGACTCCGTGCTCACCTACTTCGCCGTCGAGCTCGCGGACTGGTTCCGCGAGGAGAACGGCCTCTCCTGACCCCCACCGTCCCCCGAGCCGGCACCCCCGGCGGAAGGAAGCAGACAAACCCATGAGCGTTTCCCAGGAACTCTTCGACCGCGCGCGCAAGGTCATGCCCGGCGGGGTCAACTCCCCGGTGCGGGCCTTCGCGTCCGTGGGCGGCACCCCGCCCTTCATCACCGCGGCCAAGGGCCCGTACCTCACCGACGTCGACGGCCGCGAGTACGTCGACCTCGTCAGCTCGTGGGGGCCCGCCCTCGTCGGGCACTCCCACCCGGCCGTCATCGAGGCCGTGCACGAGGCCGTGGAGCGCGGCCTGTCCTTCGGGGCCACGACCCGCGGGGAGACCGAGCTGGCCGAGCTCGTGGTCGAGCGGATCGGCGCGATCGACGAGCTGCGCATGGTCTCGACCGGGACCGAGGCGGCCATGACCGCGATCCGCCTGGCGCGCGGCGTGACCGGCCGGGACCTCGTCGTGAAGTTCGCCGGGTGCTACCACGGGCACGTGGACTCCCTGCTGTCCGAGGCGGGCTCCGGCGTGGCGACCCTCGCCCTGCCCGGCTCCGCCGGGGTCACCGCGGCCACCGCGGCCGAGACCCTGGTGCTGCCCTACAACGACCTCGCCGCCGTGGAGGAGGCCTTCGCCGCCCACCCCGGCCGGATCGCCGCCGTCATCACCGAGGGCGCGCCCGCCAACATGGGTGTGGTCACCCCCGGCGAGGGCTTCAACGCGGGCCTGCGCCGGCTCACGCGCGAGCACGGGGCGCTGATGATCTTCGACGAGGTGCTGACCGGGTTCCGCGTGCACGAGGCCGGCTACTGGGGTCTCACCGCCGCGGGCGAGGACGGCTGGGAGCCCGACCTGTTCATGTTCGGGAAGGTCATCGGCGGCGGGCTGCCGGTCGCCGGCGTGGGCGGGCGGGCCGGGGTCATGAACCACCTGGCGCCCCTGGGCCCCGTCTACCAGGCCGGGACCCTGTCCGGGAACCCGGTGGCGATGGCCGCGGGCGCGGCGACCCTGCGCACCGCGGACCGGATCGCCTACCAGACCGTCGACCGGCGCTCGGCGCAGCTGCAGGAGGCGGTGCGCGCGGCGCTGACCGAGGCCGGGGTCGACCACTCCATCCAGTCGGCCGGCAACCTGTTCTCGGTGGCCTTCGGCACCTCCGCCGCCGGCGTGCACGACTACGCGCAGGCCAAGGCGCAGGAGACGTTCCGCTACCCGGCGTTCTTCCACGCGATGCTCGACCAGGGCGTCTACCTGCCCCCGTCGGTGTTCGAGGCGTGGTTCCTCTCCGCCGCGCACGACGACGCCGCGATGGACCGGATCGTCTCCGCCCTGCCGGCCGCGGCGCGCGCGGCCGCCGAGGCCCGGCCGGCCGCCTGACCCCGGCCGCCGGGGCCCGGCCGGCCGCCGTCCCGGGGAGCGCTCAGGCGTCCTCGGGGCGGCGGAGCGGCCACGCGCCGTCGACCACCGCGTCCGGGCGGGTCCGGCGGAAGTACTCCTGGAGGCTCGCGGCCTGCTCGGCCGCCCACCCCACCTGGTCGGCGTGCAGCGCGGCCGCCGGGCGCACCAGCTCCGGGAAGCGGCGGGCCATCAGCACCGCGAGCCGCTCCGTCGCGACCGAGTCCGCCGCCGAGGTGTGCGCCGCGGTGAGCTCGACCCCGTACTCCTCGCACAGCGCCCCGAGGGTGCGCTTGCCGCGCCGGTACCGGTGCACCTGCTTGTTGAGGACGTAGGGGTCCAGCACCGGGAAGGGCTGCGGGACCTCCACCCCGTGGCGCCGGCCCTCGTGGGCGAGGACCGTGAAGTCGTAGGAGGCGTTGAACACCAGCACGGGCGTGCCCGCGGCGAAGAGGCCGGCCAGGACGCCCGCGATCTCCGCGACCACCTCCGCGGCGGGCCGGCCCTCGGCGCGGGCCCGCTCGGTGCTCACCCCGTGCACGGCGGCCGCCTCCTCGGGGATCTCCACCCCCGGGTCCGCCAGCCACTCCCACTCGTCCGTCACGGCGCCGGCGGCGTCGGTGCGCACGACGGACGCCGTGACGATGCGGGCCGTGTGCGGGTCACGGCCGGTCGTCTCGAGGTCGAAGGAGGCGCGCGGACCCTCGGTCCACGCGGGGGACGCCCCCGGGGCGCCCGCGGACCCCTCGAGGTCGAAGAGCACGTCCTGCTCCGCGGCGTCGTCCGGCGCGGGCGGGGCGGGCCTCGGCGCGCGCAGCGGGGCGGCGTCGAACAGGGGCAGCTGGTCGGTGGGGCCGGCGGGGCCTGAGGGCGAGGACATGGCTCCCACCGTACCGGCCCCCTCCGACCCGCCACGGACGCGGCCGCCCCGGCCGACGCCTCCGTGCGCACCGGTCCGGAACCGTCCGGGTACGCACGGACGCGGAGCGCTTAGACCGTCGGAGTCCCGTGATGAGATGAGACCCATGCGGCACACCGAGGACAGCACCCACGCCACGAGCTCCGCCCTGCCCGGGGCGGGGCCGGTGCGCTGGACCCTGGTGCCGCCGCACGGCTCCGCGCCGGAGCGCGCCCCGTGGCGGCCGAACCCCGAGCAGGAGGAGATCGCCGGGCTCCCGGCCGGGTGCGGCCCCCGGCTCGTGCTCGGCGGCCCCGGGACCGGGCGGACCCGGGTGCTCGTGGAGCTGGCGGCCCGCCGGATCGGCGGGGGCCTGGACCCGGACCGGCTGCTCGTGCTCACGCCGTCCCGGCTCTCGGCGGCCCGGCTGCGGGACGACCTCACGGCCGCGGTCTCGGCCACCATGAGCTCCCCGCCCGTGCGGGCCTGGCAGTCCTACGCCTTCGACCTGCTCCGGCGGGCCCAGAACCAGGGACTGCTCCCGGGCGTCGCGCACGGACCCAAGCTGCTGTCCGGCCCGGAGCAGGACGTGCTGATCGGCGAGCTCATGGCCGGGCACGCCGCCGGCTTCGGGGCCCCCGTCGTGTGGCCCCCGGACCTCCGGGAGGCGCTCGCCACCCGCGGCTTCCGGCAGGAGGTGCGCGAGCTCTTCGACCGCATGTCCGAGTACGACCTCGCCCCCGACGACCTCCGCCGCCTCGCCCGGCGCCTGGAGCGCCCGGACTGGGCGGCGGCCGCCACGATGCAGGCCGAGTACCAGGCCGTGCGCCGGCTGCGGATGCCGGAGTCCTACGACCCGGCGGCCCTCGTCACGGAGGCCGCGCGGGTCCTCGAGGAGCAGCCGGAGTTCCTGCGGGCCGAGCAGGAGCGCCTCGACCTCGTGCTCGTCGACGACCTGCACGAGGCGACGCCCTCGATCCACCGGCTGCTCGCCGTGCTGTGCCGGGGACGGGACACCGTGCTGACCGCCTGCACGGACACCGTGGTCCAGGGCTTCCGCGGGGCCCGCCCGGACCTGCTGCGCACCCTCGAGGACCGGCTCGCCGAGCCCGCGCGCCCCCTGCGGCGGCACCCCCTGGGCACGAGCCGGCGGATGCCCGGGGCCGTCGCGGAGGTGTGGCAGCGCGTGGCGGAGCGGATCCCCGCCGTGGCCGGGGCCCGGCACCCCCGCGCCCTCCGGCCCGCCGGGAGCGCCCCGGGCGCTGCGGACACGGGCCACGGCGCGGACACCGCGACCGCGCCGGCCGACGTCGCGGTGGACGGCACCGGAGACCGCGCGGCGCCCGGAGAGGTCACCACGGTGGTGCTCTCCTCGCCGCTGCACGAGGCCCGCTGGATCGCGCACCAGGTCCTGGAGCGCCACCTGGTGCACGGCGTCCCGCTGGCGGACATGGCCGTGGTCGTGCGCAACGGCCGCTACCTGGAGGGGCTCGAGCGCCAGCTCTCCGCCCTCGGGGTGCCCGTCAGCACCTCCGCCGCGGAGACGCCGGTGCGCGACGAGCCCGCGGTGCGCCCGCTGCTGGGTGCCCTGCGCATCGTGACCGAGGCCGCCGCGGCGGCCGCGGACCGCGAGGAGGACGCGCACTTCGGCGCCCTCACGGTCCAGGCGGCCGTCGACCTGCTCTCCTCGCGGATCGGCAACGCCTCCCCGATGGACGTCCGCCGGCTCCGCCAGCGGCTCCGGGCGGAGGAGCTCGCCGCGGGGGGTCGGCGCACCAGCGACGACCTGCTCGTGGAGGCCCTCGTGGCCCCCGGGGCGCTCGACGCCGCCGGCGTGCGCTCCGTGCCGGCCCGCCGGATCGCCCGGATGCTCGCGGCCGGGACCCGTGCCCTCCGGGAGGAGGGCGCCACGGCCGAGACCGTCCTGTGGGCGCTGTGGGAGGCGGCCGGGGTCGCCGAGTCCTGGCGGCGCCGGGCACTGGAGGGCGGCCCGGCGGGGGAGCGGGCCGACCGCGACCTCGACGCCGTGGTGGGCCTGTTCGAGTCCGCCGAGCGTTACGTGGACCACCTTCCCGGGGCCGGCCCCGCCCAGTTCCTGGACTACATCGACAACCAGGAGCTGCCCATGGACACCCTGGCCGCCCGCGCCCCGACCGACGAGACGGTCGAGATCATGACGCCCGCCACCGCCGCGGGCCGGCAGTGGCCGGTGGTCTTCGTCGCCGGCGTGCAGGAGGGCGTGTGGCCCAACACCCGCCTGCGCGGGCAGCTGCTCGGCGCGGACCTGCTCACGGACGCGCTCGACCTCGGCGTCGACCAGGCCGCGCGGGTCACCCCGGTCACCCGCATGCGCGAGGTCCGCCACGACGAGCTGCGCTCCTTCTCCGCCGCCGTCTCCCGCAGCTGCGGCACGCTCGTGGTCACGGCGGCCTCCGGCGAGGACGAGCAGCCCTCGGAGTTCCTCGACCTCGTCGACCCCCCGGGCTCGCGGCCCGGGGACGGCGCCCGGGCCGTGGTGGACGCCCCCCGGCCCATGACCCTGCGCGCCCTCGTGGCCGAGCTGCGGCAGTGGGTCCAGCTGCACGAGGAGGACCCCGTGCGCTCGGAGGCCGCGGCCCGGCTGCTCCACCGCATCTCCTCCTCCCCGCGCCCGGTGCCCGGCGCCCACCCCGACACCTGGTGGGGCGCCGCGGAGCTCTCCAGCACGGCGCCCGTCTTCGACGACGGGGTCCCCGTGCCCGTCTCCCCGTCCCGGATCGAGACCATCCACCGGTCCCCGCTCGACTGGTTCGTGGCCGCCTCGCGGGCCGAGGCCGCGACCGACCTCAGCCGCAGCCTCGGCTCACTCGTGCACGCCATCGCCGAGGAGCTGCCGGAGGCGTCGGGCACCGAGCTCGTCGCCGAGCTCGAGCGCCGCTGGCCCACGCTGGGGCTGCCGGAGACCTGGGAGTCCGCGGTCCAGCTCGAACGGGCCCGGCAGATGCTGCGCAAGTTCGCCCAGTACGTCCTGGACGCCCGCAGCAAGCACGGCCGCCGGCTGGCCTCCGTGGAGGGGGCGTTCAGCGTGCTCGTCCAGGGGCGGGCGCGCGACGCCCTGCTCCGGGGCCGCGTGGACCGCCTGGAGCTCGACGAGCAGGGCCGCTACGTCGTCGTCGACCTCAAGACCGGCCGGAACCAGCCCGCCGGGGCGAAGATCGCCGAGCACCCGCAGCTCGCGGCCTACCAGGTGGCGCTCACGGCGGGAGCGGGCACAGCCATGGTCGCGGGTCAGGACGAGACCGTCCTCGAGCTGCCCGGCGGCACCGTGACGGAGCTCTCCGGCGGCGCCCTGCTCGTCCAGCTCGGCACCCGGGCCAAGTCCCCCTCCGTGCAGCAGCAGGACCCCCTCGACCCGGACGCCACGTGGGCGCGGGACCTGATCACCCGGGCCGCGGAGCTCGTGGCCGGGGAACGGTTCACCGCCCGCCACGACCAGGCCGAGGGCGCCTTCAACGGGCACGGGTGCAAGCTGCCGCAGATCTGCCCGCTGTGCGCCGAGGGGCGGCAGGTGAGCGAACCGTGAGGACCGTTCGGACGGATCCCGGCCCCGTCCCACCCGGACAGCAGGAGACGACAGCGCCCATGGCCGACGCCCCCGACGACCGCACCCGGCTCGACGCCGCCGAGCACCCCTACGGCGGCGTCGAGCCCCGGTACAGTCCCGAGGAGCTGGCCGAGCTGCTCGGCGGCAACCTCCCCACGGCCCAGCAGTCGGCCGTGATCTCGGCCCCGCTCACCCCCCGGCTGGTGGTCGCGGGCGCGGGCTCGGGCAAGACCGCGACCATGGTCGACCGGGTGGTCTGGCTCGTGGCCAACGGGGTCGTCGCCCCGGACCAGGTCCTCGGCGTGACCTTCACCCGCAAGGCCGCCGGCGAGCTGGGGGAGCGCATGCGCTCCCGGCTCGCCCGGCTGCGCGCCCAGGGGCTCGTCGCTCCGGCCCACGCCGAGGAGGACGACCTCCCGGCCGCTCCCCAGGACCCCACGGTCAGCACCTACCACTCCTACGCCAACACGCTCGTGCGCAACTACGGGCTGCGGATCGGGGTCGAGCCGGACACCACGCTGCTGGGCCAGGCCCGGACGTGGCAGCTCGCCGCGCAGACCGTGGAGGCCTGGACCGGGGAGCTGCTCGAGACCATGCCCGCGAAGTCGACCATGGTCGCCGCCGTCCTCGACCTCGCCTCGGCGTGCGCGGAGCACCTCGTGGACCCGGCGGACGTGGAGCGCTTCGCGGCCGAGCTGCTCGGCGCGCTGGCCACGACACCGCCGGGGCGCCGGAAGAAGACCCTGGGCGCCCAGCTGAAGAAGGTCGAGGACAACCAGCGCACCGCGTGGGTCCTCGCCGAGCTCGTGGCCGACTTCGCCCGGCGCAAGCGCGAGGCCCAGGCCATGGACTTCGGCGACCTCCTCTCCGCCGCCGCCCGGCTCGCGGAGCAGGACCCGGCAGCCCGCCGGACCGAGCGGGAGCGACACCGGGTGGTGCTGCTCGACGAGTTCCAGGACACCTCGCACGCCCAGCTGCGGCTCTTCGCCGCGCTCTTCGGGCAGGGGCACTCCGTGATGGCCGTGGGCGACCCCCAGCAGTCGATCTACGGCTTCCGCGGGGCCTCCTCCGGGCAGCTCTTCGGCTTCTACGACTCCTTCCCGGTCGCGCCCGGCCAGGACGGGGAGCCCAGCTTCCTCACCACGGCGTGGCGCAACGATGCGAGCATCCTGGACGTCGCCAACACCATCGCCGCGCCCCTGCGGACCCTGCCGGCGTGGGCGCGCAGCACGTCCTCCCTCGCCGTCCCCGAGCTCACCCCGCGTCCCGGGGCGGGCACCGGCCGGGTGCGGATCAGCCGGTACGCGACCGACGTCGAGGAGGCCGTCGCGCTCGCGGAGCGCGTCCGGGAGCGCCGGGAGCAGCACCGCGGCGACCCGGAGGAGCAGATGCCCACCATGGCGGTGCTCTGCCGCAAGCGCTCCCAGATCGAGCCCGTGCGCCGGGAGCTCGCCGCCCGCGGCATCCCCTACGAGGTCGTGGGCCTGGGCGGGCTGCTCAGCACGCCGGAGGTCTCCGACGTCGTCGCGACCCTCCGGGTGCTGGACGACCCCGGCCGCTCGGACGCGCTCGTGCGGCTGCTCGCGGGGGCCCGCTGGCGGATCGGGACCCGGGACCTCATGGCCCTCGCCGACTGGGCGTCCCACCTGGAACGCCGCCGCACGGAGGCCGCGCAGGCGGGCCGGGCCGAGGACCTCGAGAGCCCGGTCACCGCGGAGGAGGCCCAGGAGGACGCCCTCGTCGAGCCCGACCTCTCCGACCACGCGTCGCTGATCGAGGCCCTCGAGACCCTCCCGTGGCCGGGCTGGACGTCCGCGCACGCCCGCACCCTGTCCGAGACCGCGCGGGAGCGCCTGATCCGGCTGCGGACGGAGCTGGACCACCTGCGCTCCTTCCTCTCCGACGACCTGCCGAGCCTGCTGCACGAGGTGGAGACGGTGCTCGGCCTCGACGTCGAGGTCGCCGCGCACCCCCACCGCCCCGTCCACCAGGCGCGGCGCAACCTGGACGCGTTCCACGAGGCCGCGCAGTCCTTCACCGCGTTCTCCGCGAGCAGCGACGTCTCGGCGTTCCTCGCGTGGCTCGACGTCACCCTGGCGGAGGAGAACGGGCTCGAGCCCGGCCCCGACCGCACGCGGCACGACGCCGTCCAGCTCGTCACGGTCCACGCCTCCAAGGGCCTCGAGTGGGACCACGTCTACGTCCCGGGACTCAACGCCGGGAACTTCCCGACCGACCGGCCCTCCCGCTGGACCCTCGACACCGGGACCCTGGCCTGGCCGCTGCGCGGTGACGCCCGGTTCCTGCCGCAGTGGGCCGTGGACACGAGCGACCTCAAGGCCCTCGAGGAGTCCCACACGGAGTTCCTGGAGCTCGCCGCCCAGCACGCCGAGGACGAGGAGCGCCGTCTCGCCTACGTGGCCGTGACCCGGGCCCGCGAGGTCCTGGAACTGTCCTGCACCGTGTTCCGGGGCACGGCCGCGAAGGGCCAGGAGCCCTCCGTGTTCGTCGCGGAGCTGGCACCGCTCACCGAGGGCCCCGAGCCGTCCGTCCGCCCGGGCCCCTGGGCCGAGGTCCCGGAGGGGGCCCGCAACCCGGCCGCCGCCACCGTGCTGAGCGCCCCCTGGCCGTACGACCCGCTGGAGGGCCCCGAGGTCACCGAGACCGTGACGGACGAGTACGGGCACAGCGCCGTGCGCGTGAGCCCGCCCCCGCACCGGGGCCGCCGGGCCGTGCTCGAGCGGGCCGCCCGCGCGGTGCGGGAGCGCGGCTTCGAGGACACCGCGGACCTCGACGTCGAGGACCTGCTCGGCGTCGCGGAGCGGGACGGGCTCGCGCCGGACCCGCGCCGGTGGTCCGAGGAGGCGAAGATCCTGCTCGCCCGGCACGAGGACGGCCGGGCCGAGCGGACCGTCCCCATGCCGTCCCACGTCTCGGCCTCGACCCTGGTGGCGCTCGCGCGCGATCCGCTCGAGGTCGTGTCGGGCCTGCGCCGGCCCATGCCGCGCCGGCCCGGCACCGCGGCGCGGCGCGGCACCACCTTCCACGCCTGGATCGAGCAGTACTACGGCAGCTCCGCGATCTTCGACGTCGGGGAGCTGCCCGGGACCGCCGACGACTACGTCGACGCGGCCTACGACCTCCCCGAGCTCGCGGCGACGTTCCGCTCCAGCCCGTGGGCCGACCGCCAGCCGTACGCCGTGGAGTTCCCTCTCGAGACCCCGATCGCCGGGGTCACGGTCCGCGGCCGGGTGGACGCCGTCTTCCGCAACGGCGACGGCACGTGGGAACTGGTCGACTGGAAGACCGGGCGGGCACCCTCCGGCCGGGAGCTGCAGGAGCGGTCGGCGCAGCTGGCCGTGTACCGGCTCGCGTGGTCCCGGCTGCGGGCCGTCCCGCTCGAGGAGGTCACCGCCGCGTTCTACTACGTGGCCGAGGACCGGGTCGTCCGTCCGCACGACCTGTCCGGGGCCGAGGAGCTCGAGGCGGTGGTCCGGGAGGCCTACGACGTGGTGCTGCGCCCCTGAGCGGGGCCGCCGCCCGGTCCCGTCGGCGGCGTCCGGCCGGAGGGGGCCTCTGGGCCGCCGGCCGGGGCGGGATCCTCCGGGGCGGTGTCCCCGGGCGCGCGGTCCGGGGCCGCGTCCTGGGAGGCGTCGTCCTGCCCCGGGGCCGCCGGCGCGGTCTCCGGGGCGGCCGCGACCGGCTCGGGGCGCCGGGCGACGTCCTGCTCGAGCGTGGCGAGCATCTGCTCCGCGTCGGCCACCAGGTCCTGCGCGCCGCGGTCCACGCCGCGCACGAGCCACTGTGCCAGGGCGAGCTCGGCGTCCAGCCGGGCCCGGTCCAGCAGGTGCGGGTCCGGTGCCCCGTCGGGCGCCTGGAAGGACGTGCGGCGGCAGGCCGCGGCGTAGGCCTCGAGCACCCCCTCGGCGAGGCGGGCGTCGCGCGCCGCGAAGAGCCACGCGAAGTCCTCGGCGGGATCCCCCACGTGCAGGTCGGTCCACCCGGTCACCCCGCGCACCCGTCCGCGGGAGATCACGAGGTCGTCCTCCTGCAGGTCGCCGTGGACCACGCGCGGCCGGAACCGCCACACGGCACGGTCCTCCAGGACCTGCTCCCACCGGTGCAGCAGCGCGGCCGGCACGCGCCGCGTGTCGGCGGCCCGGCGCAGCTCCGTGCGGCGCCGCTGCCGGCACTGCTCGGCGGTGTAGCCGGGCAGATCGGCGTCCAGGACCAGCGCGGTCGGCAGGGCGTGGATCGCTGCCAGGAGCCGCCCGAGCTGCACGGTGAGCGTCGGGGGCGGCTCGGCGCTCGGCACGTGCCGGTGGTGCTCGGGGTCCGGCTCGGCGGCCATGCGGGCGAGCGCGTCGATGTCCAGCGGGGCGCCCTCGATGTGGGAGTGCACGAAGGCGTGCAGGTCCCCGTGCGCCACGGAGCCGGCGGCGGTGGGGACCAGGAACGGGAGACGCGACCGGACGGCGGGGGTGAAGGAGCGGAGCACGAGGTGCTCGGTCTCCAGACGGACGCTCGCCTCGGGGCTCAGCGGGGAACGCACCCGCCAGCGCCGGCCGGAGGCGTCGAGGACCACGGCGGAGCGGAAGTCGGCGTCGTCGTCGGGGGAGGGCCCCACGGCCACGGGTGCGAGTCCGGGGACGCCTGCGGCGGCGACGGCGGCCAGGTGCTCGAGGGACGTGCTCACGCCGTCCACCCTACAAGAGGCCCGGCCCTGCAAGAGGTCCGGCGGCCGTCCCCGTCCCCACCCGCCGGACCCGTGGTCCGCCCGGGTCGCTACAGTGGGGGACGTGCCCGCCTCCACCCCTTCCGAGCCCGTTTCCGGCTCCCGCCCCGTGCCCGCCCCCGAGCGTCTCTCGCCGGCCCGCCTGCCGTTCGCGGCGACGGCCTTCGACCGCGACGCCGTCGACCGTGAGCTCCACGACGTGCGCGTGCTCGCCGCGCAGGACCCCACCACGCTCGTGCTCGTGCTCGCGGGCGGTCTCGCCCCCGTGGCCGGGGACGCCCTGGTCCTGGTGCCCGCGGCCGAGCTCCCGGCCGTGCCCCACGACCCGCGCCGGCCGGAGGTCTACCTGGGCCGGCTGCCCGGCGCCGACGGGGCCCCCGGCCCCCGCGTCCTGCTGCGCGCCGTCGCCGCCCCCGAGCCCGGGAGCGAGGACGCCGCGGCGGAGCCCTTCGCGGTGCCCGAGCCCCTCGTGGCGGCCGTCACCGCGTTCGCCTCCGGCCGGGGCGGGGAGGAGCTGCGCTGGGCCGGCCTGCGGGAGCTCGGCCCGGTGCTCCCGACCGGGGACACCTCGCTGCTCGTCACCGCCCAGTCCGTGGGACTGTGGCACCGGGACCACCCCCGGTGCCCGCAGTGCGGGGAGCCCACCGAGGTGATCCGGTCCGGCTGGGCCCGGCGGTGCCCCAACGACGAGTCGCTGCACTTCCCGCGCACCGACCCCGCGATCATCGTGGCGGTCAGTGACGGCGACCCCGACCCCGACCAGGAGCGGCTGCTGCTCGGCCGCTCCGCGCTCTGGAAGGGCAACCGGTTCTCGACCCTCGCCGGGTTCGTGGAGCCGGGGGAGTCCCTGGAGCAGGCCGTGGTCCGCGAGGTCGCCGAGGAGGCGGGCCTGACCGTGGGGGACGTGCAGTACCTGGGCTCCCAGCCCTGGCCGTTCCCGCGCTCCCTGATGCTCGGCTGCCGCGCCGTGGTGCGCTCCGGCGCGGCCGTCCCGGACGGCCAGGAGATCCTGGAGCTGCGCTGGTTCACGCGGGCTCAGCTGCGGGAGGCGGCGCGCACCGGGTCCGTGACCCTGCCCGGGCGGGTCTCGATCGCGCACGCGCTCATCGCGCACTGGCTCGGCGAGGACCTGCCGGAGACCGCGTGGTGACCAGCAGCGAGACCGGCACGGACGTGGAGTCGACCCTCGAGGAGCGCATCCTCGCCGGCCTGGACCCCGAGCAGCGGGAGGTCGCGACCACGCTGCGCGGACCCGTGTGCGTGCTCGCGGGCGCCGGCACGGGCAAGACCCGGGCCATCACCCACCGGATCGCCTATGGCATCGCCACGGGCGTCTACACCCCGCAGAAGGTCCTGGCCCTGACGTTCACCGCCCGCGCCGCCAACGAGATGCGCAACCGGCTGCGCGAGCTCGGGGCCGCCGGGGTGCAGACGCGCACGTTCCACGCCGCGGCCCTGCGCCAGCTGCAGTACTTCTGGCCCCAGGCCGTGGGCGGGCCCCTGCCCGGGCTCGTGGAGCACAAGGCGCGGCTCATCACCGAGGCCGCGCAGAACATGCGCCTGTCCACGGACCGCGCGGCCGTGCGGGACCTCGCCGCCGAGATCGAGTGGGCCAAGGTCTCGATGCTGACCCCCGACACCTATCCGACGCGGGCGGCCGGGCGGGAGATGCCGCTGAACTACGACGTGCGCACGGTCCAGCGCCTGTACCAGTCCTACGAGGAGCTCAAGACCGACCGGCACCTGATCGACTTCGAGGACGTCCTGCTGCTCACGGTGGCCGTGCTCGAGGAGGACGAGCGCGTCGCCGCGACCGTGCGCGAGCAGTACCGGCACTTCGTGGTCGACGAGTACCAGGACGTCTCCCCGCTGCAGCAGCGTCTCCTCGACGCCTGGCTCGGGGGCCGGGACGACGTCTGCGTGGTGGGCGACGCCTCCCAGACGATCTACTCGTTCACCGGGGCCACCTCCCGGCACCTGCTCGAGTTCCCGGCCCGGCACCCGCAGGCGCGGGTGATCGAGCTCGTGCGCGACTACCGCTCCACCCCGCAGGTCGTGGAGACCGCCAATCGTCTGCTCGCGGCCCGCCGGCCGGCGCGGGGCTCGACCCCCGGCGCCTGGGCCACGCCGCTGCGCCTCGTGGCGCAGCGCCCGGACGGGCCGCCCCCGTCCTGGAACGAGTACGCGGACGACGAGGCCGAGGCGGCGGGGACCGCGGCGCGCATCCGGGACCTGGTCGACGACGGTGTGCCCGCGTCCGAGATCGCCGTCCTCTTCCGCACCAACGGGCAGTCGCAGGCCTTCGAGACCGCGCTCGCGGAGGCGGGCATCGGCTTCCAGCTGCGCGGCACGGAGCGGTTCTTCAACCGGCCGGAGGTCAAGCAGGCCGTGGTGCAGCTGCGCACGGCGGCGCGGGCCGCCGAGGCCTCGGACGAGCCCACGCGCCTGGTGCGCGACATCCTCTCCTCGCTGGGCTACTCGGACCGCGCGCCGCGCTCCACGGGCGCGGTGCGCGAGCGGTGGGAGTCGCTGGCCGCGCTGGTCTCCCTCGCGGACCGGATGGCCGCGGAGGCCGCCGCCCGCGAGGAGCAGTTCGTGCTCCCCGACTTCGCCGCGGAGCTCGAGCGGCGCATGGCCCAGCAGGACGCCCCCGTGATGAACGGGGTGACCCTGGCGTCCCTGCACTCGGCGAAGGGCCTCGAGTGGGACGCCGTGTTCCTGGCGGGCCTCAGCGAAGGGCTCATGCCGATCGGCTTCGCCGAGACCGCCGACGAGATCGACGAGGAGCGCCGGCTGCTCTACGTGGGCATCACCCGCGCCCGGGAGCACCTCGTGCTGTCCTGGACCCTGTCCCGCACCCCGGGCGGCCGGCCCACGCGCAAGCCCTCACGCTTCCTCGACGCCCTGCGGGAGACCGGCGGAGACCGCCCGGCCCCGCGCCGGTCCCGCCCGGGCGGCGCCCGCGCTCACGCCTGATCGAGCCCGCACAGGCACCGGCTCCGGTCCGGCTCCGGCCAGGACACCGCGTCCGGCCACGGCGGGGCGTAGAGGGCGGCGCGTCCCGCGCCGCCCTGCTCCCGGTGCCCGTGCCCCTCGGCCCCGGCGCCGCACAGCGAGTCCAGGGCCACCGCGAGCACCTCGACGGCCAGGCGGACCGCGACGGCCTCCGCGTGGGCCGCGCCCGCCCACGCCGCGAGGACGGCGGCGGTGCCGTGCGGCGCCGTGCGGGGCTGCGTGTGCTCGAGCGTCGCCCGCACGCAGTCCGGGCAGGGCCGGTGCGCCCAGGGCACGGTGGGCCAGCGCAGCAGGACCCCGTCGGCGTGGTGCAGCGACACCACCGGGTGGCGGGGGTCGATCCCCGCCCACGCCTCCGTTTCCACCGCTCCGGGCGGGAGCCGGCCGTCCGGGGCGGGCCGCCCGGAGCTGTGCACCACGACCGTGCCCGGCAGCAGCGCCCCGGGGAACAGCTCCGGCGCGCTGACGGGGGCGCACCGGGGGTCGAGCTCGCGCAGCCGCCGGCGCAGGGCCGCCTCGCGGGACCGGCCGACGTCCGCGGGCCGGTACGCGCCGGTCCCGAGGTCGGCGGCCGCGACGGGCGCGGTGTCGCTGACGTTGAGCCCGAGCACGCCGCAGCGCAGCAGGCGCACGGCCAGCGCCGCCGCGAGACCGTCCAGGCCCAGGAGCAGGACGTGCACCTCGTCCGGACGGGGCCGCTCGAGACAGGACAGGCGCAGGTCCGGGTCGTGCGGGGAACCCTGAGGAGGGCCGGGGAACGGAGTGGTGGGCACGGGACGCCTTCCGGGACGCGCGGGCGGGACGTCGTCACTCTCGCCCGGACCGTGCCCGCGGCGCGCCCGCCGGCGGGTCGTCCACAGTGCACGGCGGAGCGCCGTGCACATGGGCGCGGGCCGGCGTTTCGCGGCCCGTGCCCGCGGCGTGTTCAATGGCCCCATGCCCGTACCGTCGCAGCCCGAGGTCGTCGTGCGCCGCTCCGCCCGCCGGCGCAAGACCGTGTCCGCCCACTGGAGCGAGGACACGGTGGTGCTCTCGGTCCCCCAGACGGCCACCCGGCGGGAGATCGAGCACTGGACCCGCGAGCTGGTGCCCCGGGTCGTGGAGCGCCGGCGCCGCGAGGCGGCCAAGGGCGCCGACCGGCGCTCCGACGACCACCTCCTGCAGCGCGCCCACGAGCTGTCGCGGCGACACCTCGACGGCCGGGCCCGGCCCTCGGACGTGCGGTGGTCCGGGCGGCAGCACACCCGGTGGGGCTCCGCGACGCCGGCCACCGGCGTCATCCGGATCTCGGCGCAGCTCCAGCAGGCCCCGGAGTGGGTGCTCGACTTCGTGCTGGTGCACGAGCTCGCGCACCTGCTCGAGGCCGACCACAGTCCCCGGTTCCGGGAGCTCGAGGCCCGCTACCCCCTCGCCGAGAAGGCCCGGGCGTTCCTGGACGGCGCCGCGTGGGCGCACCGGCACGCAGGACGCGCCGGCGCGGATCAGCGGGAGCCGTCCCCGTCCTGAGGCCCGTCGTCCTCCGGCCGCCCGGGACCGCCGTCCGCGCCGGGAGCAGGGTCCGTGGCCGGACCGCCGTCCGCGCCGGGCCCGCCGTCGGGGCCCTCGTAGCCGCCCGAGAGCAGCCGCTGGAGCGCGGCGTCGACCTCGTCCTCGGACGCGGTGAGCAGCCCGCGGCGCTCGGTGAAGCCCGCGGGGTCGTCCAGGTCCTCGTCGGTGGGCAGCAGCTCCGCGGCGTCCCACAGGCCGTCCCGGTCCTCCACCCCCCGGCGCTCGCCGACGTACTCCCAGAACTGCGCGGCCTCGCGCAGCCGGCGCGGGCGCAGCTCGAGCCCCACGAGGGAGCCGAACGCGTGCTCGGCGGGCCCGCCGGCGGCGCGGCGCCGCCGGACGGTCTCGGACAGGGCCTCCCCGGAGGGCAGGTTGGCGGTCGAGGCGACGGTGACCACGTGCACCCAGCCCTCCACGAGGGCGAGCACCGTCTCGAGCCGCTTGAGGGTGACCTCCTGGTCCGGGGTCTGCTGCGGGGCGAAGATCCCGGAGGACAGGGCCTCCTGCATGCTCGAGGGATCCATCGGGTCGATGTCCCGGGCGGCCTCCTCGATGCGGGACATGTCGATGTGGATCCCCGCGGAGAAGCGCTTGACGAGGTCCAGGATGTGCTGGCGCAGCCACGGGTTCGCCGCGAACAGCCGGACGTGCGCCGCCTCCCGCACGGCGACGTAGAGCATGATCTCCTGCGCGGGGATGTCCAGGCCCTCGCCGAACGCCCTGATGCTGGCGGGCAGCAGCCCGGAGCGGCCCTCCGCGAGCGGGAGGCCGATGTCGGTGGAGCACAGCACCTCGCGGGACAGGCCGCCGATGGCCTGGCCCAGCTGGATTCCGAACAGCATCCCGCCGGCGCCCGCGAGCATCCCCGAGGCCCCGCCCATCATGGCGGACAGCTCGGGGGGCAGCTGCTGGGTGAGGGCGTCGGTGAGCGCCTTCGTCACGGACTCCGCGACCGGGCCCGTCATGTCCTTCCAGGTCTCCTGGGTGGCCTCGATCCACTCCGCGCGGGACCACGCCTGGGGCCGGATCGAGGTCTGGCCGAACTCGGTGTGGTCGGCCAGCCACAGCTCGGCGAGGCGCATCGCGTCCTCGACCGCGCCGCGCTGGGCGGGGGTCACCGACGGGTCGCCGTCGGCGGCGGCGATCTGCCGCGCGTGGTCGTGGGCGAGCTTCCAGTTGACCGGTCCCTCGGACTCCCCGGCGCCCATCATGGACTGGATCTGCTGGAACATCATCGACATCGCCTGGGGGTCCACCGGCACGCCGGCGCGCTGGAGGTCCTCCGGGCTCATCCCGCTCTGCCCCATGAGGCGCTCGAGCATCTCCTGGAAGGGATCCTTGGGGCCGTCGCCGGAGTCGTCGCCCGGGGTGTTCCCGGGGCGGTCGTTGGGAGGCTGGGGAGTCATGGGTCCACCGTTCTTCGATCGGGTCGGGGGATCGGGCGGCACGGGCGCGCCCGACGTCTCTGCTCCCAGCGTAGCGAGCACCGGACGGGGCCGACCATGAGCCAACTCCCAGTTCGCTGGAAGCTCAGGGCCGGGTCGCGCGCGATAAGCTGGACCGTCCGGACCGTGCGGCCTCACAGCCTCCGGTCCCTCCGACGACGACGCCGAGGACCGCCCGTGACCGCATCCCCCCGCCCGCGCCGCGCCCTGCGCCGCCGCGGTCTCGAGTCCTGGGCGCTGCTGGGCTCCGCCGGGCTGCTGCTGGCCGGGACGGTGCTGCCCGCCCCGTTCGTGATCGAGGCTCCCGGGCCCACGTTCAACACGGTGGGGGAGCACGACGGCCGGCAGCTGCTGGGGGTCTCCGGCGCCCCGACCTACCCGAGCGACTCCGTCCTGGACCTGACCACGGTCTACGTGACCGGCGGGCCCAACAAGAACGTCAACGTGCTCACCGTGCTCGGGTCCTGGCTGGACCCGTCCGCCTCCGTGGTGCCGGCCGACACCCTCTACCCCCGGGACGTGTCGGGGGAGGAGGCCGACCAGTACAGCATGGCGGCGATGAGCAGCTCGCAGGAGGACTCGGTCGCCGCCGCGCTGACGCACCTGGGCCAGGACTTCAGCACCCGGCTCTCCGTGCAGGACACGGTCCCGGGCGGCCCCGCGGAGGGGGTGCTCGAGCACGGCGACGTCCTGCGCGGCGTGGACGGGGAGCCCGTTTCGTCGCTGCCGTCCCTCAAGTCGGCTCTCGACGCGGCGGGGGAGCGCGGCGTCACCCTGCAGGTCGAGCGGGCCGGGTCGCCGCGCGACGTCGAGGTGGACACCGTGCGCGACGAGGCGTCGGGGAACTGGCAGCTCGGCGTGTTCCTGCTGGCCGCCTACGACTTCCCGATCGACGTGGCGTTCGAGCTCGACGAGGTCGGCGGGCCCAGCGCGGGGCTGATGTTCGCGCTGGGGATCGTCGACGAGATGACCCCGGGCTCGATCGCCGGGGACCGGCACGTGGCCGGCACCGGCACCATCACCCCGGAGGGGGAGGTGGGGCCCATCGGCGGCATCCGGCAGAAGCTCGAGGGGGCCGCGGCGGCCGGGGCGGAGGTCTTCCTCGCCCCGGCGGACAACTGCGCCGAGGCGCAGGGCCACGTCCCCGAGGGGCTGACGGTCGTGTCCGTGCGCACCCTCGACGACGCCGTGGCCGCCGCCGAGGCCGCCGGGAGCGGCGGGGACCTCTCCGCGCTGCCGGGGTGCGCCGCCCGATGACGGGCGCCGTGTGCACGATTGCACCCCCGAGAAGCCCGCGGGCAGAATGGACGGGGTGCCCCGGCGACCCGCCGGCGGCGCTCCTCCTCGACGCAGGCCGCACCCCACGACTTCACGCACCACACCTGACGAACGACCCCGATTGCAGAGGTAACCAGTGACCGCCGGACCCACAGCCCCCCGACCACCGAGGCAGCAGCCAGCAGGACAGCGGCGGAAACGGGGTGCGCTGTGGCCGACGGTCGTGGTCGTCCTGGTCCTCGTGGCCGCCTTCGTGGGACTGACGCAGCTCTACACGGACGTGCTGTGGTACGACCAGCTGGGCTACCTCAGCGTGTTCGTCACCGAGAACGTCACGAAGATCGTGATCTTCGTGGTCGCCGCCGTGCTCGTGGCGGCGCTGATGTTCGCCAGCCTCTTCCTCGCCTACCGCAGCCGGCCCATCACGGCCGAGTCCATCGTGGACGACAACCTGCGCCGCTACCAGGAGGCCCTCGAGCCGGTCCGCAAGATCGTCATCGTGGTGGTGCCCGTGCTCTTCGGGCTCTTCGCGGCGAGCACGGCGATGACCCAGTGGGACACCGTGCTGCTGTTCCTCAACCAGGAGCCGTTCGGCCAGGAGGACCCGCAGTTCGGCCTCGACATCGGCTTCTACGTCTTCACCCTCCCGTTCCTGCGCTTCCTCATCGGGTTCCTGGTCTCGGCGATCCTGCTGGCCGGCGTGGCGGGGATCCTGATGCACTACGTCTACGGCGGCATCCGGATCACCGAGCGGGGGCTCAGCACCACCCGGGCGTCCCGTGTGCACCTGGGGGTGCTGGCCGCGCTGTTCCTGCTGCTCCAGGCCGCGAACTTCTGGCTGGACCGGTACTCCACGCTGCAGTCCACGTCCGGGACGTGGACCGGCGCGCTGTACACCGACGTCAACGCCGTGATCCCCACCAAGGCGATCCTGGCGGCGGCCGCGCTGATCGTCGCGATCCTCTTCGTCGTCGCGTCCTTCATCGGCCGCTGGCGGCTGCCGATCATCGGCACCGCCATGCTGCTCGTGGTCGCGGTCGTGGCAGGCGGGATCTACCCGTGGATCGTCCAGCGCTTCCAGGTCACGCCCACCGAGCAGGCCCTGGAGAGCCAGTACATCCAGCGCAACATCGACCTCACCCGGTCGGCCTACGGGCTGGACGCGGCCGAGGTCATGCCGTACGACGCCACCACGGAGACCGAGCAGGGCGCCCTGCGCCAGGACACCGAGACCACCTCGAACATCCGCCTGCTGGACCCCAACGTGGTCTCGGCGGCGTTCTCGCAGCTGCAGCAGTTCCGCCCCTACTACCAGTTCCCGGACACCCTCAACGTGGACCGCTACGAGATCGACGGCGAGGTCCAGGACACCGTCATCGCCACGCGTGAGCTGAACCCCGACCAGAACCAGGGGTGGTTCAACCAGCACGTGGTCTACACCCACGGCTACGGCGTGGTCGCCGCCTACGGCAACCGGGTCGAGGTGGACGGCAAGCCGCAGTTCATGCAGTCCGGCATCCCGTCCCGGGGCGTGATCTCGGACGACTACGAGCCGCGCATCTACTTCGGCGAGAACTCCCCGCTGTACTCCATCGTGGGCGGCGCCGAGGGCGACGAGCCCCTCGAGCTGGACCGTCCGCAGACGGCCGGTGACGAGGCCGGCGACGCCAAGACGACGTTCGCCGGCAACGGCGGGCCCAGCATCGGCAACTTCTTCAACCGGCTCGCCTACGGCATCAAGTTCCAGTCCTCGGACATGCTGCTCTCGGACGCCGTGCGCCCGGAGTCGCAGATCCTCTACGACCGGGACCCGCGCGAGCGGATCGAGAAGGTCGCCCCGTACCTGACGGTCGACGGCGCCCCGTACCCGGCCATCATCGACGGTCAGGTCCAGTGGATCGTGGACGCCTACACCACCTCGGACGCCTTCCCGTACTCGACGCCGTCGGTGCTGCAGGAGGCGACGCAGGACACGCAGACCGCCCAGGGCGCCGCGGCGGCCCTGCCGCCGGAGCGGGTCAACTACATCCGCAACTCGGTCAAGGCCACGGTCAACGCCTACGACGGCTCGGTGAACCTGTACGCGTGGGACGACCAGGACCCGGTGCTGAAGGCGTGGCAGAACGTCTTCCCGAGCACGCTCAAGCCCTACTCCGAGATGTCGGCGGAGCTCATGGCGCACGTGCGCTACCCGCAGGACATGTTCAAGGTCCAGCGGGAGCTGCTCAACCGCTACCACGTCACGGACTCCGGCAGCTTCTACCAGAACGACGACGTGTGGTCCGTGCCCAACGACCCGACGCAGGACTCGGACGTGGCGCTGCCCCCGTACTACCTGTCGATGCGGATGCCCGGTGAGGAGGAGGCCAACTTCTCGCTCACCACCTCCTTCATCCCGCAGCAGTCGGAGACGGGCAACACCCGCAACGTGATGTACGGGTACCTCTCCGCCAACTCCGACGCCGGCACCGGCGAGGACGGCGTGAAGAGCGACGAGTACGGGACGCTGCGCCTCCTGGAGCTGCCGCGCTCCTCCGTGGTGCCCGGCCCCGGCCAGGCGCAGAACCTGTTCAACTCGGACACGGACGTCTCCACGGAGCTGAACCTGCTCCGCCAGGGCGCCTCCGAGGTGATCAACGGCAACCTGCTCACCCTGCCCGCGGGCGGCGGCATGCTCTACGTGCAGCCCGTCTACGTCCAGTCCTCGGGCGACGCCGCGTACCCGACGCTGCGGCGCGTGCTCGTCGGCTTCGGCGAGGAGGTGGGCTTCGCGCCGACCCTCGAGGAGGCCCTCGACGAGGTCTTCCAGGGCGACTCCGGGGCCCAGACGTCGTCCGGTGCGGGCGTCGACGAGGCGGAGGCCGGGAGCCCGGACGGCGCCGGCGAGGACGGGGCCGAGGCCCCGTCCGGCGGCGCCAGCCTCGAGGACGCCCTCAGCGACGCCAACCAGGCGATCCAGGAGTCCGAGGAGGCCCTGCAGGACGGCGACTGGACGTCCTACGGCGAGGCCCAGCAGCGGCTGCAGGACGCCATCCAGCGGGCGCTCGAGGCGGACGGCGTCGTCGCCCCCGAGGCGGAGGGCGCCCTGGCCCCCGAGGAGCCGGCCGAGCAGCCCGCCGAGTAGCCGATTTGCGGGTCCACCCCGCGGCACGTATAGTCATACATGTCGCCGCGGGGTGGAGCAGTTCGGTAGCTCGCTGGGCTCATAACCCAGAGGTCGCAAGTTCAAATCTTGCCCCCGCAACCACAGAAGGCCCCCGGACCGTCACGGTCCGGGGGCCTTCGCCTTGCCCGGAGGACCCCGGGCGGGAAGGAGCCCCCACGGCCGCGGCCGTGGGGGCTCCTCCGTGCCCGGGGACGGGGCGGGGTCAGACCTCTTCGGAGGAGACGATCCGCTCGGCGTTGCGGGACTTCAGGGCGGCGAGCCGGGCCTCGATCTCCGACTGCTGGCCCAGGGACTCGAGGGACTCGAACTGCGCGTCCAGGGAGGACGCGGCGAGCTCCTGCTGGCCCAGGACACGGGCCTCCTCGCGGCGGATCTTGTCCTCGAAGCGGGAGACCTCGCTCGTCGGGTCGAGCACGTCGAAGGCCTTGAGCGCGTCCTGGACCTGCGACTGCGCCTGCGCGGTCTTCTGCCGGGCGTTGAGCTCGTCCCGCTTGTTGGACAGCTCCTGGAGCTTGCCCCGCATCTTGTTGAGCCCGTCCTTGAGCTTCTCCACGACCTGGGTCTGGGACTGGATCTGCGGTTCGGCGCCGCGCGCCTCCGTCTCGTACTGGATCTGGCGCTGGAGGGCGACCTTGGCGAGGTTGTCGAACTTCTCGGCCTCGGAGGACTTGCCGGCGCCCCGGTACTCCTCGGCCTTGTTCGAGGCCGCGAGGGCCTTGTTGCCCCACTCCTGGGACTCGCGCACGTCCTCCGCGTGGTCCTGCTCGAGCAGGCGCAGGCTGCCGATGGTCTGCGCGACGGCGGCCTCGGCCTCGCGGATGTTCTCGGTGTAGTCGCGCACCATCTGGTCCAGCATGAGCTGGGGGTCCTCGGCGGCGTCGATCATGCCGTTGATGTTGGCCTTCGCGAGCTGGGCGATGCGGCCGAAGATGGACTGCTTGATCATGGTTCCTTCTCTCCTCTGGTGCTTCCCGGGAGGGGCTCCCGGGATCATGGGTCGGTCGGGGACGGTGGGTCGGTCAGGGGTCACGGGGCGGACGAGGGTCAGAGGGGCGGCGGTGCGCGGTGCCCGTCCGGCGGCGGGCGCCCGTCGGCGCGGATCAGAAGCTGCCGCCGATGCCGCCGCCGAAGCCTCCGCCGCCACCGCCGAACCCGCCGCCGAAGCTGCCGCCGAAGCCTCCGCCGCCACCGCCGAAGCCTCCGCCGCCGTTGAGGATCGAGCCGAGGAGGATGCCGCCGAGCATCGCGCCGCCCAGACCGCTGTTGGAGCGGCCCCGGTGGCCGCCCATCCCCACGGGCGTGCCGAAGCCGCCGTAGGAGAAGGAGTCGACGTCCTGCTGGGCGATGTACTGGGCCTCGCCGGCGAGCCGGACGGCCTCGTTGGCGCAGGTCAGCGCCTCGGAGGGGTCCGACTTCCGGGCCTGCTGGGCGGCCTCCAGGTAGCGCTCGGCCTCCGCGAGGCGGGTGCGGGCCTCCGGGCCGACACCGCCGCGGCGGGCCCAGATGTACTCGCTCGCCGAGCTCAGCTGCGCCTGCGCGGAGACGAGGGTGTGGGCGAGGGTCTCCCGCGCGGAGCGGTCCCGGTCGTTCTGGGAGCGCACCGACGCGAGCCCCTTGTCGAGCTCGTCCTTGGCCACGGCCAGACGCCGGCTCAGGCCGAGCGGGTCGATCCGTCCCGCGCCCATCTGCTCCTCGACGGTGCGCAGGACGGCGCCGACGCCGGCGACCGCCCCGGCGAGCTCCGGGTTGGAGCCGCGCCGGACGAGGGCGTCCGCCTCGGCGACGTCCCGCTGGGCGATGGTCACGGCGTCCTTGAGGGACTCCTCGGCGTGGGCGAGCTCGGTGGCCGCGTGCTCCACGGCGTCGAGCAGGCCCCCGGCCTGCCCCACGCCCTCCTCGGCGGCGCGGATGTCCAGCACGGCGTCGCTCGTGCGCCCGGCGGCGAGGTCGGTGCGGGCCTCCTCCACGGCGGTGTCCACGAAGTCGAGCCGGTCCCGGGCCTGGTCGATGTTGTCCTTGACGGGGGCGAGCGCCGTGTCGTTGTAGCGGGCGGTGAGCTCCCGCAGCCGGGCGTCGGCCGTGCCGAAGCGGGGGCGCACGGCCTCGGCCTGGCGCCGCACCTCCTCGAGCGCCTGCGGGGCGCGGGACTCCAGCTGGCGCAGCGAGCTGAACGCCTCCTGGTGCTCCTGGAGCGGGCGCTGGGCGTCCTGGGAGCGGGCGATGATCTCGCCGAGCCAGGCGCGCTGCTGCTCCTCGGTGTCGGGGATGTGGTCCTCGAGCTGCTGCTGGAGGGCGAAGGAGGCCTGCATGTGCTTCTTGGCGTCCTGGACGGCGCGGCGGAACGGCTCGACCTGCTCGTCCCCGTACTGCAGCTGGGCGAAGGCCAGCTCCTGCTCGGAGTGCTGGATGGCGTTGTCGGTGGACACCAGCAGCTCCCCGGCCCGCTTGCGCAGCTCCGGCACCGGGACCTCCTGGTAGGGGCCGGCGGGACCCTGCGGAGCGCCCCGGCCGCCGGGCCCGCCCTGCGGGGCGGACCCCTGCTGCCGGCGCTTCTTGTTGCGGGAGGCCATGCCGTAGACGGCGAGCCCGCCGAGGCCGAGCGCCCCGAGACCGAGCAGGCCGAAGCCCGCGCCGCCCCCGTCCGAGCTCTCCCCGGTCCCGGCGGGGGCGCCGGAGAGCTCGGTCTCGATGCCCTCGACGGCCCCCTCGACCGCGCCGTCCCAGTCGTCGGCCGCGAGCGCCGGGGTGATGAACTGCCGGTTGATGCGCTCCTGCTGCTCGGTGCTGAGGGGCCCCGTGGAGTATGCGGAGAAGCGCTGCTGCCGGTCCTCCGTGGCGACGACCAGCACCGCGTCCGAGCTGCCGAGCCCGTTGAGCTCGGCGAACTCCTGCAGCCACTCGTCGGGATCCGAGGGGTCGGTGAAGGTGTCGACGAACACGGCGGTGAGGGTGATCCCCTCCTGGGTGGCGAGCTCGCGCACGTCCGCGGCCAGCGCGGAGGGATCCTCCAGCACCCCGGACTCGTCGACGATCCGCTCGCCCGGGGGCACGTCGACGGGCGGCTGGGCGAGAGCCGCTCCCGCGGGTACGAACAGGGCGAGCGTCAGGCCGCAGCCGGCGGCGGTCCGGCGGGCAATGGGGCGCCAGTGCATGATCTCCCTCACGTGGTCGGTGCTCCCGATTCTAGGGCGAGGGCGTCACGGCGTGGCGATCGGCGCCGGACCTACGCGCAGGGCGAAACCACAAGGCGGCTGATGACCTGCGGGCGGGCCCCGGCGGTCCCCGGCCGCCGTCCGGGCGGCGCCCGGGGAACGGCCAGGGCTCTCAGCGTCGTCTCAGTGCGGACGTGGATACTTGGGGACAGAGCCGCCCGTGCCACCCCGTCCGCACCGGGGACCGCCGGGCCCGTCCGTTTCCAGGAGGAGACCCCCATGTCCGAGCCCCGCGACCCGCGGTACGGTGCCGATCCACAGCTCACACAGCCCCTCCCGCCCGTCTACGGCCGTCCGGCCCACGACCCGTGGGCGTCCGGCGCCGAGCAGGACGCGCGCGCCGGCCACGGGGCACCGCAGGCCGGCGGCCAGGACGCGGGCCCCTACGCCGGGGCGTGGCAGGGCGCCGGGGACCCCGCCGCCCGGCACCCGTGGGGGAACGGCACCGGGAGCGGCACCGGGGGCCGCCGGGAGCGGCGGCGCTTCTCGGGGGGATCGCTCGTGACGGGCATGGTCCTGGCCGCACTGGTGGGGGCGGGGGCGGCCGTCGGGACGGACGCCCTGCTGGACGGCGGCGGCGCGGCACCGGCGGCGGGCGGGTCGACGTCCAGCTCGGTCATCGTCAACGACCAGGACGAGGTGAACGCGGTCACCGCGGCGGCCGTGAAGGCGTCCCCGTCCGTGGTGACGATCTCCGCGTCCGGCGGCGGTCAGAACGGCTCCGGCTCGGGGGTGATCATCGACGACGAGGGCCACATCCTCACCAACACGCACGTGGTGACCCTCGACGGGACCACGAGCAGCCCCTCCCTCGAGGTGCAGCTCGACGACGGCAGGGTGCTGCCGGCCGAGGTGGTCGGCACCGACCCGCTGTCCGACCTCGCGGTGCTCAAGGTCGACGCCCAGGGGCTGACCCCGGCGACCCTGGGCTCCCTGGACGACGTGAACGTGGGCGACACGGCCATCGCGATCGGCGCGCCGCTGGGCCTCGCGGGCACGGTGACCGACGGGATCGTCTCCACCCTCAACCGGACCATCACGGTGGCCTCCTCCGCCGCGCCGTCCACGCCGTCGGAGGGCGACGGCGAGGGCGAGGAGCAGGGCGGCGGCAACGACTTCTTCTTCAACTTCCCCGACGAGGACGGCGGCTCCGGCGGCCGCTCGCAGGGATCCTCGCCGTCGGTGTTCCTCAACGTGATCCAGACCGACGCGGCCATCAACCCCGGCAACTCCGGCGGGCCGCTGATCGACACGGACGGCGAGGTGATCGGGATCAACGTGGCCATCGCCTCGGCCGGTTCCGGCACGGAGGCCGGCAACATCGGCGTGGGCTTCTCGATCCCCGTCGACACCGCCCAGCGGGTGGCCGTGGAGATCATCAACAACGGCCGGGCCACGCACGGCTACCTCGGCACGAGCGTGAGCGCCGCCCCGGGCGCGGACGGCCGGAGCCGGGCCTTCTCCGACGGCGCCGCGGTGGAGCAGGTCGTGCCCGGCTCGCCGGCCGACGAGGCCGGACTGGAGGTGGGCGACGTGATCACGGAGTTCGACGGCCACCGCATCCAGGACGCGAGCTCCCTGACGGCGGCCGTGCGTGAGCTGCCCGCCGGTGGGACCGGGACGATGACGTTCGTGCGGGACGGCGAGGAGCGCACCGCGGACGTGACGGTCGGGGACGCCGAGGAGCAGCAGTGAGCGGCGGGCCCCGGCGGGCGGCCGGTCGCCGGGGCTAGCTCCCGGCGCCCGCGAAGCCCAGCTGGCGCCAGGCCTCGTAGACGGCGATGGACGCCGAGTTCGCGAGGTTCAGCGACCTCCGGGCCGGCAGCATGGGGATGCGGACCCGCGCGGTGACGTGCGGGTCAGCCTTCACCGCGGCGGGCAGGCCCACCGACTCGGGTCCGAACAGCAGCACGTCCCCGGGGCGGTAGGCCACGTCCGTGTGCGAGACCTCGCCGTCGGTGGTGAACGCCCAGACCCGTTCCGGGGCCAGGGCGGCCCAGGCCGCGTCCAGGTCCGGGTGGACGGTCAGCACCGCGAGGTCGTGGTAGTCGAGGCCGGCCCGGCGCAGGTGCGCGGAGCCGAAGTCGAAGCCCAGCGGCTCCACGAGGTGCAGCTCGGCCCCGGTGACCGCGGCGAGGCGGATCGCGTTGCCGGTGTTGCCCGGGATCTCGGGGGTGTGGAAGAGGATGCGGAGCATGACCGCCAGTCTACGGACGCCGGACGCACGCCCGGGCCGGGGCCCTAGACTGGAGTCCGTGCCGCACGAGCCCGTCTACCTCGACCACGCCGCCACCGCGCCCCTCCGGCCCTCCGCGCTCGCCGCGGTCGCCGAGCAGCTGGCCCGCGGCGGCAACCCGTCCTCGCTGCACCGCCCCGGCCGCGCGGCGCGCGCCGTCGTCGAGCAGGCCCGCGAGGACGTCGCCGCGGCCCTGGGCGCGGAGCCCGTCGAGGTGGTCTTCACCTCCGGGGGCACCGAGGCCGACAACCTGGCCGTCCAGGGCCTGTACCGGCACCGGCGCGAGCAGGACCCCCGCCGCCGCCGCGTCCTCGTCTCCGCGGTGGAGCACGCCGCGGTGTCCGACACCGTCGAGTGGCTGGCCGCCCACGAGGGCGCCGAGGCCGTCTGGCTGCCCGTCGACGCGGCCGGCCGCGTGGACCCGGCCGCCGTGCGGGAGGAACTGGCCCGCGACCCGGGCGCCACCGCGCTGCTGGCCGTCATGTGGGCCAACAACGAAGTGGGCACCGTCCAGCCCGTCGCGGAGATCGCCGCCCTCGCGGAGGAGTTCGGGGTCCCCTTCCACTGCGACGCCGTGCAGGCCTTCGGCGCGCTGCCCGTCGACGCGCACCTGCCCGGGCTCACCACGCTGGCCGTCTCGGCCCACAAGGTGGGCGGACCGGTGGGCGCCGGGGCCCTCGTGGCCGGGCGCACGGTGGGGCTGGCGCCCGTCCAGCACGGGGGCGGGCAGGAGCGCACGGTGCGCTCCGGCACCCTCGACGCCGCCGCGCTCGCCGGCTTCGGGGTGGCGGCCCGTGAGGCCGCCGCGGAGCGGGAGACCGAGCAGGAGCGGCTCGCGGGCCTGCGCGACCGGCTGGTGGAGGGCGTGCGCCGGATCGTGCCGGACGCCGTGCTGCGCGGACCGGAGGACCGGGAGCACACGGGCGCCCGGCTGCCCGGCAACGCCCACTTCACCTTCCCCGGGTGCGAGGGCGACTCCCTCCTGTTCCTGCTGGACGGCGCCGGGATCGCCTCCTCCACCGGCTCGGCCTGCCACGCCGGGGTGCCCCGCGCGTCCTCCGTGCTGCTGGCCATGGGCCTGGACGAGGCCACCGCGCGCGGTGCGCAGCGCTTCAGCCTGGGCCGCACGAGCACGGGCGCCGACGTCGACGCCCTGCTCGCCGCGCTGCCCGAGGTCCACCGGCGGGCACTGCGCGCCGGGCTCTCCGGCGCGGCGCCCGTCTGAGCCCGCACCGGTCGACCCCGCGCCGGTCCGATCCCGCGCCGCTCCGATCCCGCACCGGCGGGGACCGCGGGACCCGCCGGTGCGGGGCCGGGGAATACCGGCCGGCCGCGCCCCGTTGACGCCACGGACCCCGACCCCGACCCCTGGAGACGATCTCACCGTGCGAGTACTGGCAGCCATGAGCGGCGGCGTCGACTCGGCCGTGGCGGCGGCCCGCGCCGTCGACGCCGGCCACGACGTGACGGGCGTGCACCTGGCCCTCTCGCGCACGCCCGGCACCCTGCGCACCGGTTCCCGGGGCTGCTGCACGATCGAGGACTCCCGGGACGCCTGGCGCGCCGCCGACGTCCTGGGCATCCCGTACTACGTGTGGGACTTCTCCGAGCGCTTCCAGGCCGACGTCGTCGACGACTTCGTCGCGGAGTACGCGGCCGGACGCACGCCCAACCCGTGCCTGCGGTGCAACGAGAAGATCAAGTTCGCCGCCCTGCTCGAGAAGGCCCTCGCCCTGGGCTTCGACGCCGTGTGCACCGGGCACTACGCCAAGGTGGTCGAGGACCCCGCCGGCGGCCGGGAGCTGCACCGCGCGGCGGACTGGGCGAAGGACCAGTCCTACGTCCTCGGCGTCCTCACGGCCGAGCAGCTCGAGCACGTGCTGCTCCCGCTGGCCGACACCCCGTCCAAGGCCGAGGTGCGGGCCGAGGCCGCCCGCCGCGGGCTGTCCGTGGCGAGCAAGCCCGACTCCCACGACATCTGCTTCATCCCCGACGGCGACACCCGCGGCTGGCTCGCGGAGCGCATCGAGATGACCGAGGGCGAGATCAAGGACGTCGAGGGCAACGTGGTCGGCACCCACTCCGGCGCCAACGCGTTCACGGTGGGCCAGCGCAAGGGCCTGCGCATCGGCACCCCGGCCCCCGACGGCAAGCCGCGCTTCGTCCTGGAGATCCGGCCGCGGACCAACGAGGTCGTGGTGGGCCCGCAGGCGATGCTGGCGGTCGACGAGCTGCGCGGGATCCGCCCCTCCTGGGCCGGGGCGCCCGTGCCCGAGGCGGCGCCGCTCCTGCGGCCCGGGGCCGCGGCCGGGGCGGCGTCGGCCCCGTTCCCCGTCCTCGCCCAGGTCCGGGCGCACGGGGACCCCGTCCCCGCCCGGGCCCATCTCGAGCTCGTCGAGGGGGACGGCGGCCCGCTGCCCGAGCTCGTGGTCCGGCTCGAGGAGCCGATGCGCGGCGTGGCCCCCGGACAGTCGGTCGTGCTCTACCAGGGCACCCGGGTCCTCGGCCAGGCCACGGTCGACCGCGCCCACTCGCTGGCCCGCCCCGACGTCCCGGGTGGTGCGGGCCGGCCCGATCCCGCCCGATAGACTGGCGGCCATGACCGCACCGCACCCCCACGCCTCCGCCGACGTCCGGGCCCACCAGGACTTCGACGCCACCGCGTCCTCGCTCCAGGAGCAGGCCGACCCCCGCGTGCTCGCCGAGCTGCAGTCCATCCGCGGCACCATCGACAACATCGACGCGGCCCTGGTGCACCTGCTCGCCGAGCGGTTCAAGGCGACCCAGCGCGTCGGCGTCCTCAAGGCGACCCACGGCCTGCCCGCCGGCGACCCGGACCGCGAGGCCGCCCAGATCGGCCGCCTCCGGGCGCTCGCGGCCTCCGCGCAGCTCGACCCCGAGTTCGCGGAGAAGTTCCTGAACTTCATCATCAGCGAGGTCATCCGCCACCACGTGGCCCTCTCCGAGGACCACCGGCGGCAGGACGACGACCGCCCGTGACCCGCAGCGCCCCGCCCGGCCCCCGGCGCACCGACCCCGACGTCCCCGGCGTCGTGGGCACGGCCCTCGGCGCGATGCCGGGCACGGACGTCGTCGAGTCCGTCACGCTGCTGCGCGGCGAGCTCGGGGCCCCGCACATCTCGTTCCTGCCCGTCCTGCCCGCCCGCGGTGCGGCCGCCGACCCCGTGGCCCGCACCGCCGCGGTGCTCGACGACCTGTACGCGGACCGGCAGCCCCACGGGCTGCGCGTCTCCGGGGTGCCCGGCAAGGACTCCCGGTCCGCCCGGGCGCTGCTGGCCGGCGACGTCAACGTGCTCGCCGACGTGATCGGCGCCGAGAGCGGCCCCGACGACGCCCCGGTCAAGACCCAGCTCGTCGGCCCGCTCAGCCTGGCCGCCCGGCTCCACCTGCACGCGGGGGAGCGGGCGCTCAAGGACCACGGCGCCCGCCGCGACATCGCGGACTCCCTGGCCTCCGGCGTCCTCGAGCACGTCCGCGCGGTGCGCGCCGCGGCCCCCGGTCGGGACGTCCTCGTCCAGCTGGACGAGCCCGAGCTCGCCCGGGTGCTCGCGGGCGGCCTGCCCACGATGAGCGGCTACCGGACGCTGCGCGCGGTCCCCGCCGCGGAGGCACGGCGCTCGCTCACCGCCGTCGTCGAGGCCTGCCGGTCGGCCGGCGCCGCCGGCGTCACCCTGCGGCTGCCGCCCGGGGTCGACCCCCGGCTCGCCCGGGAGACCGGCGCGGACGCCGTGCAGGTCCCGGCCCCCGCCGGCACCGTCCACGACTGGGAGCCGCTCGCCGCGCTCGTCGAGGACGGCATGCAGCTGTGGCTGGGCCTCGTCCCCGCGGCCGGCGGCACGGCCCGCGCCCTCGCCGCGGACGTGTGGTCCGTGTGGCGGGACCTCGGGCTGCCCGCCGCCGCCCTCGACCGGGTCCGGATCACACCGCGCGAGGAGCTCGACGCCCTGGGCCCCGCCGAGCTGCGCGAGGTCCTCGCGCGGGTCACCGGAACCGCCTCCGCGCTGGCCCGGACCGCCGCCGACGCGTGAGCCCGTCCCACCCGGTGGACCGACACACTCCGCGCCGAGGTGCGGGGCGGGCCGCAATCGGCCACAATGCAGGTGGACCCCGGTCCACCACGACGCCCAGGACACCCTGGCCACGACGCCCCGGACGCCCCGGGCCACGGCGGCCCCCGCCCCGGCGGGCCCGCCCCACACCACCGGAGAGGCGATGAACGCGCGAATACTGGTCGTCGACGACGACGCCGCCCTGTCGGAGATGATCGGGATCGTCCTGACCGCGGAGGGCTTCGAGCCCGTCTTCTGCTACGACGGTGCCACCGCCGTGGACACCTTCCGGGCCGTGCGCCCGGACCTGCTGCTGCTCGACCTCATGCTCCCGGGCAAGGACGGCATCCAGGTCTGCCGCGAGATCCGCACGATCTCCGACGTCCCGGTCGTCATGCTCACCGCCAAGTCGGACACCGTCGACGTGGTCCGCGGTCTGGAGGCCGGGGCCGACGACTACGTGCCCAAGCCCTTCAAGCCCGCTGAGCTCGTGGCCCGGGTCAAGGCCCGGCTGCGCCCCGTGGAGCGCGCCAACTCGCAGGAGCTGCGGATCGGCGACCTCACCATCGACGTGAGCGGGCACAGCGTGCACCGCGGGGACCACGAGATCGGTCTCACCCCGCTCGAGTTCGACCTGCTCACCGCCCTGGCGCGCGCACCGCACCAGGTGTTCTCGCGCGAGATGCTGCTCCGCGACGTCTGGGGCTACCAGCACGCCGCCGACACGCGGCTCGTCAACGTCCACGTGCAGCGGCTGCGCTCCAAGATCGAGCGGGATCCGGAGAGCCCCGAGATCGTGGTCACCGTGCGCGGAGTCGGCTACAAGGCGGGCACGTCCGCCCGATGACCCCGCCGGACGCCGCCGCCTCCTCCCGGCGCCGCGGGCCGGCCGGCGCCGCGACCCGGCGGCTGCGGCTGGGGCGGCTCCTGCTGGCCCGCCGGTGGCGGCAGTCCCTGCAGTTCCGGGCCATCGCCGTGTCCCTCTCCCTGACCGCGCTGGCCTTCTTCGTCACGGGCAGCTTCCTCTCCCACCAGATCGCGGACCGGCTGTTCTCGGAACGGCTGGACCAGGTCCTCGCCTCGGCCACCGCGGACTTCGAGCAGGTGCAGGCCAGCTTCGACGCCTCGGACGCCTCCGACCGCGACGAGCTGCAGGCGCTCGTGGCCTCGACCCTCGGCTCGCTCTCGGTCGACGGCGCGGAGACGGAGCGCTGGATCCTGCTCCCGATGGACTTCACGAGCGGGCAGACCCTCATCCCGGCGCAGAGCCAGAGCCCCTGGATGACCTCGAGCACCGTGCCGCCGGAGCTGCAGGAGCGGCTCGCGGAGCAGGACGGCGTGTTCTGGCAGCCCGCCTCGGTCCGGGTCACGGAGAACGGGGAGGAGGCCCCCGTCATCGTCGTCGGCACGGTGGTGGACCTCTACCAGAACAGCCGCTACGGGCTCTACCTCGTCTACGACTTCTCCGAGCCGCAGCGCACCCTCGACGCGATGCACGCGGTGCTGCTGCTGTCGGTGGTCGTCCTGCTGCTGCTCGTGGGCGCGATCGTCTGGTACGTCACCCGCGAAGTGGTCCGCCCCGTGTCCAGCACCGCCCGCGTGGCCGAGCAGCTCGCGGACGGCGACCTGGGCGTGCGGATGCCCGTCAGCGGCTCGCACGAGGTCGCCCGTCTCGCCCGGTCCTTCAACCGCATGGCGGACAGCCTGCAGGACCAGATCACCCAGCTCGAGCAGCTCTCCTCGATGCAGCAGACCTTCGTCTCGGACGTCTCCCACGAGCTGCGCACCCCGCTGACCACGGTGCGGATGGCGGCCGAGGTGCTCTTCAACGCCCGCGAGGACTTCGACCCCGTCAACCGGCGCTCCGCCGAGCTGCTCTACCACCAGGTGGACCGCTTCGACGCCCTGCTGGCCGACCTGCTGGAGATCTCCCGCTTCGACGCGGGGGCGGCGCGGCTCGAGGTGGCCAGCGTCGAGCTGTTCTCGGTCGTGCACGACGTCGTGGAGGCCGCCGCCCCGCTCGCCGTCTCGTCCGGCTCCACGGTGCGGGTGCGCTCGGAGCTGTCCCGCTGCACCGTCCAGGGGGACCAGCGGCGGATCGAGCGGATCCTGCGCAACCTCGTGGTCAACGCCCTCGAGCACGGGGAGGGCCGGCCCATCGACATCGTGGTGGGGGCCTCCGAGGTGGCCGCGGCGGTGGCGGTGCGCGACCACGGCATCGGGATGACCGAGGAGGAGGCCGCCAAGGCGTTCAACCGCTTCTGGCGCGCTGACCCGGCCCGGGCCCGCACGACCGGCGGGACGGGGCTGGGCCTCGCGATCGCCACCGAGGACACGCGGCTGCACGGCGGGCGGCTCGACGTCTGGGGCGCCCCGGGGGAGGGCGCGTGCTTCCGGCTCACCCTGCCCCGGACCCGCGGACGGCGGCTCGTGCCCGACGACGAGAGCCCGCTCGGTCTGCCGCCCGACGCCGACGCGTACCCGGAGACCGCGGTGGTGACCAGGACGGGGACCCTGGCCCTGGCCTCCGCGGCCGCGGCGGAGCCGGCGCCCCCCGCCGCGGCCCAGCCGACCGACGTCGAGGAGGACCGGTCATGAGCAGGACCCGGCGGCAGACCCGCACGGCAGCACTGGCCCTGGCCGCGGCCGTGGCGCTCGGCGGCTGCGGAGCCATTCCCCGGACGGGACCCGTGCACCGGCACGCGGAGCCCACCCGGTCCGCGGTCCAGCCGAGCTACGACGTCGAGCCGGCCGGCCCCCGCGAGGGCGCGACGCCGGAGCAGATCGTGCGGGGCTTCCTCGCGGCCGGGACGGGCGTGGCCGACGACTACTCCGTGGCCCGCGAGTACCTCACCCCCGAGCTCGCGGGCACCTGGCACCCCGACGCGCGCACCCTCGTGCACCGGGGCGACGCCGTGCCCGTGCCCCGGCTCGAGGACAACGAGTACCGGGTGAACCTCGAGGTGGACAGCGTGGTGGACGGCAGCGGCGTGATCGAGCGCAAGCCGGCGGGCGCCACCGAGGTGCTCGACTTCGACGTGGTCCAGGTGGACGGCCAGTGGCGGATCTCCGACGCCCCCGACGCCACGGCGCTCACCCCGGCCGACTTCGAGGACATCTTCGAGCCCCACCACCTCTACTTCGCGGACGAGGACCTGTCCAACGTGGTGGTCGACCCCCGCTGGTTCCCGGACCGGGTGCCCGTCTCGACGTCGATCGTGCGGGCCCTGCTCGGCGGCCCCGCGCCCTACCTCCGGGGGGCCGTGACCTCGGCCTTCCCGCCGGGCACCACGCTCGCCCGCTCGGCGGTGCCCGTGCGGGACGGCACCGCCACGGTGGAGCTCAGCGTGCCCGAGTTCGACCCGGCGAACATCGAGATCAACCGCCGGATGCACGACCAGCTCGCGCTGAGCCTCCGGTCGCTGACCGCGGTGAACGACGTGGAGCTGCTCGTCGAGGGGGCGCCCGTGGAGCTGGGCGCGGGGTGGACGGACGCCGCGCCCGTCCAGGACGTCACCGTCCCGTCCCGCCAGGTCGGGCTGCGCGAGGGCGACCTCGTGTTCTACCAGGGCGGCCAGACCGAGAACGTGGACGGGATCCCGCCGCTGGACGGCCACCACCCGTCCAGCCCCGCGATGGACGCCGCCGCCGAGCACTTCGCGTTCGTGGACACGGGCACCGGCTCGCTCGTGACCGTGGCGCGGGAGGAGGAGCCCGTGGAGCAGTTCAGCGGGACCGGCCTGACCCGACCGAGCTTCGACGAGCACGGGTGGGTGTGGACCGGGGACTCCGCCGGGACCGTCCGGGCCGTGCGCGCCGTCCCGGGCGCCGGGAGCCCGGTCCGCGTCGAGGCATCGTGGCTCGCCGCGCGGACCGTGACGTCCCTGCGGGTCTCGCGCGGGGGCACCCGGGCGCTCGTCGTCACCGAGGACGAAGGGGTCTCCCAGATCTGGCTGACCGGTGTGGTGCGCGAGCCAGACGGCACGCCCCGCCGGCTCAACGAGCCGTTCCGGGTGGCCGCGGACGTCGACGCGGACGCGGCCCTGTGGCTCAGCGACCGCGAGTTCGTCGCGGCCCCGCTCGGCGGCACCGGCTCCGTCCGGCCCCGCGTCTACGACGTGTCCGGGCGCTTCCGCGAGCTGCCCGGCATCGAGGGCCTCACCGGGCTCAGCGGGGGCAACGGCACGTCCTCCGTCTACGCCGTGGCCGGCGGCACGCTGCACATGCTCACCGGCAACGCCTGGGCGCCGCAGAGCGAGGACGTCCTGGACACGGCGTTCGCCGGCTGACCACCCGCCGGGCCCGACCGCGGTCCACAGCCCCGGCCGTCCGGATCCTCGGCCGCACCCCGGCCGGGCCGTCCGGCACGGGCCAGCATGGCCGCATGCCCGCGACCCCGCCCACCGCCCGCGCCCTCGACCGGGCGGCCGCACGCGCCCTCGACCGGCTGGCCGAGGCCGCCGAGGTGCTCCTGCCCGTGGAGTGCGCCGTGTGCCGCGCCCCGGGCACCGCGCTGTGCCGTGCCTGCCGCCTGGTGCTGCGCCGGTCCTGCGCCCGCCCCTTCGAGGCGTCCTCGGCCGCACCGCTGCTCGACCCGCCGCTGTCCGTCGTCGCCGCCGGCCGCTACGCCCACGGACTCGCCACCTGTCTGCTCGCGCTCAAGAGCACCGGGCGCACCGACCTGGTCCCCGTGCTCGCCGCCTGCCTGGCCACGGCCCTGCACGCGGCCGCCCCCGGCTGGCCGGCGGGGCCCGTGCTGCTCGTCCCGGTGCCCACCAGCCCCGCGGCCCTGCGGCGGCGCTGGTTCGACCCCGTGCGGCTGCTGCTCGAGGACTGCGCGCGCCGCGGCGCGCTCCCTGCCGGCACGCTCGTCAGCCGCGGGCTGCGGCACCGGGCGGCCGGGGCCTCGCTGACCGGGCCGGCGCAGAAGCGGCTGGGCACCGCGGGCCGGCGGGCCCGCCCCGCGGGGTCCATGCGGGCCGCCGCGGCCCCCGGCGCCCGGTGCGTCGTCGTCGACGACGTGCTCACCACGGGGGCGACCCTCGGCGAGGCGGCCCGCGCACTGCGGGCCGGCGGGGCCGAGGTGCTCGGGGCGGTGGTGCTCGCCGCCGTGCGGCCGCCGGCAGTTCCGCTCACCGCTGATTCGGGTCCGGCCCGGCCGGGTGAATATCCCGTGTGATTCAACTAACGTTGAGTCACGGGACGCAACAATCCTCCCGGGTGGGCGGCCCCATCCGCCCACGTCACCCCCGAGATTTGGAGGGCATCATGGAACTGAACGTCATGGGGCGCAACGTCGCCGTACCGGAGCGGTTCAAGGAGTACGCCGCCGAGAAGGTCGTCAAGTTCGAGGAGCTGGGCGAGAAGGTCCAGCGCATTGATGTCAAGGTCACCAAGGACCACGCGCTGCCCGGCCACCAGGGGATGGGCGTGGAGATCACGGTCTCCGGACGCGGCCCCGTCCTGCGGGCCGAGGCGCGCGGCGACGACAAGTTCGCCGCCTTCGACGAGGCCTACAGCAAGCTCCTCGAGCGCCTTCGCCGGGCCCGCGACCGCCGCAAGGTGCACCGCGGCGCCCACCGTCCCACGGCCGTTCACGAGGCCACCGGCGCCCTGCCCGTGGTCCCCAGTTCCGGGCCCATCTACACCACCGCCGCGGAGCTCGCGACCGCCGAGCAGGAGGCGTTCGACCAGAGCGTGAGCCTCACCGACGCGGTCACCCCCGTCGAGATCCGGCGCAAGCGGTTCCCGGCCTCCGAGCTGAGCGTCGACGAGGCCGTCGACCACATGGAGCTCGTCGGCCACGACTTCTACCTCTTCGTCGACAAGGAGACCGGCGAGCCCTCCGCGGTCTACCGCCGCAAGGGCTGGAGCTACGGCGTCATCAGCCTGAGCGAGAACGGCGAGGAGTCCGAGGAGAGCGTCCGGGCCTACCAGCCCGAGCCCGCCGGCTGACCCCACCCCGTGACGGCGGGCCCGCCCGGCTGGGTGCCGGCCGGGTCCCGCCCCGGAAGAGCCCGGTGGTCGCGGCCACCGGGCTCGTCCGCGCCCGGAGACCGGCACCGGCTCCCGTAGACTGGAGCGGGTGCCGGACACCCCCCCCATCAGTCCCAGCACGGCAGTCGAACACGAGGAGCGTGTGCACGTGGCGTCATTCCTGGAGAAAGTCCTCAGGACCGGAGACAAGAAGGTCCTGACGAGGCTGCGGTCCTACACGACCGCCATCAACAGCCTCGAGGACGGCTTCCGGGAGCTCAGCGACGCGGAGCTGCGCGCCGAGACGGACGCGTTCCGCGCCCGGGTCGCCGACGGCGAGTCCCTGGACCGGCTGCTGCCCGAGGCCTTCGCCGTGGTCCGGGAGGCCGCGTCCCGCACCCTGGGCCAGCGCCACTACGACGTCCAGCTCATGGGCGGCGCCGCCCTGCACCTCGGGAACATCGCCGAGATGAAGACCGGCGAGGGCAAGACCCTCGTGGCGACGGCCCCCGCCTACCTCAACGCCCTCTCCGGCAAGGGCGTCCACGTCGTCACCGTGAACGACTACCTGGCCGAGTACCAGGCCAACCTCATGGGGCGCGTCTACCGGTTCCTGGGCATGGAGACCGGCGTGGTGCTGGCCAACCAGGACCCGGCGACCCGCCGCCAGCAGTACGTCGCCGACATCACGTACGGGACGAACAACGAGTTCGGCTTCGACTACCTCCGCGACAACATGGCGTGGAGCCCCGACGAGCTCGTGCAGCGCGGCCACAGCTTCGCGATCGTCGACGAGGTGGACTCCATCCTCATCGACGAGGCCCGCACCCCGCTGATCATCTCCGGGCCCGCCTCCGGCGAGGCCAACCGGTGGTACACCGAGTTCGGCCGCCTCGTGCAGCGGCTCGACGCGGGCACCGACTACGAGGTGGACGAGAAGAAGCGCACCGTCGGCGTGCTCGAGTCCGGGATCGAGAAGGTCGAGGACTGGCTCGGCATCGACAACCTCTACGAGGCCCAGAACACCCCGCTCATCGGCTTCCTCAACAACGCCATCAAGGCCAAGGAGCTCTTCCGCGCCAACAAGGACTACGTGGTGCTCAAGGGCGAGGTCATGATCGTCGACGAGCACACCGGGCGCATCCTCGCCGGCCGACGCTACAACGAGGGCATGCACCAGGCCATCGAGGCGAAGGAGGGGGTCGAGATCAAGGCGGAGAACCAGACCCTCGCCACGGTCACCCTGCAGAACTACTTCCGCCTCTACGAGAAGCTCGCGGGCATGACCGGCACCGCCGAGACCGAGGCCGCGGAGTTCATGAACACCTACGGGCTGGGCGTCGTGTCCATCGAGACGCACCGCCCCCTCGTCCGCATCGACCGCCCCGACCTCGTCTACAAGAACGAGGTCGCGAAGTTCGCCGCGGTGGTCAAGGACATCGAGGAGCGGCACGCGAAGGGCCAGCCGGTCCTCGTGGGCACCGTGTCGGTCGAGAAGAGCGAGTACCTCTCCAAGCTGCTCGCCCAGCGCGGCGTCCGCCACGAGGTCCTCAACGCGAAGAACCACGCCCGGGAGGCCGCGATCGTCGCGCAGGCCGGCCGCAAGGGCGCGGTGACCGTGGCCACCAACATGGCCGGCCGCGGCACCGACATCATGCTCGGCGGCAACGCCGAGTTCAACGCCGTGGACCGGATGCGGGAGAAGGGCCTGGACCCGCAGCGGGACGCGGAGGAGTACGAGCGCGTGTGGCCGGACGTGGTGGCCGGCTGCGAGGAGGAGACCCGCGCCGAGCACCAGGAGGTGGTCGACGTCGGCGGTCTCTACGTCCTGGGCACGGAGCGCCACGAGTCGCGGCGCATCGACAACCAGCTGCGCGGGCGCTCCGGGCGGCAGGGGGACCCGGGCGAGTCCCGCTTCTACCTCTCCCTCGCGGACGACCTCATGCGGCTGTTCAACGCCGGTGCCGCCCAGCGGCTCATGGCGGGGGCGCCGGACGACACCGCGCTCGAGCACAAGATCGTCTCCCGCGCCATCGCCTCCGCGCAGAGCCAGGTCGAGGGGCGCAACGCCGAGCAGCGCAAGAACGTCCTCAAGTACGACGACGTCCTCAACCGCCAGCGCGAGGCGGTCTACCGCGACCGCCGCCGGGTCCTCGAGGGCGACGACCTCCAGGAGCAGATCGTCCAGTTCGTCGACGAGGTGGTCACCTCCACGGTCCAGGACCGCACGGCGGTCGGCCACCCCGAGGACTGGGACCTCGACGGCCTGTGGGAGTCCCTGCGCACCATCTACCCCGTGACCCTGTCGGTCGACGAGGTCGTGGAGGAGGCCGGGGGCCGCACGCGGCTCACGGCGGAGTTCCTGCGCGAGCAGATCCTCTCGGACGCCCGCCTCGTCTACGACCAGCGGGAGGAGGAGGTGGGCGCGGAGGCCATGCGCAACCTGGAGCGGCGCGTGCTGCTGTCGGTCATCGGGCGCAAGTGGCCCGAGCACCTCTACGAGATGGACTACCTCAAGGAGGGCATCGGCCTGCGGGCGATGGCCCAGCGCGACCCGCTCGTGGAGTACCAGCGCGAGGGCTACGCGATGTTCCAGGAGATGATGGGCGCGATCCGCGAGGAGACGGTCTCGACCCTGTACCGGATGGAGATCCGCCGCCAGCGCGTGGGCGCCGACGGCGGGCCCGTCGACCTGCAGATCCCGCGCCAGCCCAGCTTCCTGCAGTACACCGCGCCCGCTGAGACCGGCGGCACGCAGACCCGCACGGAGCCCACCGCGGCGGGCCGCGGCGAGGACGACGCGGACGCCGCCGCGGCGTCCGCCAACCGGGCCGGGCGCCGGGCCCGCGCCCGGGCCGCCAGCGCCGAGTCCGCGGAGGGCTGAGCCCGCCGAGGACAGGTTCCTCCCCAGGCTGAGTCCGCCGGGGGCTGAGCCTGCCGGGGACTCGGTCCGCCGGGGTCGAACGCGCCGGGGCGGGGAGGCGGGGTCAGCCGACCTCGAGCTGCGTCACGCTCCAGCCCCGCCCCAGCCGCTCCACCCGCATGGCCACGGCCCGGCTGCGCCTCGGCTCCACCACCACCAGGGCCACCTCGTAGACCCCGCGGCCCACCCGGCAGACCCGGCACCTGCGCACGTGGGGGTTCCGGTGCAGCTCCTGCAGCGCGGCCTTGCCCTCGAACTGCTCCTGGAGCAGCCGGAGCATGTCGGCGCGCTGCTGGAAGCGCTCCACGATCTCCGGGGTGGTCCAGCGGCCCAGCTGTGCCGCCGGCCGGCTCCCGCCCAGCACCTCCACGGCCGCCTGGCCGATGGAACGGGCCAGGGCCGTCACCCGGCCCAGCTCGTCCTCGGCGTCGTGGCCCAGCACACGCGTGGCGCCCCACGTGTAGCCGCCGGGGGCCGTGGGCGGCGCCGGGCGCCCCCGGCGGGCGGAGGGCCCGGCCGCCGGGCGTCCGCGCTCGGGCGCGAGCGGACGGGCAACGGGGTCGGAACCGGCGGTGGGTGCGTTCATGACGGGCCTCCTGGGAACGGTGCTGCGGTGGGTCGATGGTGGGGTGCCGCGGAGCCGGGGCGGGTCAGGGCCCCCCGGCGCCGGGCACGACGAGCCGCTGACCCGGCAGGAGCCGGTGCGGTCCGTCCGGGAGCACCGGCCGGTTCAGCTCGTACCAGCGGGGCCATGCACGGGCGACCTGCTGGTCGGAGGCCTCCGGGCCCAGGTGGGCGGCGGCCAGGGACCACAGGGTGTCCCCGCGCACGACCGTGACGGCGCCGTCCACTGTGCGCTCCGCCACCGAGGGGCCGGTCCGCGGGAAGCAGGGATCCGGATCCGGATCCGTCGACGGCGCGGGGGCGGACTCCCCGCCCGGGGCGGGCTCGCGGTCGGGGCCGGGCCGGGGTCCGGCACCGGGGGCGGGCGCCGGGCCCGGCGCCTCCGGGGCGGGGGTCGTCTCCTCCGGGGCGGACGTCGTCCCCTCCGCGGCGGGGGCCAACTCCTGCGCGGACGCCCCGGCGCCCCAGAACGGGGAGGGGGCATCGACGGCGACCGCCGCCGGGGCCGCGAGCAGCTGCAGGCCCAGTGCCGTGGCCGCCGCGCGGCGCAGCAGGGCGGGGGAGCACCGCCCGCAGATCCCGGCCAGGCGCTCCCAGCGGTGGTGACCTGCCAGCACCGCGAGCACCGCCAGGGCGGTGGCCAGGATCCAGGCCGCCACCACGGCGCAGCCGAGCACGGCCGCCGCGAGCCCGATCAGCGCCCCGGTGTCCGGGCCCCCGCCGGTGCGGACGCCGCCCGCACCGGCCAGGGCTGCGCCGCAGGCCGCGGTGGCCGCACCCAGGGCGGGCACCAGGAGCACAGACCACAGCGGAGCGGACGCGGTGCTCGCAGATCCTGGGGTGCCGATCATCTGATCTCCCTGAAAGTGAGCCTTCATGTCGTTTGACAGCATTTGTTGCTGTTTGACGTCGTTAAGCATTGCTAGCACCCCCTGGGTGCCGGTGTAAAGGTCTCAGCGGCCCGCGGTGGACATGACGTTCCTTGACGAGGGCAGGGCGGACGCCTACGTTGAGGCCCTGCGCGACCGGACGGCCCGGGAGCCGGAAGGGGAGGCCCTGCAGTGCGCTGGGAGCAGCTGTTCGCGGACCTGGAGGCGCAGCTGGCCTCCGCGCACCAGCAGGGCGTGGAGGAGGAGGCGGCGGAGCAGGCCCGCGCGGAGTACTCCCGGGTGCGCCTGACCGACCGGCTGCGCCTTCGGCAGGGCGAACCCGTTCGGGCCCTGCTCACCGGTGCCGTCCCGCTCGAGGGCCGGGTGCGCACGGTGGGCGCCGGCTGGGTCGTCCTCGAGGACCGGGGCACCGAGCACCTGGTGCCGCTGGGAGCCGTCCTGTGGTGGGAGTCCCTCGGCCGGGGGTGGGCGCCCGGTGACGACCTGCTGGCCCTGCGGCTCGGCCTGGGGCACGCGCTGCGCGCCCTGGCCCGGGCCAGGGCCGGGGTGCGGATCCGGCTCGCCGGCGGTGGACCGCTGGGCGAGCTCGAGGGGACGGTCGACCAGGTGGGCGCGGACTTCTTCGACCTGGCCCTGCACCCCGACGACGACTACCGCAGACGGGGCAGCGTGACCGCGCTGCGCGCCGTGCCGTTCCCCGCGCTGGTCTGCGTCTCCTCGCTCACGGCGGGGTGAGACGGTCGGCGGCGGCGTCCCGGTGGATCAGTCGAGCGCGCCCGAGCGCACCGCCTCCGCCGTCCGCTCGTAGCCGCGGGCGATGTACTCCTCCAGCTTGGCGGTCTCGACCCGCCACTGGCCGCGGCCGCCCACCTGGATAGCGGGCAGCTCCCCGCTGCGCACGAGAGCCCTCGCCTGCGTCGCCGAGATGTTGAGGATCTCGGCGACGTCCGCCAAGGTCAGGAAGCGCTGCTGCGCCATCCTCCGCCTCCTTGCTCGTGGTTGCTCTCCCGTTCCAGTCTGCCACCGAAGAGGCGCAACGGCTCCCCGTCCACATGCGGCGTCGCCACCGCCCGCCCCGGGCGGGCACGGGGGGGCGGGGCGCGCATCCTGTCCCCAGTTGTGCACCGACCGGTTCCCGGGGCACCACGGCCGCGGGCAGAATGTGGGCCACGAGCACGGTCCCCACGGCCGTGCGGGCAACGAGAGAGGCGGTCGCCGATGAGCGGCACGGTCAGGGGCACGGACGCCCCGTCGGCCCGGTTCCGGAGACCGACCTGGCGGGACCCGAGGCTGCTCACCGGGCTGCTGCTCGTGCTGCTCTCCGTCGCCGGGGTGACCGCCGTGGTCACCGCCACGAACCGCACGGACCCCTACCTGGCGGCCGCCCGGGACATCGAGGTCGGCCAGGACGTGACCGGGGAGGACCTGATGGCCGTCGACGTCCGGCTGCAGGACGCGGCGGACCACTACGTCCCTGCGGACGCGGCACCGGGGCCGGGCACGGTCGCGACGCAGCGGATCCCGGCGGGCCAGCTGCTGCCGGGGTCCGCGCTGGGCACCGCGGACCGGCTGGACCGCAAGCCGGTCGCCGTCCCGGTGGACCATCCGCTGCCCCAGGACGCCGGGGCGGGGACGCGCGTGGACGTCTGGGTCGCCGCCCAGAAGCCCTCCGGCCGCGGCCACGAGCCGGCCCGCCTGCTGCTCCCGGCGGCCGAGATCGCCGGCGTGCAGACGGAGCAGACCGCCCTCGGCGCGGGCCGCGGCACCGTGGTGCACGTCCTGGTCGAGGAGGACCCGATGGAGGAGCTCGTGGACGCGCTCGGCAACGACGCCCGCGTCACGCTCGTGTGGAATCCCGCGAGCGGCCGGTGATGGTCCTCCCGGTCATGGCCCTGGGGGTCTCCACCTGGCCCCTCGTCGACGGCATCGAACGGCTGCACGGACCGGTCACGGTGGTCCGCCGCTGCCTCGATCTCACGGAGCTGCTGGCCGCGGCGCGCGCCGGACTCGGCCGGGCCGCCCTCGTGGCGGAGGGCGCCGAGGACCTCACGGCGAGCCTGCTCGAGCAGATCCGGCTCGGCGGCGCGGCGCTGCTGGTGCTGGAGGGCCACGACCACCGCCGCCTCGCCGGTCTCGGCGCCGTGGTCGTCCCGGAGCGAGCGGCCCCCGAGGACGCCGCCCGCCTCGTCGAGGAGGCCGTCGCCGCCGCGTCGGGCGCACCGAGCGGGGTGGGCTACGCCGACGTCGTCGCGGCGGGCCGCGCCGACGGAACCGCCGCCGTGCCCGGCGCGCCCGCCCCCGCGGCCGGCGGGCACCCGCAGGAGGGGGAGGACGACGATGGCGCCGAGTCCCCGGCTCCCCGGGGCGCCGGGCGGATCGTGGCGGTGTGGGGGCCCACCGGGGCACCGGGCCGGACCACGGTGGCCGTCAACCTCGCCGCGGAGCTCGCGCTCCTGGGGCAGGACACGGCACTCGTCGACGCGGACACCTACGGCCCCTCGGTGGCCGCGGCCCTCGGGATGCTGGACGAGGCGGCGGGTCTCGCCCAGGCGTGCCGGCTCGCCGACCAGGGGCGGCTGGACGGGGCAAACCTGCGGCGGACGGCCGCCGACGTGGCCGTCGCCGGGCGCACCGTCCGGGTGCTCACGGGGCTGACCCGTCAGGACCGCTGGCCGGAGCTTCGCTCGAGCGCCGTGGCGGCGGTGCTGGAGCGCTCGGTGCAGGAGTTCGGCACCACGGTGGTGGACTGCGGCTTCGCGCTGGAGGCCGACGAGGAGCTCACCGTCGACACCATGGCTCCCCGCCGGCACGCGGCGGCCCTCACGGTCCTGGAGCGCGCCGACGTGGTGGTGGCCGTGGGCGCCGCGGACACCATCGGCGTGCCGAGGCTGCTGAAGGCGCTGCCGGACGTCGCCGCGGCCGCGCCCGGGGCCCGGCTCGTCGTCGCCGTCAACAAGCTGCGCCGCTCGGCGGCGGGACGCTCACCCGAGCTGGGGGTCCGGGAGGCGTGGGCGCGGTTCGGCTCCGGCCCGTCGGTCGAGCTGTTCGTGCCGTGGGACCCGGAGGCCTGCGACGAGGCGCTGCTGGCCGGGGCCGTCCTCGCGGAGACCGCGGCGGGATCCTCCGTGCGGGCCGCGCTCCGGGAGCTGGCCGGCCGGGTGCTCGCCGAGCCAGGGGAGGCGGGGGCGGACGAGGGCCCGCTCGTGCGCGGTACTAGGCTGGGCGGCAGGATCGGGGCCTGGCTGCGGCGCTGATCGCGGGGGCGCCGTCCGGCCCCTCCCCACCTGCGACCACCGGAGGCGACGTGGCGTTCACGGAACCGCTCAGGGACACCAAGGACTTCGGGCCCGGGGACTACGAGTGGCTCCACCTGCTCGTGGGGGACTGGCAGCTCATCTCCGACCTCGCCTTCGGCGACCTGATCCTCAGCTTCCCGGCCGACTACATCCCGGCCGCGGGCAGCGGCAACGGGCGAGGCATGCCGGTCCCCGGCAGCTCGTTCCGGGTGCTCGCCCACGTGCGGCCGGCAACGGGTCCCACGGTCTTCCACAAGGACATGGTGGGCGAGCTGCTGCCCGACGAACTGAGCGGGCCCCTGCGTGCCGCCTGGGTCGGCCGGCGGATCGAGCGGGTGCGCCCGTCGGGGGAGGGGGCCGGTGCCTCCGGCCCGGTCAAGGTGGTCCCGCTCGTGCGCAAGGGGCGGACGCTCGCCCTGCTGACCCTGCACGCCGGACGGGCACCGGGTCAGGTGGTCTCCCGGCAGGAGATCGTCTACCGCGAGACCACCGACGCGCTGCTGCGGATGGCCAACGAGGGCCTGTGGCCGGACTTCTCCGCCCCGACGGGCTCGCGCCGCGGCGCCCCGCGCGTCGGGGACGGGGCGATCCGGCTCGACGCCGAGGACCGCGTGACCTACGTCTCGCCCAACGCGGAGTCGGCGCTGCGCCGGCTGGGGATCGACGGGGAGCTGCTCGGGGAGCGGCTCATGGACCTCGTGCCTCCCGTGCTGGTGCCGGGGGCGGACTCGGACGAGACCCTCGCCCCCGTGCTCAGCGGACGGACGGCGTGGCGCAGCGAGGTGGAGGGCGCGCGCGTGAGCGTGAACTTCCGCTCCGTCCCGCTGCGGGACCGGTCCGGACGGCTCGGCGCGGTGCTGCTCTGCCGGGACGTCACCGAGCTGCGCCGCCGGGACCTGGAGCTCGTCTCGAAGGACGCGACCGTGCGGGAGATCCACCACCGCGTCAAGAACAACCTGCAGACGGTCTCCGCGCTGCTGCGCCTGCAGGCCCGGCGGATGACCACGGACGAGGCGCGGCACGGGCTGGAGCAGGCCATGCGCCGGGTCGCGACCATCGCGATGGTGCACGAGACGCTCTCCCAGGGGTTCACGCAGAACGTGGACTTCGACGAGCTCATCGCCCGGCAGTTCCGGCTCGCGGCGGAGGTGGCCGCGCCCGAGCAGACGGTGCACACGCGGATCATCGGGGAGTTCGGGGAGCTGCCGACCCGCCTGGCCACCCCGCTGGCGCTCGTGATCAACGAGCTCGTCACGAACGCGGTCGAGCACGGCCTCGCCGGGCGGACCGGAACGGTCACCCTGGAGGCGTCCAGGGTGCAGGACGAGGACGGCGCCGGTCAGCTGCTCGAGGTGGTGGTGAGCGACGACGGCGCCGGGATGGGCGACGTGGTCATCGAGGAGTCCGGGGTCGGCGCCTTCCGCAGGGCGGGCGGCGGCGAGGGGCTCGGGATGCAGATCGTGCGCACCCTCGTGGCGGGCGAGCTCGGGGGCTGGATCCGCTGGGAACCGCGGCAGGGCGGGGGCACCGAGGTGACGGTGTGCGCCCGCCTCGACGACTGATCCGGCGAGGGCCCGGGAAGCGGCGAGGACCGGGACCCCGCAGGGTTCCCGGTCCTCGGTGCGAGCGGAGCGCTCAGGAGGCGCGGCGGGCGCGGGCGGCGCGGCGCTTGAGGGCGCGGCGCTCGTCCTCGCTCATCCCGCCCCAGACGCCCGCGTCCTGGCCGGACTCGAGGGCCCACTGCAGACAGGTGTCCATCACCGGGCAGCTGCGGCACACGGCCTTCGCCTCCTCGATCTGCAGGAGAGCAGGTCCGGTGTTGCCCACGGGGAAGAATAGCTCGGGATCCTTCTCCAGGCATGCTGCGCGACTACGCCAATCCATGGTCAGCGATCGCTCCTTTCAAGGGTGGGTCCCGTCGGGGCAGGGCAGAAGGATCCTGCGGCGGCCGCGTCCGGGACAAGAGAAAAGGCCCATTCGCACGGGCCTTGTGAAGAACTGACGTCCACCTTCCCACGCCGGAGGGGTGCGGACAAGGGCTTTGGGTGGCGCGTCACAGCCGGGTCGGTGAGGCGTTGCTCACAGGACGCCCGGGACGGGCCGCCGCACGATCCGCACGGCGGGCCGCGCCGGCGGCGGGCGGACTAGGGTGGCGGGGAGCGCCGGGGCCCGCCGCCCGGCCGGAAGGAGAACCCCATGCCCACCCCCTCCCGGGACGCCCGGCCCCGCGCGGTCGCGGTCCTGACCGGCGTGGTGCTGCTCGAGGCCCTGGTCCTCGCCGGGGCCGCCCTGCGGCTGGTCTGGTCCCTCCTGTTCGAGGAGCCCCTGACCGTGGGCGGAACGGTCTTCCTCGCGGCGGTCTTCGCCGGGGGCGCCCTGTGGCTGCTGCGCGTGGGCCGGGGCCTCTGGCGCGGCTTCCGGTGGCCCCGCGCGGCCGCGCTCGTGGTCCAGCTCTTCCTCCTGGTGCTCGCCTACCCCCTGCTCCGGTCGGGGCAGTGGGGGCCCGGGCTCGCGACGGCGGTGCCGGCCCTCGTCGTGCTCGTCCTGCTCTTCCGGCCGGGCGTGCTGGCGTGGACGAGCCGCACCGTCCGGTGAGCGGGTCCGCCCGGCCGGCCCCCGCGGCCCCGGGGCGCGCCCGCCCGGGACGGCCGGGCAGGACCAGTACAGTTGGAGCGCCCGTGCCCGCCGTCGTCGTGCCCGGGCCCCGTCCGTTTCGTCCCCTCCCGTCGAGCAGCTCCGAACAGGTGGTCCCGTGACTCCCCGCCGCATCGTCATCGTCAGCCGCATCTTCGCCCCCGAGCCGGCGGCCGCGTCCTTCCGGCTGCGGGCCCTGGCCCGTGGCCTGACCGAGGCGGGGGCGGAGGTCACGGTCCTCACCACGCGTCCGCCCGCCGGGTCCGTCATCGAGCCGGAGCCCTACGACGTGCGCCGGTGGCCCGTCCTGCGCGACCGGTTCGACTACGTGCGCGGGATCGTCCAGTACCTCAGCTTCGACGTCCCCGTCCTCTTCCGGCTGCTGGCCACCCGGGCCGACCTCGTGGTCAGCGAACCGCCCCCCACCACGGGAATGGCCGTGCTCGTCTCCTCGCTCCTGCGGGGCCGTCCCTACATCTGGTACGCCCCCGACATCTGGACCACCGCCGCCGAGAAGATGGAGGTCTCCGCGCCGGTGAAGCGGGCCATGCGCGTCATGGAGACCCTCGCGGCCCGGCGGGCCGCGGGCGTGCTCACCGTGTCCGAGGCCATGGGCCGCGAGCTGCAGTCCGTCACCGGCGTGGCCTGGGAGAAGGTGCTCGTGGCGGAGAACGGCATCGACACCGACGTCTTCCGCCCCGACGGACCGGTCGCCGAGCCCGGCGCCCCCTACTTCGTCTACGCCGGGTCGATGTCCGAGTGGCAGGGCGCCGACGTCTTCGTCCGCGCCATGCCCCGCGTCCTCGAGGCCCACCCCGACGCCCGCCTGCGCTTCTTCGGCAGGGGCTCCGACATCGACCGCGTCCAGGAGATCGCCGAGCGGCTCGCCCCGGGGAGCGTGATCTTCGAGGGGCTGCGCCCCGCCGCCGAGACCGCGGAGTGGACCCGGGGGTCCGTCGCAGCCCTGGGTGCGGTGCTCCCGGGCATCGGCTACGACTTCACCAAGCCCACCAAGATCTACGCCGCCGCCGCGTGCGGGACGCCGGTCGTCTACGCGGGGGCGGGGGTCGCGGCCGAGCTCGTGCAGGACAACGGCCTGGGCGCGGCCGTCGACCACGACGCCGACGCGGTGGCCGAGGCCATGATCGCCGCCCTCGACCGCCGGCTCGACCCGGCGCTGGCCGAGGACAACGACCGGGAGCGCCGCCGCCGGGCCGCGTGGGCGGCCGAGAACGCCTCCCTGGCGGCCTCCGGTCGCCTCGCCGCCGAGTGGCTGCTCCAGGGCTTCCCCGACTGATCAGGTACTTTGGTACGCAGCGCACGCCCGGCGCGCCCGTGCCGCCCCCTCACCGGCCGGACGCCGGCCGGGCCCACCAGGACACCAACCCCAGGAGTTAGCCCGTGAACGCAGATCTCGTCGTCGTAGGGTCCGGCCTGTTCGGCCTGACCGTGGCCGAGAGGGCCGCCAACGAGCTGGGCCTCGACGTGGCCATCATCGACCGGCGGCCCCACATCGGTGGCAACGCCTACACGGAGAACGAGCCCCAGACCGGGATCGAGGTGCACCGCTACGGCGCCCACCTGTTCCACACCTCCAACGAGCGGGTCTGGGACTACGTGAACCGGTTCACCGACTTCACGGACTACGTGCACCGGGTCTACACGCGGCACCACGACGAGGTCTTCCCCATGCCGATCAACCTCGGCACGATCAACCAGTTCTTCCGCGCGGCGTACTCGCCGGCCGAGGCCCGGGCGCTGATCCAGGAGCAGGCCGGGGAGCTCGCGGGGACGGACCCGCAGAACCTCAACGACAAGGGCATCCAGCTCATCGGCCGGCCGCTCTACGAGGCGTTCATCAAGCACTACACGGGCAAGCAGTGGCAGACGGACCCCAAGGACCTGCCCGCCTCGATCATCAACAGGCTCCCCGTGCGCTACACCTACGACAACCGGTACTTCAACGACAAGTACGAGGGCCTGCCGGTGGACGGCTACACCGCGTGGCTCGAGCGCATGGCGGACCACCCCAAGATCGACGTCCGGCTGGACACCGACTTCTTCGACGAGGGCCACGACTACTCCCGCTCCGCCGTCTCCGGGCAGGTCCCGGTCGTCTACACGGGCCCCGTGGACCGGTACTTCGACTACGCCGAGGGCGACCTCTCGTGGCGGACCATCGACCTGGAGCAGGAGGTCCTGCCGATCGAGGACTTCCAGGGCGCCCCGGTGATCAACTACCCGGACCCCGACGTCCCCTTCACCCGGATCCTGGAGTTCCGCCACTTCTACCCGCAGCGGGACTACACCACGGACGCCACGGTGATCATGCGCGAGTTCTCCCGCTTCGCGGAGAAGGGCGACGAGCCGTACTACCCGGTCAACACCTCGGTGGACCGCGAGAAGCTGCTCAAGTACCGCGACCTCGCCCGCGGCGAGGACAAGGTCCTGTTCGGCGGCCGCCTCGGCACCTACAAGTACCTGGACATGCACATGGCCATCGGGGCCGCGCTGTCCATGGTCGACAACAAGCTCAAGCCCCACTTCACCGGCGGGGCCACCATCGAGAGCGGGGGAGTGGACGCGTGACCGCGACGACCCAGGACACCGAACGGACCGGCACCGAGGGCACCTCCTACCGGGTGCTGCAGGAGCTCGTCTTCCCGGCCAAGGACCGTTTCCCGACCCAGCCCCTCTACCTGGACTCCCGGGCGGACACGGGCACCGCCGCCCAGCAGGAGGACACGAAGGAGCAGCGGCCCCAGATCGTGGTCAACGTGGCCTCCGACACCGGGACCGCCAACGGCGTGGCGATCCTCGGCCGCACCTCCGTGCGCGTGCCGGCCCGCAGCACCGTGTCCTTCGCCACGTACTTCAACGCGTTCCCGGCCAGTTACTGGCGGCACAACACCCACCTGCGCGAGGTCGTGCTGCGCGTGCGCACCACGGGCCGCGGCTCGGTGAACGTGCACAGCTCCAACGCGCGCGGCGAGTCCGTGCCCGTGTCGGTGCACGAGGTCTCCGGCGCCGAGCGGCTGACCGAGGTCGTGCTGCCGCTGAAGGCCTTCGCCGACGGCGGGTGGTACTGGTTCGACGCCACCGCGGCGGACCAGGAGCTCGAGGTCCTGGGCGCCCAGTGGCTGGGCGACGGCACGGGCACCACGGAGGGGTCCGTGACCCTCCAGATCACGACCATGAACAAGCCCTCCTACTGCCTCACCAACGCCCGCCTCCTGGACGAGCAGCGCGAGCACCTGCCGCAGGTCGCGCAGGTCGTGATCGTGGACCAGGGCAACCAGAAGGTCGTCGACGAGCCGGGCTTCAGCGAGGTCCAGGAGCGCTTCGGCGACCGGCTGCGCGTCATCGACCAGGGCAACCTGGGCGGGGCCGGCGGCTTCGCCCGCGGCATGTACGAGGCCGTGCGCGCCGACAGCACCTACGTTCTGCTCATGGACGACGACGTCGAGATCGAGCCCGAGGCCGTGCGCCGGATCAGCGTGTTCGCCGACTTCTGCAAGCGGCCCACGCTGGTCGGCGGGCACATGATCGACCTGCTCAACCCGACGAAGATCCACAACTTCGGCGAGGCCATGGACCCGTACAGCTTCCAGTACGGCCCCGCGGGCGAGGGCGTGGAGATCGGCCACGACTTCCGCCGCAGCAACCTGCGCAGCACCGCGTGGATGCACCGCCGCATCGAGGTGGACTACAACGCGTGGTGGATGTGCCTCATCCCCACGCAGGTCGTCCGCGAGATCGGCCTGGCGCTGCCCGTGTTCATCAAGTGGGACGACGTCGAGTACGGCATCCGCGCCAAGGCGGCCGGCTACCGCACCGTGTCCCTGCCCGGCGTGGCCGTGTGGCACCTGGCCTGGGCGGACAAGGACGACACCATCAGCTGGCAGGCGTACTTCCACAAGCGCAACCAGCTCGTGGCCGCCCTGCTGCACTCCCCGTTCGACCGCGGCGGCGAGGTGCTCGGGCGCAACGGGATCAAGGACCTGCGGCACCTGCTGTCCATGCAGTACTTCGCGGAGGAGGCCCGGGTCCTGGCCCTGCGGGACGTCCTCGCCGGGCCCGAGGCCCTGCACGAGCTGCTGCCCCAGCGGATCCGCGACGTGCGCCGGATGATGACCCAGCACTCCGACGCCGTCTACGAGGCGGACCTCGACGCCTACCCCACGGTCGCGTCGGCGAAGCCCCTGCGGACCCGGCGGCTCTCCGCCCCGCACGGGCTGAAGGTGCTCACCTCCGCGACCACCGCCGTGGTCCGCCACCTCGCCGTGCGCCCGCAGGAGCAGGCCGAGCAGCACCCGCAGGTGCACCTGCCCTACCAGGACGCCCGGTGGTGGCGGCTCGCCCGCTACGACAGCGCCCTGGTCTCCGCCTCGGACGGCACCGGCTACACCTGGTACAAGCGCTCGCCCCGGGAGGCCCGCGCCCTGATGGCGGAGTCCCTGCGGCTGCACGCCCAGCTGGCCCTGCGCTGGCCGGAGCTGTCCCGCCGCTACCGGGCCGCCCTGCCGGAGGTCACCTCCATGGCGGCCTGGGAGGCGACCTTCCGCGAGCACTCGGAGATCGGCGCCTGATGCCGGCTGCCACGGTCGTCCGGAGGCCGTCTCCCGGGACGGGGCTGCCGGCGGTGTTCCGCCAGCGCTACCTGCTGAAGCTGCTGGTCGACAAGGAGCTGCAGATCCGCTACCGGGGCACGGTCCTCGGGCTGCTGTGGTCCTACGTCAAGCCGGGGATCCAGTTCGTGGTCTTCTACGTGGCCCTGGGCATCTTCCTGGGCCTGGAGCGCGGGATGGAGAACTACGCCGTGTACCTGTTCTCCGGGATCATCCTGATCAACTTCTTCTCGGAGTCCTTCGGCAACGCGGCGCGTTCGATCGTGGCCAACGCGAGCCTGATCAAGAAGATCTACCTGCCCCGGCAGATGTTCCCGGTGGCCTCCGTGTGGGTCGCCGGCGTGCACCTCATGCCGCAGCTGGTGGTCATGCTCCTGGCCGCCCTCGTCGTGGGCTGGTCGCCCACGTGGATCTCGCTGCTGGCCGTGCCCGCGGCGCTGCTGATCGTGGGTCTGCTGGGGGCCGGGCTGGGCATGCTCTTCGGCGCGGCGAACGTGTTCTTCCGCGACGCCGAGAACTTCGTGGACCTGATCGTCATGGTCAGCACGTGGTCCGCCCCGGTGCTCTACTCGTGGACGATGGTCCGGGACGTCCTGGGCCCGGTGTGGTTCGCCGGGTTCATGCTCAACCCCCTGACCGTGGCCGTGGAGCTCTCGCACGCGGCGTTCTGGCTGCCGACCACCACCCCCGGCGCCCACGAGGTGCCGCCCCACCTGTTCTCCCTCTGGACGCCGGTGGCGCTGCTGGTGGTCACGGTCGTCATGTTCCTGGGCGACCTGCTGTTCCGTCGCCTCGAGGGCCGATTCGCGCAGGAGCTGTGACGATGAGCACCGACCGCACCACCCCGCCGGCCGAGCCCGCCGTGGTGGCCGAGCACCTGGCCAAGGAGTTCTCGCTCCGCCACGCCCGTTCCCTCAAGGAGACGGTGATGTGGCTCGCGCGGGGGCGGCGCCAGGACATCTCCAACCGCTTCCGCGCCCTCGAGGACCTCAGCCTCAGCATCCGGCCGGGGGAGAGCGTGGCGCTCGTGGGACTCAACGGCTCCGGGAAGTCCACGTTCCTCAAGCTGGTCTCCGGCGTGATGAGCCCCGACGGGGGCTCGCTCGTGGTCAACGGGCGCGTGGCCGGGCTGATCGAGGTCGGCGCCGGCTTCCACCCCGACCTCACCGGCCGCGACAACGTGTACCTCAACGGCGCGATCCTCGGCATGTCCAAGGAGGACATCGACCGGAAGTTCGACCAGATCGTGGCGTTCTCCGAGATCGAGCAGTTCATCGACACCGAGGTGAAGTTCTACTCGTCCGGCATGTACCTGCGCCTGGCCTTCGCCGTGGCGGTGTTCACCGACCCGGACATCTTCATCATCGACGAGATCCTCTCGGTGGGCGACGAGCCCTTCCAGCGCAAGAGCCTGGGCCGGGTCAAGGAGCTCTCCGAGGAGGGCAAGACGCTGCTCGTCGTCAGCCACGACTTCGACGTGGTCCGCAAGGTCTGCGACCGCGGGGTGTGGATCGAGCACGGCCGGGTCCGCAGCGACGGGCCCATCGACGAGGTGATCGAGCAGTTCCGCGCCGCGGAGAACGCCGGCTGACGATCCTTCCTGCCCGCGCCCCGCGGACGACGACGGGCCGCCCGGCTCCGCGAGGAACCGGGCGGCCCGTCGTCCGTCGCTGGACGGGGGTCCCGCCGCAGCAGGATCAGGCGCCGTCGCAGCCGACGATCTCATAGAGCGCGGCCTGCCCGTTGCGCTCGACCAGCACCAGGTTCAGGTCCACGGCCGGGTCCACGGCGTTGACCCCGGTGTAGGCGAGGGCGGACGGCTCGTCCGGGATGATGAACTGGGTCCCGAAGTCCAGGACGTAGCGGACGTCGAGCTCCTCGGCGGCCTCGCAGGCGGGACTGCCGGGGACGGCGGCGTCGATGCCCGTCACGATCTCCCGCACCTCCGGGCCGGGCGTCCCCACGTGGTACTGGGTGACGGGCCGCTCACCGACCGCGAACGCCAGGGAGCCGCCGTTCCACGGGTTGACGGCGATGACGTCCTCGGGGTCCGTGAGCTCGTCGAGGTCCTCCAGGAGCTCGTACTCGTCCCGGGTCAGCACGCTCTCGGCGCCCTCCCACGCGTAGTACTGCTTGCCCCACCGCGTGGCCTGGGTCAGGGACCCGACCTGGGAGTAGGGGACCACGAGGGCGAGCACCACGACGGCCGCGACGGGAAGGGCGGCGCGGGCGGCCCGGGGCCGGCCGGCGAACGAGGCGAGCGCCGTGGCGCCGGCCGCCAGGCCCTCCACCACGTGCGCGGTGCCGAGGGCGGCGAGGGGGACCGCGGTCAGCGGGAGGGTCGCAGCCAGGCGGTAGGAGTCCACGTACCACCCTCCCGTCAGCCACTCCCGCCACGGGCCCTCCTCCCCGCCGGCGGAGACCGCGTACAGGAGCACGAGCGACAGGTGCCCCAGCACGAGCCAGCGCAGCCGGCGGCGGCTGATCGCGGCGTAGACCCCCGCCGCGGTCAGCACCACGAGCACCCACGGGACGTCGTCGCGGCCGTTCGCCGTGAACATGACGGCCTCGCCCACGCCCCGGCCGAAGGACGTGAAGGGGTCCCACGCGCGGTCCGTGGTCAGGACGTTCCACAGGAGCAGCCACGTGGTGACCACGACGACCGCGACCGCCACGAGCCCGAGGGTGGGACCACGGTGCCGGGCGCCCGCGGCCGCCCGCAGCCCGAGCCACCACGCCGTGGCCGCCAGGGGGACGGCGACCACGAGCAGGGCGAGGAACGCGTTGGGCTGGGAGACGAACAGCGCGCCGAGGGTGACCACCAGGCTGGCGGCCAGCCGGACCCGTCCGGCCGTGTCCGGGGTGCGCGCCGTCCGGTCCGCGCTCACCCCGGGGCCGAGCAGCCGTACGAGCAGGCCGAGGGACACGGGGGCGAGCGCCAGGGCGAGGAGGTTGGGGAAGAGCGGCCCCCAGGCCATCAGGCCCAGCGGGAAGACGCTGAACCCGGCGGCGGCCGTGCCGGCGACCACGGCCGCCACGGGGGACGGGCCGACGAGGCAGCGGACCAGGAAGATGCACGAGGCGGGCCAGACGAGCCCGCCCACAGCGAGCAGCGTCAGGTTGTGGGCCACGAGCACGCTGTCCCCGGCCAGGGGCACCGCGAGGGACGCCAGCTGGTGCCACGCCGCGGGGTACAGCGCGATGGTGCTCTCCGGGCTGACCATCCGGTTCAGGGTCAGGGTCGAGCCGTTGCCGGTCTCGACGACGTAGCGGATGGCGTTGAGGTGGAAGATGTTGTCCCAGCGCTGGGCCATCGCCTCCGGGTGCCCAATCACGGACGCCATCCGGCGCACCAGCAGCACCGCCCCGATCGCCAGCCCGGCGGCCGCGCCCGCCGGGAAGAGCCAGCGGCCCGCGCCGCCGGAGCGCTCCGCCGGGCCGGCCGGGTCCACCCCGGCGCCGTGCGAGCCGGGCACGTGGCCGCCCCGGGGGAGGAGCCGGCCGACCAGCCACGCCAGCACCGCCAGCACCACCGCGGCGGCCACCTGGGTGAGCGCGCCGTAGGGGATGCCCGCCAGGTCCAGGACCACGCCCGTGAGCCCGACGACGGCGACGCTGAAGACCGGTGCCGTCAGCAGGATCCGGCCCCCGCGCTGCCCGAAGGCCCACAGCAGCGCCAGCCCCGGCAGCCACAGGAACGCCAGCAGGACCAGGAACGCCGGCAGATGGGGTCCCCAGTCCGTCAGCACGTCGGTCCTGCGGGGCTCTGCCTGGCAGCGGGCACGGTCTTGTCCTCACGGTGGGGGGAAGGGTCGGGTCGATCATAGCGGTCTGCCCGGGTCCGGCCGCCGACCTGACGGGCGGGTCCGGCGAGCTGTGCGAGAATGTCCGGGTGAGTCGTTCGTGGATCGTCATGCCCGTGTACAACGAGGCGGCCGTCGTGGGAGAGGTGCTGAAGGAGCTCCGGAAGACCTTCCCGCACGTCGTCTGCGTCGACGACGGATCTTCCGACGACTCGGCCCGGATCTGCGCCGAGGCCGGCGCCGTCGTCGTCCAGCACCCCATCAACCTGGGGCAGGGAGCGGCGCTGCAGACCGGTTTCGAGTACGCCCTGCAGGACCCCGGGATGGACTGCGTGGTCACCTTCGACTCCGACGGCCAGCACCGCGTGACCGACGCGTGGGACATGGTCGAGCGGATCCGCTCGGGCGAGGCCGAGGTCGTGCTGGGCTCCCGCTTCCTCGACGGGCGCACCCGGATCTCCCCGCTCAAGCGGGTCGTGCTGCGCACCGCCGCGTTCTTCTCGAAGCTGTCCACCGGCATGGACCTCTCCGATGCCCACAACGGGCTGCGCGCCATCGACCGGGGCACCCTGTCCCGGATCCGGCTGACCCAGAACCGGATGGCGCACGCCTCGGAGATCGTCGACCAGCTGGCCGACATCCGGCCCCGCTGGGTCGAGCACCCGGTCGAGATCATCTACACGGACTACTCGAAGTCCAAGGGGCAGTCGCTGCTCAACGGCGTGAACATCCTCGCCGAGCTGTTCGTCAAGTAGTCCGCACCCAGTCCGCACCGTCGAAGGGAAGAGCCGTCCGATGATCTACGCCGTCCAGATCCTGCTGGTCCTGGCCGTGGGCTACGGCGCGCTCGCCCTGATCCGCGGCGGGGCCAACGCGAAGCACCAGGCGATCCGCCGCGTGGTGGGCCTGGCCTTCTTCGTCTTCGCGGCGCTGTCCATCTTCTTCCCCGACCTGCTCACGGGCGTGGCCCACTTCTTCGGGATCGGACGCGGCACCGACCTCGTCCTGTACGGCTTCGTGGTGATCTTCATGATCACCCAGGCCACCTCCGCGCTGCGCAACCGCCAGCAGGAGGTCAACGTGACCCGGCTGGCCCGGCACATCGCCGTCGCCGAGGCGGAGCGGCCCTGGGCCCCGGCTCCGGAGCACGCCCAGCGCGCCTCGGTGCAGGACTTCGCCGAGACCTCCCCGGCGCAGCGCCCCGCGGCCTGACCGGCCCCGGCGCAGGTCAGGCCTCCCGGAGCACCCGGGACAGCAGGTCCGGCCGGTCCGTCATGACGCCGTCCACCCCCCACCCCAGCAGGCGGCGCATGTCGTCCTCCCGGTCGATGGTCCAGACGTCCACCCGCAGACCCGCCTGCTGGGCGCTGCGCACGAGTGCGGGCGTGAGCACGCGCAGGCCCAGGAGCGAGTCCGGCGGCTGCAGGCCCTGGAACGGGAGCGTGTGGTGCTGGTGCCGGCCCAGCAGGCACAGCAGCCGGAAGGCCGCGAACTCCGTGGGGGAGGCCGCCGTGGGCACCGCCCCGCCCGAGACCTGGCGGAACCGCTGGATCGAGGCCGTGCGGTTCGTCGCGACGAGCGTGCGCTCCTGGGCACCCGCCGCCCGGACGGCCCGCCAGACGATCTCCTCGGCGCCGGGACGGTTGCCCTTGAGCTCGATCGCCACGGGGTGCTCGGGGAACGCCTCGTAGACCTCCGCGAGCGTGGGGACGTGCACCCCGCGCCCCCGCCACGGGAAGGTCCGCCGTCGAGGGTGAACGCGTGCCCGGCGTCCAGGCGCTGGAGCTCCGCGGTGGACATCAGCGCGACGGCGCCGGTCCCGTCCGTGGTGCGGTCTACCGTGAGGTCGTGCATCAGCACGGCCGTGCCGTCGGCGGAGGCCTGCACGTCGAGCTCCAGCACCACGTCCCCGAGGGCCGCGGCGGCCCGGAACGCCTCGAGGGTGTTCTCCGGGGCGACCTCGGCGCCGCCCCGGTGCGCGAAGACGGCCGGCCAGTCCCGGGGCACGGCTGCCCTCGGGATCGGCGACGGGGCCACCAGGTGCCGGCCGAGGGCCGCTCCGGCCGCGCTCGTGAGCAGGTTCCCGGCGAAGGGGACGCCCGCGCGGAGCAGCGCCCGGAGACGAGCGGCGACGGCGGGGCGTGTGCCATCCTGCTCGGTGGTCACATGGGTCACGGCGGTCCTTGCGATCGGGGGCAGCGCGTGCGGCACGGGCGGTGCCGTGACGGGGACGCCCGGTGGGGAGCGTGTTCGCCCGCCACCCTACGGCCAGGCGGCCCGGCCTGCACGCCCTCTCCGGACGTCGCCCTCGCCGACCTGGTTTCATGCGCCCGCATCCTGTGACACTTCATGTGTTTCCGGACGGGAACAACGTTGCAGGTCAGCGACGGCTGTCCACAGGAGCCCGCACGGGGGTTGTGGGGACGACATGGGATCGGCCTATGTTCCTGTGCATGCGCTCCGGGGGGAGCGCCGCCGGCGCGGATCCCGCGCCGGGGAACGCACAGGGGGACGGATGACGGCACTGCTCTCCGAGGACGCGCTCGGGCTGGTCGAGGCCGAGGTGCGGGAGCTGATCCGGCGCCGGGGGCTGGACCCGGTGCTCGAGCTGGAGCGGACCCGGGAGCTGGTGGACGCCGCGGTGCGCGACTACGACCAGCGCTCGGCGCGCGGGGTGCTGCCGGCCCTGGCGGACCTGGACGCCGCCCGGCGGGTGCTGCTGGACCTGGTCGCCGGGTTCGGCCCGCTGCAGCCGCTGCTCGACGACCCGCGGATCGAGGAGATCTGGATCAACGGCCCCGCGGAGGTCTACGCCGCCCGCGGCGGGGAGTCCGAGCTGACGAGCCTCGTGCTGACCGAGGCCCAGATCCGCAACCTGGTGGAGCGGATGCTCAAGTCCTCGGGCCGGCGCCTGGACCTGTCCTCCCCGTTCGTGGACGCGGCGCTGCCGGACGGGTCCCGGCTGCACGTGGTGATCCCGGACGTGACGCGCCGGCACTGGGCCGTGAACATCCGCAAGTTCGTGGCCCGGGCCCGGCGCCTGGACGACCTCGTGGAGCTGGGCGCGCTGCCGCCGCGCGCCGCGCGCTTCCTCGACGCGGCCGTGGCCAGCGGGCTCAACATCCTCGTCTCCGGCGCCACGCAGGCGGGCAACCCCGCTAGTCCCCAAGACACCGTCTGATGGCCCGTGCCTCGTAGTAATCAGTAGCCGGCGGCATGTACGCGTTTGTTTGGCTATGGTGGTTAGCAATCGGAACCCTCAGGTTCCTTCGTGGTCGATCGCTTTGAGGCGTGAACCGCGCACCGGGCAGGATATGAGCCCGCCGAGTGCGACAAGTCGAGGAAGATCGACATGTCGGAATGCTCAAAAATGCCCTATGCCAGCCGTCGGACCGCCGTGATCTCCATGCGAGCGATAGCCCGCAGCTATGCGAAACGCGGCCTCGTTGGGCCCAGGGGCGCGTATTTCTGCAACTCGTGCCGATGCTGGCATCTCACGTCCAAGGTCGGTGTGCAGACCCCACCGTGGAAGAAGGCACGAGCCCAGGGCTGATCGAGGAATGTCCAAGTCACTCGCTACGACAATCCCACAAGACGTCAAGACTCTGCCTCGTGATCGTTCCAGACGCGCAAGCCTAGGCGTTGCCCGGCGCGATTTAGCTGTGTGCATTTGGCTTGCCTTTGGGCCTAGAGTGTAAGTGCGCTAATAGAGTGGGACTTGAAGCTCCGTGCGCTCCTGGGGTCCCGGACATGAACACCATGAGCTGTTCCGAATTGGTCGGCCCGTCTCCAATAATTGGAATGCTGGAAGAGGGAAACTTGGCGAAACTTACCGATATCTCGGACCGTGGTGCCGTCTCCACCGCCATCGCGGAGTTCCGGCAATTGGGTCGTGATGATTTCCTTACAAAGTATGGGTTCAGTGCAAGTACCGAGTATTTCTTGCTAGACGGCGATACACTTATCGACACGAAACCCGTTGTTGCTGCTGCCTACGGATTCCAATACCCTGAACGAGGACCTTTGACGTGGAAGGATTTTTCCGGCGGTCGGGCGGGTGCTGTTCCTGTCCTAGAACGTCTCGGGTTTCGTGTGGGTACGCGCGTCCAGCTGCTGCCGCCGCGACTCGGAGACGAGTACGCCAATCGGACTGCCATCTCCGAGGCATACGGCGGAGATAAGGTTGGGGGGATTATATATTTCCCTGGCGAACGTGTGGTCAACATGTTTTCGGACGCTAAAGGCCCATATGCGGACGATCCACCGACTCTCACGGAAACTTTTGGGTACCGCGGTCAAGGACTAAATGGGAATCAACGAGTGGAGTTTGGCGGAAACGCACGCCTTGAGGATGCTTGGAAGACCAAGACAGCCGCTCGATTTTGGTATCGTCCTCAAGGTGGCGATTTCACGTTCCTCACATGGGCGGCGGTCCTCGGTCGAAGCTGGACACCTGGCGTTGGCAAGGATGGGCAGTTGAGGAGCGAAATCGACTGGCACCTGCGCCCCGTGCACAACCCTGAGCAGAGCGAATGGCCTGATGACGTTGAATCATCACTGCGGGACGTAGCCGGTACGTCGGAAGACGAACCTAACGTTCCTGAGGCAAATGCCAATGCTTCATATGCTGACTTAGTCGGCCGTGTAGAGAGTCGAGGACAGAAGAAGCGTCCCACGGGAGTGGTACGAACTGACTTTGTACGCAGTGCGGCGGCTCGTAGAGCGGTGCTCGTGCGCTGCGGTGGAGTCTGCGAGAGCGATCGATGCACGGGCATGCCAGCCGAACTTAATCGTCGGGGTGAGCCAATCCTGGATGTAGACCACGTGATAGACCTGGCGCTTGGAGGAGATGACCACCCCATAAACATGGTTGCGCTCTGTCCCAACTGCCATGCAACCAAGACGCGCGGCGCCAACAGCATGCGATGGCGCCGAGAGCTTGCGCGAGTCGCGAAGATGGCACACGCGTCCTCTCTGAATCGAAGCGCGTAGCGGGAAGAGGGTCGCCAAACGAAGCCGACGCTAACTCGTCTTATGTATGGCCAGCACTTCCAGGGTGAGCCGCTGTGTGCTACGGTTATGGCGCCTGATGATAGGCGTTAGGAAACGTATGGTTTATGGCCACTCCCGGTTCGTGACCGGACGTTTCGCGGAACGGGTAGGTCCAGGTTCGACTCCTGGCGGCCCCACTGAGTCCACGGGCTCAGTCGGGACGTAGCTCAATCGGCAGAGCCCCCCGCTTTGTAGGGAGGGACTGACTCTTTAGGTCAGTCCCTCCCATTTTTTACTTTAATCCCGCACGTACCATAGCGTCCCGTAATTCTTCTTCAGGAATCTCTAACACGCTGTACTCTCGACGGGTCAGTCCTGTGATTTGCCTAAACTGCTGGTCGGGATTTCCTGGCCGTTTATCGACCTTCCAGTCCGCAACAATTGTGTCAGCCCAAGTCTGGTGCGAAATGCTTGATTGAAGAGCTTCGTTGGCCTCCTCAGCCAAAACTTTTGTAAGTGCCAGAATGCCAATTAGCTCCGGCAGCCCCAGACGGACGAGATCGTTGACCTTATATCTAGGGAATTCCTCCTTGGTAATCATGGCCCAAAGTTCCAATGCAGAGCGCTTGGTGCTGTTAAGGCCATTTACGAGCCGTCTGTCCGCACGGCGTCCCTCGTGAATATGAGTATTGCGCGCCTGTCGGACGAGATGGAAAAGCTTGAGAACATCTTCTTGGAACTCGATGCCAGTTGCGGCCATGAAGCGTTCATGAACGTTGGCGGATTTTGCGTCTTTGGACAAATCTCCACGGGATGGGTTGTCTAACTCCAGCATCCGTAGCATGTCAATCATCATGTCTTCGTGGAGAGCCAAGATCTGGGGTATTGCCATAGTGCCCAATAGTGTTTCCGCATTTTCTAAGATGATGCGGGCGTGGTCAGTTGTCAGGTTGAATCTTTCTATATGTTCGACACGGGGGAATATTTTGCTCAACTGAAGTTGAGAACCTTCCGTTATCTTTAGCGTCTGAGCAGCGAGCTTGGAGCCTGCAAGAAGACCCATAACGGTGTCGTTGGTCTCCACCCGTTGACTCGTGTGTTCTCGGTAGCTTCTGAACTGGACGATCCTTCGCCTGGCAATTCGCATGGTTCCGAGTTTGGCATGGTTGGATCGCGCGCGGCGCGGCGCGTAGCGGCGCGCACTTGACTTGAACTAGCAACGTAACTCGCGGGGGTTCTGGTGGGGCTGTGAGGCGAGGCCGGAGCCCCGTGGGCAAGGGACGCAGCGCCCGCAGCCCGCCCCGCGGGCGAGGACGAACGGTCCCGCGGCAGCCGGGACGGCGACACGGGGCACCGACTTGACCACGGCGGGGCAGGTAGGCGAGACGACATGCGTGCACGTGTGGTATTACTAATGCAATCGCATGAGGTGGCAGGGTAGTCCCTGTTCCTGGTGCGGTTGGTGGCCCCTGTCTCCCGGGGGCCGGTGGATGCGGTAGGCACAGCACCTTAACCACCACAGGGGATAACCAAGACCGACAGCTCACCCCAGTTAGTTGCCCATCCGGAGCGAGACCGGATGCTGAGTGCTGTCCGGTTGCTTGACCTGTTCTCTTGATCGACAGCCCTCGGCGGTCCCTTGTTGGTGTCCGTCTGTGGAGGTGCTGTGTCCGTTTCTGTCGAGTCCTCTTCTGCTTTGGCTGCCCCTCGTGCGGGGTGGCGCCTGTCCCTGTATCCCGATGCCGGGGAAGGTGGAGGCTGTTTCGTCTCCTCCTACCAGCCCGATCGCTCCTATGTCGCCCCGGGGAAGGGGCGCGATCCCAAACGAGCCGCCGAGGAAGCGGCGCGGCGGGCGCGGGCGAAGCTGCGCCGCTACTGCGCGGCAAACCGGCTCAACCGGCTGGGCACCCTGACCTACGGCGAACCGCGTTGCAGCGATCCCCGAGAGCTGCGCGCGCATGTCGGGCTGTTCTTCCGAGACCTGCGGGCCGAGCTGGGCGGTGACCCCTTGCCCTATGTCTGGGTGCCCGAGCTGCACAAGGACGGGGTGCACTTCCACGTCCACTTCGCCATTGGCCGCTATGTGGCACAACCTCGCCTCAAAGCCATTTGGGGGCGTGGGTTCGTGCACATCAAGCGCCTCGGGAGCGGGCCGATCGGCTCCGGTGCGCTGGGGGAGGCGCGGATCGCGTCCCGCTATCTGTCCAAGTACGTCGGCAAGACCTTCGACGATCCCACGGTCCGGGTGCCCGGGATGCACCGCTATGAGGTGGCCCAGGGCTTCCAGCCGAAGATGATGCCGTTCTTCGGGCCGACCTCCGAGTCCGTCATTGAGCAAGCCTCGGCAGTATTCGGGGCTGCGCCGGCGGTGCGGTGGAACTCCGATGAGGTGGAGCAGTGGGCGGGCGCGCCGGCCATCTGGGTGCAGTGGGACGGTGAACGGTGAACCGGGTCGATCCTGAGGTGCTCGCCGCGTGGGTGCGTGCCTCCTGTGAAGCCCAGGGAGTGCCGGAGAAGGTCAGCGATCCGGCCGCGCTGCGCCAGATTGGTGCCCTGTTGGGGGCAGGGGCGGAGCGGTAGCGCGCGCACGGCGCCCCGGCGCCGAGCACGCAACCGCCCCGCCCCGGCCCCTACAGCCGCCACTCGGGCACGACTCGGGACGGGTCCAATCCGTGTCCCCCGGTCTTGGTGGCGGGCATGATCGTGGCCTTGTGCAGGACGGCCTTGATGATCGCGACCTGTTGGGACAAGTTCAGGGTCTGCCACTTCTCCCGCAGCTCGGCACCGTGTCCGATGTACTCGGCAGCATCGGCCGGATGGGTTAGCCGAGACAGCTCCCGGGTGTTCTCCTCCAGGCGACGAGTCAGCCGGTCCTGCCCATCCTTGAACTGCTTGCGGGTCAGGTCCCCGTCAGCCCACATCTCCATGAGTTCATCCAGCCGGGTCGTGTCGGCCTCAATGGCCTCGCGCAACGCGCGGACCTGTTCAGGGGTGGAGGTGTCCTCGGTGAGTGCCTGGTGCAGCTCGGGGGAGTCCAGCCGGTACAGCACGGCCTCGGCGACGAATTCTTCCAGCTTCTCGGCGTAGATGAAGATGCCGCCGCAACCGCCCGTGTCCGGGCCTTTCAGGCAGGCATATCGGCGGTACTGCCCGCGCGGGTGGGAGTACAGGCGGTTGCCGCACTTGCCGCACACCAGCATCCCGCTCAGCGCGTAGCGGCGGGCGCTGCGGTTGGTCCGGCGCGCGGGGTCCAGTAGCTTCCGGCGCAATCGCTCTCCCTCATCCTCCGTGATGATCGGCTCCCATATGGCCTTACCGATGATTTTTCCCTGATGCACCCGCATGCCCCACATGCGCGGATTGGTCAGCATCGTCCGCAGCGTGTTCGTGCGCCACTCCTTGCCCTGGGAGGTGGTGACTTCCTGGTCCTGCAACCAGGTCGCCAGGGAGATCAGCGTCTCCCCGCTCAGGGCGCGGCGGGCCAGCTCACGGATCACCGGCGCCTCGGCCGGATGGTGTGTCACGCGGTCGTCCAGGAATCCGAATGGGCGCGGCCCGCCCATCATGGGCTTGCCGTCCTCGGCGATCTCCAGGGCCTTGCGTGCCCCGCGACGGCGCTTGGCGTCGGACTCGTTCGCCGCCACCGCCGCCAGCAGGCGGGCCATGAGCAGCCCGTCGCCGTTGACCAGGTCCACGTCCCCGGACAGCGTCACCACGTCTCGCACTCTGGCGCGGGTACAGACCTCCACGAAGCGTTCCAGCTCCACAGGGCGGCGGTGCAGCCGGTCCATGTGCCACACGATCACCCCGTCTCGGTGGCCCTCTTCCATGTCGCGCAGCATCCGCTCGTACTCCGGGCGCGTCTTGCCCGAGTAGGCGCTGATGTCGTCGTCCACGTACTCCTGCGCCACGACCCAGCCGCGCCGCTCGGCCTCAGCCCGGCAATCCGCTAGCTGGCGCTTCACCCCCAGCTCTTCGCCGGTCCGGTCCTGGGAGATGCGGGCGTAGATCGCCACAGCGCTGCGCGTCTTGGTCATGGGGGTAGATTAGCGTCAAGTGGGCAAGACTACGCTGCTGAACTGTCTGTGCGCCTCGATCGGCCCTCGGGAGCGGGTGGTGACGGTCGAGGAGATCTTCGAGCTGCAGGTCCCGCTGCGCGACGTCGTGGGGATGCAGTGCCGGCAGCCCAATCTCGAGGGCACGGGCGAGATCCCCCTGCGCCGGCTCGTCAAGGAGGCGCTGCGGATGCGCCCGGACCGGCTCGTGGTCGGGGAGGTCCGGGAGGCGGAGAGCCTGGACATGCTCATCGCGCTCAACAGCGGACTCCCGGGGATGTGCAGCCTGCACGCCAACTCCGCCCGGGACGCCGTGACCAAGATCTGCACCCTGCCGCTGCTGGCGGGGGAGAACATCAGCTCCGGGTTCGTGGTGCCCACGGTGGCCTCGTGCTTCGACCTCGTGGTGCACTGCCACCGGGACCGGCACGGCCGCCGCCGGGTGAGCGAGATCCTCGCGATCGGCAACCGGGTCGAGAACGGCGTGATCGAGACGTACCCGGTCTTCGCCGAGACGGACGGCGCCCTGCTGGCAGTGGCCGCCGAGGCGCCGGCGGCGTGGAAGTTCGAGCGGGCCGGGCACCGGGTGAGCGAGCTGCTGGCGGACGACGGCCCGACCGGAGCAGCGCGGTGAGCGCGGCGCTGGGCGTGCTGCTGGGGGCGGGCGTGTTCCTGCTCTGGTGGTCCTGCTGGGCCGAGGAGGCGCCGCGCGCGGCCGGCCCGCGCCGGCCCGGCCGGCTGCGCGAGCTGCTGCTGCGCGCGGACCTGGCCCGGGTCGGTCCGGCGGGACTGCTGGCGGCCTGCGCCGCGGCCGGGACGCTGAGCGGACTGCTCGTCGCCGCGGTCACCGGCGCGGCGGTCCTCGGCCTGTGCGCCGCCGTCCTGGGCGGATGGGTTCCCCTGGCGGTGGTCCAGCACCGGGCCCGGCGCCGGGCGGCCGCCCTGCGCGAGGTGTGGCCCGACGTGGTCGACCACCTGCGCTCGGCGATCCGGGCCGGGATGTCCCTGCCTGAGGCGCTGATCCAGCTGCAGTACCGCGGACCCGAGCCGGTGCGCCCGGCCTTCGCCCGGTTCGCCGCCGACTACCGCGCCTCGGGGCAGCTGCAGGGCGCGCTCACCCTGCTCAAGGACCGGCTGGCCGACCCCGTGGCCGACAACATCGTGGAGGCCCTGCGGGTGACCCGGGAGGTGGGCGGGACCGACCTCGGCCGGCTGCTCGGCACGCTGTCCGAGTTCCTGCGGGAGAACACCCGCACCCGCGGAGAGCTGGAGGCCCGGCAGTCCTGGACGGTCAACGCCGCCCGGCTGGCGGTGGCCGCACCGTGGATCGTGCTGGCGCTGATGGCCACCCAGCCCGCCGCGATCCGGGCCTACGACACCCCGGCCGGCGCCCTGGTGCTGATCGGCGGGCTGCTCGTCTCCACGATCGCCTACCGCCTCATGCTGCGGATCGGGGCGCTGCCCGAGCCCGAGCGGGTGCTGCGGTGAGTGCTTCCCCCGCCCTGCTGGTGCTCCTCGGCCTGGTGCACGCCGCCGGGCTGTGGCTGGTGCTCACCGGTGCCCGGGTCACCGGCCGGCCGTCCTTCGCGACCCGGATCGCCCCGCAGCTGCGCTCCGTGGAGGTCGAGTCGGCGCTGCTCGCCCGCCCCGGGCGCCGCTCCGCCCGGACACCCGGCCGGGCCGCAGCGGGGCTGGACCCGGTCGTGCGCGGGCTGGCCCACCGCGTGTTCCGGCACGCCGCCCCTTCGGCGGCCCTGGAGGGACGCCTGGTCCGGGCGGGCGTCAGCACCACGGCGGCGGACTTCCGCGCCGAGCAGCTCCTGTGCGCGACGGGGGGCCTGCTGCTGGGCGTCCTGCTCGGTGTGGCCGCCGAGGCGCGCTGGGGCACGGGCCCCGGCGGGGTGCTGCTGGCCGTGGGCGCGGCCACGGCCGCCGGGCACCTGCTGCGCGGGCACCTGCTGAGCCGGCGGATCCGGCTCCGCGAGGCCCGGATGCTGGCCGAGTTCCCCGCCGTCGCCGAGCTGATGGCGCTGTCGGTGGGCGCAGGGGAGAGCGCGGTGGGTTCGCTCGAGCGGGTGTGCCGGGTCGCCGAGGGAGAGCTCACGGCGGAGTTCCGCGCGGTGCTCGCACAGACCCGGTCCGGCGCCGGACTCGTGCACGCCCTCCAGGACTTCTCCGCGCGCACCCCGGTGGCGCCCATCGGGCGGTTCGTGGACGGCATCGTCGTGGCCATCGAGCGCGGCACGCCCCTGGCGGACGTGCTCCGGGCCCAGGCCCAGGACGTGCGGGACAACGACAAGCGCGAGCTGATGGAGGCCGCCGGGCGCAAGGAGATCGCCATGATGGTGCCCCTCGTGTTCTGCGTGCTGCCGCTGACGGTCGTGTTCGCCGTGTTCCCCGGGATCGCCGTGCTGGAGCTCGGCTTCTGACCTCTCATCCGGGCGGCCGGGGACCGGCAGCCCTCCAGGAAAGGACACACCCCATGACACACCTCCACCGGCTCGCCGCCCTGCTCGGCGTCCTCGCCCTGGCCCTCGCCGCGCTGCGCGAGCGGCTCGCCGCCGATGATCCGGACCGCGGGGACGTCCCCGGCTGGGTGATGCTGACCCTGATGTCCGCGGTGCTCGTGGCCGGGCTGCTGCTGGTGGCGCAGCCGGCCCTGGAGGGGCTCTTCCAGGACGCGATGGCGCGCGTGAGCCAGAACTGAGGATGGACGAGGAGCGCGCCCGGCCGGGCGCCGGGCCCCCGGAGACGGACCGGGGCAGTGCGGTGGTCGAGTACGTCATGGTGGCCGGCCTCGTGGCGATGATCTTCGCGGCCACGCTGCAGCTGGCCCTGGCCCTGCACGTGCGCAACACGCTGATCGACGCCGCCGCGGCGGGCGCCCGGTACGGCACCCTGGCCGACCGCTCGCCCGAGGACGGGGTCGAGCGGACCCGCCGGATCGTCACCGGCGCCCTCGGCCCCCGGTACGCCCAGGACGTCGTCGCGACCACCGCGGCGGTGGGCGAGCTGCGGACCCTGGAGATCACGGTGGTCTCGCCCCTGCCCGTGGTGGCGCTGTTCGGTCCGTCCGACTCCCTGGAGGTGCGCGGCCATGCCGTCCTCGGCGACTGAGGCCACTGCCTCCACCGGGGCAACCGCTTCGACGGCTACGGCTACGGCTACGGCCGCCTCGACCGCCTCGACCGCCTCGACCGGAGCGACCGGGGCGGCCCGTGCGGCCGGGCCGCCCGATGTGCTCGGGAGGACTGCGGGCGGTGACGAGGGCAGCGCGGTCGTGGAGTTCGTGGCGCTGGGCACGCTGCTGCTCGTCCCCGTGGTCTATTTCGTGCTCGCGGTGGCCCAGGTCCAGGCCGGGGCCTTCGGGGTGGTGGCCGCCGCGCAGCAGGCGTCCCAGGTGCTGGCCCGGGCCGAGCCCGGTGCGCTCTCGGACACCGGGCTGACCGCGGCGGCGCAGCTGGCGGCCGCGGACCAGGGCTTCGCCCCCGACCGGCTGGCGCTCCGCCTCGAGTGCTCCGACGGGGCCTGCGCGGAGCCCGGTGCGGTGGCCACGGTGCACGCCACCCTGGAGGTCCCGCTGCCGCTGGTGCCCGGGTTCACCGATCTGGACGTGGCCGTGCTGACGTCCTCGGCCACGGTCGTGATCGGCCGCTACGGATGAGCGGGCGGACCGCCGGCCCGCGCCGGGACAGGAGCCGGGACCAGAACCGGGGCCAGAACCGGGACCACGCCCGGCACCACGACTGGGGCACTGACCGGGGCGAGGACCGGGACGACGGGCAGGTGACGATCCTGGTCATCGGCTTCGCGGTCGTGCTGCTCCTGCTCACGGTCGTGGTCATGGGGGTCACGGCGGTCTACGTGGGGGAGCGCAAGCTGCAGGTGCTGGCCGACAACGCAGCGCTCGCCGCGGCCGACACGTTCGTGGCGCTGGAGCCGGGGACGGACGGCGCCCCGCCCGTCACGGTCCTGGACGACGACGCCGTGGCGGGGGCCGCGACCGCCTACCTCGACACCGTCAGCGCCTGGGCCGGGACGCCGGGCCTGGCCCTGGCCGCACCCACCGGGAGCCCGGACGGGCGGACCGCCGAGGTGAGCCTGGCCGCCGTCGTGCACCCGCCGGTGGTCAACCTCCTGGTGCCCGACGGCATCCCGATCACCGCCACGAGCGAGGCCCGCGCGCGACTGGGGCGATGACGCGGCCCACCCGGTCCCGCCGACCCGCGGCCGCTCCGGGGGGCGGCACGGCCGGCGCAGCAGGCACGGTGCCCGCCCGGGCGTCAGGGCCGACCCCGGACCAGGCGCCGGGGATGATCACCGTTCGGGTGCTGTTCGGCGCGATCTCATTGACCGGCCGGGCGCGGCAGCGCACGCTGGTGCCGAGGGACGTTCCTCCGGACCGGTCCGCACGATCGCATCCATCCTGGTGGGGAGGAGGTGTCGCGACGACGTCCGGTGCGGCCGCACGGCCGGCACCGCAGTGAGCGGGACGCGCACCACGGGAGCAACCGGTGCGTGCGGTCCCGTCCGACACCACATCGAGGTCTCGACATGAGCACTGTTCGCGCGCGGGGGCGGTGGAGCGCGCCGGTGCAGGGCGTGCTGACGCTGCTGCTCGCGCTGGCGCCGGGCATCGCAGGGCTTCCGCCGTCGGCCGCCCGGGACGATCCCGGGGACGTCCTGCGGAGCGCGGCCCGCCCGCTCTCCTACGACGACACCGTCCGGAAGGACGGACCCGCCGCGTACTGGGCCATGCGCAGCCCCGGTGCGGGCACGGAGCAGGACCTGGTGGGCAGGCTCCACGGCAGCTACCACGGCAAGCCGAAGCGGGCGACCCTGCCCAACGGCGACACGGCCGCGGACTTCGACGGCACCGGTCAGTACCTCCAGGTGCCCGACGCCGCAGCCGTCAGCGCCGGCACGCGCGGCGTGCTCACCGTCGAGGCGTGGATGCGCCCCGACGCGCTGGACTTCCGGTCCCAGGAGGGCTCGGGGTACGTGCACTGGATGGGCAAGGGCGCGCCGAGGAACCACGAGTACGTGGCGCGGATGTACTCGAAGAGCAACTCCGAGAACCGGCCCAACCGCATCTCCGGCTACGCGTTCAACCCGTCCGGAGGAGAGGGGCCTGGCTCCTACTTCCAGGTACCGGTGCGCAAGGGGGAGTGGATCCACTACGTGCTCGTCATCAATGCCGACGTCAAGGGCGGGGACTATCCGAACGGCTACACGAAGATCTACCGCAACGGGCAGCGCATGGACCAGGACGACCTGAAGCACGACGGCACGGTCGTCGTGCCCCGGCGCGGCAGCGCGCCGTTCCGCGTGGGCACCCGGGACCTGAGGTCGTTCTTCGACGGGGCCGTCGGCAAGGTGGCGGTCTACACCAAGGAGCTGCCCAGGAGGCAGGTGGAGGAGCACTACCGGGTGATGACCACGCGGTGAGGGCCGGGACGCGGCTCGGCCCGGACGGCGGGAGGCGACCGCGACGCGTCCCCGGTTTCTCAGCCGGCGAGAACGTCCCTGGTGCCGGCCGCGGGGACGTTCCTACGCTGGCGGGCACCCGGGAGATCATCCCGGGCGGCAGGGGGAACGACCTGCCGGCCCCGTCGTCGAAGGAGAAGGCCATGGACGCTCCCGTCCGCTCCGTCATCAGCCCAGGACGCTACGTCCAGGGACCGGGCGCCATCGCACGCCTGGGAGAGTATCTCGCCGCCGTCGGGCAGACACCCCTGGTGGTGGCCGACGACGTCGTCTGGGGGTTCGTGGGCCACGACGTGGAGGCGTCCCTGACGCGGGCCGGCATGGCGACCACGCGCGAGACCTTCAACGGCATCCCCTCGGCCGGGGAGATCGACCGGCTCACGGCGGTCATCCGCGCGGCGGGGGCCGACGTGGCCGTGGCCGTGGGCGGCGGCAGCACCATCGACGCGGTCAAGGCCTCGGGGTTCCTCGCCGGGATCCGGTGGGTCAGCGTCCCCACCGTCGCCTCCACCGACGCGCCGACCTCGGCGCTGGCGGTCGTCTACACCGACGAGGGCGTCTTCGAGGAGTACCGGTTCTTCCCTCGCAACCCCGACCTCGTCCTCGTCGACTCCCAGCTGGTGGCCAACGCGCCGGCGACGTTCCTGGCGGCGGGCGTCGGCGACGCCCTGGCCACCTGGCTCGAGGCGAGGGCCACCGCCGCCTCGGGGTCGCTGACCATGGCCGGGGGCACGGCCACCCTCACGGGCACCGCCCTGGCCCGGCTGAGCTGGGACGTCCTGTGGGACAACGCCCTCGTGGCGATGGACGCCGCCCGGGACCACGTCGTGACCCCGGCACTGGAGAAGGTCATCGAGGCCAACACCCTGCTCTCCGGGCTCGGCTTCGAGTCCGGCGGACTGGCGGCGGCCCACGCCGTCCACAACGGCCTGACCGCGGCGCCGCAGACCCACGGCCTGGCCCACGGGCAGAAGGTCAACATCGGCTCCATCACCCAGCTCGTGCTGGAGGGCGCGCCGAGCTCGGAGATCGTGGACTTCATCGAGTTCACCACCCGGGTCGGGCTGCCGACCACCCTCACGGAGATCGGGCTGCGCGCGGAGGACACCGAGGAGATCCGGGCCGTGGCGCGGGCCGCGACCGTGGAGAGCGAGACCATCCACAGCATGCCCTTCACCGTGCGGGCGGACGACGTCGCCGCGGCGCTGACCTCCATCGAGCGCCTCGGCCGGCGGGTGCGTGCCCGCGCCGGCCTGCCCGAGCCGCAGCCCTACCGCCACGCCCACTAGCGTCCTGTCCGGACACGATCCGTCCGGGCGGTTCCGTCCCGAACCGGTCCCGCCCCGGGGGACCGGTCCGCGGAGGGCTCAGTGACCGCGGGGCAGGACCCCCCGCGGAGGGCTCAGTGACCGCGGGGCAGGACCGCCCCGCGGTCGAACTCCTCGGTGGCCGCCACGGAGCCCGTGCCGTCGATCAGGGTCACGGCGCCCGCGGCGCCGTGCGCACCCGCGGAGATGTCGGCTCCCGTGTCGGCCAGGACGTTCTCGAGGGTCACCCCGGGCCCCACCCGGACGCCGTCCAGCAGCACCGAGCTGCGCACCGTGGCGCCCTCCTCGACGACGACGCCGGGGCCGAGCACCGAGTGCTCCACGGCGCCGCGCACGGTCGCGCCCGCGGCGACCATCGACCCGCGCAGCTCGGCGCTGCCGGCGATCCGGGCGGGCACCCGCTGCGGCTGGGCCGAGAGGATCGGCCAGCCGGGGTCGTCCAGGGCCACGCCGTCGCCGTCGAGCATCTGCATGTGGGCGGTCCAGTAGGACTGCAGGGTGCCCAGGTCCATCCAGTACCCGTCCAGGCGGTGCTCCACCACCGTGCGGTGCGCCACGAACCACGGGACCAGGTCGTTGCCGTAGTCCTCGAGCCCGCCCTCCTGCTCGTGCACGAGGTCCAGGGCCTCCAGCAGCTTCTCCGCGTCGTAGAGGAACATCTCGGCCGCGACCAGCCGCCCCCGGGGCTCGTCCGGCTTGTAGTCGAAGCCGGTGACGCGGCCGCCGTCGTCGGCCTGCACCACGCCGTAGCGGGAGGGGTCCTCGTCGACCAGCGTGGTGACCACGGTCAGGTCGGCGCTCCGCTCGAGGTGGGTGTCGATCACGTCGAGGAAGTTCAGCGTGTACAGGTGGTCGGCGCTGAGCACCAGGACCAGGTCCGGGGCGAAGTCGCGGATCAGGTCCTTCTGCCGGTAGAGCGAGTCCGCGTTGCCCTCGGCGAAGCCCTCGCCCTCGGTGCCCTGGTACGGGGGGAGGACCTGGAGCCCGCCGTGGGTGCGGTCGAGGTCCCAGGGGCGCCCGTTGGCCAGGTGCTGGTTGAGGCTGTGCGGGAGGAACTGCTCGACGACCCACACGTCCGAGAGGTGGGAGTGCACGAGGTTGGACAGGGCGACGTCGATGAGCCGGTAGGTGCCCGCCACGGGGAGGGCGGGCTTGACCTTCTTCTCGGTCAGGGCGCCGAGCCGGGAGCCCTTCCCGCCGGCGAGGACCAGGGCCAGCGTGCGAGGGATGCGCATCGTGCTTCCTTCCTCTCGGCACCATCCTGCCAGAGGGGCGCCGGGCCGGGCCGGGGCGATTTGCCCCCATGGGATAATCTTGGCTTCCATGGCCTCCCTTGACTTCCCGGCAGAGATCTCCGCCCTCCGTTCCACGTTCGCGTCCATCGAGGCCGTGAGCGACGTCGACGCCATCAAGCGGGACATCGCCGAGCTCTCGCAGCAGGCGACCGCCCCGGACCTGTGGGACGACCAGGCCGCGGCGCAGAAGATCACCTCCAAGCTCTCCCACAAGCAGTCCGACCTCGAGCGGCTCGAGAAGCTGGGCGGCCGCATCGACGACATCGAGGTCATGGTGCAGCTGGCCGCCGAGGAGGACGACGCGGAGACCCTGGAGCTCGCCGTGGAGGAGCTCGCCGCGGTCAAGAAGGCGCTCTCCCGGCTGGAGGTCCAGACCCTGCTCTCGGGCGAGTACGACGAGCGCGAGGCCGTGGTGACCATCCGCTCCGGCGCCGGCGGCGTGGACGCCGCCGACTTCGCCGAGATGCTCATGCGCATGTACCTGCGCTGGGCGGAGCGCCACGGCTACCCGACCACCGTCCTGGACACCTCCTACGCGGAGGAGGCGGGCCTGAAGTCCGCGACCTTCGAGGTCAAGGCCCCCTACGCCTTCGGCACCCTGTCCGTCGAGGCCGGCACCCACCGGCTCGTCCGCATCTCCCCCTTCGACAACCAGGGGCGGCGCCAGACCTCGTTCGCGGCGGTGGAGGTCATCCCGCTCATCGAGCAGGACGACTCGATCGAGATTCCCGAGTCCGAGATCAAGGTGGACGTCTTCCGCTCCTCGGGCCCCGGCGGTCAGTCCGTGAACACCACGGACTCCGCCGTGCGGATGACCCACATCCCCACGGGCATCGTCGTGTCCATGCAGAACGAGAAGTCCCAGATCCAGAACCGCGCCGCCGCGCTGCGCGTGCTCCAGTCGCGGCTGCTCCTGCAGCGCCAGGAGGAGGAGAGCGCCAAGAAGAAGGAGCTGGCCGGGGACGTCAAGGCGTCCTGGGGCGACCAGATGCGCTCCTACGTCCTGAACCCGTACCAGATGGTCAAGGACCTGCGGACCAACCACGAGGAGGGCAACCCCTCCGCGATCTTCGACGGCGCGATCGACGGCTTCGTCGACGCCGGGATCCGCTGGCGCGCCGACCAGCGCCACGCCCCGGCCGACGCCTGAGCTCCTGCGGGACTTCTGCCCGGGCCCCGGCCGGTCCCGCGACCGGCCGGGGCCCGTGCTCTGGCGGGCGGGCGCTCAGCGGCGCAGGAAGCGCGCCACCGTCCGTCCCGGCCGGGTGCGGGGCTCCGTCCCGGCGGGGCCGTCCTCGGGGGCCGCTGCCGCCGGGTACAGCTCCTCCGCCTCCCGCAGCTTGGTGCGGTGCAGCCGCGCGGCCGTGGCCGGGAAGGCGTGCGACCGGGCGGGCGGGGACGGCTCCGTGGCGCCGGTGGGCGTGACGGACCACCCCGTGCCGGCCTCGAGCAGCGACTGGTGCTTGACGCGGTAGTAGTCGGGGCTGACCTCCAGCGCGGTGCCCTCCGCGCCGCACGCGGCGGCGAGCAGGTGGAAGTGGAACCGCGAGGTGAGCCACGTCTGACCCGGCCGGGCCGGGAAGCCCTCCTGCCAGAGCCGCGTGAACGGCACGAAGTTCTCCTCGGGGACGAGGTCGGCGAGCCGGTCGAGGGCCGTGCGGTCCGCGCCGGGGATCGCCTCGAGGTAGCGCACGGTCCGGCCCGCCAGTGCCGGACCCGTCAGCGCGGCCCGCACGGCGGCGACGGCGCCGTCGAGGATCCCGGGCTCGGTCATGTCGCTCTGCAGGCACACCCACACGTCGCCGTCGTCCGCCCCCTCGGCGGGCGCGCCGGTGAAGCCCGCGAGGCCGGGCAGGCCGAGGAAGGCGTCGTCGGGGGCGCGGTCGGCGCGGGCGAGCTGGGCGCTGGGCGCGTCACGGACCGTGGCGTGGTCGAAGGCGCCGAGCGCGGCGCGCAGGCCCTCGGCGTCGGTGGCGGGGGCCAGGCCCAGGCCGGTGGCGGCCAGCCGCGCCCCGGAGACCTCGCGCAGCCGCAGCGCCGCCCGGAGCAGGCGCGCGTGGTGCGGCCAGATGGAGTTCAGGTACCCGCCCCCGAGGAAGTGCACGGAGCCCGCGCGACGGGCGCCGAGCAGGCCGAGGTCGTAGCGCGGGGACCCCAGGTGCGTCACCACCCGGTCCACGTGGGCGTCCGCCGCGGCCGGGTCCATCCCGGTCGTCTCGAAGGCGAGCCGCCACAGGGTGTCGGTGGTCCGCAGCCCCGGGTGCAGGCCGTCGAAGAGGTGAGACGCCAGCCCCGGGTGGGGGCAGTCGAGCCACACCTCGGCGCCGGGCCGGGCGCGGGCGAGGAAGCGCAGCCACGAGGCGGCGATGAACTCGTCGCCGAAGTTCGGGTGACCGCTCGTGCCGACGAGGTACAGGACGTCCGCGGCGGGCGGGCGCTCGGTGGGGACTGGCTCCAGCATCCGCCCAGCCTACCGGGTGCGGCGGGGGTGACCTGGGGCGACGCTCCTGGGCGGGGCGCCGCCGGGTCCGGGTGCCGGCCGTGGTCCCGCGCGACGGCCGTGGCGTAGGATGGAGGATCCGCCGCGTGCCCCGGTGCGCGGCGCGTTTCCGTCCGCACCGTCCCCAGGGAGGAGGCCCATGGCCAAGAAGGACACCGGTCGCCAGGTCGTCGCCAACAACAAGAAGGCCCGGCACGACTACCACATCCTCGACACCTACGAGGCCGGTCTCGCGCTCATGGGCACCGAGGTGAAGTCCCTGCGCATGGGGCGCGCCTCGCTCGTGGACGGGTTCTGCCAGTTCACCGACGGCGAGCTGTGGCTCGAGGGCGTCCACATCCCCGAGTACCTGCAGGGGTCGTGGACCAACCACTCCGCCCGCCGCCGCCGCAAGCTGCTCCTGCACCGCAGCGAGATGGACAAGATCCAGCAGAAGACGCGGGAGTCCGGCTTCACGATTGTGCCGCTGTCCCTCTACTTCGTGGACGGGAAGAAGGCCAAGGTCGAGATCGCCGTGGCCAAGGGCAAGCGGGAGTACGACAAGCGCCAGACCCTGCGGGAGCAGCAGGACAACCGCGAGGCCCAGCGGGCCATGCGCTACAAGAACCTGGGCTGAGCGTCCCGGGGCGAATGCTTGCGGTCGGCGAGTACCGCGCGGTAGAGTGGTGTATCCCGCTGCGGCGGGATGCTTGACAACAAAATACGGGGATGATCGGTTTCGACGATGTGAGTTGAGACAGGGGAAGCGGGTCGAGGACGCAGAGTTATCTCGTAAACGCTCTCTGTAAAACAATAGTTGCCAATTCTCAGAGCAACGTCGCCAAGTCTCAGAACGCCTTCGCCCTCGCGGCGTAAGCGCAACCAGACTACTTAGGTGACTGTCGGCCCGGGTTCGCCTTCGACCCGGGGTCTGGCATCAATCAGGAGGCCACTGCTCCAGCCGTTCGTCGCGGGCGTCTGGAGAACACTTTCGCGACTGAGTCCGTCGGCCACGTGTCTGCACGAGGGCCGGGACTGAGAAAACGCCACGCAGACTGCACCCGGAGAAGCCCTGACAATGCTGCATCGGACGGGGGTTCAATTCCCCCCATCTCCACGAGATCCCTGACCGGGGAGCGCCGCGAGGCGCTCCCCGGTTTTTTCGTGCCCGGATCGTTCCGGGGCAGGGCGGGCGCCGTGCCGCCGCCCGCAGAAGGGGCACGTCCCGGCGGGCCGTGTGACAAGCTGGTGGCGTACCGCAGACGACCGAAAGGGCAACGCCATGAGCCACAACGACAACACGCCAGACCAGAGCGGCACCGGTGCCGGCGGGTCGTCGAGCTCCGGTCGCCACGACCCGCCCGAGTACGGTCAGCGCGTCGAGGGAGCGCCTTCGGGACCCTCCTACGAGCCGCCGCGCTCCGGCCAGGGCGGCGCCGGCGACCCGTACGCCACGCCGCAGTACGGCCAGGGGCAGCAGGGCTACCAGAGCCAGTACGACCAGGGCCAGTACGGCGGCCAGGGCCACCAGGGCCAGGACTCCTACGGCCAGGGGCAGCAGGGCTACCAGGACCAGTACCGCCAGGGCCAGTACGACCAGGGTCAGTACGGCCAGGGCCAGTACGGCGGCCAGGGCTACCAGGGCCAGGGCCAGTACGACCAGGGCCAGTACGGCGGCCCGGGCTACCAGGGGCAGCAGGGCTACCAGGGGCAGTACGACATGAACCAGTACGGCGCGAGCCCGCGGCCCGCCGGCACGGGGCTGGGCATCGCCTCCCTGGTGCTGGGCATCGTGGCGCTGCTGACGTGCTGGTTCGTGCTCGGCATCGTCCCGGGCCTCGTGGGCCTGGTACTGGGCATCGTTGCGCTGCGCAAGCTGGGCAGGACGCCCGGCGCGTCCAAGGCCCTGCCGATCATCGGCATCGTGCTCAGCGTCCTGGCGATCCTGGCGAGCATCCTCTTCCTGGTGCTCTTCGGGGCGCTGTTCGGGGAGTTCGGGCCGGCCATGGAGGCCTGCTCGCAGTACTCCTCGGACCAGGCGGCGTTCCAGCAGTGCATCGAGCGGGAGATGGGCTTCACCGGCCAGGACCTCTGACCCCTGCCGGCGACGGACGCCGACTGACGACGACGGGGGCCCGCACCGGCCGGTGCGGGCCCCCGTCGTGGTGCCGGCGGTTCAGGAACCGGTGGCCAGCATCCCCAGCACCTCGTCGTGGAGCAGGCCGTTGGTGGCCAGCGCGTTGCCGCCGAAGGGCCCGGGCTCGCCCTCGAGGGACGTGAACCGGCCGCCGGCCTCCTCGACCACGGGCACCAGCGCGGCCATGTCGTGCAGGCTGAGCTCGGGCTCGCAGGCGATGTCCACGGCGCCCTCGGCGAGGAGGCAGTAGGACCAGAAGTCGCCGTAGGCCCGGGTCCGCCAGACCTCGTCGGTGAGCTCCAGGAAACGCTCGCGCACCCCGCGGTCCCGCCACCCGGTGAGCGAGGAGTAGGACAGCGAGGCGTCGGACAGCCGCCCCACCTGGGAGACGTGGATCCGCTGGGCGTTGGCCAGGGACTTGCCGGTGAACGCGCCCGTGCCGGCCGCCGCCCACCAGCGGCGCCCGAGCGCCGGCGCGGAGACCACGCCGACCACCGGCCGGCCCTCGTCGACGAGGGCGATCAGGGTGGCCCACACCGGCACGCCGCGCACGAAGTTCTTCGTGCCGTCGATGGGGTCCACGACCCACTGCCGGGCGCCGCTGCCGGTGGCGCCGTACTCCTCGCCGATCACGGCGTCCCGGTTGCGCGCGCGCCCCAGCTGGGTGCGGATGAGCTGCTCGGCCTCGCGGTCGGCGTCCGTCACGGGCGTGAGGTCGGGCTTGGTCTCCACCGTGAGGTCCTGGGCCTTGAACCGGCGCATGGTCAGGCGGTCCACGGCGTCGGCCAGGATGTGGGCGAGGCGGAGGTCGTCGGTGTAGTTGCTGGGGCTGCGCATTGGTCCAACCTACCCCGAACCGCGGTCCCGGGCCTGGTCGGGCGGGGGTGCGAGACACCCTGCCCGGCGGCTCACTGGACGCCGAGCTCCTTGTCCTCGCGGGACTCCCCGGGGCGCTCACCGGCCCCGAGCAGCCGGCGCAGGGAGACCAGCCGGGACTCGCCCGCCTCCCCGGCGCGGCCCTGCGCCACCCAGGCGTCCAGGGCGCAGCCGGGGGACGTCCCCGTGTGCCGGCAGCCCTTGGGGCACTCGGCGATCGCCTCGGCGAGCTCGTCGAAGGACTCCACGATCCGGTCGTGGTCCACGTGCGCCAGACCGAACGAGCGGATGCCCGGGGTGTCGATGATCCAGGACCCGGGGGAGGCGTCCTCGATCTTCAGGGCGAGGGCCGACGACGACGTGTGCCGGCCCCGTCCGGTCACCGCGTTCACCCCGCCGGTGGCCCGGTCGGCACCCGTGAGGGCATTGACGAGGGTGGACTTGCCCACGCCGGAGTGGCCCAGCAGCACCGAGACGTGGCCGTCGAGACGCTCGCGCAGGGCCTCGACGAGCGCCGGGTCGAGGGGCAGCGTGGTCCCGTCGTCGTCGGCCGGGACGTCGTGGGCGGGGCCCGAGACGAGCACGGGCAGCTCGAGCGCCGTGTAGTGGGAGATCAGCTCGGCGGGGTCCCGCAGGTCGGTCTTGGTGATGCACAGCAGCGGTTCGATGCCGGCGTCGTAGGCGGCCACGAGGGAGCGGTCGATGAACCCGGTGCGGGGCTCGGGGTTGGCGGCGGCCACGACGACCACGAGCTGGTCGGCGTTGGCCACCACGACCCGCTCGACCGGGTCGGTGTCGTCCGCGCTGCGGCGCAGGACGGTGGAGCGCTCCTCGATCCGCACGAGGCGGGCCAGGCTGTCCGGGGCGCCGCTGACGTCGCCGACGAGACCCACGAGGTCGCCCGCGACCACGGGCCGGCGGCGCAGCTCCCGGGCGCGCACGGCCACGACCAGCCGCTCCCCGGGGGTGTCCTCCTCGAGGATCGCGGTGTAGCGGCCGCGGTCCACGGTGACGATGCGGCCGGTGACGGCGTCCTCGTGCGCCGGCCGCTCCTTGGTGCGCGGGCGGGAGCCGGTCTTGCTGGGACGGACGCGCACGTCCGACTCGTCCCAGTCGCGCCGGACGGAGTCCCTACGCGTCACGGCTCGTGCCCGTGAGCTCCGCCCACAGCCGGGGGAACTCGGGGAGGGTCTTGGCGGTGGTCGCGATGTTCTCGACCCGGACGTCCGGGACCACGAGGCCGATCACGGCGCCGGCGGTGGCCATCCGGTGGTCCTCGTAGCTGTGGAACGTCCCGCCGTGCAGGGGGGCCGGCCGGATCAGCAGCCCGTCCGCGGTCTCCTCGGCGTCGCCGCCGAGCCGGTTGATCTCCGTGACGAGCGCGGCGAGCCGGTCGGTCTCGTGGCCGCGCAGGTGGGCGATGCCGCGCAGCCGCGAGGGCGTGCCGGCGACCGCGCACACGGCCGCGACGGTGGGCGCGAGCTCCCCGGCCTCGCCGAGATCGAGGTCGACCCCGGTCACCGCGTCCGGTCCCGTGACGGTGAAGGTCCCGTTCGTGAGCTCCACCGCCGCGCCGAAGGCCGGGAGGATGTGCTTCCAGTGGTCGCCGCCCTGGGTGGTGCGGTCGGGCCAGCGGGGCACCGAGACCCGTCCGCCGGTCACCACGGCCGCGGCCAGGAAGGGGCCGGCGTTGGAGAGGTCCTGCTCGATGGTCACGTCGAAGGCCCGCACCGGCCCGGGGGAGACCCGCCACTCGTCGGGCACGGAGTCGTCCACGGAGACGCCGAGGCCGCGCAGCACCTCGACGGTCATCTCGACGTGCGGCATGGACGGCACACCGCGCCCCGAGCCGTCGGCGCTGCGGTGGCGCAGCACGAGCCCGTCGCCGAACCGGGCGCCCGCGAGCAGCAGGGCCGAGACGAACTGGCTCGAGCCGGTGGCGTCGATCTCCAGCTCCCCGCCGCGCACGCCGCCGGTGCCGTGCACGGTGAACGGCAGCCGGCCCCGGCCGTCGTCCTCGACCCGCAGGCCGAGCGCGCGCAGGGCGTCGATCACCGGCCCCATGGGGCGCACCCGGGCGCCCGGGTCGCCGTCGAAGGTGACGGGACGCCGTGCGAGGGCGGCGACCGGCGGCACGAAGCGCATCACGGTCCCGGCCAGCCCGCACTCGACCGTGACCGGCTCGGTGGCGTCCCACGGGGCGGGCTCGACGAGCAGGTCGGGGCCGAAGCCGCCGTCCCCGGCCACCTCCTCGACCCGGGCCCCGAGGGCCCGCAGGGCCTCGACCATGAGCCGCGAGTCGCGGGAGTGCAGGGGCGAGCGCAACCGGCACGGACCGTCCGCCAGGGCGGCGAGCAGCAGGTACCGGTTGGTGAGGGACTTCGAGCCCGGCACCGTCAGCTCGGCGACGACGGGACGGGGCCCGACGAACGGAGCCGGCCACAGCTCGTGCTGCGGGGCCGGCTCCGCGGCGTCGGGACGGGCTGCGGGGGCGGAGGACTCCGGCGGCATCACGACAGGGGGACCGGGGCCTAGCCCTGCTTGACGGCGTGCTGGAGGGCCTTCTCGGCCTTGGCCACCTGCTTCTGGGTGTCCTTGCCCAGCTTGGAGGCGTTCTTGCGGACGTCCCCGGCGAGGTGCTCGGCACGCCACAGCAGGGACGGGTTGCCCTCGGTGTCCACGGCGGCGAGCATGACGGCGCCCACCAGGGAGGAGTTCTTGAAGGCGGTGGAGCGGCGGGCGGCCTTCTGCTCCGGGGTGCTCGCCTCCGCGGCGCGGTAGTCGGCGTAGGCGTTGAGCGCGGTGGTGGTGACGAGCACGCCGGCCGAGAGGCGGGGCAGCTTGCCCAGCCCGAAGAGCACGGCGGCGCCGAGCTGCGCCGCGGCCAGGCCCTGGGCCACCACGGCGTGGTTCTGCAGCGCGGGTCCGGCCTGGGGGAAGGCCTTCGTGGCGGCGGAGATCGCCGGGGCGAGGTGCTGGGCGGCCTGGGACGAGTTGCGGAAGCTCTCCACCCCGTTGGCGACGTAACCGGTGGCCAGCAGCGGGCGGGCGATGCGACGGACGATGCTCATGGGTTCCTCCTCGGCGGCAGACGGTACCGCGGGGCTGTGTCGGGCGGGTCTGGATCGGCGGACGGCGCCGCTCGTCCCATCCTAGCCACGGGGACCGCGCCCGGGGCGAGCACGGGCCGGGCGCGGTGGGAATAGGTGCGACGGTGACACCCGTTGTGCAGGACAGCGGCCGCCCCGTCCGGGGCAGGTCACCGGCACAGGTTTTCGGAGGGACCCGCACGGCGGGGGAGAGGAGCAGTCATCACCGCCCCCACGAGCGTTCTCGAGCCCGCCCCGGCCCGCGCGCGCGTCCCCGTAGACTGGTCCGTGATGAACGAGCAGAACCAGCAGGGGGCCGCCCCCCAGCGCACCGAGCCGCCCGTCGACGTCGAGACCGAGTCCCCCGAGGACCGGAAGGCGCGCTTCGAGCAGGACGCCATGGAGTACGTGGACCAGCTCTACGCCGCCGCCCTGCGCATGGCTCGCAACCCGGCCGACGCCGAGGACCTCGTGCAGGAGGCCTACACGAAGGCGTTCTCCGCGTTCCACCAGTACAAGCCCGGCACGAACCTCAAGGCGTGGCTGTACCGCATCCTCACGAACACGTACATCAACCTCTACCGCAAGCGGCAGCGCGAGCCGCTGCAGGCGAACACCGACACCGTCGAGGACTGGCAGCTGCACCGCGCCGAGTCCCACACGTCCTCGGGGCTGCGCTCCGCGGAGGTGGAGGCGCTGGACCACCTGCCGGACAGCGACGTCAAGCGCGCCCTGCAGGAGCTGCCCGAGGAGTTCCGGCTGGCGGTGTACTTCTCCGACGTGGAGGGCTTCGCCTACAAGGAGATCTCCGAGATCATGGACACGCCGATCGGGACGGTGATGTCCCGCCTGCACCGCGGGCGGAAGCTGCTGCGCGAGAAGCTCGCCGACTACGCCGCCGAGCGCGGCTTCGACACGTCCAGGGTGACCGGCGACAAGAAGAAGGAAAAGGACAAGTAGACATGGCCGACTGCGAGAGCCTCGGATGCTGCACGGACGAGAGGATCCGCCTGATCTACGAGTACCTCGACGGGGTGCTCCCGGCGGAGGACCTCGACGAGATCCACGGCCACCTCCTCGAGTGCCCGGAGTGCGCCCGCGAGTACGACCTGGAGTGCGTGATCCGCTCCGTGGTCCGGCGGTCCTGCGCGGAGACCGCGCCCGCCGACCTGCGGGTCTCGATCCTCGCCCGGCTGCACGGCGCGCGCCAGGACCCGCCCGCCGCCTGAGCGCGGCGCCCCGGTTCCCGCACGGCAGGACCCCCGGGCACACGGAAGGGCCCCGGACCGCTGACGCGGTCCGGGGCCCTTCCGTCACGGCGTCGCCGGGGTCCGGGGAGGACCTCAGGCGTTGGGGCGCTTGCCGTGGTTGGCGCCGCCCTTGCGGCGGTCCTTGCGCTTGCGTCCGCGCTTGCTCATGCGAGCCTCCTGTCTGTCCGCGGTCGCCCGCGGCGGATCGTGGGTGTCGGCGTCCGTTCCCGCGTGGTCTGGTGATGTCAGCGGCGGCCGGACGAGGCACTGCCCGCCATTCTCTCACACGCGGGACGGGCGGGGCTCACCGGGGCTCGGGCAGGTCCAGCCAGTCGTACCAGCCGCGGTGCAGCACGAGCCATGCCATCAGCCCGTAGCCGGCCTGGCCGGGGTGTCCGTGGTTGGCCGCGAGGTCCTTGCGCCACTGCTCGTGGTGCTGCAGGGGGTTGAACGTGTCCACGTAGACGTGGTTGCGCCGGGTCGTGACGTCCGCGTAGGCGGCCGAGAGGTCCGCGATCCGGCGGTTGCGCTCGGCGTCCATCGTGGGCGGGGGGCCGACCACGAGGACCCGCACGTTGTGCTGGGAGGCGGTGTCAATGATGTTGGCCATGTTCAGCCGGGAGCGCGCGCTCGTGATGGACAGGTCGATGTCCAGGGTGGAGGGCGCGATGACCAGGCGGTTGTCGTGGCCGGGGGAGAAGCGGCGGGCCGCCTCCTCGAACCAGCGCTCGTTGAGCGACTCGCTGCCCTCGCCGGGGGCCGCCAGGTTGTAGGCGGACACGGGGGCCACGTGGTGCGGGGTCCGGGCCATGACCCGCCCGAACCAGCCGAGGCCCCGGGGGTCGCCCTCGCCGGCCAGCAGCTCGTCACCGACTGCGACAATTCTGATCCTTCGTTGCTCCACGTCGTTCTTTCTGGTCGGGGGTGCGGGATGTCGGGGGGACGAGCGGCGGGGGGGCGGGGGGGGGGGGCGGGCCCGGCGGCCCGGGGGGCGGGGGGGGGGGGCGGGGGGCCGGCCCCCCCCCCCCCCGGCCGGGGGGCGG
>NZ_JAFCWG010000001.1:16561-403769 GCF_049897445.1 Kocuria sp. LHG3120 | reverse complement strand
CCCCCGGGGTCCTTGGGGGGGGGGGGGGGGGGTGGGGGGGGGCCGGCGCGCCGCGGCCCGGGGGCCCGGGGCCGGCGCCGGACTCGCTGGGGACGTGCGGGAGGGCAGGGGCACGGGCCCCCGCCCTCCCGGGACGGGCTCAGTCGCGCTCGAAGGCCGTCTGCACCAGGGTCTCGAGCTCGGCCGCGTGGCGCTTGGCCGAGCCGTTGGCCGGGGACGCGGACGCGGGGCGGGAGGCGAGCCGGACCGGCCGGTCGAGCTGCGGCAGGAGGTTGACCGCCATGAACGGCCAGGCGCCCTGGTTGGCGGGCTCGTCCTGCGCCCACGTGAGGCGGGCCTCGGGGTACTTGCCGAGCTCCTCCCGGATCTCCGCGAGGGGCAGCGGGTACAGCTGCTCCACGCGCACGATCGCCGTCCTCCGGTCCTTGTGCTCCTCGCGGGCCGCGGCGAGGTCGTAGTAGAGCCGGCCGGAGACCAGCACCACGTCGGTGACCTCGGCGGCCTCGAGCCCCGCCTGGTCGCCGATCACCGGGCGGAACGCGCCGGAGGTGAACTCCTCGATCGGGGAGGCCGCCGCCTTGAGGCGCAGCAGCTGCTTCGGCGTGGCCACCACCAGCGGCTTGCGCGGGCGGCTGTAGGCCTGCCGGCGCAGCAGGTGGAAGTGGTTCGACGGCGTCGAGGGGTTGGCCACGACCATGTTCTTCTCGGCGCACAGCGTCAGGAAGCGCTCGATCCGGGCCGAGGAGTGGTCCGGGCCCTGCCCCTCGAAGCCGTGCGGCAGGAGCATGACCAGCGACGAGCGCTGGCCCCACTTCTGCTCCGCGGAGGAGACGAACTCGTCCAGGATGATCTGGGCGCCGTTGACGAAGTCGCCGAACTGGGCCTCCCACACGGTCAGGGCGTCCGGGCGCTCCACGGAGTAGCCGTACTCGAAGCCCAGCACGCCGTACTCGGACAGCAGCGAGTTGTAGATCGCCAGCTGAGCCTGGTTCCCGGAGAGGTGGTTGAGCGGGGTCCACTCCGCGCCGGTGCCGGAGTCGTAGAACACGGCGTGGCGCTGAGTGAACGTGCCGCGCCGGACGTCCTGGCCGCTCATCCGGACCGGGATGCCCTCCATCATGAGGGAGCCGAAGGCCATGAGCTCGCCCATGCCCCAGTCCACGCCGCCCTCGCGGGTCATCGCCTCGCGGCGCTCGAGGAGCTTGCGCAGCTTCTTGTGCACGGCGAAGTCCTCGGGGACCTCCACGTGCACCGCGCCGATCCGCTGGGCGGCCTCGGTCGAGATGGCCGTGGTGCGGGGGATCGAGACCCCGGAGTCCGCCTGCTGGGCGGAGGGCCGCTCGATGTTCGAGATCGCGGCGGAGTCCCCGGTGACCAGCGGGATGGAGGACGTCTGCGCCTCGTGCGTCTCGGCGAAGACCCGCTCCAGGCGCTCCTGGTAGTCCTTCAGCGCCCGGTCGGCCTCCTCCTGGGTGATGTCGCCGCGGCCCACGAGGTTCTCGGTGTAGATCTTGCGGGTCGAGCGCTTCTCCTCGATGAGGTTGTACATCAGCGGCTGGGTCATCGAGGGGTCGTCGCCCTCGTTGTGGCCGCGGCGCCGGTAGCACACGAGGTCGATGATGACGTCCTTGTGGAACGTCTGCCGGTACGCGAACGCCATCTGGCCCACGTGCGTGACGGCCTCGGGGTCGTCGGCGTTGACGTGGAAGATCGGCGCCTGGAGTCCCTTGGCGATGTCCGTCGCGTAGGTGGTGGACCGGGCCGCGGCGGGCGCGGTGGTGAAGCCCACCTGGTTGTTCACGACCACGTGGACGGTGCCGCCCACGGTGTAGCCGGGCAGCAGCGCCATCTGCAGGACCTCGGCCACCACGCCCTGGCCCGCGAAGGCCGCGTCGCCGTGCACCTGGATCGGCAGCACCGGGAACGTCCCGTCGCCCTCGGGCCCGGCGCCCAGGACGTCCGTCTTGGCCCGGGCGATGCCCTCGATGACCGGGTCGGCGGCCTCGAGGTGGGACGGGTTCGCGGCGAGGTAGACCTGGGTCTCGTTGCCGTTGTCGGAGGTGAAGGAGCCCTCCGTGCCGAGGTGGTACTTCACGTCGCCGGAGCCCTCGGTGGTGCGCGGGTCCTGGCTGCCCTCGAACTCGCGGAAGACCTGGGCGTAGGACTTGCCGGCGATGTTGGTGAGCACGTTGAGCCGGCCGCGGTGGGCCATGGCGATGCCGACGCCCGCGAGCCCGGCGTCGGCGGCGTCGGAGATGATCTCGTCCAGCAGCGGGATCAGGGACTCGCCGCCCTCGAGGGAGAAGCGCTTCTGGCCCACGTACTTGGTCTGCAGGAACGTCTCGAACGCCTCGGCGGCGTTGAGCCGGCCCAGGATGCGGAACTGCTCCTCGCGGCTGGGCTTCTGGTAGCCGTGCTCGAGCTGGTCCTGGAACCACTCGCGCTCCTCCGGCTCCTGCAGGTGCATGTACTCCACGCCGAGGGTGCGGCAGTAGGCGTCCCGCAGCCGGCCCAGGATGGTGCGCAGGCTGAGCACGTCCGCGCCGCCGAAGCCGCCGGTGGGCCACTCGCGCTCCAGGTCCCACAGGGACAGCCCGTAGGTGCGGATGTCGAGGTCCGGGTGCTTGCGCATCACGTACTCGAGCGGGTTGGTGTCGGCCATGAGGTGGCCGCGGACCCGGTACGCGTGGATGAGCTGCTGGATCCGGGCGACCTTGTTGACCTGGATCTCCGGGTTGACCTGGTTGTCCACGGCCCAGCGCACGGGCTCGTAGGGGATCCGCAGGGCCTCGAAGATCTCGTCGTAGAAGTCGTCCCCGCCCAGCAGGTAGGACTCGATGAGGCGCAGGAACTCGCCGGAGCCCGCGCCCTGGATGACGCGGTGGTCGTAGGTCGAGGTCAGGGTGATGATCTTCGAGACCGCGTGCCGCGCGATGGTCTTGGGGGAGGAGCCCCGGTACTCGGCGGGGTGGTCGAGCGCGCCCACGCCGACGATGCACGCCTGGCCCTTGGACAGCCGCGGCACGGAGTGCACGGTGCCGATGCCGCCCGGGTTGGTCAGGGACACCGTGGTGCCCTGGTAGTCCTCCATGGTCAGCTCGTTGGCGCGCGCGCGGCGGACGACGTCCTCGTACGCGTTCCAGAACTGCATGAAGGACATGGCCTCGGCGCCCTTGATGTTCGGCACCACGAGGTTGCGGGAGCCGTCCTTGTTCGGGATGTCGATGGCGATGCCGAAGTTGACGTGGGCGGGGTGCACCGCCACGGGCTTGCCGTCCTGCTCGTCGTAGACGACGTTCTGGGAGGGGTAGTTGGCCAGCGCCTTGATCACGGCGTAGCCGATCAGGTGCGTGAAGGACACCTTGCCGCCGCGGTTGCGGGAGAGGTGGCTGTTGATCACGATCCGGTTGTCGATCAGCAGCTTCGCCGGGACGGCGCGGACCGTGGTGGCGGTGGGGACGGTGAGGGACGCGTCCATGTTGGCGGCCACGGCCTTCGCCGGCCCGCGCAGCTTGACGACCTTGTCCTCGGCCGGCGCGTCGTGGTTGGGGGCCGTGGCGCGGGCGCGGGCGGGCTGGGCCGGGATGGGCCTCTTGGCGTCGGAGGCCTCGGTCTCACCCTGGTCGGTCTCGGGCCGGCCCTCGGCCTTGGCACCGGACCTGGTGGGCGCGGGCGCCGTGGCGGGCTTCGCGGCCGGGGCGGGGGAGGTGCGGGCGGCGGTGCGCTGGGCGGCGGGCGGCTGGGGGGCGGCGGCGGCCTTGGGCTGCGCGGGGGCGGCTGCCGGGGCCGCCTTCGGCGCCGGGGCCTTCGCGGCGCCCGACGGCTCCGGGGCGGTGCTGCTGTCCGCGCTCATCGACTCGAAGATCGGCCACCACTTCTCGTCCACCGAGTTCTTGTCCGTCCGGTACTTCTCGAACAGTTCGTCGACGAGCCACTCGTTACCTGCGAATTCTTCAGGGATGGGGTGCTGTGGCTGATGTGGCACGGGGAATACGCCTCTTCCATGGTTGATCGCGTGGAGGCCGTCTGCCCGGTCTCCACAGTGTCGGTCCCGGCAGCGTCCGGACCCGCCGCCGGTGTTCCTCGCCGGCCGTCTCCCGTGACAGCCGGCGGCGTCCGCCTCCGGAACCTGCCGGACGGTCGTCGACCGGGCGCGGCCGTACCTCCGGCGAGTCTAGTGATCCGCGCGGCGGCATGGCTAGTCCGCGCCCCCGGCCCCGGGGCGCGTGTCGCGGGCCCCGGCTAGACTGGCGCGCGTGCGATTTCTCAACACCCCCACGTCCGACCTGACCTACAGCGACGTCTTCCTCGTCCCCTCGAGCTCCCGGGTCACCTCCCGGTTCGACGTCGACCTCACCCCGCGCGACGGCACGGGCGCCACCGTGCCGCTGGTGGCCGCGAACATGACCGCCGTGACCGGGCGCCGGATGGTCGAGACGCTGGCCCGCCGCGGCGGTCTGGGCATCCTGCCGCAGGACATCCCGCTGGACGTCATCGCGGACGTCACGTCCTGGGTCAAGGAGCGCTCGCCGCGCTTCGAGACCCCCGTGGTCCTCGGGGACGAGGACACCGTCCACGACGCCCTGGGCATCATGCACAAGCGGCCCCACGGCGCCGTGGTGGTGTGCGGTCCGGGGCGGGCCTACCGCGGGGTGGTGCTCGCGGCCGACTGCGCCGAGGTGGACCGCTTCACCCAGCTCGGCTCGATCATGCGCACCGACGCCCCGGTGTTCACCCTGGCGGAGGTCCGGGCCGGGTCCGGCGACGACGTCCTCGCCGCCGCCTACGACCGGCTCGCGCAGACCCGCGCCCACGTGGCGCCGGTGCTCGACGGCGACACGGTGGTGGGCGTGCTGACCCGCAAGGGCACGGTCCGCTCCACGATCTACACCCCCGCCCTGGACGGCGCGGGCCGGCTCCGGGTGGGCGCCGCCGTGGGCATCAACGGGGACGTCCGGGGCAAGGCCCGGGCGCTGCTCGACGCCGGCGTGGACGTGCTCGTGGTGGACACCGCCCACGGCCACCAGCGCAAGATGGTGGAGGCCCTCGAGCTGGTCCGCGCGGCGGCCCCCGACGTGCCCGTCGTGGCGGGCAACGTGGTCACCGCCGACGGCGTCCAGGACCTCGTCGACGCCGGCGCGGACATCGTGAAGGTCGGCGTGGGCCCCGGTGCGATGTGCACCACCCGGATGATGACCGCCGTGGGCCGGCCCCAGTTCTCCGCCGTGCTCGAGTGCGCCGAGGCCGCCGCCGGGCTGGGCCGGCACGTCTGGGCGGACGGCGGCGTGAAGCACCCCCGGGACGTCGCCCTCGCCCTGGCGGCGGGGGCCAGCCAGGTCATGGTGGGCTCCTGGTTCGCCGGCACCCACGAGGGCCCGGGCGAGCTGAACGTGGACGCCGACGGCCGCATGTACAAGGAGAGCTTCGGCATGGCCTCGACCCGCGCCGTGCGCGAGCGCACCCGCGGCGAGGGCGCCTTCGCCCGCGCCCGCAAGGGGCTCTTCGAGGAGGGCATCTCCAGCTCCAAGATGTACCTCGACCCCGAGCGCCCCGGCGTGGAGGACCTCGTGGACCAGATCACCGCGGGCGTGCGCAGCTCCATGACCTACGCGGGCGCCACGACCCTCGAGCAGTTCGCGGCCCGGGCCGTGGTCGGCATCCAGTCCGCGTCCGGCTACGAGGAGGGCAGGGCGCGCCCCGTCAGCTGGTCCTGAACCGGCGCCGGAGGGCTCCCGCTCCGGTACCCTGGAGCTCTCATGGACTCGTTCAGTAGTTGCCGGCCCGGCCGCGGCGCCCCCCGCCGCGGCCCCCGAGCCGGCTCGCCCACCGTCCCCCGCTCCGCCCCCGGCCGCCCGGCCGCCGACCGCCCCGTCCCCGCCCGGCGGGCCGCCGCGGGAGGCCGCTCCTGATGGAATGGCTGCTCCTGGCGGCGGGTCTGCTCCTCATCCTCGGCACGGGCTTCTTCGTGGCCGTGGAGTTCTCCCTCGTGGCCCTCGACCAGACCACGGTGCGCCGGGCGATCGCAGAGGGCGACCGCGCGGCGGAACCGCTGCTGAAGTGCCTCAAGTCCCTGTCCACGCAGCTCTCCAGCTGCCAGCTGGGGATCACACTGACCACACTTCTCACCGGCTACACCCTGGACCTGGCGCTCCAGTCCTTCCTGCGGGAACCGATCGCCGAGCTCACCGGTCTGTCCGTGGCGGCCGCCGGGGGAGCGACCCTGGCACTGTCGATGCTCATCTCCACGCTGCTGTCCATGCTGCTGGGCGAGCTCGTGCCCAAGAACTGGGCCATCGCGGAGGCGTTCCGGGTGGGGCGGCTGGTCGCCCGTCCCCAGCTCGTGTTCACCGCGGTGTTCAAGCCGTTCGTCGTCACCCTCAACGGCGTGGCCAACCGGGTCCTGCACCTGTTCGGGATGGAGGCCAAGGAGGAGCTCTCGGGCGCGCGCTCACCGGAGGAGCTGTCCTCGATGGTCCGCCGCTCCGCGAAGATGGGCACCCTGGACGCCGGCACCGCCGCGTTCGTCGCGAAGACCCTCACCTTCGCCGAGCGCACGGCCGCGGACGTCATGACGCCCCGGATCCGCGTGCAGATGCTCGACTCCCACGAGTCCGTCGCGGACGTCGTGGCCGTCGCCTCCCGCACCGGGCACTCCCGGTTCCCCGTGATGGACGACTCCCCGGACGACGTCCGCGGGGTGGTCCACGTCAAGAAGGCCGTGGCCGTGCCGTCGGAGCGCCGCGCCGCCCTCGAGTGCGGGGCGATCATGGAGGACGTCCTGCGCGTGCCCGAGACCGTCCACCTCGACTCCCTGCTCGTGCAGCTGCGCTCCGGCGGGCTCCAGATGGCCGTCGTCGTCGACGAGTGGGGCGGCACCGCCGGCGTCGTGACCCTCGAGGACCTCGTGGAGGAGGTGGTCGGGGAGGTCTCCGACGAGCACGACCGGCTCAGCCTCGGCGCCCTGCAGTCCGCGGCGGGCGAGTGGTACTTCCCCGGGCTGATGCGCCCCGACGAGGTCTCCGAGCAGATCACCGAGCTCGACATCGAGGACGGTCCCGCCTACGAGACCATGGGCGGGTTCATGATGGACCGGCTCGGGCAGGTCCCGAAGCCCGGGGACGTGGTCCCCGTCCAGGGCGGCGTGCTCGAGGTCGCCCGGATGGAGGGGCGCCGCGTGGACCGCATCCGGTTCGTCCCCGCACCGGCCGAGCCCGAGGACGCCCCCGCAGGGGCCCGCGAGAGCGGCGCCCGAGAGGAGGACGCACGATGAGCGACTGGGCAGGCCTCGCGTGGCTCGTGGTGCTCCTGGCGGGCAACGCCTTCTTCGTGGGCAGCGAGTTCGCCGTCATGTCCGCGCGGCGCAGCCAGATCGAGCCGCTGGCCGAGGAGGGCAACAAGCGGGCCCGGACCGCGCTGTACGCGATGGAGCACGTGTCCCTCATGCTGGCCTGCTGCCAGCTGGGCATCACCGTGTGCTCGCTGCTGATCCTCAACATCTCCGAGCCGGCGCTGCACCACATCGTCTCCGGCCCGCTGGTCCACCTGGGCGTGCCGGCCGAGGTCGCCGACGTCAGCGGGTTCCTCACGGCCCTGCTCGTGGTCACCTTCCTGCACGTGGTGTTCGGCGAGATGGTGCCGAAGAACATGTCGGTGTCCGCCGCGGACCGCGCCGTGCTGCTGCTGGCGCCCCCGCTCGTGCTCGTCTCCCGCATGGTCAAGCCGGTGATCGCCACGCTGAACTGGACGGCGAACCACGTCCTGAAGCTCATGGGCATCGAGCCGAAGGACGAGGTGTCCTCGACCTTCACCCTGGACGAGCTCCAGTCCATCGTGGCGGAGTCCACGAAGGAGGGCACGGTGGCGGACCAGACGGGCCTGCTCTCCGGCGCGCTCGAGTTCTCGTCCAAGCGCACCGCCGACGTGATGGTGCCGCTGCACCAGCTCGTCACGCTGCCCGAGGACGCCTCCGCGGCGGACGTCGAGAAGGCGGTGGCCCGCACGGGCTTCTCCCGCTTCGCCCTCACGGAGGACGACGGCGAGCTCAACGGCTACCTGCACATCAAGGACGTGCTCTCGATCCCGGAGAGCCGCTACAACGAGCCGGTGCCGGTGACCCGGGTGCGCTCGCTGGCGAACCTGCGTCCCGGCATCGAGATCGACGACGCGCTGGCGGCGATGCAGCGCACGGGCTCGCACCTGGCGCGCGTGGTCGACGCCGGCGGGCAGACCCTGGGCGTGCTGTTCCTCGAGGACGTCATCGAGGAGCTGGTGGGCGAGATCCGGGACACCACCCAGGACCGGCGGCAGCGCCGCGGGGACCGGGTGGACACCTCGGAGCCGCCGCGCTGAACGGCCGGCGCCCGCCGCGGGGACTCCCGCGGCGGGCGGCGCCGGGCGCCCGGCGCCGCGACCGGGCCCCGGCTCAGGCCAGGACGCGGACCGCCGCGGGGAGCACGTCCACGCGCACGGGCAGCGGGCCGAGGCGCTCCCCGTCCGCGTAGACGGTGACGTCCGGGGCGTCCACGGCCACGGCGCGGACCCGTTCGATCCGCACGCTCTCCAGCGCCACGTGGCGGCCCGAGAACAGCCGGGGGAACAGGAGCAGGAACCGGGCCCGGCCCAGGGGCGCCACGGTGAACAGCTCCAGCAGCCCGTCGTCCGCCCGGGCGTCGGGCACGATCCGCAGGCCGCCCCCGATCGACGACGTGTTGGCGACGTTCAGCAGGACCCCGTCCCGGCGCTCCGTGCGGCGCCGGCCGCCGGCGTCCTCGATCTCGAGCCGGTAGTGGACGGTGCGCAGCCGCACGATCTCCACCAGGACGGCCAGCAGGTAGCGGGAGGAGCCGGCCGGGCGCAGCCACCGGTTGGCCCGCTCGTTGACCACGGCGTCGAAGCCCGCGCACAGGGCGGTCGCGAAGCAGGACGTGCGGCCGTCCGCGAAGCGCACCCGGCCCACGTCGAGGCGGCGGTCCCGGGGGTCGTCGAGCCGGCGCAGGATCCGCCCGGCCGCGGCCACCGGGTCCCGGAGCGGCACGCGCAGGTGGCGGGCCAGGTCGTTGCCGGTCCCGCACGGCACCACGCCCAGCGGGACGTCGACGCCCTGCGCGGCGAGCTCCACGAGCACGCCGAGGCCGGCCTGCACCATCCCGTCCCCGCCCACGACCACGAGCGCCCGGGTGGTGAGGGCGTGCGCCCGCAGCCGGTCGCGCACCAGCCCCACCAGGGTGCCGAGGTCCGCGGCGGAGAGCACCACGGCCTCGTCACCGCCGGTCCGCAGGAGCTCCGCGGCCCGGTGGGCGTCCTCGAGGGCCCGGCCGCGGCCGGCGCACGGGTTGACCGCCAGGACGAAGACGCCGCGGGACGGGCCCGGCTCAGCCATCGGCCCGCCGCGCCGCGCAGGCGGCGCACAGGCCGGTGATCTCGACCGTGTGGTCCACCTCGGTGAAGCCGTGGGCGGCGGCGGTGCGCCCGGCCCACTCCTCGACCGCGGGGGCCTCGAGCTCCACGGCGGCGCCGCAGCGGCGGCACACCAGGTGGTGGTGGTGGTGCTCGGCGGCGCAGCGGCGGTAGATCGCCTCGCCGTCGTCGCTGCGCAGGACGTCCAGCTCGCCGAGCTCGGACATCGACTGCAGGATCCGGTAGGTCGTGGCCAGGGAGACGGAGTCGCCGCGCTCCCGCAGCAGGGCGTGCAGGTCCTGCGTGGAGATGAAGTCCTCCAGGGACGCGAGCGCCCGCGCGACGGCGCGGCGCTGCCGGGTGTTGCGGACCTCCCCGGCGCTCCCCCCGCTGGTTCTCACGCTCACGCCTCGTCCTCTCGTCGCTGGTGCCCGGGCCGGGCACCAGCTTAACAAGGACCGCGCGGAACGTGCCCCGCCGGCCGGTGGGACCCGGGGTTAGGGTGGGCCCATGGAGCTCATCAAGTACACCCACTCGTGCGTGCGGCTCGAGAACGAGGGCAGGGTCCTGGTGATCGACCCGGGCAAGTTCTCCGGACGGGAGGAGCTGGCGGAGGCCCTCGACGGGGCCGACGTCCTGCTCGTCACGCACGAGCACCCGGACCACCTCGACCCCGAGCCGGTGCACGCGCACCTCCGGGCGCACCCGGAGGTGCAGGTGTACGCCCCGGCCCCGGTGGCCGCGGGGCTCCGGGAGGCCCTGGGGGAGGGCCACGCGATCCACGACGCCGAGCCCGAGACCGTGCTGGAGCTCGAGGGCTTCACCGTGCGGACGTTCGGCGGCCAGCACGCGCTGATCCACACGCTCATCCGCACCGTGGACAACATCGGCTACCTGGTCGAGGACACGGTCTACCACCCCGGCGACTCGCTGGTGGTCCCGCACGGGCTCTCCGCCCCCGTGCTGCTGGCGCCGATCCACGCGCCGTGGAACAAGCTGGCGGAGGTCGTCGACTTCGTGGTGTCCGTGCGCCCCGAGCGGGTCTTCCAGATCCACGACGGCCTGCTCTCCGACAACGGCCTCGGCGTGATCGAGGGCCAGCTCACCTCGTTCGCCGCCAAGTACGGGGCCGAGTACCGCCACCTCGCCGTCGGCGAGCGCGTCGCCCTGTAGCCGCGGGACCGCCCGGCCCGCCGACCGCACCCGACCCACCACCGAAAGGGAGCACCTGTGAGCACCGTCTTCACGAAGATCATCGAGGGGGAGATCCCCGGCCGTTTCGTCTGGCAGGACGAGCGCTGCGTCGGCTTCCTGTCGATCGACCCGCTCGCGCAGGGCCACACGCTCGTGGTCCCGCGCGAGGAGCACGACCACTGGGTCGACCTGCCGGAGGACCTGGCGGCGCACCTGATGGTGGTCTCCCAGCGCATCGGGCGGGCCATCGACGCCGTCTGGCGGCCGGCGCGGGTGGGCCAGATGATCCAGGGCTTCGAGGTCCCGCACACCCACGTGCACGTGTGGCCGGCGGAGACGGTCGAGCAGTTCCAGTTCGTCAACGTGCTCCGCGACCCGGACCCCGCCTGGATGGACGAGGCCGCGGAGCGGATCCGGGCCGCCCTCGTCGAGGCCGGGCACGGGTCCGCCGTGCCGCAGGCCTGACCGGCCGCCGGGTCAGGCCCGGGCGGCCCCGAGGGCGTCCTTGAGGGCCTTGCGGATCCGCTTCTCCGAGACGGTGTGGGCGGTGCCCAGCTCCTGGGCGAACAGCGAGACCCGCAGCTCCTCGATCATCCAGGCCACCCGGCGCAGCTCGTCCGGGACCGGGGCGTGCGTCGGCAGGGCGTCCAGCGCGGCGTCGTAGTCGTCCTCGAGCTTCTGCACGGCGAGCATCCCGACCGTGTCCCGCTGCAGGTGGCCGGCGAGCTTCTCGAGCCGCACCTCCATCGCCCGCACGTAGCGGGGCAGGTGCTGGAGCTGGTCGTAGCCGGTGGCGGCGACGAAGCCCGGGTGCACGAGGTGCTCGAGCTGGGCCTTGACGTCGTTGAGCGAGTTCACCGCGGCGAGCGAGGACGACCGCTTGAGCTGCTTGCGGATCCGGGCGGCCCCGGAGAGCACCTGCTCCACGAGCGCGGTGACCTGGAAGACGGTGTCGATGAGCTCGGCCCGCACGTGCTCGTGCAGCGCGTCGAACTCCGCTTGGGTGAAGGGGGGCTCGGGCGGCGTGAGCTTGTCGATGGCCGCGACCGTGCAGTCCGCGATGAGCTCGGTCACCGACCCGTGCGGGTTCTGCGTGAAGACCAGCTTCTCCCGGTTGTTGAGGTGCTCCAGCACGTACCGCTCGGGGGAGGGGATGCGCAGCTGCAGCAGCGTGATCACCCCGCGGCGCTGGGCGGCCCGCTGCTCGGCGGCGGAGGACAGGATGCGCACGGCCACCGTGGCCTCCCGGCCGGCGGGCCGGCTCCCCGCGGCCCGGGGACGCTCGGGGACGAGCGCCGGCCACCCGGTGATCCGCTGGCCCGTCACCGTCGTCTCCACGCTGCGCGGCAGGTCCTCCTCGGGCCACGCCGTCAGCCCCGAGCGCTCGAGCGCCGGCGGGGCCGGCGCCGCGTCCGGGGGCCGGGGCGCGGGGGAGCGCGGGCCGTTCCGGGCGGGGCCGCCGGCCGGGGCGCCGGGGGCCGCGCCGGGCACCGCGCCCAGGGACTCGGCCAGGGCGGCACGGATCTCGTCGTGCAGCTCCGACCGGAGCGCCTCGAGGTCCTCGCCCTCGCCCAGCACCCGGTTGCGGCGGTCCCGCACCTCGAAGCGCATCCGCAGGTGGGCCGGGACGGCCTCCCAGTTCCAGGAGCCCGGCGGGACCACGTGGCCCTTGAGCCGGCGCAGGACCAGCTCCAGGGACGGCTCGAGGGCGTCGACGGCGGGGTCGAAGTCGGCGTCGAGCATCGCCACCGCCTGGCGGGCGACGTCGGGGGCGGGCACGAAGTTGCGGCGCACGGCCTTCGGCAGGGACTTGATGAGCGCGGTGACGAGCTCGGTGCGGAACCCGGGGATCTGCCACCGGAACTGCTCCGGCTCCAGCTGGTTGAGGAACAGCACGGGCACGCGCACGGTCACGCCGTCCGCCTGGTCGGAGCCCGGGGCGAACTCGTAGGCGAGGTCCAGCACCAGCTCCCCGTCCCGGGTGCGCCGGACCCACTGGCGCGGGTAGAGCGACTCGTCGTAGCCGCCGGCCTCCTCGGCGATCAGGTCCTCGGGGTCCAGGTCCAGGAGGTGCTCGTCCTGCTGGCGGGCCTTCTTCCACCACGCGTCGAAGTGCCGTGCCGAGACCACGGACTCGGGGATCCGGGCGTCGTAGAACGCGAACAGGGCCTCGTCGTCGATCCGCAGGTCCTTGCGGCGCAGCCGGTTCTCGAGTTCCTCGACCTCGGCCAGGCGCTTGCGGTTGCGCGCCCAGAACCGGTGCCGGGTCTGCCAGTCGCCCTCCACGAGGGCGTGGCGGAGGAACAGCTCCCGCGCCAGGGCGGGGTCCACCCGCCAGAAGTTGATCCGGCGCTGGGCCACGACGGGCACGCCGTAGAGGGTGACCTTCTCGTAGGCCATCACGGATCCCTGCGCGCGGGACCAGTGGGGCTCCGAGACGCTGCGCTTGACCAGGTGCGGGGCCAGCTCCTCGGCCCACAGCGGGTCGATCGCGGCGTTGACGCGGGCCCACAGCCGGGAGGTCTCCACGAGCTCGGCGGACATGACCCAGTCGGGGGACTTCTTGAACAGGTTGGAGCCCGGGAAGACGGCGAACCGCGAGCCGCGGGCGCCCTGGTACTCCCGCTTGCGCTCGTCCTTGAGCCCGATGTGGCTGAGCAGCCCCGCCAGCAGCGAGACGTGGATCTCCCGCTCCTTCCCGGAGGGGTCCACCTCGCGGCCCTTGCCGACCCGGATGCCGACCTGCTGGCCCATCTGGCGCAGCTGGGCGTAGAGGTCCTGCCACTCCCGGATGCGCAGGAAGTTCAGGTGCTCCCGCCGGCACAGCTTCCGGAACTGCGTCGAGGAGAGCTCCTCCTGCTGCTCCTGCACGTAGCGCCACAGCAGCAGCCAGCTCGTGAAGTCGGAGTTCTCGTCGAAGAACCGCTTGTGCAGCTCGTCCGCCTGCTGCCGCTTCTCCAGGGGGCGCTCGCGGGGGTCCTGGACGGTCAGAGCCGCCGCGAGGACCATGACCTCCCGGGCGCAGCCCCGCCGGTCCGCCTCCACGATCATCCGGCCCAGCCGCGGGTCCACCGGCAGCTGCGCCAGCTGGCGGCCCACCGGGGTGAGGGGCCCGCCGCGGGCGTCGTCGTCCCGCCCGCCCCGCGGGGACGCGCCCCGCGGCTCCTTGAGGGCGCCCAGCTCCCGGAGCAGGGCCACGCCGTCCTTGACGGCCCGGGACTCCGGCGGCTCCACGAAGGGGAAGCGCTCGATGTCCCCGGGCTCCTTGACGACCCCCACCGAGGTCATCTGCAGGATCACGGCCGCCAGGGACGTGCGCAGGATCTCGGGGTCGGTGAACTCCGGGCGGGAGAGGTAGTCCTCCTCCGAGTACAGCCGGATGCAGATCCCGTCCGAGACGCGCCCGCAGCGCCCCGCCCGCTGGTTCGCCGAGGCCTGGGAGATCCGCTCGATCGGGAGGCGCTGCACCTTGGTCCGCGCCGAGTAGCGCGAGATGCGGGCCGTGCCCGGGTCGATCACGTACTTGATGCCGGGGACGGTCAGCGACGTCTCGGCCACGTTGGTGGCCAGCACGATCCGGCGGCGGCCCGACGGCGCGAACACCCGGTGCTGCTCCGCCATGGACAGCCGGCCGAACAGGGGAAGGATCTCGGCGTCGGCCAGGCCCCGGACCCGTTTCAGGGTGCCCTGCAGCGCCTCCTGGGCGTCGCGGATCTCCCGCTCGCCGGCGAAGAAGATCAGGATGTCCCCGGGCGGCTCCGCGGAGAGCTCCTCGACGGCGTCGCACACGGCGTCGATCGGGTCCCGGTCCTCGTCCTCCAGCCCGTCGCCGGCGTCCTCGGCGTCCTGGCCGCCGTCCCCGGAGCGCGGCTGGGCCAGCGGGCGCCAGCGGATCTCCACCGGGTACGTGCGGCCCGAGACCTCGATGACCGGGGCCCGTCCCGGCTCGTCGCCCTCGGCCGCCTCGGGCGCGAAGTGCCGGGCGAAGCGCTCGGGGTCGATCGTGGCCGAGGTGATGATCACCTTCAGGTCCGGGCGCCGGGGCAGGATCCGCCGGAGGTAGCCCAGCAGGAAGTCGATGTTGAGGGAGCGCTCGTGGGCCTCGTCGATGATGATCGCCGAGTACTTCTGCAGCAGGCGGTCGTGCTGGATCTCGGCGAGCAGGATGCCGTCCGTCATCAGCTTGACCCGTGAGTCCGCGCCCACCTCGGAGGTGAAGCGCACCTGGTAGCCGACCGTGCCGCCGATCTTCTCGCCGAGCTCCGAGGAGATCCGCTCCGCGACCGAGCGCGCGGCGATCCGCCGCGGCTGGGTGTGGCCGATCAGGCCGCGCTCGCCCAGGCCGAGCTCGAGGCACATCTTGGGGATCTGGGTCGTCTTGCCGGACCCGGTCTCACCGGCGATCACGACCACCTGGTGCGAGGCGATCGCGCCCATGATGTCCTCGCGGCGCGCGGAGACCGGGAGGTTCTCGGGGTAGACGATGGTTCGGGGGCTGCTCAGGGATGCTGACATGACCTCCCGATCCTACCGGGGACGCGGGCCGCGGAGGGCCCGGTCCCGGTGGACGATCGGGCACCGCCGACACGCCGTCGGAGCCGTTATGTCACCACTTGTGAGCTGCCTCTCATTTTGTGACCGAACGGAAGGTAATATCGCTGACACCACTCGTTCCCGAAAGGACCCACCATGAAGCGACTGTTCCCGATGACGGCGGCCCTCGCCTCCACCGCCCTGCTGCTCACGGCCTGCGGCGGCTCCGACACCGAGTCCGCCGGCGGCGGGGGCGGCGGGGAGGCCGCCGAGGAGGCCACCGTCGGGATCAGCCAGTTCGTGGAGCACCCCTCGCTCGACTCCGCCCGGGAGGGCTTCCTCGCCGCGCTCGAGGAGGGCGGCTACACGGAGGGGGAGAACCTCACCGTCGACCTCCAGAACGCCTCCGGGGACCAGGGCACCTCCACCAGCATCGCCTCCAACATGGCGTCCTCGGACGCGGACCTCGTCCTGGCGATCGCGACGCCGTCCGCCCAGGGCCTGGCCCAGTCGGTCACCGACCGCCCGGTGCTGTTCACGGCCGTCACCGACCCGGTCGAGGCCGGGCTGGTCGACTCCCTCGAGAGCCCCGGCGGCAACGTCACCGGGACCACCGACATGAACCCGGTCGCCGAGCAGATCGCGCTGATCAAGCAGCTCGACCCGGCGGCGGAGTCCGTGGGCATCATCTACAGCTCGGGCGAGACCAACTCCCAGGTCCAGGTGGACCTCGCGAAGGAGGCCGCCGCGGAGGAGGGGCTGGAGGTCGTCGAGAAGTCGGTGACCAACACCTCCGAGGTGGCCCAGGCCGCCGAGTCCCTGGACACCGACGCCATCTACGTGCCCACCGACAACAAGGTGGTCTCCGGCCTCGAGGCCGTGATCTCCGCCGCCGAGTCCAAGAAGATCCCCCTGATCGCCGGCGAGGGCGACTCCGTGGAGCGCGGCGCCCTCATCACCCAGGGCCTGGACTACGAGCAGCTCGGCCGCCAGACCGGCGAGATGGCCGTGCGCATCCTCAAGGAGGGCGGCGACCCCGCCTCCATGCCCGTCGAGTCCCAGGAGGACACGCAGCTGATCATCAACCTGCAGGCCGCCGAGCGGATGGGCGTGGAGGTCCCCCAGGAGCTCCAGGACTCCGCCGACCAGGTCATCGAGTAGTCCCGGGCGGCCGGGGCGGCGCCGGCGCCCGGAGACCCCGGACGCCGGCCCGCCCGGCCCCCGCCCCCGCGGCACCCCTCCGACGGAGGACGCGCCCGCCCGATCGGCGGACGGCCCCCGTCTCCCACCAACCAGAACGGATCCAGCAGAAGTGATAGCCGGTATCGAACTCGGACTGCTCTACGCGGTCATGGCGCTGGGCGTCTACCTCACGTTCCGGGTGCTCGACTTCCCCGACCTGACGGTCGACCAGTCCTTCACCACGGGCGCCGCCACCACGGCGATGATCATCCTCGGCGGCGGCAGCCCCTGGCTCGCCACCGCCGCCGGTTTCCTGACCGGTGCGCTCGCCGGGCTCATCACGGGCCTGCTCCACACCAAGGCCCACATCAACGGGCTGCTCGCGGGCATCCTCACCATGACCGCGCTCTACTCCATCAACCTGCGCGTCATGGACGGGCGCGCGAACCTGTCGCTGCTGCGCGAGGACACGGTCTTCACCCCGCTCGCCGAGATGGGCGTGCAGGGGACGTGGATCGGCATCGCCCTGTTCCTGCTCGGCGTCGCCGTGGTCAAGGTCCTCCTCGACTGGTTCCTCTACACGGACGCCGGCCTCGCCATGCAGGCCACCGGCGACAACCCGGAGATGATCCGCTCCTTCGGCGTGAACACGGACCACCAGAAGATGCTGGGCCTGTGCCTGTCCAACGGGCTCGTGGGCCTCGCCGGGTCCCTCGTGGCCCAGTACCAGGGCTTCGCCGACATCGGCATGGGCATCGGCCTCATCGTCGTCGGCCTCGCCTCCGTGATCCTCGGCCAGGGTCTCTTCGGCTCGCGCACGGTGGTGATGGCGACCCTCGCCGTCGTCCTCGGCTCGGTCGTCTACCGTCTGGTCATCACCGTGGCCCTGCAGGCGGGCCTCAACCCGTCCGACATGAAGCTGATCTCCGCGGTCCTCGTGGTGGCCGCGCTCGTGGTGCCCCAGCTGCAGTTCTTCCGGCGCCGCAGGGAGCGGCACCTGGCGAGCGAGGCGGCGCGGCTCGTCGACGACCTCACCGACACCCCCGCGATCACGAAGGCAGGTGCCTGAGCCGTGCTCACCATCGACAACGTCCACAAGACGTTCTTCGCCGGGACCGTCAACGAGCGGCGCGCCCTCGCCGGCGTCTCGCTGACCCTGGAGGAGGGCGACTTCCTCACCGTCATCGGCTCCAACGGCGCCGGCAAGTCGACGATCCTCAACGCCATCTCGGGGAGCCTGATCCCGGACACGGGCACGGTGCGGGTCGACGACACCGACGTCACCCGGCTGCCCGAGCACAAGCGTGCCCGGTACCTGTCCCGCGTGTTCCAGGACCCCATGAAGGGCTCCTCGCCCACCATGACGGTCGAGCAGAACATGGCGATCGCGTACCAGCGGGGGAAGTCCCGGGGGCTCGCCCCGGGGCTCACGAGCGCCCGCCGCCAGCTCTTCCGCGACAAGCTGGCCAGCCTCGAGCTGGGCCTGGAGAACCGGCTGGGCGCCAAGGTGGGCCTGCTCTCCGGCGGCCAGCGGCAGGCGCTGTCCCTGCTCATGGCGACGTTCTCCGAGCCGCGCATCCTGCTCCTCGACGAGCACACGGCGGCCCTCGACCCGCAGCGCGCGGACCTCGTGTCCCGGCTCACCGCGGACATCGTGGCCGAGCAGCACCTCACCACGGTGATGGTCACGCACAACATGGACCAGGCCCTGCGCCTGGGCAACCGGCTCATCATGATGCACGAGGGCCGGATCCTCTTCGAGCTCGACGCCGCGCAGAAGCAGTCGATGACGGTGCCGGGACTGCTCGAGCAGTTCCGCCGGCTGCAGCCGGGGGCGGGGCAGGAGGCGTTCGACGACGCTACGCTGTTCGAGAGCGTCAAGACCGAGGACGGTTCCTGACCGGACGGCACCGGCCACGACCGACGCGGACGAGGACGGGGCGGGCCGGGCACGGCCCGCCCCGTCGCGCGTCGCCGGGCGGTCCGCCCGGCAGAGCCCAGCAGCACGTCCAGAAGGCCAGGAGAGCAGCCCCGTGAGCCAGACCCCCGACCCGAACCACGCCCGCCGACGCACCGGAGGGTGGCTGCTGGCCGTGGGCGTGGTGGCCCTGTTCGTCTCCACGTTCACCGTGCCCGAGGCCATCCACCACCTGGCGCGCGTCTCGGCGGAGGACGGGACTGGCCTGAGCGGGCGCGCGGTGGTGGTCGTCGTGGTGGGCGCCGTGACCCTGCTCGGCGGAGGGGCCCTGGCGATCGCCGGGTTCAACTGGCGCCGCTCGGCGGGGGAGGGGCCCAGCCAGGAGGACCGGCTGCTCGACGAACAGTTCGGCGACGGGCCCGTGCGCCCCTACGACCCGGACGAGTTCCGCGGCCCGGGGCGCCGGGACCCCGGCGCCCGCGACTGACGGGCCCACGACCGGGACCCCGGCCTCCTGCGCCGGGCGGTCGGCCTAGACTCGTCCCATGCTCAATCAGCCTGCTGACGGTCCGGGCCTCAAGAAGCACATCACCGGGCCCCTCCTGTTCCTGTTCATCCTCGGAGACGTCCTCGGCGCCGGGGTCTACGCCCTCGTGGGCATCATCGCGGGGGAGGTGGGCGGCGTCACCTGGGCACCGATGCTCGTGGCGCTGCTGCTGGCCCTGCTGACGGCCGCGTCCTACGCCGAGCTCGTCACCAAGTACCCGCGGGCGGGCGGGGCGGCGGTCTTCGCCCACCGCGCCTTCCGCGTCCCGATCGTGCCCTACCTCGTGGGCTTCTGCATGCTCACCGCCGGCGTGGTCAGCGCGTCCGCGCTGGCCCTGGCCTTCAGCGGGGACTATCTCGCGGTCTTCGTGGACGTGCCCCCGGCTGCCGGGGCCATCGTGTTCCTCGTCGCCATCGCCCTGCTCAACGCGCGCGGGATCAAGGAGTCGCTGCGCGCCAACGTCGTCATGACGGCGCTCGAGGTCTCGGGTCTGGTCCTGGTCGTGGTTGCCGTCGCCGTGATGCTCGGCGGCCGGGGCGGCGACGTCGGGCGCGCGGTGCGCTTCGGCGAGGACGTCGACCCGCTGCTGGGCGTGCTGGGCGCCGCACTGCTCGCGTACTACTCCTTCGTGGGCTTCGAGACCTCGGCCAACATGGCCGAGGAGGTCCGCGACGTGTCGCGGGTCTACCCCCGGGCCCTGTTCGGGTCCCTCCTGGTGGCCGGGGCGATGTACGTGCTGGTCGGCACGGCGGCGTCGGTGGCCCTGCCGGCCGACCGGCTGGAGTCCTCGAGCGCCCCGCTGCTGGACGTGGTGACGGCCACCGGGGTCCCGGTGCCCGGCTGGCTGTTCAGCCTCCTCGCCCTGGTCGCGGTGGCCAACGGGGCCCTGCTGACCATGATCATGGCCAGCCGTCTCACCTACGGCATGGCCGTGCAGGGACTCTTCCCCGCCGTGCTGGGCCGGGTCCTGCCGGGCCGCGGCACCCCGTGGGTGGCCATCGTCGTCACGACCCTCGCCGCGCTGGCGCTGACCCTCACCGGTGGGGTGGCCGTCCTGGCCGAGACGGTGGTGCTGCTGCTGCTCATCGTCTTCATCAGCACGAACGTCGCCGTCCTCGTGCTGCGCCGGGAGGCGGTCGAGCACCGGCACTTCCGCGCCTGGACGCCCCTGCCGGTGCTCGCCGTCCTGTCCTGCCTCGTCCTGCTGACCCAGCTGGAGGCCGGGGTGTGGGCACGCGGTGGGATCGTCCTCGCCGTGGGCGTGCTGCTCTACGCCGTCGCCCGGGTCCGCGGCGGGCAGCCTGTCCGGTACCGGCGGGCCGAGGAGGCGGGGGGTCGGGGAGCCGGCACCGGCCGACCCGCGGAGCGCCGCTGACCGGCCCGGGCCGGGCACGACGAAGGCCCCGGACCGAGTGGTCCGGGGCCTTCGTCCCGAGTGGTGCCCGCGGTAGGATTCGAACCTACGGCCTTCTGCTCCGGAGGCAGACGCTCTATCCCCTGAGCTACGCGGGCCTTTCACCGCCGCAGCGATGAACCTCGACGATACTAGCAGGTTTCGCGGGGTGCTCGTGGACCACCCGGCGCGGGCGCTCCACGGCGCCCGGTTACACTGGTCCGGTGACTCCAGAACAACTTTCTCTCGCCGTATCCGCATGCCTGCAGGACGCCGTGGCCCGGGGCGACCTCGCCCTCGCCGACGGCGCTCCGCTGCCGGAGGTGCGGATCGAGCGACCGAAGAACCGGGAGCACGGGGACTGGGCGACCAACGTCGCCATGCAGCTGGCCAAGAAGGTGGGGCGTGCCCCGCGCGACGTCGCCGCCGTGGTCCGGGACCGCCTCCAGGGCACCGCGGGCGTGGCCGCCGTGGACGTCGCAGGGCCGGGCTTCCTCAACATCACCCTGGACGCCGCCGCCGCCGGGGAGATCGCCCGCACCGTCGTGGAGCAGGGCGAGGCCTTCGGCCGGGCGCGGTCGCTGGCCGGGACGTCCGTCAACCTGGAGTTCGTCTCCGCGAACCCCACCGGCCCCGTCCACCTGGGCGGCACCCGCTGGGCCGCGGTCGGCGACTCCCTCGCCCGCGTGCTCGAGGCGCAGGGCGCGGACGTGGTGCGCGAGTACTACTTCAACGACGCCGGCGCGCAGATCGACCGCTTCGCCCGCTCCCTGCTGGCCCGCGCCCAGGGCGAGCCCGCCCCCGAGGACGGCTACGGCGGGGAGTACATCACCGACATCGCCGCGCGCATCGTCGCCGAGAACCCCGGCGTCCTCGACTCCGGGGACCCCCAGGAGGCGTTCCGCGCCGCGGGCGTCGAGCTGATGTTCGCCGAGATCAAGTCCTCGCTGCACGACTTCGGCGTGGACTTCGACGTGTACTTCCACGAGCAGTCCCTGTTCGACCAGGGCGCCGTGGAGAAGCTCCTCGAGCAGCTCAAGACCTCCGGCGCCCTCTACTTCGCGGACGGCGCCTGGTGGCTGCGCTCGAGCGCCTACGGCGACGACAAGGACCGGGTGGTCATCAAGTCCGACGGCCAGGCCGCCTACATCGCCGGGGACATCGCCTACTTCAAGGACAAGCGGGACCGCGGCGCGGACCTGTGCATCTACATGCTCGGCGCCGACCACCACGGCTACGTGGCCCGGCTCAAGGCCGCCGCCGCCGCGCTGGGCGACGCCCCGGACCGGGTCGAGGTCCTCATCGGCCAGATGGTCAACCTCGTCAAGGACGGGGTGCCCGTGCGGATGTCCAAGCGCGCCGGCAACGTGGTGACCATGGAGGACCTCGTGGAGGCCGTCGGCGTCGACGCCGCCCGGTACTCGCTGACCCGTTTCTCCGTCGACTCCAACATCGACATCGACCTGGGCCTGCTGACCCGGCGCTCCAACGAGAACCCGGTGTTCTACGTCCAGTACGCCCACGCCCGCACGTGCGCGGTGGGGCGCAACGCCGAGGCGGCGGGGGTCGCCCGCACGGACGAGCGGGGGGAGGCCGTGTTCGACGCCTCGCTGCTCGACCACCCGATGGAGGGGGAGCTGCTGGCCGCCCTCGGCCAGTACCCGTCGGTGCTCGCCCAGGCCGCCGAGTTCCGCGAGCCGCACCGCGTGGCGCGCCACCTCGAGGTGCTCGCCGGGACCTACCACCGCTGGTACGACGCGTGCCGCGTGGCGCCGCAGGGCGAGGACGAGGTCACCGACCTGCACCGCACCCGCCTGTGGCTCAACGACGCCGCACGCCAGGTGCTGGCCAACGGCCTGGGCGTGCTCGGCGTGTCCGCGCCGGAGAGGATGTGATCGCATGACCGCCGACCCGACCACCCGCACCGGGGGCTCCCCCCTGGCGCCGGCCTGGCTCAGCGTCCCCGAGGACCTCGACGCCCTCGACCCCGTCATCTGGCCCGAGGCGTTCCGCCGCGGCGAGGACGGCGTGCTGGCCGTCTCGGGGATCCCCGTCCCGGAGCTCGCCGAGCGCTACGGCACTCCCTCCTACGTCTACTCCGAGGACACCTTCCGGGCGCGCGCCCGCGAGTTCCGCGCCGCCTTCACCGAGGCGTTCGCGCGGATCGGGGCCGAGGTCTCCGTCTACTACGCCGGCAAGTCCTTCCTGACCACCGAGGTGGTGCGCTGGCTGCGCGAGGAGGGCCTCAACGTGGACACCGCCTCGGGCGGGGAGCTGGCCGTCGCCCTGCGCGGCGGCATGGAGCCCGCCCGGATCGCCCTGCACGGGAACAACAAGTCCGCCGCCGAGATCACCCGCGCCCTCGACCACGGCCTCGGCCGGATCGTCGTGGACTCCCTCGCCGAGATCGAGCTCGTGGCCCACCTGGCGCGCACCCTCGGCGTCGTCGCCCCCGTGCTGATCCGGGTCACCCCCGGCGTGCACGCGTCCACGCACGAGTTCATCGCCACCGCCCACGAGGACCAGAAGTTCGGCCTGTCCCTCGCCCCGCCCGAGGGCGGCGGGGACAGCCCCGCGATGCAGGCCGTCGCCGCGTGCGTCCTGGAGCCCGAGCTCGACCTGCGCGGGATCCACTGCCACATCGGCTCCCAGATCTTCGACGCCGACGGCTTCGGGATGGCCGCGGAGCGGGTGCTCGCCTTCATGGCCGCCGCCGACGAGCGCTTCGGCCTGACGCTGCCGGAGCTCGACCTCGGCGGCGGCTACGGCATCGCCTACACCGAGGCCGACACCCCCCGCCCGGCCCGCGAGATCGCCGAGGCCCTCGCGGACCAGGTGGCCACCACGGCCCGGTCCCTGCGGATGGCGGTCCCGCACCTGTCCATCGAGCCCGGCCGGGCGATCTCCGGGCCGGCCGCGTGCACCCTCTACACCGTGGGCACCCTGAAGACCGTCACCGCGGAGTCCGGCGCGCAGCGCCGGTACGTCTCCGTGGACGGCGGGATGAGCGACAACGCCCGGCCCGTGCTCTACGGGGCCGACTACACGGCCGTGCTCGCGAACCGCCGCGCCGAGGGGGCCCCCGTGCTCTCCCGGGTGGTGGGCAAGCACTGCGAGTCCGGGGACATCGTGGTCCGGGACGTCTACCTGCCCGAGGACCTCGCCCCCGGGGACGTCCTGGCCGTGCCCGCCACCGGCGCCTACTGCTGGGCCCTGTCCAGCAACTACAACTGGATCGCCCGCCCGCCGGTCGTCGCCGTGCGCGCCGCCGGCGACCGGCCGGAGGCCCGGCTCATCGTGCGGGGCGAGACCGAAGAAGACCTGTTCGCCCGCGACCTGGGAGCCTGATTGACCGCCTCGACCCCTGAGACCACCCGCCCGCCCTCGACCGTGAAGGTCGCCCTGCTCGGCGCCGGCAACGTCGGCGCCGAGGTGGCCCGGACCCTGCTCGACCACGGCCCCGAGTTCGCCGCCCGCGTGGGCGCGCCCGTGGAGCTCGTCGGCATCGCCGTGCGCGACCTCGCCGCCCGGCGGACCGTCGAGCTGCCCGAGGAGCTGCTCACGACCGACGCCGAGGCCCTCGTCGACGCCGCGGACGTGGTCATCGAGCTGACCGGCGGGATCGAGCCGGCCCGCAGCCGCATCCTGCGGGCCCTGCACGCCGGCAAGCCGGTGATCTCGGGCAACAAGGCCCTCATCGCCCGGCACGGCCGCCAGCTCCAGGACGCGGCCGACGCCGCCGGCGTGCCCCTGTCCTACGAGGCCGCCGTGGCCGGGGCGATCCCCATCGTGCGCCCCATGCAGGACTCCCTCGCGGGGGACCGGGTGGACCGCGTGCTGGGCATCATGAACGGGACCACGAACTACATCCTCGACCAGATGGACACCACCGGCGCGCAGTTCGACGACGCGCTCGCCGAGGCGCAGGAGCTCGGCTACGCCGAGGCGGACCCCACCGCCGACGTGGAGGGCCACGACGCCGCGGCGAAGGCCGCGATCCTCGCGTCCCTGGCCTTCCACTCGACCTTCACCATCGACGACGTGTACTGCCGCGGCATCACCGGGGTCACCGCCGCGGACGTCGCCGCCGCCCGCGAGGCCGGCTACGTCATCAAGCTCCTGGCGGTGTGCGAGCGCTGCCCGGGCGGGGTGAACCTGCGGGTCACCCCGACCATGATCCCGCGGGAGCACCCGCTGGCCGGCGTGCACGGCGCCTACAACGCCGTGTTCGTCGAGGCCGCGAACGCCGGGTCCCTCATGTTCTACGGCGCGGGCGCCGGCGGCGCCGCCACCGCCTCGGCCGTGCTGGGCGACTTCGTCTCGGCCGCGCGCCGGCTCGTGCTCGGCGGCCCGGCCCAGGGCGCGGACCCCCACGCCCAGCTCGCCGCCGCGCCGATGGACGACGTCCGCACGAGCTTCTCGATCACCCTGACCGTCCAGGACCGGCTCGGCGTCCTGGCGCGGATCGCCCAGGTCTTCGCCGACCACGGCGTGTCGATCTTCACGATGCAGCAGACGGACCACCCGCACGGCGACCCGCAGCTGTCGGAGATCCGGCTCGTGACCCACCGGGGCGCGAACAAGGACCTCGTGGCCACGGTGGACGCCCTGCGCGAGCTGCCCTTCGTCGAGGAGGTCGCCGGCGTGATCCGTGTGGAGCACGCCGACTGATCCGCCCCGCGGTGCCGCCTGCGGGCGGCACCGCACCCGGAGGGGGTGCCGCCGCACGCCCCCCGCGAGCACCCCCCGCACCACCGAGTCCACAGGAAGAGATCCAGCACATGGCACACGTCTGGCAGGGCGTCATCAACGAGTACCGGGACCGGCTGCCGGTCTCCGGCTCCACCGAGGTCATCACGATGGGGGAGGGCGGTACGCCGCTGATCCGGGCGCGCGCCCTCTCGGAGCTCACCGGCAACACCGTCTGGCTGAAGTTCGAGGGCATGAACCCGACCGGCTCGTTCAAGGACCGGGGCATGACCATGGCGATCACGAAGGCCAAGGAGGAGGGCGCCGAGGCCGTCGTGTGCGCCTCGACCGGCAACACCTCCGCCTCCGCCGCGGCCTACGCCAAGCAGGCCGGGCTCACGTGCGCGGTGCTCGTGCCGGAGGGGCGGATCGCCATGGGCAAGCTCTCGCAGGCCGTGGCGCACGGCGCGGACATCATCCAGGTGGACGGCAACTTCGACAACTGCCTCGAGGTGGCCCGCAAGCTCTCCGAGTCCTACCCCGTGTTCCTCGTCAACTCCGTGAACCCGTACCGGATCGAGGGCCAGAAGACCGGGGCGTTCGAGGTGGTCGACACCCTCGGCGACGCCCCGGACCTGCACATCCTGCCGGTCGGCAACGCCGGCAACATCACCGCGTACTGGAAGGGCTACCAGGAGTACGCCCGGCCCTACTCCTCCGCCACGGCGGGGGAGCTGCCGGCCGTCTCGACGAAGCTGCCCGTGATGTGGGGCTTCCAGGCCGAGGGCGCGGCCCCGCTGGTCCTCGGCCACCCCGTCACGGAGCCCGAGACCATCGCGACCGCCATCCGGATCGGCAACCCCGCCTCCTGGGACTCGGCGATCGCCGCCCGGGACGAGTCCGGCGGGCTCATCGGCTCCGTCTCGGACGACGAGATCCTGACCGCACACCGGTGGCTCTCGGCCAAGGAGGGCGTGTTCGTCGAGCCGGGCTCCGCCGCGGGCGTGGCCGGCCTGCTCCAGAAGCACGCCGCGGGGGAGGCCCCCACGGGGCAGACGGTGGTCATCACCGTGACCGGCCACGGTCTCAAGGACCCGCAGTGGGCGATCAAGGCCGCCGAGCGGGAGGACCCCTCGCTGGCCGAGCCCACGCGCGTGCCCTTCGACGTGGTCGCCGTCGCCGCCGCGCTGGGCCTGGAGTAGTCCCGGATGTTCGAGATCGGCCAGCGGGTGGCGGTGAGCGTCCCCGGCTCCACCGGCAACGTGGGCCCGGGCTACGACAGCCTGGGCCTGGCCCTGGGCCACTACGACGACCTCGCCGTCACCGTGACCGGCGGCGGCCTGGAGTTCGAGCTGCACGGTGAGGGCTCCGCGTCCGTGCCCCGGTCCGCGGAGCACCTGGTGGTCCGCGCCATGCGGGCCGCCTTCCGGGCCGCGGGCGTCGAGGAGCTGCCGGGGCTGCGGCTCGAGGCGACCAACCGGATCCCGCACGGCCGCGGGATGGGCTCGAGCGCCTCGGCCGTGGTGGCCGGCGTGCTCGCGGCGAACGCGCTGCTGCCCGCTGAGCGCGCCCTCGACGACCGGCGACTGCTCCAGGTCGCCGCCGCGATGGAGGGCCATCCGGACAACGTGGCCCCCTCCCTCTTCGGGGGGCTCGTGATCTCGTGGACCGACGCGGACGGCTACCGCAGCGCCCCCGTGACCGTCCACGAGGACGTCGTGCCGGTGGTGGCGATCCCCGACTTCGAGGTCCCCACCCGCCTCGCCCGCTCCCTGCTGCCCGCGACCGTCCCGCACCACGACGCCGCGGTCAACGCGGGGCGGACGGCCCTGCTCGTCGAGGCCCTCACGCGGCGACCCGAGCTGCTGCTGCCCGCCACCGAGGACCGGCTGCACCAGCCGTACCGGGCCTCGGCCATGCCCCCCAGCGCCCGGCTGATGGCCGCGCTGCGGGCCCGCGGGCTGCCGGCCATGATCTCCGGGGCCGGGCCGACCGTCCTGGTCCTCGCCGAGGACCGGGACCAGGCGCAGGAGACGGAGCAGGCCCTCGCGGAGCTCGCCGCCCCCGGGGCCGATTCCGTCTCCTGGCGTGTCCTCCGTCTGCGCGTCGACGGTCAGGGTGCTAAGCTGGAGAGGCACCCGCAGCAGATCCAGGGGTAGGAGACCGCGCCCGGCGCGGCGAGGACAGCGGGCATCATGAGGGGCAGCGCCCCGGTCGGATGCCCCGGGGTCCTCGGCTCCACCGCCTCAGATCCTCCGGTGATCCCCCGCCGGCACCGGCTTCTTCGATGCCGTCGGCGCCCCGGCCCGCACCGACACGGACCGGAGCGCACCATGATCTCCGGGTGACACCTTGTTCGCCCAGGCTGCCGCGCCCTGAAGTGCGCCCCGCCGCAGGCGGCCCGCGATCGCGGCCCGCCGGGAACCATCCACGGTCCTGGACTCTGAGATCCATGGGCCCCCCACCGAGGGAGAAGGACACTTCGTGACCGAGACCACCGACCTTTCCACGGGTACGGAAGAGACCACCACCAGCGACCCCCGGAACGCGGGACTGTCCGCGCTCAAGCTGGCCCAGCTGCAGGCGCTCGCCTCCCAGCTCGGGATCACCGGCGCCCGCCGGATGCGCAAGAGCCTGCTGGTCGACGCGATCGCCGCCCACCAGCGCGGCGGCGCCGTCGCCGACCGGGACCAGGCCGTCGAGCAGAAGATCGCGCAGACGGTCGAGAAGACCGCCGACGGCGGCGCCGACCAGGGTGCCGCCCCGGCCGCCGCCACGACCGGCGAGGACTCCTCCGCCGCGCAGGGCGCCGACGGCGGCCAGCCGCAGCGGCGCTCGCGCTCCCGCCGCGCCACGAGCACCGGTGTGGTGTCCGTCCCCGCGCAGCAGGGCTCCGAGCAGCAGGACGCCGCCCAGCAGACCGCGGCGCAGGGCGCCACCGAGCAGCAGCCGGCCGACCAGCCCGCTCCCGCCGAGGACTCCTCCGGCGCCGAGGGCGAGGGCGGCCGCAACCGCAACCGCAGCCGCCGCAACCGCAACCGCGACGACAACGGCCAGGGCAACGGCGGCCAGGACTCCGGGCAGGAGACCGACGAGGCGCGCTTCTCCGCCGAGGGCCGTGACGACGACCAGTCGAAGCAGGACCGGAGCCGCAACCAGAACCGCGGCCAGGACAACCGGGGCCAGGACAACCGCCAGGACAAGGGCGGCCAGGACCGGGGCGACGGCCGCGGCCGGCGCGACGGCCGGTCCGAGGGCGGGAAGTCCCAGGACGGCAAGGGCCAGGACAACCGCCAGGACAAGGGCGGCCAGGACAACCGCCAGGACAAGGGCGGTCAGGACAACCGGGGTCAGGACAACCGGGGTCAGGACAACCGCCAGGACGACGGCGGCAGCCGCCGCAGCCGCCGCAACCGCAACCGCAACGACCGCGACCGGGACCGCAGCGACCGCAACGACCGCGCCGAGCGCAACGAGCGGCGCAACCGCCGCGGGCGCAGCACCGGACCCGAGGTCGACGACACGGAGTTCACCGAGGACGACGTCCTGCTGCCCGTCGCCGGCATCCTGGACGTGCTCGACAACTACGCGTTCGTGCGCACCTCCGGCTACCTCCCCGGCCCGAACGACGTCTACGTCAGCCTCGCCCAGGTCAAGAAGCACAACCTGCGCAAGGGCGACGCCGTGGTCGGCGCCATCCGCGCCCCCCGCGACGGCGAGCAGCAGAACGCCACGCGGCAGAAGTTCAACGCGCTGGTCCAGCTCACCACGGTCAACGGCAAGAAGACCGAGGAGAACAAGGACCGCGTGGACTTCGGGAAGCTGATTCCGCTGTACCCGCAGGAGCGCCTGCGCCTCGAGACGGAGCCCAAGAAGATCGGGCCCCGCGTCGTCGACCTCGTCGCCCCCATCGGCAAGGGCCAGCGCGGGCTGATCGTCTCCCCGCCGAAGGCCGGCAAGACGCTGATGCTGCAGGCGATCGCCAACGCGATCACCACGAACAACCCCGAGGTCCACCTCATGATGGTGCTCGTCGACGAGCGCCCCGAGGAGGTCACGGACATGCAGCGCACGGTCAAGGGCGAGGTCATCGCCTCGACCTTCGACCGCCCGGCGGACGACCACACCACGGTCGCCGAGCTCGCGATCGAGCGCGCCAAGCGGCTCGTGGAGATGGGCATGGACGTGGTGGTCCTCCTGGACTCCATGACCCGACTGGGCCGTGCCTACAACCTCTCGGCCCCCGCCTCCGGCCGCATCCTCTCCGGCGGCGTGGACTCCGCGGCGCTGTACCCGCCGAAGAAGTTCTTCGGGGCGGCCCGCAACATCGAGAACGGCGGCTCGCTCACGATCCTCGCGACCGCCCTCGTGGAGACCGGGTCCAAGATGGACGAGGTCATCTTCGAGGAGTTCAAGGGCACCGGCAACATGGAGCTGCGCCTGTCCCGCTCGCTCGCGGACAAGCGGATCTACCCGGCCGTGGACGTCAACTCCTCGGGCACCCGCCGCGAGGAGAACCTCCTCTCCCCGGACGAGATCAAGATCATGTGGAAGCTGCGCCGGGTCCTCTCCGGGCTCGACCAGCAGCAGGCCCTCGAGCTGCTCACGAACAAGCTGCGGGACACCCAGTCCAACACCGAGTTCCTGCTCCAGGTGCAGAAGACCACGCTGTCGGCCCGCGCCGAGAGCGACCGCTAGCACGCCCCCGCCGCCGCGGCCCCGACCGGTTCGACCGGACGGGGCCGCGGCGGCGTCGTCGTGCCCACCACCGCCCGACCCTCTCCGCAGCCTCCGAAGGAGCGCCCCATGCCGGATCCCATCCAGTCCCTGCTCGACGAGCACGCCGAGCTGCAGCGCCAGCTCGCCGACCCCGCCGTGCACGCGGAGCAGGGCAGGGCGCGCAAGCTCGGGCGCCGCTACGCCGAGCTCAACGGCATCGTCGAGGCCCACCACCGGGTGTACCGCCTCGAGGAGGACCTGGGGGCGGCGCGCGAGCTCGCCGCGGAGGAGCCCGAGTTCGCGGAGGAGATCCCGGCCCTCGAGGAGCAGCTCGCGGCGGCCCGCGAGAAGCTGCGCCGGCTGCTCGTCCCGCGCGACCCCGACGACGCGCGCAACGTGATCCTCGAGGTCAAGGCGGGGGAGGGCGGCGACGAGTCCGCGCTCTTCGCCGGGGACCTGCTGCGCATGTACCTCAAGTACGCGGAGTCCCGCGGCTGGAAGACCGAGTTCATCTCGACCAACGACTCCGACCTGGGCGGCTACAAGGACGTGCAGGTCGCGATCAAGTCGAACGCCACGGACCCCGCCGAGGGCGTGTGGGCGCGGCTGAAGTACGAGGGCGGGGTGCACCGCGTCCAGCGCGTGCCCGTCACCGAGTCGCAGGGCCGGATCCACACCTCCGCCGCGGCGGTGCTCGTCTTCCCGGAGGTCGACGAGCCCGAGGAGGTCGAGATCAGCCAGAACGACCTGAAGATCGACGTCTACCGCTCCTCGGGGCCCGGCGGCCAGTCCGTGAACACCACGGACTCCGCGGTCCGCATCACCCACCTGCCCACCGGCATCGTGGTGGCGATGCAGAACGAGAAGTCGCAGCTGCAGAACCGCGAGGCCGCGATGCGGGTGCTGCGCGCCCGCATCCTGGCCCACCAGCAGGAGCAGATCGACGCGGACAACGCCGCGCAGCGCCGCTCCCAGGTCCGGACCATGGACCGGTCCGAGCGGATCCGCACCTACAACTTCCCCGAGAACCGGATCAACGACCACCGCACCGGGTACAAGGCGTACAACCTCGACCACGTCATGGCGGGGGACCTCGAGCCGGTCGTGCGCTCGGCCATCGAGATGGACGAGCAGGCCCAGCTCGAGGCCATCGGCCAGCAGGACGGCTGAGCGGGGGCCCCGGGATGACGAGGTCACTGGGCCAGGCGGTGCGCTGGGCGGAGCAGGTGCTCGCCGAGGCGGGGATCGACTCCGCGCGCACCGACGCGCTGCTGCTCGCCGGCCACCTCACCGGGCTGTCCCGGGGGGAGGTCGAGGCGAGAGCCATCATCGGCGGGGACGAGCCCGCGGGGTACGCGGAGCTCGTGGCCGAGCGCGCCCGCCGGATCCCGCTGCAGCACCTCACGGGCGTCGCCCACTTCCGCTACCTGACGCTGGCGGTCGGGCCCGGGGTGTTCGTGCCCCGGCCCGAGACGGAGACCGTGGTGCAGGCCGTGGTCGACGAGCTGCGCGAGCAGCTGGCCGCGGGCGTCCACCGCCCGCACGTGGTGGACCTGGGCACGGGCTCCGGAGCGATCGCCGCCTCGGTGGCCCACGAGGTGCCGCAGGCCCGCGTGCACGCCGTGGAGCTGTCCGGGACCGCCCACGCCTGGGCGGCCGAGAACCTGCGCGGGACGCGCGCGGAGCTCGTCCGGGGCGACCTGCGCACCGCGTTCCCGGAGCTCGAGGGGCGCTGCGACGTGGTGGTCTCCAATCCGCCGTACATCCCCGCGGACGCGGTCCCGCGCGAGCCGGAGGCCAGGGAGCACGACCCCGACCTCGCCCTGTACGGGGGCGGGGAGGACGGGCTCGACCTCCCGCGGGCGGCCCTGTCCTCGGCCCTGCGGCTGCTGCGCCCCGGGGGGTTCTTCGTCATGGAGCACGCCGAGGTGCAGGCCCGCGCCGTGGCGCACGCCTTCCGGGCCGCGGGCCTCGAGGACGTCGAGGGCCACCAGGACCTGACGGGCCGGGACCGGGCCACGGCCGGCCGGACGCCCCTTCCCGGCCGCGCCCGCACGACCGGAATGGGAGAATGGACGCCGTGAACTCCACCGTCTACGACTGCAGCAGCATCGCCCAGCGCACCGCCGGGCTCAAGCACGCCGCGCGCGCCCTCGCGTCCGACGCGTGCGTGGTCCTGCCCACCGACACCGTCTACGGCATCGGGGCCAACGCGTTCTCCGCCCGGGGCGTCGCGACCCTGCTCGCCGCCAAGGGCCGGTCCCGGGCCATGCCCCCGCCCGTGCTCATCGCCCACGCCGGGGTGCTCGACGGCCTGGCCGACGAGGTCTCCGACGACGCCCGCGCGCTGGCCCGGGCCTTCTGGCCCGGCGGCCTGACCCTGATCTTCCACTCCCACCCCTCGCTGGGCTGGGACCTGGGGGAGACCCACGGGACCGTGGCCCTGCGGGTGCCCGACGACGAGCTGGCGCAGGCGCTGCTCATCGAGAGCGGCCCGCTGGCCGTGTCCTCGGCCAACCGCACCGGCCACCCGGCCGCGTCGACGGCCGGGGCCGCGGCGGACATGCTCGGGGACTCCGTGGAGCTCTACCTGGACGGCGGCCCGCGGCCCGTCGGCGGACCCGCCGACCGGGACCCGGTCCCCTCCACGATCGTGGACTGCACGGGGGAGACCCCGCTGCTGGTGCGCCACGGCACCGTGAGCCTGGCCCGGCTGCGCTCGGTGGTGCCCTCGGTGGTGCCGGCGGACGGCGACGAGGAGCTCGACAGCGCCCCCGCGCCGGGTGCGGGTCCCGCGGAGCCCGGCGCCGGCCGCCCGGCGGCCTCGGGCTCGCACGCCGTGAGCGAGCCCGATCCGGAGGCCGTGCCGCCCGCGGCGGAGTCCGCCGACCCGGAGGGCGCGGCCGCACCCGCGGACCGGCAGCCCCCGGCGCCCGGGCCGGCACGGGCCGCGACGGCGCAGGGCCTGGCCGCCGCGCTCGTGGCGCGCTCCGCGGCGGGCGCGCGCCCGGCCGTGGACCAGGACCGCACGCGCGTCCAGCGGCCCGGGGCGCCGGGGCAGCCGCGGCCGCTGCCGGTCGAGGAGGCCGCCCGGCTCGTGGCGCGCGGCAGCGGCCAGGCCTGAGGCCCGTCCCGGGAGCGGCCCGGCGCGGCCCCGAGAAGCGCTGCGGGGCTCAGCCCCGGCCGGCGGCCAGGTGCGCCTGGCGCAGGACCTCGCTGATCCGCGGCTCGGGGACCGCGTCGTGCTCCTCCGCCCAGCCGCGCACCTGGCGCTGACCGAACCAGGTGACCTCGAGCCGACGGAACACGCCGTGCCACCGGTGCCCGGCCAGGGCCGAGACCGCGAACCCGGCGTCCACCACGAGCCGGCACAGCAGCACGGGGAGGTGGCGCGGCTCCCGGCGGCCCGCGTCCCGCAGGATGGAGCCGGTCGTGGCGCCCTCCCAGGGCTGCAGCACGACCGGCGGCAGCGCCTCCCCGTGGCGCCCGACCCGGGAGACGAACTCGGCCAGGGCGTGCACGGACGTCACCGGGGTGGGCGCGCCGCCGTCGCCGGCCACCGAGCTCAGCGGCGAGGACGCGAAGCGGGCCAGCCGCGCGGTGGTGCGCCGGCCGGAGCCCTGCACCGAGGTCGCGCGCAGCACCGTGATCGCGGGCGCCCCGTCCTCGCCCGCCCAGTCGCGGCGCAGCTTCAGGAGCGCGCTCTCGCCCAGGGCCTTGGAGAAGGAGTAGGGGGAGAACGGCCGGACCGTGGGCGTCTCGTCGAGGACGTCGACGTCGCCCTGGACGGCCGCGGAGCTGACGTGCACGATCCGGCGCACGCTCGTGCGGCGCGCCGCGAGCGCCACGAGCACCGGCAGCAGCGCGTTCGCCCCCACGAGGGACTCCTCGTGCGTCTGGTCCGGGGCCGCCAGGCCCGCCGCGTTGACGACCACGTGGGCACCGGCGAAGGACTCGGCGAGGTAGTCGATGACGGACTCGAGCCGGCCGGCCTGCTGGAGCAGGTGGTGGACCGTGCGCGCCCCGGACCCCAGCCGCGGCGCGGAGACCGGGACCACCGTCTGGCCGTCCGCCTGCAGCCGGGCCACGGTCGCGGAACCCACGAACCCCGTCGCTCCCAGGACTGCCCACGTCGTCGATGTCACGGTGCTTCCTCTCTGCCGGTCGCTTCCGGTCGCCGTCGTCCGGGCCCGGATTCCTGCGCTCATCGTACAGACCGGCCCACCGCCGGGGCGGGGCGACGCGGCCCGCCGGCCCGGCCGTCCGGGCGCCGCTTGCTAGACTCGGCACGTTCCGGCGCCCGCCCGCGGCACCGTGCCGGACCCCGCACCCGTTCCCGCACTGCCCGTCACCGCACAGCCCGTCACCCCCTGGAGGAGCCGCATGCCGTCCGACCCCACGCCCACCCCCACGGTGGCGGTGGCCTGCGTGACCCAGGACCGGCACGAGGACGTCCTCGCGCTCGTCGCCGCGCTGCGGGAGCAGACGGTGCCCGTCGCCTCCCTGTGCCTCGTCGACGCGGGGCGCGAGGCGCTGCCGCGGGAGGTGCTCGAGGAGGCGATCGGCGGCCGGTTCGCGCTCGAGCTCGTGCGCTCCCTCGCCAACCTGGGCGGGGCCGGCGGGTTCTCCCTCGCGATCCTGACCGCGCTCGCCACCGGTGCCGACCGGGTGTGGCTCATGGACGACGACGCCCACCCGGAGGGCCCCGACTGCCTCGAGATCCTCCTGCAGGAGGCCGCGCGGCGGGAGCTGTCGGTCGTCTCCCCGCTCGTCGTGGCACCCCAGGACCACGGCGCGCTGGCCTTCTCCTACCGCCTCGAGGGGCGGATGACCCACTCCCGGGCGGACCTGGAGCCGCTCGGCTTCCTGCCCGGCTACGCCACCTTCTTCAACGGCGCCCTGATGGCCGAGCACGTCTTCTTCACGGTCGGGCTGCCGGACCTCAAGCTCTTCCTGCGCGGCGACGAGGTCGACTTCCTGGTGCGGCTGCGCCGCTCCGGGCTGCCCTTCGGCACCACCACCCGCACCGCCGTGGCGCACCCGCCGGGCTGGGACGAGGAGCACGTCGTGGTCCCCGGCCGGCTCAAGGTCGTGGTGCCCGGGACGGAGTTCAAGCGCGAGCACTTCTTCCGCAACCGGGGCTGGACCACGTGGCGGTACAAGCGGGTCGTCCAGCTCGGGGCCGACCTCGTCGGCTACCCCCTCTTCTACCTCCGCCGGCGGGACGTGCGCGGTCTCGCGTCCTGGGCGAGCCGCTACGCCGGCGGGATGCGCGGCCGCGGCTTCGGCGGGCCGCGGTGACCCCGTGAGCCCGCACCCCCCGCTCGAGTTCTCCGTGCTCATGCCCGTCTACCGCGCCGACACCGCGGAGCGGGTGCGCCGGGCGGCCGAGTCGGCCACCGTCGAGCAGCGGCGCCGGCCCGCCGAGCTCGTCGTCGTGCGGGACGGCCCCGTCCCCGCGGCGCTGGAGGCCGAGCTGGACCGCCTGGTGCGCGAACTCCCCGTGCCCGTGGTGCGGGTCGACCTGGAGCGCAACGAGGGCCTCACCGCGGCGCTCACCGCCGGTCTGGACCGGTGCCGGCACGACGTGGTGGCCCGCGCCGACGCCGACGACGTCTCCTACCCCCGCCGCTTCGCGGTGCAGCTGCCCGTGATCGAGGCCGGGGCCGACCTGGTGGGCTCGTCGATGCACGAGATCGGCGACGACGAGCGGACCCCGATCGCCCTGCGCCGCGCACCGGTGGGGGAGCGGGACATCCTCTCCGTCTCCCGGCGCCGCAACCCCGTGAGCCACCCGACGGTGGTGTTCCGGCGCTCGGCGGTGCGGGCGGCCGGCGGCTACGAGCACGTGCCCCTGGCCGAGGACTACTGGCTGTGGGTGCGGATGCTGCGCGCCGGCGCCGACGTGCGCAACGTGGCCGAACCGCTGGTCGGCTACCGGGTCTCGGCGGGCTCCTACGAGCGGCGCGGCGGGTGGCGCGTGCTCCGCGCGGAGCTCGCCCTCCAGGCCCGCCTGCGCGGGATCGGCCACGTCGGGTTCCTACAATGGGTGCGCAACGTGGTGGTGCGCGGCGGCTACCGGTTCGTCCCCACCCGGCTCCGGGAGCTGGCCTACCGGGCCATGGTCGGCGCACCCCGCCCCTGACCGTCCCGCACCGGCACCCTCCCCGCCCGGCCCCCCGGCTCCGGCACCGACCACGAAAGGAACTCTTGCGATGAGTGGTTCGCCCGAGCGCACCGCCGGCACGGCGGTGCCCCCCGGGGGTCCCGCCGCGGGGTTCCCGCCCCGCGGCGCCCCGCAGGACAGGCCCGTGGCGTGGCTGTGGATCCAGATGCTGCTGGACTCCGTCGCCTGGGTCGTGGCCCTCGTGCTCGCCCTGGTGCTGCGCTACGAGATGGAGCTCCAGTTCATCAGCGCCCCCGGGCTGCTGCTGGTGTCCCTCGTGGCCGTGGCCGCCCAGCTCGTCGTCGGCTTCTCCTTCGCCCTGTACAAGGGGCGGTACTCCTTCGGCAGCTTCGACGAGGCCAAGCTCCTCGTGGTGGTCACCCTCATCGTCACGGCCGTGGTCCAGGTGCTGCTCCTGGTGGTGGGCACGAGCATCGGCATCCCGCGCTCCACCGCCCTCATCGCGTTCCCCTTCGCGTGCCTGTTCATGGCCGCCTTCCGCTACCTCAAGCGGATGTACCAGGAGGCCTCCGCCCGTCCGGGCGCCTCCGCCCAGCACGTGGTGGTCTACGGCGCCGGCTACCTCGGGACCTTCCTCATCCAGCGGATGATGCAGGACCCGCACTCGGAGTTCCTGCCCGTGGCCCTGCTCGACGACGACCCCGCCAAGAAGCACCTGCGGATCTCCTCCGTGCCCGTGCTCGGCACCCTGCACGACCTCCGCGACGTCATGGCCCGCACCCGCGCCTCGGTGCTGATCGTGGCGATGTCCGGCGCGGACCCCCGGATCATGCACCGGGTCGCGGACGCCGTGGCCGGCACCGGGATCCGGGTCATGACCATGCCCCCGCTCGGCGAGGTGCTCACCGCCAAGCACCAGGGCGCGGACTTCCGGGACATCAGCATGGAGGACCTCATCGGCCGCCGCCCCGTCGACATCGACGTCGAGGAGATCGCCGGCTACGTGAAGGGCCGCCGCGTCCTGGTGACCGGCGCCGGCGGCTCCATCGGCTCCGAGCTGTGCCGCCAGCTCGTCGGCTTCGAGCCCGCCGAGCTGATCATGGTGGACCGCGACGAGTCCGCGCTGCAGGGCACCCAGATCTCCATCACGGGGCGCGGCCTGCTCGACGGCCGCGACACCGTCCTCGCCGACATCCGCGACCCGGAGTCCGTCGGGGCGATCTTCCGCGACCGCCGCCCCCAGGTGGTCTTCCACGCGGCCGCCCTCAAGCACGTGTCCCTGCTCGAGCAGTACCCGGACGAGGCGTGGAAGACCAACGTCGTCGGCACCCTCAACGTGCTGCAGGCCGCGGAGGAGGCGGAGGTCGAGGTCTTCGTCAACATCTCGACCGACAAGGCCGCCAACCCCACCACGGCCCTGGGCCACTCCAAGCGCGTCGCCGAGAAGCTCACCGCGTGGATGGCGGACCGCACCGGGCGCCGGTACGTCTCGGTGCGCTTCGGCAACGTCTTCGGCTCCCGGGGCTCGATGCTCCCCCTCTTCACCGAGCAGATCCGGCAGGGCGGCCCGATCACGGTGACGCACGCGGAGGCCACCCGCTACTTCATGACCATCCCGGAGGCCTGCCAGCTCGTGATCCAGGCGGGGGCGATCGCCCGCGGCGGCGAGGTGCTGATCCTGGACATGGGCGAGCCCGTGCGGATCATGGACATCGCCGAGCGGCTGCGCGTGATGAGCGGGCGCGAGGACATCGAGATCGAGATCACCGGGCTGCGCCCGGGGGAGAAGCTGCACGAGGACCTCATCGGCCTCGGCGAGAAGGACGAGCGGCCCTTCCACCCCAAGATCTCCCACGCGCGCGCCGACCGCCTCGACCCCGCCCAGCTGGACCGGCACACCTGGAAGGTGCGCGGCGGCATGGTCTACACGGGCACGATCCCCGTCGTCAGACCGTCCACGCAGCCGCCGCCCACGTCGGTCCAGCGTCCGCGCAGCTCCTCGGGACGGGCGTCGTGAGCCCGGCCCCGGTCGTGCTGCTCCCCGCCGGGCTCGACCTCACCGACCCGGGTGCCGCCCCCGACCCGGAGGAGCTGCGCCGGCTCGGGGAGCTCGTCCTCACGGTGGGTGTCCCTGCCCTCGTGCTCAGCCTCCTGCTGCCCCTGGCCGTCAAGCCGCTACTCGCCCGGTGGGGCGTGCTCGACGTCCCCAACGAGCGCTCCTCCCACCACCGCACGGTCGTGCGGGGCATGGGCCTGGCCGTGGCCCTCGCCGTGCTCGCCGCCTACGGCTCCGCCCTGCTCACCGGCGCGATCGAGGTCGACCGCTCCGTCGCGCTCGTGGTCCTGGCCGTGACCGGGCTGTTCGCCGCCCTCGGCTGGGCCGAGGACTACCGGGGCGTGTCCGTGCGGGCGCGCCTGGCCGCGCAGCTGGGCATCGGCCTGGCCGCCACGGCCGTCCTGGTCGCGGTGCTCGGCACCTCCGCCTGGTGGCTGCCCGTGGGCACCCTCGCGATCGCCGCCTACGTGAACATGGCCAACTTCATGGACGGGATCAACGGCATCTCGGGGCTGCACGGCCTCGCCGCGGGGCTGCTGTACGCCTGGGCCGGCGCCTCCAACGACCTGCCGTGGATGATCGCCGCCGGCCTGGCCGTGGCGGGCGGCTTCGCCGGGTTCCTGCCCTGGAACCTCGGCCGCGGCACCGTGTTCCTCGGCGACGTGGGCTCCTACCTGCTGGGCGGCTCGCTGGCCGGCATCGCGGTCGCGGCCTTCCTCTCCGGCGTCTACGTCGAGTACCTCCTGCCCCCGCTCGCGGTCTACGTGGCCGACACCTCCGTGACCCTGCTCCGCCGCGTCCGCGCGGGGGAGGCCTGGTACCGGCCGCACCGCCAGCACGTCTACCAGCAGCTCACCGACGTGGGGCTGTCCCACACGGGCTCCGCGCTCGTCGTCACGGCCGCGACGGTCCTCGTCAGCGTCGCCTCGGTCGTGGGCCTGCGCACGGGGCCCGTCGCCACGGCCGTGGCCGGCGCGTTCGTGCTGGCGGTGCTCGCGCTCTACCTGGTGCTGCCCGCGCTGCTCGGGCGCCGTGCGGGCGTCCGCTCCCGGACGGGGACCCGCCCGTGAGCGCGGCCCTGCTCAGCGTCCTGCTCGGGGCGGGGCTGATCGCCGCGAGCCACCTGGTGACCGTGCTCGTGGCGCGGGCCACCGCCGGGACGGACGGGCCGGTCGCCGCCCCCGTGCTCGCCGCGACGTACGTGCTGAAGGTGCTCCTGCTCGGCTGGGTCCTGCTCACCGTGCCGGCCCCCGGCTGGCTGGTCCCGGGCTGGGTCGCGGCCGGGGTGCTGGCCGCGCTCGTCGTCTCGCTGGCGCTCGCGGCCCGCGCCGGCGCCCGCGGCACCCGCACCGCCCTGGGGCCGGTGCTCGAGGCCCGGCGGCGGGCAGCGGCCGAGCAACCGGACGGCCCGGGCGCACCCGGCCCCGCCGGCGACGGCACGCACGACGGCAGGACCCCGGACGACAGGAAGCAGGACGACCATGAGCACGGACGACCATGAGCGCGGATGACCGCGACGTCCCGGCCCGCCCGGACGGGACGCCCCCGCCGGAGGAGGGCCCCAGGGCCCCGCAGGACGGGCCCGGGGAGCGCCCCGGACTGCGCACCGCGGGGGAGCTCGTGGAGGGCGGAGGGCTCTCCGGAGGTCTCACGACACTCCTCTACGTGGTGATCGGGATGGGGTTCTGGAGTTTGGTAGGGTGGGGTGCGGATCGCGTGCTGGGAACCCGGTGGATCGTGGTCCTGGGAGCGTGCATCGGCGCCGCCTCCGGGATCTACGTCGTGTACCTCCACATGCAGGAGGGGTTGCGTCGCAGCCTGACCTCCGATGGGCGAGATCCACACAACCCGCACCAGTCCGGCCCGGACTCGGCGCCCCGACCGTGACCACCGGCCAGAGCACTGCAGAAAGGACCCGCATTGAACGCCGCCCTCATCAGGCTCCCCGCCACCGGAGGATTCACCGCCCCGACCGTCGAGGAGATGCACCTGCCGCCGTTCTTCGCGCTGGGCACCTTCGAGTTCGGCAAGCAGACGCTGCTGATCCTCCTGTCGGTCGTCCTGATCGCCGGCTTCTTCATGTGGGCCATCCGCCGCAACGCGCTCGTCCCGTCGAAGTCGCAGTACCTCGCGGAGAGCGGCTACGGGTTCGTGCGCAACCACCTCGGCCGGGACATCATCGGTGAGAAGGAGTTCCGCCCCTACGTCCCGCTGCTGTTCACGTTCTTCTTCTTCATCCTGGTGAACAACCTGTTCGGCTCCATCCCGGTGCTGCAGCTGCCGACCCTCTCCCACGCGGGCTCCGCCTACGTCCTGGCCGGCATCGCCTACGTCACCTGGGTCTTCATGGGCATCAAGCGCCACGGCCTCGGCGGCTTCATGGGCAAGATGACCATGCCGCCGGACGTCCCGAAGCTGCTCTACATCTTCCTCATCCCGATCGAGTTCCTCTCGAACCTGATCATCCGCCCGGTCACGCACGCCCTGCGTGTGTTCGCCACCATGTTCGCCGGCCACCTCGCCCTGATGGTCGCGGCGTCCATGACGGGCTACCTGCTCTCCCAGGCCAGCGCCATCAGCGTCGTCGCCCTGGGCTCGACCGTGCTCGGCGTGTTCATCTACTTCCTGGAGATCCTGATCCAGGTCCTCCAGGCCTACATCTTCACCCTCCTCTTCGCCGTGTACGTCCAGGGTGCCCTGCAAGAGGGCCACTGACGCCGGTGGAGCAGCCCCGGCCCCGGCCGGACCCCGCAGTCCATCCTCGAAATGTTCAGAGCCGACACGGCTACGACGCCCGGCCCCCGGGCACCTAGAAAGGAAATACCCCTCATGACTGGTTCGCTCAGCGCTATTGGTTACGGTCTGGCTGCCATCGGCGGTGGCATCGGCGTGGGTCTGATCTTCGCCGCGTACATGCAGTCCGTCGCCCGCCAGCCCGAGTCGCAGCGCGTGCTCCAGCCGATGCTGTTCTTCGGCTTCGCCGTGGTCGAGGCCCTCGCGATTCTGGGCTTCGTGCTCGCGTTCATCGCCTGAGTGCCTGACCAAGTACACGTCCTTCTGAGAGAACAGGAATCGCGCACATGACACTGTTGCTGGCAGCCGAGGAAGGGGCGAACCCCCTCTTCCCCAACGTCTGGGAAATGCTGATCACCGGCATCGGGTTCCTGATCCTGCTCTTCCTCGTCGTCAAGTTCGTCGTGCCGGCGTTCGAGCGGGTCTACCGTGAGCGCACCGAGGCCATCGAAGGTGGCCTGGCCAAGGCGAAGGCCGCGCAGGCCGAGGCCGCCGCCGCCCGCGACGAGTACAACCAGCAGCTCGAGAGCGCGCGCCTGGAAGCTCAGAAGATCCGCGAGGAGGCCCGCCTCGAGGGGGAGAAGATCCTCGCGGACTTCAAGGACCGGGCGAACGCCGAGTCGGCGCGCATCACCGAGAACGCCCACCGCACCATCGAGGCGGAGCGCTCGGCGGCCGTGGTCTCCCTGCGCAACGAGGTGGGCGCCCTGGCGACCACGCTCGCGGCGAAGATCGTGGGCGAGTCCCTCGACGACGACGCCCGGTCCAACCGGGTGGTCGACCGTTTCCTCGCCGACCTCGAGCAGGAGCAGGAGCGGAACGCAGGTGCGGCGCGGTAATGGCAGACGCAGCGAACGAATTCACCCAGCAGAGCGCTCGTGAGGTCGAGCGCTGGGCCGGCTCCGCCAGCCCTGCGCTCGCCCGTGAGCTGTTCGCCGTGCTCGCCATCCTCGACGAGAACGGCGCCCTGCGGCGCGCGCTGGCCGACCCCTCCTACGAGGGGCCGCGGCGCGAGCAGGTCGTGCGCCGGATCTTCGCCGACAAGGTCTCCCCGGACGCCGTGGAGATCGTCGCGCACCTCGCCGGTCGGCGCTGGAGCGACGACCGCGAGTTCGCCGACGCCCTCGAGCACGCCGGGGTGTCCCTCACCGCGGCGTCCGCCGAGAACCGCGCCGGACTCCAGGGCCTCGAGCAGGTCGTGGACCAGTTGATCGCGTTCAAGGGGGTGCTGGACGGCTCGCACGAGCTGCAGCGCGCCCTCAGCGACCAGCGCGCCGGGGTCGAGGCCAAGACGCGACTGGCGCACCGGCTGACCCCGGGCGCCTCGGACGAGGCACTGCTCCTCGTGGAGCAGGCCGTGCTCTCGCCGCGCGGAGCCCTGGTCGGCCGTCTGGTCGAGCGCTTCGCGGAGGAGGTGGCGGCCCGCCGGCAGCGGTGGATCGCGCACGTGACCACGTCGCGACCGCTGACCGAGGACCAGCGCGGCCGGCTGCAGCAGCAGCTGAACACGCTGTACGGCAAGGACCTCAAGCTCACCGTGGACGTCGATCCGGCGCTGCTCGGCGGGCTCAAGGTGCAGGTCGGCGAGGAGGTCATCGACGGTTCCGTCGCGGCCCGGCTCGACGAGCTGCGCCAGCGGATCGGCGCCTGAGCGCCGGGGGCGCCCACGCCGCCGCCGCGGGCGGGCGCCCCACCGGCCGAACGGCAGCAGCCGGTGGACCAGCGCAGCGTTCCGCCACAGATTTGGACTCACGGTCACCGCTGACGGCAGTGATCACGAACTAGGAGAGCAGGGACAGGACATGTCCGAAGTCACCATCAATGCCGACGACGTCCGTAGCGCGCTGAGCGAATTCGCCGCGTCCTACGAGCCCGGCACCGCAGAACGAACCGAGGTCGGCCGCGTCAGCAGCGCCTCCGACGGCATCGCGCGGGTCGAAGGCCTGCCCTCGGTCATGGCCAACGAGCTGCTGCGCTTCGAGAACGGCGTCCTCGGCCTCGCGCAGAACCTCGACACCCGCGACATCGGCGTCGTGATCCTCGGCGACTTCCGCGGCATCGAGGAGGGCCAGGAGGTCCAGCGGACCGGGGAGGTCCTCTCCGTGCCCGTGGGCGACGCCTTCCTCGGCCGCGTGGTCGACCCGCTGGGCACGCCCATCGACGACCTCGGCCCCATCGAGGCCGAGGGCCGCCGCGCCCTCGAGACCCAGGCGCCCGGCGTGACCATGCGCAAGTCGGTCCACGAGCCCCTGCAGACCGGCATCAAGGCCATCGACGCGATGATCCCGATCGGCCGCGGTCAGCGCCAGCTCCTCATCGGCGACCGGCAGACGGGCAAGACGGCCATCGCCGTGGACGCCATCCTGAACCAGCGCGCCAACTGGGAGTCCGGCGACGTCAACAAGCAGGTGCGCTGCATCTACGTGGCCGTGGGCCAGAAGGCGTCCACCATCGCCGGCGTGCGCCAGACCCTCGAGGACAACGGGGCCCTGGAGTACACGACCATCGTGGCGGCCCCCGCCTCCGAGGCCGCCGGCATCAAGTACCTCGCCCCCTACGCCGGCTCGGCCATCGGCCAGCACTGGATGTACGGCGGCAAGCACGTGCTCATCGTCTTCGACGACCTGTCCAAGCAGGCCGAGGCCTACCGTGCGGTCTCGCTGCTGCTGCGCCGCCCGCCGGGACGCGAGGCCTACCCGGGCGACGTGTTCTACCTGCACTCCCGCCTCCTCGAGCGCTGCGCCAAGCTCTCCGACGAGCTGGGCGCCGGGTCGATGACCGGGCTGCCGATGATCGAGACGAAGGCCAACGACGTCTCGGCGTTCATCCCCACCAACGTCATCTCCATCACCGACGGCCAGATCTTCCTGCAGTCGGACCTGTTCAACGCCAACCAGCGCCCGGCCGTGGACGTGGGCATCTCCGTGTCCCGCGTCGGCGGCGCCGCGCAGGTCAAGGCCATGAAGAAGGTCTCCGGCACGCTGAAGCTCGAGCTGGCGTCCTACCGCTCGATGCAGGCCTTCGCGATGTTCGCCTCCGACCTGGACCCCGCGTCCCGGCAGCAGCTGACCCGCGGCGCCCGGCTGATGGAGCTGCTGAAGCAGAAGCAGTACACCCCGTACCCGGTCGAGGACCAGGTCGTGTCCATCTGGGCCGGCACCAACGGCCACCTCGACGAGGTGGAGGTCGCCGACGTGCTCGACTTCGAGCAGGCCCTGCTGGAGCACGTGCGCCGCACCACCAACGTGATGGACTCCATCGTCGGCTCCGGCAAGCTCGAGGACGACGCCGTCGCCGCGCTGGAGACGGCCGTCGCCGAGGTCAAGCGGGACTTCCGGGGCACCAAGCACGGGATCGAGCCGGGCCACGAGGAGCACGAGCCCCTCGACGCGTCCGCGGTCGACCAGGAACGGATCGTCAGGAAGTAACCGGTCGGTCCGGTGCGCCGCCGCGGCGGCGCACCGGGCACGGTGACGAAAGGAAGTCACATGGGAGCGCAGATTCGGGTCTACCGGAACAAGATCGCGTCGACCAAGTCCATGAAGAAGATCTTCAAGGCCATGGAGATGATCGCGACCTCGCGCATCAACAAGTCCCGACAGGGTCTGCAGGCGGCGCGTCCCTACGCGAACGCGCTGACCCGGGCGGTCTCACAGGTCGCCACCCAGCACAACGTCTCCCATGCCCTGACCACGAGGGCCGACGAGGTGCGCCGGTCGGCCGTGGTGATCATGACCTCGGACCGCGGTCTGGCCGGGTCCTACTCGTCCAACGTGCTCAAGGAGGCCGAGGGCCTGCTGGAGCTGCTGCACGGGGAGGGCAAGGAGACCAAGGTCTACCTGATCGGCCGCAAGGCCCAGGCGTACTTCGACTTCCGCAGCCGTCCGTACGAGCGGAACTGGACCGGGGACACGGACAACGCCCGGCCGGACCGTGCGCGGGAGCTGCGCAAGGTGCTGATCGAGGACCTGGAGACCGCGTACGAGGACGGCGGCGTCGACGAGATCCACCTCGTCTACACGTCGTTCCAGTCGATGGTCGTCCAGGAGCCCCGGGTGCTCCGGCTGCTGCCGCTCGAGGTCGTGGACGCCAACGCGCTGACCGACGAGGTCGCCCGGGAGTTCGAGGAGCTGGAGGAGCCCGACAGCACCTTCGAGTTCGAGCCGAACCCCGAGGAGTTCCTCGACGCCGTCCTGCCGCGCTACATCGACGCCCGACTCTTCGCGAGCCTGGCGCACGCAGCCACCAGCGAGCTCGCGGCCCGGCAGCGGGCGATGAAGGCGGCCGGCGACAACGCCGACGACCTCATCAAGAAGTACACGCGCCTGATGAACAACGCCCGCCAGGCCGAGATCACCACCGAGCTCACCGAGATCGTGAGCGGCGCCGAGGCCCTGTGACGGGCCGTCCCGGCGATCCAGCAAGTGTCCACCACGAACAAGTGAAGTGAGAGATATGACTGCCACCATCAGCGAACAGGCCGGGCAGCCGGTCTCGGGCGGTGCCACGGGACGCATCGCCCGGGTCATCGGGCCGGTCGTCGACGTCGAGTTCCCCGAGCACGCCGTGCCCGGCATCTACAACGCCCTGACCGCCCAGTACGAGCTCAACGGCGAGAAGCGGACGATCACGTTCGAGACCGCCCAGCACCTGGGCGACAACATGGTCCGCGCGATCGCCCTGCAGCAGACCGACGGCCTGGTGCGCGGCACCGAGGTCAAGGACTCCGGCGAGCCGATCTCCGTGCCCGTGGGCGACGTGGTCAAGGGCCACATCTTCAACGTCCTCGGTGAGGCCCTCGACGTCGAGACCTCTTCCCTGGAGATCACCGAGCGCTGGCCGATCCACCGCAAGGCGCCGTCCTTCGCGGAGCTCGAGGGCTCCACGGAGATGATGGAGACCGGCATCAAGTCGATCGACCTGCTGACCCCCTACATCAAGGGCGGCAAGATCGGCCTGTTCGGCGGCGCCGGCGTGGGCAAGACCGTGCTCATCCAGGAGATGATCACGCGTGTGGCCCGCAACTTCGGCGGCACCTCGGTCTTCGCCGGCGTGGGCGAGCGCACCCGTGAGGGCAACGACCTCTGGGTCGAGATGGAGGAGGCGGGCGTCCTCAAGGACACCGCCCTCGTGTTCGGCCAGATGGACGAGCCGCCGGGAACGCGTCTGCGCGTGGCCCTGACCGGGCTCACGATGGCGGAGTACTTCCGCGACGTGCAGAACCAGGACGTGCTGCTCTTCGTCGACAACATCTTCCGCTTCACCCAGGCCGGCTCGGAGGTGTCGACCCTGCTGGGCCGCATCCCCTCCGCCGTGGGCTACCAGCCGACGCTGGCGGACGAGATGGGCGTGCTCCAGGAGCGCATCACCTCGACCCGCGGCCACTCGATCACCTCGATGCAGGCGATCTACGTGCCCGCCGACGACTACACCGACCCGGCCCCGGCCACGACGTTCGCCCACCTGGACGCGACCACCGAGCTCTCCCGTGACATCGCCTCCCGCGGTCTGTACCCGGCGATCGACCCGCTGACCTCGACCTCGCGCATCCTCGACCCGCAGATCGTGGGCCAGGAGCACTACGACGTCGCGATCCGCGTCCGGTCGATCCTGCAGGAGAACAAGGAGCTGCAGGACATCATCGCGATCCTCGGCGTCGAGGAGCTCTCCGAGGAGCAGAAGGTCGTCGTCTCGCGCGCGCGCCGCATCGAGCAGTTCCTCTCCCAGAACACCTACACCGCCAAGCAGTTCACCGGTGTCGAGGGCTCCACGGTCCCGCTCGCCGAGACCATCGAGGCGTTCGGGAAGATCTGCGAGGGCGAGTTCGACCACGTGCCGGAGCAGGCGTTCTACAACGTCGGCGGTCTCGACGACGTCATGCAGCAGTGGGAGCAGATCAAGAAGCGGACCGGTGGCAAGTAGTCATGGCTGAGATGATCGTCGAAATCGTCTCCCTCGAGCAGGCCGTGTGGACCGGCACCGCCCGGATGGTGCGGGTCCGCACGTCCGAGGGCGACATCGGTATCCTGCCCGGCCACGAGGCCGTGGCCGGCATCCTCAAGCCCGGCGACTTCGCGGTGGACCCCGTGGACGGCTCCCGGCTCGAGGGCACGATCGACGCCGGCTTCGTGTTCGTCGACAACGACCGGGTGACGATCGTGGCGGACAACGTGGAGCTGCCCGGCGCCGCCGCCGCCTGATCCCGCCCGTCCGCGCGGGGCCCCGCCCCGCGCGCCCAGCACATCGCGGCCTCCGCACCACCGGTGCGGAGGCCGCGGCCGTACCCGGGGCCCCGCAGGGACCCCGGCGAGACCGCCCAGGAGAGTGGATGGAAGAGAAGATCGTCGTGCACGGACCCACCGCGGTCAACGGCACCCTGCGCGTCTCCGGCGCGAAGAACAGCGTGCTGAAGCTGATGGCGGCGACCCTGCTGGCCGAGGGCGAGTCGACCATCACGAACGTCCCCGAGATCCACGACGTCACGATCATGGCGGAGCTGCTGCGCCGGCTCGGCTGCGGGGTGGTCTACGAGCGCGCCGAGAAGACCGTCCGCATCGACGTCCCGGCGGTCCTGCACCACCAGGCGGACTACGACCTGGTGCGGGCGATGCGCGCGTCGATCTCCGTGCTCGGTCCGCTGGTCGCCCGGTGCCACGTGGCCGAGGTCGCCCTGCCCGGCGGGGACGCCATCGGCTCCCGCGGCCTGGACATGCACCGGGCGGGCCTCGAGGCGATGGGCGCGGTGCTGCAGATCGAGCGCGGCTACCTCGTGGCGTCCGTGCCGCGCAGCCTGCGCGGGACGCACTTCCGCCTGGACTACCCCTCCGTGGGCGCCACGGAGAACCTGATGATGGCGGGGACGCTGGCCGAGGGCACCACCGTCATCGACAACGCGGCCCGCGAGCCGGAGATCGTGGACATCGGGCGGATGCTGCAGGCGATGGGCGCCCGGATCGAGGGGCTCGGCACGAGCACCGTGACGGTCGCCGGGGTGGCGTCCCTGCGCCCGGTGGAGCACCGGACGGTGCCCGACCGGATCGTCGCGGGCACCTGGGCGTTCGCCGCGGCCGTGACCGGGGGGACGGTGGAGATCGAGGGCGCGGAGCCCGGCCACCTGACCGTGGTGCTGGACAAGCTGCGCTCCGCGGGCTGCCGCGTGGACACGGACGGGGGCCGCTTCGTGGTCGCCGGACCGCGGCGGCCGCGGGCGATCAACGTGTCCACGCTGCCGTACCCGGGCTTCCCCACCGATCTGCAGCCGTTCGTGGTGGCCCTCAACGCGGTGGCCGAGGGCTCCGGCATGGTCACGGAGAACGTCTTCGAGGCCCGCTGGGGCTTCACGGCCGAGCTCGAACGGCTGGGCGCGAGCGTGCGCCTCGACGGCCACCACGCCCTGGTGGCGGGGATGCCGGTGCTCTCCGGGGCGCCGGTGGAGGCCATGGACATCCGGGCGGGCGCGGCCCTCGTGATCGCGGGCATGGCCGCCGTCGGCACCACCGACGTGAGCGGCGTCCAGCACGTCGACCGCGGCTACGAGCACTTCGTGGAGCAGCTCGGGGCCGCGGGGGCCGCCGTCGAGCGGCACCTGGTCGGCACCGCGTACTGAGCACGCCGGCACGACGGAGCCCCGCACCCGGGACGGGTGCGGGGCTCCTGTGCTCAGCCGGTGCGCGGGAAGCGGATCAGATGAGCGTGACGCCGGTGGCCTGCGGGCCCTTCTGGCCCTGGCCGATCTCGAACTCGACGCGCTGGTTCTCCTCGAGGGTGCGGAAGCCGCCCGACTGGATCTCCGAGTAGTGGACGAAGACGTCCGAGTCGGAGTCGTCGGGGGTGATGAAGCCGAAGCCCTTTTCGGCGTTGAACCACTTGACGGTGCCCTGGGCCATGAAGATCTCTCCTTGCGAGATGGTGCGAAACGTGTGCACAGGTCGTGCACGGAAGGGCGGTACCACGAGATGAGCCGAGGGCCGCGGTCTCCGTTCCCGAAGGAGGAGGACCAGGGCCAGGGTCGAACGTCACGCTCGCTTACCCGTTCTGCGAGCATGCAAAACATGGAACGAAGAACACGTTCAGCTTCACACACTCCCCGGGGGCGGTCAACGTTGTTCGCCTGCTGATCATCGCGTGTTGCGGGCTGTTCGCCGAGCGCGTGACCCCGGCGGCGCCCGGCGCGGACCCGGGCCCGCGCCGGTGGGCCCGGGGGAGCGGGCTCAGAAGAGGCGCGAGCCGCTGTCGTCGAGCCCGCGCATCTCGTCGTAGTCGAGGGTCAGGCACGCGATGCCCCGGTCCTCGGCGAGCACCCGGGCCTGGGGCCGGATGAGCTGGGCGGCGTACACCCCGCGCACGGGCGCCAGGAGGGGGTCCCGGTTGAGCAGCTCGAGGTACCGGGTGAGCTGCTCGACGCCGTCGATGTCGCCGCGGCGCTTGAGCTCGACCGCCACGGTGGCGCCGGCGGCGTCGCGGGCCAGGATGTCCACGGGCCCGATCGCGGTGGGGTACTCGCGCCGGACCAGGGTGTGCCCCGAGCCCAGGCGGTGGATCTGCTCGGCGAGCAGGCGCTGCAGGTCCGCCTCGACGCCGTCCTTCACCAGCCCGGGGTCGGTGCCCAGCTCGTGGGAGACGTCCTCGTGGATCTCGAACACCTGGATGACGAGGCGGTCGTCGCTCTTGGCGGCCTGGACGGTCCACGTCTGCAGCACGCCCTCGGCCGCGAGCTCGGCCTCCGGCTCGCCGACGTGCAGGCGGGCGGGCGGGCTCATCCAGTTCAGGGGCTTGTAGCTGCCGCCGTCCGAGTGGACGAGCACGGAGCCGTCCGCCTTCACGAGGAGGAGACGCCGGGCGGCGGGCAGGTGGGCGCGCAGACGCCCTTCGTAGTCGACGGAGCAATCGGCAATGACAAGACGCACGCGGACCAGCCTAGCGCTCCGCGGGACCCGGCCCGGACCCGGAGGCCCCCGCTGTGAGACGATGGCGCGGTGCCACGCTCCAACCACTCCTCCCGACGCCGCCACGGCGGCCCCGGCAGCGGCCCGCGCGCGAGCAAGTGGCAGCGCGGCGCCGCCCAGGAGCCGTGGTCGGTCGAACGCGTCCTGGAGCCGGCGCCCACGGTGGAGCGCTCGGCGGACGGGGACTGGCTGGTCCGCCACGTCCGGCCCGCCAACGCGGTCAAGACCTACACCTGCCCCGGCTGCGGCCGGTCGATCCCGCCGGGGATCGCGCACCTGGTCGTCTGGCAGCAGGACTCCCTGCTGGGGGCGCGCAGCGCCTTCGAGGACCGCCGCCACTGGCACGAGCGCTGCTGGCGCACCCGCCGCTGAGCCCGGCCCCGCCCGGCGCGGCCGCCGTCACGGCGTCACGCCGGGAGCGGACACGCGGGCGCACCGGTGGCCGAGCCGCCCCCGGCGGCCGATAATCGTGGAAGACCCGCGGCGCCCGCCGGGCGCCGTCCCGCCGCCGGCCGCCGCCCCGGCCCGGCGGACCGGACCACCGATCCCGCCCCGACACCGACGGCCCAGCGGACCGCCGTGCCCGTCGACGAGCCCTCAGGAGACGCCCCGTGAACGAGTTCCAGCACCAGCAGCCCCGCCGCACCGCCGAGACCGCTCCGCCGCCGCAGGAGGCCCCGCTCCCGTCGTCGGTGCGGGGCGCGGTGGACCTGGGCGCCGTGCCCGCCGCCGGGCCGGGCGGGCAGCCCGCGGGGGAGGGCCGGCCGGGCGGGTACCGCCGGGAGGTGACGGCGGCGGACTTCCAGGAGGTCGCCGAGCTCTCCACCCGGGTCCCCGTGGTCTTCGCCCTCTGGGCCCGCTTCAGCGAGCAGTCCGTGGCGTTCACCGACACCCTGGAGCAGGTCGTGGACCGCTACCGGGGACGGCTCCTGCTGGCCTCCGTGGACGCCGAGGCGGTCCCCGAGATCGCGCAGATGTTCCAGGCGCAGTCCGTGCCCACCGTGGTGGCGCTGCTCGGCGGGCGGCCCGTCCCGCTGTTCAACTCCACGGTCCCGGCCGAGCAGGTGACCCAGCTGCTGGACGAGCTGCTCGCGCTCGCCGAGCAGAACGGGATCACGGGCACCGTGGAGCCCGTCCGTCCCGACGACGAGCCGGAGCCCCTGCCCCCGCTGCACCAGGAGGCCGTGGACGCCCTCGAGGCCGGGGACGTCGACGCCGCCGAGGCCGCCTACCGGAAGGCGATCGCCGAGAACCCGGGGGACCGGGAGGCGAAGCTCGCCCTCGCCCAGGTGCACCTGCTCCAGCGGGTGCTGCCGCTGGACGCCGCGACGGTCCGCGCCGAGGCCGCCGCCGCCCCGGAGGACGTGGCGGCGCAGCTGGCCGTCGCCGACCTCGACGTCTCGGGCGGCCACGTGGAGGACGCCTTCCGCCGGCTGCTGGACCTGGTGCGGCGCACCGCCGGGGAGGAGCGGGACGCCGTCCGGCTGCGCCTGCTCGAGCTCTTCGACGTGGTGGGCGCCGAGGACCCGCGCACGGTGACCGCCCGGGGCGCCCTGATGCGCGCCCTGTTCTGAGCCCCCGCCCCTGACGCCCCCCTGACCGCCCCGCCCGCACGGCCACCGTCCGCCGGCGCGCGGGGCGCGTCCTCCGCCGCACGGCGGAGCGCATCCCGCGCGCCGGCGGGGCGGGCTCCGCCGCGCGCCGGAGGCGCGCCCGGTCCCGCCTGCCTACGCTGGGGGCATGAGCCACCAGCACCTCCCGCAGGCCGCCCCGGAACGGACCGGTGCCCCCGCGCCGGACACCCCGGCGCCCCCGTCCGGCGGGCCGCCGGCGCTGAGCGTGCGCGGGCTCGTCCGGGTCTTCGGCCGCCCCGGCACCCCCGAGGCCAAGGTCGCCGTGGACCGCGTGGACCTCGACGTCCCCCGCGGCTCCTTCTTCGGCCTCGTGGGACGCAACGGCGCCGGCAAGACCACGATGCTGTCCATGGCGACCGGACTCCTCCGCCCCACGGCGGGCAGCGCCCGCGTGGCCGGTGTCGACGTCTGGGCCGAGCCCCGGCGGGCCAAGCAGCTCATGGGCGTGCTGCCGGACGGACTGCACCTGTTCGACCGGCTCACCGGACACCAGCTCGTCACCTACGCCGGCCTGCTGCGCGGCATGGACCGGGACGTCGTGGCCGAGCGCACCGACGACCTGCTGCGGGCCATGGACCTCACGGCCGACGCCGGGACCCAGGTCCAGGACTACTCCGCCGGCATGACCAAGAAGATCGCGCTGGCCGGCGCCCTCATCCACGCCCCGAGCCTGCTCGTCCTCGACGAGCCGTTCGAGTCGGTCGACCCCGTCTCGGCGGCGAACATCCGCGAGATCCTGCACGGCTTCGTGTCCGCCGGCGGGACCGTGGTCGTCTCCAGCCACGTCATGGACCTCGTGCAGCGGATGTGCGACCACGTCGCCGTGATGGACCGCGGCCGGGTGCTGGCCGCCGGGACGGTCGACGCGGTCCGGGCCGGGGCCACGCTCGAGGACCGGTTCGTCGAACTGGTCGGCGGGCGCCGGGAGACGGGGGAGGGCCTGCCGTGGCTGCGCCCGGAGTGAGCCCGGAGCTCGCCCCGGCCCCGGAGGGCCTCGCCCCCGCCCGGGCGGGCACCGCCGCCCTGGCCGGGCGCCTCGTGGGCCTCAAGGCGAGGATCCTCGTCAACACCCTCACCCGCAGCACCTGGGTGCTCGTGGGGACCGTGCTGGGCGCCGCCTACTTCGTGTTCCTGCTGGGCCTGGCCGTCGTCGCGCTGTTCCTGCTGGGCCGTCAGGACCTGTCCCTGGTGCGCACCGTCCTCGTGCTGGCCGGGTCGGCGGCCGTGCTGGCCTGGTGGCTGCTGCCCATCCTCGCGGCGCGGGCCGACGCCACGCTGGACCCGGCCCGCCTCGCCCTCCTGCCCCTGTCCGTGGGCCAGGTGCAGTGGGGCCAGGCCCTCGGCGCGGTCGTCGGCGTGCCGGGTGCGCTCACCGTCGTGGCGCTCCTCGCCACGGTGAGCTCCTGGCGCTCGTCCGCGGCCGCGCTGCTCGCGGCCCTCCTGTGCGTGCCGCTCGCGCTGGCCCTCGTGGTCACCGGATCCCGCTGCGTCACCGCCCTCGCCGTCGGTCTCGGCCGCCGCCGGCGCCTCACGGAGCTGGTCTCGCTGGCCGCGCTCGTGGCCCTGGTGCTGCTCGGCCCGATCCTCACCGGCCTGCTGAGCGGGCTGGAGCGGCTGTGGGACCGGCTGCCGCAGTACGCCGGCGTGCTCGCGTGGACACCGGTCGGAGCCGTCTGGGCGGTCCCGGCCGACGTCGCCGCCGGCCGGTGGGGCACCGCCGCCGCCCGGCTGGCCGTCACGGTCCTGACCGTCGTCGTCCTCGTCCTCGTCTGGCGGGTCGCGCAGGAGCGGGCCCTCACCAGCACGGCCGGCGGGCGGACCGCGGCCCCGCGCGAGGGGGCCGCCGGCGCGGGGCTCCTCGACCTCGCGCCCCGGCGCCCGTGGGCGGCCGTCGCGGCCCGGTGCCTGGTCTACTGGGTCAGGGACCCCCGCTACTCGGCCGGTCTGCTCGTCATCCCGGCCCTCGCCGTGCTCATGTGGTTCTCCCGGGACCCGGAGGGAGGCGGCGTCTTCCTCTACGCCCTGGGCCCGATGATCGCGGCGCTGCTCGCGTACCAGATCTCGGGCGACGTGTCCTACGACAACACCGCCCTGCACCTGCACGTCCTCACCGGTGTGCGGGGCGTCCACGACCGCGCGGGCCGGGTGCTCGCGCTGCTCGTGATCGCCGTGCCGCTCACGGCGGCCGGGCTGCTGCTGCCGTTCGCGGTCGAGGGCCGGTGGCAGCTGCTGCCCGGGGTCGCGGGCACCGCGCTGCTGGCGCTGCTGGGCGGGGCGGGCCTGTCCTCGGTGATGTCCGCCCGGTACACCTACCCCGTGGCCCCGCCGGGCGCGTCCCCGCTGAAGACGCCGCAGGGCTTCACCGTCCTGAACGTCCTCGTCCAGTTCGTGGCGCTGGGGCTGATCCTCGTCCTCGTGCTGCCGGCCGCCGTCCCCCTCCTCGTGCAGGTCTTCACCGGCGACCCCGTGTGGGGCTGGGCGGGGCTGGCCGCCGGGGCGGTGCTCGGCCCGCTGCTGTGCTGGGGCGGGATCGTCCTCGGCGGGCGCTGGTACGACCGGCGGGCCCCCGAGCTGCTCCAGGAGGTCGCCCAGTTCCGCTGAGCGGGACGGGCGCTCCCGGCGCACGGGGGCCGGCGGGGACGGGGTAAACTGGCGCCCATGCATGTCTCAGCGGCGACCACCGGCACCCCGACGAACGGCCCGGACGACACCCCGTACGGTGCCGATCCGGCGCAGCCGGCCGGGGGCACCTCGACGATCGAGCGCGAGGAGACCAGGGAGCTCCAGGAGCCGGGCGACCACGAGCGCTTCGCGCACTACGTGCGCAAGGAGAAGATCATGGAGTCCGCCCTCTCCGGCGAGCCCGTGATCGCCCTGTGCGGCAAGGTCTGGGTCCCCGGCCGCGACCCGCAGCGGTTCCCGGTGTGCCCGACCTGCAAGGAGATCTACGACGGACTCCGCCCCCCGAACGACCAGGGCGACGACCAGGGCTGAGCACCCCCGGCCGAGCAAGCGCCCGCCGCCGGCGGGCGCTTTTGCGTGGCCCGCCGCCGCGCCCCCGTCATCCACCGCGGCCACGAGGCCGCGGCACCACGAGCGAAAGGACGTCGCCAGAGTGTCCCAGGACGACCAGCTCTCCCTGTTCGGCGCAGCCGCCGCCGACCTCCCCCCGGCCTATCCGGACCGCGCCGCGTGGGGCACGGCCCCCAAGCTGCGCGCCTGGCAGGCGGAGGCGCTGCAGCGCTACTTCGAGGCACAGCCCCGGGACTACATGGCCGTCGCGACCCCCGGGGCCGGCAAGACGACCTTCGCGCTGCGCGTGGCCAAGGAGCTCTTCGACCGCGGGACCGTCAACCGGATCACGGTGGTGACACCCACGGACCACCTCAAGCGGCAGTGGGCGGACGCCGCCGCCCGCGTGGGCCTGGCGATCGACCCGAACTTCAAGAACGCGGACGGCTCCCACGGCCGGGACTACCTGGGCGCCGCCGTGACCTACTCGCAGGTGGCCATGAAGCCGCTCCTGCACCGGGCCCGCACCGAGGCGGGCCGGACCCTGGTGATCATGGACGAGATCCACCACGCCGGGGACTCCCTCACGTGGGGCGACGGGCTCCAGGAGGCCTTCGACCCCGCCGCCCGCCGGCTCGCCCTGACCGGCACCCCCTTCCGCTCGGACACCGCGCCGATCCCGTTCGTGCGCTACCTGGAGGACGGGGACGGCATCCGCCGCTCGAGCGCCGACTACACCTACGGCTACGGCGACGCGCTCAAGGACCACGTGGTCCGGCCCGTGATCTTCCTCGCCTACTCGGGACAGATGCGCTGGCGCACCAGCGCGGGGGAGGAGATGGCCGCGGAGCTCGGCGAGGGCTTCACGAAGGACATCACCGCCCACGCGTGGCGCACGGCGCTCGACCCGAACGGGCAGTGGATCCCGTCGGTGCTCCAGGCCGCGGACCAGCGGCTCACGGAGGTGCGGCGCACCGTGCCGGACGCCGGGGCGATGGTCATCGCGACCGACCACCAGGACGCGAAGGCCTACGCCGCGCAGCTGCGCCGGATCACGGGAGAGAACCCCACCGTGGTCCTCTCCGACGACAAGGGCGCCTCGGACCGGATCGACGAGTTCTCCGTCGGGGACAGCCGCTGGATGGTGGCCGTGCGGATGGTCTCCGAGGGCGTCGACGTCCCCCGGCTCGCCGTGGGCGTCTACGCGACGTCCACGTCCACGCCGCTGTTCTTCGCCCAGGCGGTCGGCCGCTTCGTGCGCGCCCGCAAGCGCGGGGAGACGGCCTCCGTGTTCCTGCCGTCCGTGCCGGCGCTGATGCAGCTCGCCAACGAGATGGAGGCCGAGCGGGACCACGCCCTCGACAAGCCCGCCGCGGAGGAGACCGGCCTGCCGGCCGACCCGCTCGAGGAGGGCTGGGACGACGACCTGCTCGAGGAGGCCAACCGGGAGGAGAAGGCGTCCGCGGCCCTCGCCCAGGGCCGGTTCGAGGCCATCGGCTCGGACGCGTCCTTCCACGGGGTCCTCTTCGACGGCGGCGCCTTCGGCGGCGGCGTGGCGGTGGGCTCGGAGGAGGAGGCGGACTTCCTCGGCATCCCGGGCCTGCTCGAGGCCGACCAGGTCTCGGCGCTGCTGCGGGAGCGGCAGTCCCAGCACGCCCGGCGGCGCCCCGGCGCCGCCCGCACCCCGGAGCAGCCGGCGGTGCCCGACCACCGGCGGCTCAAGGAGCTGCGCGCCACCCTGTCCAAGAACGTCTCGGCCTGGGCGTCCCGCACCGGCACCCCGCACGGCATGGTCCACAACGAGCTGCGCCGGGTGTGCGGCGGACCCGCGGTGGCGCAGGCGAACGAGGCGCAGCTCCAGGCGCGGGTCAAGAAGCTGCAGGACTGGTTCATCGGGCGCAAGTGAGTCGCGCCCGGGACGCGAACCGCCCGGGACGAGGCGGTCCGCTGCCGGGCACGGGTCAGGACCGGACGACCTCGACCCCCGCCTCGGCCATCTCCCGCAGGGCGCGCTCCGTGGACTCCGCGGCGACGCCCGCGGTGAGCTCCACCAGCACCCGGGTGTCGTAGCCGGCCTCGACGGCGTCCAGGGCGGTCGCCCGCACGCAGTGGTCGGTCGCCAGGCCCACGATGTCCACGGCCTCGATCTCGTGCTCCCGCAGCCAGTCGTCGAGGCTCACGTCCGGCTCTTCGTCGACGTCCTCGTCGTCGCCCATCGGCACGTCCGCGTCCGGGGCGAGCAGCCCCTCGAAGCCGGAGTAGGCGGCGTCGTGCTCGCCCTTGCGGAACCACGCCTGGATCCAGTCCGTGTCCAGGTCCGGGTGGGAGTGGGCCCCGCGGGACTCGGCGACGCAGTGCACGGGCCAGGAGTCCACGTAGTCCGGCTCGTCGGAGAAGTGCGCCCCGGGGTCGACGTGCCAGTCCTGGGTGGCCGCGACGGCCGCGTAGTCCCCGTGGTGGTCCTCCAGGTGCTCCGACACGGCGGCGGCCACCGCCGCGCCTCCGGCGACGGGCAGCGAGCCGCCCTCGCAGAAGTCGTTCTGCACGTCGACGACGATCAGTGCGGTCCTCATGGTGTTCCTCCCTCTGTTCGGTGCTTCACGCTCGTGCCTCTCGCTCGGTGCTTCTCGCCCGGTGGTGCTCCTCCGGCGGGTGCCGCTGGGCGGATCCCGCCCGGCGCGCGCCGCCCGGACGGGCGCTCAGGCCGGGGCCTCGGGCCCCAGGACGGTCGGGATCACGGGGTCGCCCTCGCTGAGCCGCCGGGCCGAGCGGGGCAGCTCCGCCACGGACGCCGCGTGCCGCTCCCGGGCCCGGCGGACCCCCTCCGGGCCCGTCCAGCCGTCCAGCAGCTCGCCGCGGCGGACGAAGTCCTCCAGCAGCGGCCGGTCGTCGCCGTCGTCGTCGGGCAGCCGGCCGATGCCGACCATCTCGTGGGTCGCCGTGCCCCGCTCGTCCCGGCGCCGCAGGGCGTGCTTGCGCCCGCCCACGGACACCTTGCCCTTCGCGGCCTTCGCCACGGGCCGCAGCTCGCCGGAGGAGTCCTCGCGGGCCACCAGCTTGTAGACCATCGACGACGTCGGCGCGCCGGAGCCGGTGACCACTCGGGTGCCCACGCCGAACGCGTCGACGGGCGCGGCGTTCAGGGCCGCGATCGCGTACTCGTCCAGGTCCGAGGTGACGGTGATGCGGGTGTCCGGGTTGCCGAGCTCGTCGAGGAGCCCGCGCACCCAGGCGGCCTGGGTCACGAGGTCGCCCGAGTCCAGGCGCACGCCGCCCAGACCGGGACCCGCGAGCTCCACGGCCTTGCGCACCGCGGTCTCGACGTCGTAGGTGTCGACCAGCAGGGTCGTGTCCCGGCCCATGGACTGGAGCTGGGCGCGGAAGGCGTCCTCCTCCGTGTCGTGCAGGAGCGTGAAGGAGTGGGCGGCCGTCCCGACCGTCCGGATCCCGTAGCGGTGCCCGGCCTCGAGGTTCGACGTCGAGTCGAAGCCGCCGATGACCGCCGCCCGCGCGGCCGCGACGGCGGCCTCCTCGTGGGCGCGCCGGGAGCCCATCTCGATGCACGGGCGCCCCGCCGCGGCACCCACCATGCGGGAGGCGGCCGAGGCCACGGCGCTGTCGTAGTTGAGCACCGACAGGAAGTACGTCTCGAGCACGCACGCCTCGGCGAAGGTGGCCTCGACCACGAGCAGCGGCGACGAGGGGAAGTACGCCTCGCCCTCGGCGTAGCCGGAGATCGAGCCGGTGAAGCGGAAGTCGGCGAGGTAGTCCAGGGTGGCTCGGTTGACCACGCCGGTGTCCGACAGGAAGCGCAGCTGCTCGTCGCCGAAGCGGAAGCTCCCGAGCCCCTCGAGGAGGCGCCCCGTGCCCGCCACCACGCCGTAGCGCCGCCCAGCGGGCAGCCGCCGGGCGAAGACCTCGAACACGCTGCGCCGCTGCGCGGTGCCGGCGTGCAGGGCGGCCTGCAGCATGGTCAGCTCGTAGTGGTCGGTCATCAGGGACGTGGGCGGCGGGGCCCACCGGTGGCTGCGCTGGTTCACGGGCACCACTCTAGCGACGCCGCCGGTGCGCCCCGCCTCCGGCACTCGCTACGATGGACGGACCATGCACTGCGCTACTCCCGCCGCCGCCCGCCCCGCGGCCACCGCCACCCCGGAGACCGGCACCCGGCCCACCGGCGCGACGTCCGTGGCCACGGAGACCGAGACCCCGTGGAACGTGGTCGTGTGGGACGACCCCGTCAACCTGATGAGCTACGTCACCTACGTGTTCCGCTCCTACTTCGGCTACCCGGAGGAGAGGGCCCGCTCCCTGATGCTGGAGGTCCACCACCACGGGCGCTCCGTGGTGGCCAGCGGCTCCCTCGAGGAGGCCGAGACCCACACCGCGGCGATGCACGGCTTCGGACTGTGGGCCACCTTCGAGCAGGCGGGGGGCCACTGATGGCGCAGGGCTTCCGGTCCACCCGCCGGGGCATCACCGCCCGCTTCGAGGAGCCCGAGAAGGAGCTGCTCCAGAAGCTGTTCGCGGACGTCGCCCAGGCGCTCGCCCCCGAGCAGCCGGCCTCGGAGGACTCGCTCGAGCGGATGCTCGGCGTGTCCGGGGACGCCACCGTCCCCGACGACTCCGCGCTGCGGCGGCTGCTGCCCGACGGGAGCCTGGACCCCGAGCGCGCCGCCGAGTTCCGCCGGTACACGGAGCGGGGGCTGCGGGAGACCAAGCGCGGCGTGCTGCAGCAGGCGGCCCTCGCGCTGGAGGCCCAGCCCGTGCGGCTGGACCCCGCCCAGGCGCAGGCCTTCGGGCAGGCCCTCAACGACGTGCGGCTGGTGCTGGCGGACCGGCTCGGGATCCGCAGCGAGGCCGACGCCGAGCGCGTGGGTCGCTACGACGACTGGTCCGCGATCGAGGACGTCGAGACGTACATGTCGCTCCTGTACAACTTCGTCTCGTGGTTGCAGGAGACCCTCATGGAGGCCCTCCTCCACGACCTGCCCCGGGACTGACCGGGCACGACACCCCGGGCGGCCCCCGCCCCGGCCGGGGGTGACGCGGCTCACGGCGGCACGGCCGCGGCGCGGTTTGGGACGGCGGCACGCCCGGGACTACGCTCTTGACGATATGCAGGATGACGACGTCTTCGGGGCCGGCGGCCGGGCCGCCCGGCGCCCCAACCCCGGTTCACCCATCGGCGTGTTCGACTCCGGGGTGGGCGGTCTCACCGTGGCCCGCGCCATCATCGACCAGCTGCCCCACGAGGAGATCGTGTACGTGGGGGACACCGCCCACGGGCCCTACGGGCCGCTGCCGATCGCCGAGGTCCGGGCGCACGCCCTGCGGATCATGGACGAGCTCGTCGACTCCGGCGTCAAGCTGCTCGTGATCGCCTGCAACACGGCGTCCGCGGCGGTGCTGCGCGACGCCCGGGAGCGCTACACCCGGGTCTACGGGATCCCGGTGGTCGAGGTCATCCAGCCGGCGGTGCGCCGGGCGGTCGCCTCGACCCGCAACGGCCGGATCGGCGTCATCGGCACGGAGGCGACGGTCGGTTCCCGCGCCTACGACGACACGTTCGCCGCCGCCCCCCACCTGCGGATCGACTCGGTGGCCTGCCCCGCGTTCGTCGACTACGTGGAGGCGGGCGTCACCACGGGGCCCGGCCTGCTGGCCACGGCCCAGGCCTACCTGGACCCGCTGCGCGAGGCCGACGTGGACACGCTGGTGCTGGGCTGCACCCACTACCCCCTGCTCACCGGCGTGATCTCCTACGTCATGGGCGACGCCGTCACGCTGGTCTCCAGCGCGGAGGAGACCGCCAAGGACGTCTACCGGGCGCTCGTCAGCCACGGGCTCGAGCGCGAGCCGGGGGTGCCGGGCGGGCCCGCCCGGCACGAGTTCCTCGCCACCGGGGACGCCGCGTCCTTCGAGGTCCTCGCCCGGCGGTTCCTGGGGCCGGAGGTCGCCCGCGTCCGGCACACCAGCTCCGTGGCGGAGCAGTACCCCACGGGCTCGCTCGCGCGGATCACCCCGGAGATGATCGGGGGAGCGGGCCCGTCCGCGCCCTGAGCAGCTCCGCGGCCGGTGCGGCCGCCGTCCCACCGGCACCTCCTGGAAGGCTCTCGCCCATGAAACTCACCATTATCGGATGCACCGGCTCCTTCGCGGGGCCGAACTCCCCGGCCTCCTGCTACCTCGTCAGCGGTGAGGACGCCGAGGGACGGACCTGGCGCATCCTGCTGGACATGGGCAACGGCGCCCTCGGGGTGCTGCAGCGCCACATCGACCTGCACGACATCGACGCCGTGCTCGTCAGCCACCTGCACCCCGACCACTGCATCGACCTGGCCGGGCTGCACGTGGCGATCAAGTGGGACCCGCGCGGCTGGGGCCGACCCCCGATCCCGCTGTGGGCGCCCACCGGCCTCCACGAGTACCTCAGCAGCACCCACGGGCTCCCCACGGAGCCCGGGATGCACGGGGAGTTCGACTTCCACACCTGGGTCCCGGAGGAGCCCGTGCGGGTGGGGCCGTTCGCGATCACGCCCTTCCGGGTGGAGCACCCCACGCCCGAGCCCTACGCCCTGCGCATCGACTACGACGGCGTCATGGGCCCCAGCACCCTGGCCTACTCGGGGGACACCGACGCGTGCGAGGGGCTCGTGCGCGCCGCGCGGGACGCCGACGTCTTCCTGTGCGAGGCCGCCTACCACGAGGGCCGCGACGACGCGCTGCGCGGCATCCACCTGACCGGCCGGCGCGCGGCGGAGGCCGCCCGGGACGCCGGGGCCCGCCAGCTGCTGCTGACGCACCTGCCGGTGTGGAACTCCCCGACGCGGGCCGTGGAGGAGGCGCAGGAGGTCTTCGCGGGACCCATCGGGGTGGCCGAGCCCGCCTACACCTACCGGATCGTCCGACGGGGGAGCGGCCGTCCCGCGGCCGCCGTCGGGCCGTGAGCCCCGCCGCCGGCGGCCGGGCCGGGCGGTCGGTGCCGCGGGGTAAGGTGGACCACATGGATTCCCCCGTCGACCAGACCGCACCGGCCCTCTCGACCTCGGGGGTGACCCGGTCGGACGGCCGTTCGCCCGGTGAGCTGCGACCCATCACGATCACCCGCGGCTGGTCCCAGCAGGCGGAGGGCTCCGCCCTCATCGAGTTCGGCAGCACCCGGGTGCTGTGCACCGCGTCCGTGACCGAGGGCGTCCCGCGCTGGCTCAAGGGGGAGGGCCGCGGCTGGGTGACCGCCGAGTACGCGATGCTCCCGCGGGCCACGTCCACCCGGTCCGCCCGCGAGTCCGTGAAGGGCAAGATCGGCGGGCGCACCCACGAGATCTCCCGGCTCATCGGCCGCTCCCTGCGCTCGGTCATCGACCTCTCCGCCCTCGGCGAGAACACCGTGGTCCTGGACTGCGACGTCCTCCAGGCCGACGGCGGCACCCGCACCGCGGCCATCACCGGCGCCTACGTGGCCCTCGCCGAAGCGATCGGGTGGGCCCGGGCCGAGGGGCTCGTCGCCCGCCGCGCGCAGCCGCTCACCGACACGGTGGCCGCCGTGTCCGTGGGCATCATCGACGGCGTGCCGATGCTGGACCTCCCGTACGTCGAGGACGTGCGGGCCGAGACCGACATGAACGTGGTGGTCACCGGGTCCGGCGACTTCGTGGAGGTGCAGGGCACCGCCGAGGGCGCCCCCTTCGACCGCGCCGAGCTGGACGCCCTGCTCGACCTCGCGCTGGCCGGCTGCGCCCAGCTCACCCAGATCCAGGTCGAGACCCTGCGCGAGGCCGGCGATGGGTGACCACCACGGCGCCCGGGTGGTGCTCGCCACGCACAACCGGGGCAAGCTCGCCGAGCTGCGGGACCTGCTCGCGCCCGCGCTGCCCGGAGCCGACGTCGAGCGGCTGGTCGTGGACGCCGCCGCGGCCGGGGCCCCCGACGTCGTCGAGGACGGCACCACCTTCGAGGCCAACGCCCTGCTCAAGGCCCGCGCCGCCGCCGCCGCGACCGGGCTGATCGCCGTGGCCGACGACTCCGGCCTGGCCGTCGACGTGCTGGGCGGAGCCCCCGGGATCTTCTCCGCGCGCTGGTCCGGCCGGCACGGCGACGACGCCGCGAACCTGCGGCTGCTGCTCGCCCAGCTCTCCGACGTCCCCGACGTCCACCGCGGCGCGCAGTTCGTGTGCGCCGCCGCGCTCGTCACCCCGGACGGACGCGAGCACGTGGAGACCGGGACGCTGCGCGGCGCCCTGCTGCGGGAGCCCGTGGGGGACGGCGGCTTCGGCTACGACCCCCTGCTGCGCCCCGACGGGTCCGACCGGACCTGCGCCGAGCTCACGCGCGCGGAGAAGAACGCCATCAGCCACCGCGGGCGCGCGATGCGGGCCCTGCTCCCGCACCTGCTGACCGCCCTCGACCCCGCCGCCGTCCCCGACTGACCCACGTCCGAACCGAGGAAGTTGACCATGCCCTGGTCGCAGCTCCACCACCTGCCGTTCGCCGGCGCCGTCGAGGCCGTGCTGCGCGAAGCCGGCATGAGCGCCGACCCCGGCCAGTGGGAGGTCCACGCCGGCGGGTCCGCCCACGTGGTGGTGAACGTGGGTCACGTGATCTCCGTGCGGATCGCCAAGAACGCCACGGTCTGCGAGCACGTCCAGCGCCGCACGGAGGTGCTGCGGAGGCTGCCCCGCTTCTCGTTCGCGACCCCGCGGCCGCTCACCGGAGTGGTGGTCTCCCACGGCTACACCGGGGTGGGTCTGACCTGGCTGCCCGGGCACCCGCACCCGCCCGGGCACGGCGACCCGGCCGTGCTGCACCGGGTGCTGACCGAGCTGGCCGAGGTCGACACCTCGGGCTTCGCACGGTACCTCGATCGTCCCGGCCAGCACTGGGGCGGCCACCGGCGGCGGCACGTGCTGCTCGACGAGGTCATCCCGCGGCTGCTGCCCCGCAACCAGGAGGCCGCGCGGCGGGCCGTCGCCGAGCTCGCGGCGCTGCCGACCGTGGCACCGACCCTGGTGCACGGGGACCTCATGGGGCACAACATGCTGTGGGACGGGGACGGGGACGAGCTCACGGGCATCATCGACTGGGACCACGCCTGCCTGTCCGACCCCGCGCACGACGCCGCGTCCCTCGGGCTGTGGTACGGCTGGGACACCCTGCGCGCCGCCGTCTCGGAGACCGTCTACGAGCGGGCCCGGCTGCACGCGCGCACGTTCCCGCTGCAGGCGGTCGCCTACGCGCTGCACCACGACCTCGACACCGCCCAGGTCAACCAGTCCATCGCCCGGGCCGACGACTGGATCGAGACCAACCTGCGCGGTGTCTCCGCCTGAGCGGGCGCAGTAGGCTGTTCCGGTGCCTCGTCCCGCTTCCCCCGACACGACCACCGACCGGCCCGCCGCGGATCCGTCGTCCCTCTCCTTCACCGCCATCGACTTCGAGACCGCGAACCGCTTCATCGGCTCGCCGTGCGCCGTGGGCCTCGTGCGGGTCCGCGGCGGACGGGTGGTGGCGGAGCGCTCCGCCTACATGCGCCCGCCGCGCACCCGCGCGGACTTCGACCCGGGGAACACGCGCATCCACGGGATCACCGAGCACACGGTGGCGGGCCACCCCGGCTTCGCCGAGCTGTGGCCGCGGATCGAGGACTGGATCCTGGCCGAGGACCCCGACGAGCTCGTGGTGGCGCACAACGCGGCCTTCGACATGGGCGTGATCCGCGCCGCGTGCGCGGAGACGGACACGCGGCACGCCCCGCTGGCGTACGCGTGCAGCCTGGCGCTGGCCCGGCGCGGCTACGACCTGCCGTCCTACGCGCTGCCCCGGGCGGCCGAGGCCGCCGGGGTGCCGCTGCGCCGCCACCACGACGCCCTCGAGGACGCCCGGGCCTGCGCGGGGATCGTGGTGGACCTGGTCCACCGGGCCGGTGCGGGCACCGTCCGGGAGCTGCTCGCCGGCGCGGGACTGAACGTCAAGCGGCTGGCGGCGCCCCCACTTCCCTGAGCCAGCGCTCGGCCGTCTCCGACACCACGTCCCCGGCGTCCAGCCGGGCGCGCCACTCCGGCGGCAGCGCGGCCGTCCCGAGGGCCGCGCCCGTCACGGCGCCGGCGATCGCCCCCGCCGCGACCGGGTGGTCGGTGCCGGCGGTGGCCAGCTCCACCGCGCGGCGGAACACGGCCTGCGGGTCCCCGGCGCCCGGGGCCTCGGCCTCCGCGCGCAGGGCCGCGCCGAGGCCGCCCGCCAGGGTCTCCGGGGCGGCCCCGCCCGCGCCGAGCAGCCGGTCGAGCGCCGCGGGGTCGGGGTCCTCCCGCATGGCGGCGCGCACGGCGTCCTCGAGCCGGGCGAGGGTCTCGGCCACCGGGCGCGTGAGGTTCCCGGCGGTCTCGCGGGCGGCGGCCACGGCGGCCGCGACCGGCCGCGGCAGGCCCTCCCGGCGGGCGCGCACGGCGGCGTGGACCACGAAGCCCTGGACGGCCGCCGCGGTCTGCGCCTCGGGGTGCCCGTGGGTCAGGGCGGCGCCGTTGATGGCCAGGGGCGCGAGCGTGCGCCAGCCGACGTGGGGGAGCAGACCGAACGGCGAGGAGCGCAGCACCGGTCCGGCGCCCTTGGCCTCCGGCTGCAGGGGGCGTTCGACCTCGCCCATCCGGCCGGAGCGGAGGGCCGCCAGCACCGTTCCGTCCGGCTCCCGCACGGCGTGCAGGATCTCGTGCTCGTCGATCGGGCGGGGCAGGGGCCGCGGCGCCTCGGCCGGGTGGCGCTCGCCCTGGGTCCCCAGCCAGCGCAGGTAGGCCAGCCACAGGCACGCGGTCTCGTCGGCGCCGTGGCCCTGGTTCGCCCACTCGACGACCTCCTGCAGGGCGTCCAGGGTGTAGAGGGTCAGCTGGGTGGCGTCGGAGATCCGCAGCACCGCGGTGCCGTCGGCGGCCTCGGCGAGGGCGTCCGCGCCGGCCGCCGCGGAGCGGGAGCGCGGACCGGAGCTCGCGCGGCCGCCCAGCGCGTCCCCGAGGGCTCCGCCCAGCAGGGCGGCGCGCACGGAGTCGGCGTACTCGGGCCAGGCGGGGTCGAGGCCGGCGTCGGGCGAGAGCAGGGGTGCGGGCATGCGGTCAGTGTAGTCGGCGGCCGACACGGCCCGGGGCGGGTTCAACCGCCCTTCAGGTCACTGTGGTTGCATGGCACGGGCGCCCGGCGCCCCGCCGGCACGGCACCCCCACCGTGCCGCCCCGATCCCTGAGGAGAAATCCATGAGTCACCACGTTCCCGGCACCACCGCGCGCCCCGGCGCCGACGCGGCCGACAGCACCGCCCACGACGGCGCCGCCCCCGGCACGGCGGGCCTCGCGGCGCCCGTGCCCGTCGCCGCGCGCAAGGACACCGTGCCCGCCGGCGCCCCGGAGGCCGCGTCCGCGCCGGCCCAGTGGGCCGCCGAGTTCGCCGGGACGGCGCTGCTGGTCTTCGCCGGGCTGGGCACGGGCATGTTCGCCACCGAGGTCATCGACTCCGCGCTCGGCTTCGGGCTCGGCCTGGTCGCCGCGATCGTCGCCTTCGGGCACGTCTCCGGGGGGCACTTCAACCCCGCGGTGACGCTCGCCGCGGTCGTGGCCGGGCGCACGCCCGCGCGGGCCGCGATCGGCTACGTGGTGGCCCAGGTGCTCGGCGCCCTGGCGGCGGCCGGCGTGCTGTGGGCGGTGCTCATCAGCCTGCTCGACTCCTCGACCACCGCGCAGGTCCTCGGCGCGGTCTCCAACGGCTTCGGGGAGAGCTCCACCTCCCAGGCCGGGTGGACCACCGTGCTGCTCGTCGAGTTCGTGGCGACCGCCCTGTTCGCCCTCGTGGTCCTGGGCTCCACCGCGCCGCGGGCCAACGCGGTGCTCGCCCCCGTGGCCATCGGTGCGGCCCTCGCGTTCCTGCTCACGATCACCGCGCCGTTCGACGGCGGGTCGCTGAACCCCGCCCGCTCGACCGGCGCCGCCGTGGTCGCCGGCGCCGGCCACCTGGACCAGCTGTGGCTGTTCTGGGTGGCCCCGCTGCTCGGCGGCCTCGTGGCCGGTCTGGTCCACCGCTCGGCGACGCTCTCCCGGCCGCGCCGCGGCGCCGGGGCGCCCGCCGCGGAGGAGGACGCCCCGGCCGCGGAGGCGACGCCCGCCGCGTCCGCCGCGCCGGTCCGGGAGCGGTGAGCCCGCGGCCCTGCCGGGTCCGGCAGGGCCGCCGGATCCTCCGCCCGCCGCGGGGGGCCGTCGCTTTCCGTCATCCTCCGGGCGGCGGGGCTAGGCTGGTCCGTGCCCGGCCGCCGTCGGGAGGATGCGGAGGTACCTCGTGAGCAGTGCGCGCGCCGCCGAGCCCCTCGGGGGTTTCAGCACGGCCGCCCGCTCGCCCCTGGCCGACTCCCGGGAGCTCGCCGCCGTCAGCGGCGCGCTGTACCCCGTGCTGACCCTGCTCGTGCGGCTGCCCCAGACCATGGTGCCTCTCGGCGTGCTGACCACGGTGGCGCTGATCTCCGGGTCCCCGGCCCTGGGCGCCTTCTGCGCCGCCGCCGTGACGTTCGGCTCGGCGGTGTGCGGGCTGGCCATGGGCGCGGCCGCCTCGTGGCGCCGGCGCCAGCTCGGCCTGGTGCTGCTCACCCTCGTGAACCCGCTGGTGGTGTGGTGGCTCGTGCGCCGGCTCCCGGACCTCGCCGCCGACCCCGGGGCGGCCCCCGCCCAGCTGGTGCTCCCGTGCCTGCTCGCCGGGCTCGTGCTGCCGCAGATGGGCGTGGCGTGCCGGCTGCGCTGGTGGTCCCTGCTGCGCCGGGACTCCCGGGAGGACCTCTTCGACACCGCGCTGCGCCACGAGAGCGTCATGGACTCGCTGGCCACCGTCCTGGCGGCCGCGGTGACCGGGCTCGTGGCCGTGACCCTCGGGCCGGTGGCCGTGCTGGTGCTCGCGGCCACCCTGACCCTCGTGGGCACCACCGTGTTCCTGCTGCACTGCTCGGCCCGCCTGCCGCGGGGGCTCGTCCACTTCCTGCCGCCCGTCGCGGCCGCACCGAACCGGGCGGCCCGCAACCGCCGCCGCCGGGCGCGGCAGCTCCGGCTGCTCCCCGTGCTGGGGATGGGGGCGCTGGGGGCCCTCGTGGGGTCGACCCTGGGAGCGGTCCTCGTCTTCGCGACCGCCGTGGACGCGGTGGTCTCGGTCAGCTGGCTGTACGCGGTCTCGGGGTTCACCTCGGCGCTGGCCGCGGTGGCCGCGTCCGCCCGCACCGAGGAGCTGCGGCTGTGGAACCGCTGGGTGGCGGCGGCCGCCGGGGCCGTGCTCGCCGCGATGCTCCTGACCATCCCGGACGACTCCGCGGGGATGGTGGTCGTGCTGGCGCTGGCCGGGCTGACCACCGGACCGTGCCTGGTGGCGGTCTACGAGATCGCCCGGCTCGTGGCCCCGAGCCCCCGGGTCACGGCCCTGACCACCGTCATGACCGCGGTGATGAGCGTGGGGCTGACCGGGGGGCTCGCCCTGTCCGGGTGGTGGGGGGAGTCCTGGGGCTACCGGAGCGCCGCACTGGTGCCGGTGCTCTCCGCGGCGGTCCTGCTGGCCACGGCCCTGACCTTCGTGCACCGCTGGCGGCGCATCGGTCCCGTGGACCTCTGAGTCCACCGGACCCGGGACCGTACCGGCCGGGGGCGCGGTCAGTGGCCCCGGTCGATCCACTCCTGCAGGTGCGGGGCCTCCGCACCGATCGTGGTGGTGTCGCCGTGGCCGGTGAGCACCTCCGTGGACTCGGGCAGCGTCAGCAGCCGCTCGCGGATGGAGTCCACGATCGTGGGGAAGTCCGACCAGGACCGGCCGGTGGCGCCGGGGCCGCCCTGGAAGAGGGTGTCCCCGGAGAACAGCACCCCGCCCTCGCCCAGTCCCGGCGCCCAGAAGCACACGGACCCGGGGGAGTGGCCCGGGGTGTGCAGCGCGGTGAGGGTCGTCCCCGCCACGGTGAACTCGTCCCCGTCGGCGATCGCCGCGTCGAAGGGCGTCTTCGGGTAGACCTGCTCCCACAGCACCGTGTCCTCCGGGTGCAGGTGGATCGTCCCGCCCACCTGCCCGGCCACCTCCTTGACGGAGCGGATGTGGTCGTCGTGGGCGTGGGTGAGCAGGACCGCGGTCACCGTGCGCCCGGCGACGGCCTCCACCACCGCGGCGGGATCGTGGGCCGGGTCGATCACCACGCACTCGTCGTCGTCGCCCACGATCCACACGTTGTTCTCGACGTCCCAGGTCCCGCCGTCGAGGGAGAACGTCCCGGAGGTGACCAGCCGGTCGATGCGGGCCCGGCCGGCGCCCTCGGCGGGCCGCACCGGAACGGCGCCGCGGTCGGCGGGGTGGGCGCGCTCCCGGTCGGGCAGGGCCTCGCCGTCGTGGCCGTCGACGGCGCTCATCGGTCGAGCTCCACGACGGAGCGCAGCACCTTGCCGGCGGTCATCCGCTCGAAGGCGGGCTCGACGTCCTCGATCCCGATCCGTTCGGTGACGAAGCCGTCGAGGTCCAGCCGGCCCAGCCGGTACTGGTCCACCAGCATCGGGAAGTCCCGGTTCGGCAGGGTGTCGCCGTACCAGGCGGACTTGATGGACCCGCCGCGGCCGAAGACCTCGTCCAGCGGGATCTCCCAGGTGGTGCCGGGGGCGGGCACGCCCACCAGGACCAGCCGTCCGGCGAGATCGCGGGCCTCGAAGGCCTGCTGGAAGGTCGCGGCGACGCCCACGGCGTCGACCACGACGTCGGCGCCGTGCCCGCCCGTGAGCTCCTGGATCGCCGCGACGGGGTCCTGCTCCTTCGAGTTCACCGTGTGGGTGGCGCCGAACGTCTGCGCCGTGGCGAGCTTCTCGTCGTCGAGGTCCACGGCGATGATCGTGGTGGCCCCGGCGAGCTGGGCCCCGGCGATCGCCGCGGTGCCGACGCCGCCGCAGCCGATCACGGCCACGGACTCCCCGCGCCGGACGTTCGCGGTGTTGAGGACGGCGCCGATGCCGGCCATCACGCCGCAGCCGAGCAGGCCGACCGCGGCGTACTGGTGGTCCTCGAGCTCGCCCTCGATCTTGGTGCACTGACCGGCCGCGACCAGGGTCTTCTCGGCGAACGCCCCGATGCCCAGGGCGGGGGAGAGCTCCGTGCCGTCGGCGAGCGTCATCTTCTGGGAGGCGTTGTGGGTGGCGAAGCAGTACCAGGGCTCGCCCCTGCGGCAGGCCCGGCACTCCCCGCACACGGCGCGCCAGTTGAGGATGACCTTGTCCCCGACGGCGACCTCGGTGACGCCCTCGCCGACCGCGGCGACCACGCCGGAGGCCTCGTGGCCGAGCAGGTAGGGGTAGTCGTCGCCCACGGCACCGACCTTGTAGTGCAGGTCGGTCTGGCAGACCCCGCAGGTGAGGACGTCCACGAGCGCCTCCCCGGGCCCGGGGTCCGGGACGAGGATCGTCTCGAGGGTGGCTGGTGCGTTCTTCGCGGTGACTACGACGGCTCTGACCTCGTGCATGAGTGGGACCTTCCTGCGGACGACGTGACGGTTCCGGTCCGGAACACCGCTCCCCAGTCTAGGGAAGGACGCCGGGGGCGCGCGGTGCGGCGCCGGAGGGCGGCGGCCCCGGGCCGGGCACGACGAAGCGGCGGACCCGTGGATCAGCACCACGGGTCCGCCGCCGGGGTCGGCCGTCAGCTCCTGCCGGAGGCCTTGTCGGCGTCCTTCCCGGAGTCGTCCGAGGAGTAGTCGAGGTGCTCGTGCTCGAGGCGCAGCTTCCGGCCCTGGTCCACGAGCTTCTCCGCCTTCTTGTCCTTCTTGTCGACCTGGCGGGTGTCGCGCGGCGGGAGCTGGATGGTCTCCTCGGCCTTGATCCCGCCCTGCAGCTGGCGGCCGCGCTCCACCTCGGCGTCGATCTCCGCGCCCAGCAGCAGCACGTTGTTGATGATCCACAGACCGAGCAGCAGGACGATGACGGAGCCGATGATGCCGTAGGTGGCGTTGTAGGACGCGAAGTTGCTCACGTACCAGGTGAAGGCCAGTGCGGCCACGGCCGCCACGACCAGGGCGACGATCGAGCCCATGCTGATCCAGCGGAACTTGGGCTGCTGGACGTTGGGCGTGAAGTAGTAGAGCACCGCGATGAGCAGGACGGCGAGGATGACGACGACCGGCCACTTGGCGATGTTCCACACCGTCACGGCCGTGGTGCCGAGCCCCACGAGGTCGCCCACCCACTGGGCGATGCCCCCGGAGATCAGCACCATGAGCATGATGAGGACCACGATGAGGACCAGCATCAGCGTGACGAGGAGGTTCATCGGCCGCAGCTTCCAGATGGGCCGGCCCTCCTCGACCTCGTAGATGCGGTTCATGGCCCGGCCGAAGGCCCCCGTGTAGCCGGAGGCGGTCCACAGTGCGCCGACGATGCCGACGACGAGGGCGAGCCCGGCGCCGGTGCCGGAGGTGAGGTTGTTGATGGGATCCTCGAGCAGGGTCACGAGCTCGGGCGGGGCGGCGCCCTCGAGGAACCCGGTGATCGCCTGGGTGGTGGCCTGCCCCTGGCCGAACACGCCGAGCAGGGACACGATGGCGAGCAGCGCGGGGAAGAGGGAGAGCACCGCGAAGTACGTCAGGGACGCGGCGAGGTCGGTGCAGTCGTCCTTGGAGAACTCCGAGATCGCACGTTTGACGACGTAGCCCCACGAGGGCTTGCTGATCTCGGTGGGACTGTCCGGCTTGCGGGGATCCTCGGGATCCGGTGCGGTGCGCTCCTTGGAGCGGCTGTCCTGGGTGGTGTCCTGGGCCATGCTGCGTCCTTCGCGGTCGGCCGCCGGGTGCAGCGCGCGGGCTCCGGCCGGCGGCGGGGCGTGTGGGGGATGTCTCGTGGATCAGTGTACTGATGAATCGCCCCCGTGAGCCACAATGGAGCGGACGGGCCACCGGTCCGCCGCACATTCCCCCCGACCAGGAGGCCCTTCGTGCCCACCACCCGGCGCACCGTTTCCGCGGAGGTCGACTTCGCCTCGGAGACCGACCACCTGGCGGTCTTCTCCCTCGCGGCCGCCCGCCCCGGCGGAGGCGCCCGCCCCGGCGAGCACCTGAGCCTGCGCGTGGACGGGACCGAGGTCGCGCTCGAGGAGGCGGAGGACCTGCACGGCACGCGGCTGCACCTGGCCCGGGTGCCGGGCGGCACGCAGTGCACGGTGTCCTATGCCCTGGAGCTGGACGGCCCGGCGGGGTCACCGCCTCCGGAGGAGCCGGTCGACTTCGTCCGCTACACCCGGCCCAGCCGGTTCTGCCCCTTCGACGAGATGGCCGGCACCCCCGACGCCCTCTTCCCCGGGGCCCGCGGCGGCGGCTACGAGACGCTCCAGCGGGTGCGGGACTGGGTGCACGAGCACCTGGACTACGTGGTCGGCTCCTCGACGGCCACCGACACCGCGGTGCACACGTTCCTCACCCGGCAGGGCGTGTGCCGGGACTACGCCCACCTGCTCATCACCCTGCTGCGGGGACTCGGGGTGCCGGCGCGGCTCGCGTCGGTCTACGCGCCCGGACTGTCCCCCATGGACTTCCACGCGGTGGTCGAGGCCTGGCACGACGGCGCCTGGTACGTCCTCGACGCCACCGGGCTCGCCCCGCGCACGGAGTTCGTGCGCATCGCCACGGGCGCCGACGCCTCCGAGACGGCGTTCCTGACCACGCTCCAGGGGAAGATCACGCTGGGCGGGATGCGGGTCGCCGCGGAGTCCTCCGTCCCCGGCCGCGAGGACCCGGGAGCCAGGGTCGTGCTCCCCCTGTAGCGCGGCGGGGGAGCGCGGCTCAGAGCTCGTTGACGGCTTCCCGCAGGCGGTCGGCGAGCCGGGTCAGGATGCGCAGCTCCTCCGGGTCCAGGCCCGCGGACATCAGCTCGTGCACGTGCACCCGGAACTGCTCGGCGATCTGCACCTGCATCTGCCGGCCCCGGTCGGTCAGCCGGATCCGCAGCCCCCGCAGGTCCTGCGGGTCCTGCCAGCGGTGCACCAGCCCCTTGAGCTCGAGACGCTCCAGCATCCGGCTGAGGCTCGACTGGGTGAGCAGCACGTACTCGTTGAGCTCGTTGAGCCTCATGCCGGCCTCGTCGGAGCGGGAGAGGTTGAAGAGGACGTCGTACTCGCGGGCGGAGAGCTCCGCGAACTCGGGTTGGCGCTGGAGACGCCGCATGACCGTCACCTGGGCCCTGAAGAGGGCCTCCCAGGCGTCGGCGCTGTTCTGCACACGATCTGTTTCTCTGCGGGTCACAGGATAATGCTACGACCCGGTTACATCGGTGCACCGGGCCCCGGTGTCCCCCCTTTCGGGGGATGCCTCCCGGGGGCTCCCCGCACGCCGCCCGCTCCACAGCACCGAATCCCCCTGTGACCAGCGGCGATGATACCTTCTGCACCCTGCGGACGGGGAGTGACCGGGGTGCGCCCGCGAGTGTTTTCAGAAGCAAACGTCCACGAAAGAGCGCACGGTGACGAGTGTCACGTCACCTTCCGCGGGCGCCGCGCCCCGGGGCCGCGGCCAGCGCCGCGATCCGCTCCTCCCGGCGCCGGAGCCGCGCCTCCTTGCGCGCCTCGACGAGCCGGTACAGCACCGGCACGAGCACCAGGGTCAGCAGGGTCGAGGAGATCAGCCCGCCGATCACCACGACCGCCAGCGGCTGGGAGATGAAGCTGCCCTGCCCCGTGATCCCCAGCGCCATGGGCGTCATCGCCAGGATGGTCGCCAGGGCCGTCATCACGATGGGGCGCAGCCGGCGGGTCGCCCCCTTCTCGATGGCCTCCTCCAGGTCCATGCGGTGCTCCCGGCCCCGGTACTGGTTGATGAGGTCGATCAGCACGACCGCGTTGGTCACCACGATGCCCACGAGCATCAGCACGCCCACCAGCGAGGCGAGGCCCAGCGGCACCCCGGAGGCCAGCAGCGCGAGCACCGCGCCCGTCGCCGCGAAGGGGATCGAGACCAGCAGGACCAGCGGCTGGACGAGGGACTTGAAGGTCGCCACGAGCACCACGTAGACGATCGCGATCGCGGCGAGCACGGCGAGGCCCAGCTGCCGGAACGTGGTCTCCTGCTCCGTGGCGGCCCCGCCCAGCTCGGCCGCCGCGCCCTGCGGCAGGTCCAGGCCCGCGAGCGCGTCCCGGACCTCCCCGCTCGTGGCGCCGAGGTCGTCGCCGCCCGGGGTGACGGCCACGGTGGCGGTGCGCTGGTCGTTGCTCGAGGTGATGGTCTCGACCGTGAGCGCCTCCTCGACCTCGGCCAGCTCGTCGAGGCGGACGGTCCCGCCCGCGGCCGGCACCGGCAGGGCCCGCAGCGCCTCGAGGTCCTCGACGGCGCGGCCCTCGCCGATCGTCACCGCCACCGAGTCGGCGTCCAGGTCGATGGACCCGGCGGGGAGGGGGTTCACGGTGCCGGCGAGCGCCCCCGTGACCTGCTCCTCGCTCAGGCCGCGGGCGGCGGCGGCCGCCCGGTCGACCGTGACCACGACGGTGGGCTGGGTGGCGGCCAGGTTGCTCGTGACCTGCCCCGCGGAGTCGAGCTCCCGCATGGCCCGCACCACGGCGTCGTCGGCCTCCGCCAGCGTCGCCTGGTCCGTGGCGGTGACGGAGATCTCGACGTCGTTGCTCGTGAAGCCCTGGGCGCCCCGCACCGAGAACTCGCCGGCGCCGTCCAGCCGGTCCAGGCGCTCGCCGACGGTGCGGCGCAGCCGCTCCTGGTCGACCGCGGCGTCCGTCGTCACGGAGAACGTGGCGCTGTTGGTGCCGCTGCCGGGCAGGAACGCGGAGAAGCCGCCGCCGGGGCCCATGGTGACCTGGACGTCCTCGATGCCCTCGGTCCAGTCGAGCACCTCCTCGGCGCGGCCCGCCTGCTCGGAGGTCACCGCGAGCGCGGTGCCGGGCGGCAGGTCCTGCTCGATCGTCATGGTGTTCTGCCCCGTGTCCCCGAGCAGGTTGGTGGGCAGCACCGGCAGCAGGGCGGCCGTGCCGCCGAGGATCAGGACGCTCACCCCGAGGGTGGCCCACGGGTGGCGCTGCGTGCCGCGCAGGACCGGCAGGTAGCCCTGGGCCAGCCGGGGCGGCGTCCCGGCCGCGGCGCCGGGCGGGGGACCGGCCGTGCCGTCGGCCCAGGGGGCGGGGCGCCCCGCCGGCGCCCGGCGGGCCCGCCGCGCGAGGCGGGGGTCCCGGAGGAACCAGAACGCCAGCACGGGCACGATGGTCAGGGACACCACGAGCGAGGACAGCAGCGCGATGGTGGTGGTCAGGGCGAAGGGCCGGAACAGCTCGCCGGTCACGTCCCCCACGAACGCGATGGGCACGAACACCGCGACCGTGATGAGGGTGGAGGCGGTGATCGCCCCCGCGACCTCGCGCACGGCGGTGAGGATGGCCCGGCGCTTCGCGTTGGCGGGGTCGGTGCTCAGGTCGACCGTCCCGTAGTGGCGCTTGATGTTCTCGATCACCACGATCGAGTCGTCCACGACCCGCCCCACGGACAGGGTGATGGCCGCGAGGGTCAGCAGGTTCAGCGAGTAGCCCAGGGCGTTGATCCCGATGAACGTGGCGAGCAGGGACAGCGGGATGGAGATCGCGGTGACCAGGGTCGAGCGCAGCGACGCCAGGAACACCAGGATGACGAGCACGGCGAACACGAGCCCCAGGAGGCCCTCGACCGTGAGGTCCTCGATCGACTGCTCGATGTAGGGGGCCTGGTCGAAGACCGCCGTGATCTCGGCGCCGTTGCCGAGGTCCTCCTCGAGCTCGGGGATCATCTCGCCGACCGCCTGGGAGATCCCGACCGTGTCCCCGTCCGGGGTCTTGGTGACGGACAGGGCGAGCGTCGGGGCCCCGTTGGTGCGGGTGATCGAGGTCTGCTCCTGCTCGGCGAGCTCCACGGCGGCCACGGCGCCCACCGTGGTGGGCTCGGCGCCGTCGGGCGCGTCCTCGGGGAGGGGCAGCGGGACGTTCTCCACGGCCTCCAGGGAGTCGAGCGGGGAGCCGGCCTGGACGGGCAGGGTCGTGGCCCCGTCGTCCACGGTGCCCACGGGCACCAGCCCGCCGCTCTCCTCCAGGGCGGTGCGGATGTCCGCGGGCGTGGCGCCCGCCCGGGCGAGGTCGGCGCGGTCCGGCAGGATCGAGACGACCTGCTCGGGGGCGCCGCTGACCTCGGCGGAGCGCACGCCCTCGATCCGCTGCAGGTCCGGGGCCGTGAGCCGTTCCAGGTCGGCGGCGAGCGGGCTGAGGTCCTCGTCGGAGGACACGGCCAGGAAGACGATGGGGAAGTCGGCGACGGAGCCGGCGAACGCGGTGGGCTCGACGTCGTCGGGCAGCTGGGTCCGCACGTTGGAGATCGCCCGCTCCACCTGGTTGCGGGCCCGGTCCAGGTCGGTGCCGTACTCGAAGCCGAGCCGGATCTCGGACAGCCCGCTGCGCGAGGTGGACGCCGAGCTCTCGAGGCCCTCCACGATGTTGAGCGCCCGCTCCAGGGGCCGGCCCACCTGCTCGTCGACGACCTCCGCGGACGCGCCGGGCATCGCCGAGACCACGCTGATGGCGGGGATCTCCAGGGACGGGATGAGCTCCTGCTTCATGGAGCGCATGCTGAGCACCCCGAAGAGGGCGACGAACAGCGTGATGAGCACGATCAGGGCGCGGTTGGCCATCGACGCGCGGGCGAGGAGAAACACTCGTGCTCCTTGGGGAGGGATGGGCGAGGGCGTCCCGGCCGGGCCGGGGCGCACGCCCCTCAGCGTACCGCCGCGTACCGACAGGTCACCCGGGCCTGCTGGGCCGGGGGGCCGGGGCGGACCGGACGACGACGAGGCACCGGACCGGCCGGTCCGGGGCCTCGTCGCGCGGGCACCGCGGCGTGCGGCGCGGTGCCCGTCGGGGCGGTGTCAGCTGATGCCGAGCACCTGGGCGGTGCGGCCCATGACCTCGTCCGCGAGCTGCGGGTTGTCGTTGAGCTTCACGCCGTAGGAGGGGATGAGCTCCTTGATCCGCGGCTCCCACCCGGACATCCGCGCCGGGAAGGACTTCGCCAGGAGGTTGAGCATGATGGGCACCGCGGTGGACGCGCCGGGGGAGGCTCCCAGCAGGCCGGCGATGGAGCCGTCCGCGGCGGTGATCAGCTCGGTGCCGAACTGGAGCACGCCGCCCTTCTGCTTGTCCCGCTTCATGACCTGCACGCGCTGGCCGGCCTCGATCAGCTCCCACTGCGAGCCGTCGGCGGTCGGGTAGAACTGCTGCAGCGCCTCGACCCGCTGGCCCTTGGACTTGGCCAGCTCGCTCAGCAGGTACTTCACGAGATCCAGGTTGGCCAGGCCCGCGCGGGTCATCGGGTAGAGGTTGTGCGGGCGCACGGACAGGGGCAGGTCCAGGTAGGACCCCTGCTTCAGGAAGTTGGGCTTGAACCCGCCGTAGGGGCCGAACAGCAGCGCGCGCCGCCCGTGCTCGTAGCGGGTGTCCAGGTGCGGGACGGACATGGGCGGGGCGCCCACGGAGGCCTGGCCGTAGACCTTGGCGTTGTGCTGGGCCGCCACGTCCTCGTCGGAGTTGCGCAGCCACAGGCCGGAGACCGGGAACCCGCCGTAGCCCTTGGCCTCCCGGATGCCGGACTTCTGCAGCAGCGGCAGGGCGCCGCCGCCGGCGCCCACGAACACGAACTTCGCGCGCACGAGCCGGTCGCCCTCGGTGTTGAGGCGGTTCTTGACCCTCGCCACCCAGGTGCCGTCGCCCTGCCGGTCGAGATCCGTGACCTGCTGGCCGTAGCGCACCTCCCCGCCCCGGGCCTGCAGGTGGGCGACCTGCTGCCGGGTCAGCTCGCCGAAGTCGACGTCGGTGCCCTCGGGGGACCAGGAGGCCGCCACGCGTCCCGCGCCGCGGCCGTGCATGGTCAGCGGCGCCCACTGGGCGATCTTCTCGCGGTCCTCGGTGTACTCCATGCGCTCGAAGAGCTTGTTCGGCTGCAGGGCCTCCCAGCGGCGGCGCAGGTAGTCGCTGTGCGCGTCGCCGAAGACGAGGGACATGTGCGGCACCGGGTTGATGAAGGAGCCGGGCTCGCGCAGCTTGCCCTCGGACACGAGGGAGGCCCAGAACTGGCGGGAGAGCTGGAACTGCTCGTTGATGCCGAGCGACTTCTCCGGGCTCACGGACCCGTCGGCGGCCTGGGGCGCGTAGTTGAGCTCGCAGAGCGCGGAGTGGCCGGTGCCGGCGTTGTTCCAGACGTTGGAGCTCTCCGCGCCCACCTGGTCGAGGCGCTCGAGCATCGTGATGTCCCACTGCGGCTCGAGCTCCTTGAGGAACACGCCGAGGGTGGCGCTCATGATGCCTCCGCCGATCAGGAGGACGTCGGTCGATTCCGTTGTCTGAGGTGATGTCACAGTCGATGCTCCCGTTGAACGCCCGGCGCTGCGCCGGTGAATGGTCGGGATCAGACTATCGCCACGCCCGGACGAACCCCGAATGCGGCCGGGCGCGCGCCGGGGCCGGTGATCAGGGCGCGGCGCCGAGGTCCACCCGGTTGAAGACCTCGTTGCCGGTGGAGCTCAGGGGGAAGGACGTCACGGAGTCCCCGACGGCGACCGCGGAGATCGGGTGGGCCAGCGGGACGGCGGGCAGCAGCCGCGAGACGCGGTTGTTGATCGACACGTACGCGCTCGAGCGGTCCTCGCCGTCGGGCAGCGCCGCCGCGCGGTTGACCGCGCCGAACAGTGACACGGCGTCCACGCCGAACTCCCCGCGGGGGGCGCCGAACAGGGCGGCCGTGAAGTAGTCCGGGTCGCGGTAGCCGCCGTTGAGGCCGAGCAGGTGCAGGGCGTGGTCGCCCTCCGGGTCCTGGATCTGCTGAACATAGCCGTCCGACCAGTCCACCGGGACGGGCTCGATCACGAACCCCGCCCGCACGAGCTGGGCCGCGATGTCGGCGTAGATCTTCTCGGGCTCCTGCATGTAGGTGCGGGAGGTGCCGCGGGGGTAGTAGAACCGCAGCGGCTCGCCGGCGTAGGAGGACGCCGCCAGCAGCTCGCGCGCCCGCTGCGGGTTGTAGGACGGGACCTGCAGGTCGGTCCCGTCCATCGCGAAGCGGGCGGGCAGGAACTGGTTCGCCACCCGGGTGCCGTCGGGGTAGTGCTCGCGCACGATCGCGCCGCGGTCCACGGCGGCGGCGATCGCCTCCCGCACCTCGGGGTCGTCCAGGGGCTCCACGTCCTGGTTGATGCCGAGGTAGGACACGGAGTACGGGTCGCGCTGGAGGACCTGCACGCCCTCGCGCGCGAGCGGGGCGAAGGAGTCCAGGCCCACCTGGTCGTAGCCGTCCACCTGGCCGAGGCGCAGCGCCACGTAGCGCAGCTCCGGCTCGGCGATCGTGCGGAACTCGAGCCGGCCGATGTCCCCGAGCTCACCCCAGTAGTCGGGGTTCGCGACCAGCACCACGTTCGTCCCGTCCCCCGACTCGTAGCGGAAGGGGCCGGTGCCCACGGGGTGCGTCTCGTGCGTGCCGGCCGCCAGGGCCGCGGGGGACGCGATCCCGAACGCGGGCTGCGTCAGCGCCCGGAGCAGGGGCGTGTGCGGCGCGGTCAGCGAGAGCTCCACCGTGGACTCCGACGCCGCGGCGCACCCCGCGTAGAGGGGGTCGATGCCGGGGGCGCCGGTGCGCAGGACCGTGGCGAAGGGGGTCCGTGCCCCGTCGGCGGCGAGGGCCTCCCAGCGCTCGAAGTTCGCGCACACCGCCGCCGCGTCCAGGGCGGTGCCGTCGTGGAAGCGCACGTCCCGGCGGAGGTCGAAGGTGTAGGTGAGCCCGTCCTCGGAGGTCTCCCACGACCGCGCCAGGGCCGGCACCGCCTCGCCCGTGGAGGGGTCGGCGGAGACGAGCCCCTCGAGCATCTGGGCCCCGATCCGGGACGTCTCCAGGATGTTGACCGTGGCCGGGTCCAGGGTGGGGGCGGCGGCGGCGTTGGCGAACACGAACTCCCCGCTCGGCACGGACCGGGCGGCGGTCGGGGTGCCGGGCCCCTCGCCCGCGGGGGCGCACCCGCCGAGGCCGAGGAGCCCCGCGACGAGCGCGAGCGCGGCCGCGGTGCGGGGGGTTCGCCTGGGCGCCATGGGTCCTTCGCCGCCTCACCGGATCGGTCGTGGATGTCGTCGTGGGCCGGCCCCGGGGCGTGCCCGGGGACGGCGGGGTGCGCGAGGCGGGACTCGAACCCGCACGCCGGTCAGGGCACAGGAACCTAAATCCTGCGTGTCTGCCAGTTCCACCACTCGCGCCGAAGGGGCCCGTCAGGGCCCCCGCCCATCCTAGCCTCAGCCCTCCAGGCCGAGGTCGCGGCGCAGCTTCGCCACGTGGCCCGAGGCGCGCACGTTGTACTGCGCGAGCTCCACCTCGCCCTCGGGCCCGACCACCACGGTGGAGCGCACCAGGCCCTCGTAGGTCTTGCCGTAGTTCTTCTTCTCGCCCCAGGCGCCGTACGCCTCGGCGACCCGGTGGTCCGGGTCGGAGAGCAGGGGGAAGGTGAGGAACTCGGCGTCGGCGAACCGCGCGAGGGCCTCCGGGGAGTCCGGCGAGATGCCGAGCACGGCGAACCCGTCCGCGGCGAAGCGCTCCAGGCTGTCGCGGAAGTCGCACGCCTGCGTGGTGCAGCCGGGGGTCGAGGCCTTCGGGTAGAAGTAGACGACCACCCGCCGCCCGCGGTGGTCGGCGAGGGAGACGGTCCGGCCCTGGGCGTCGGGCAGGGAGAAGTCGGGGGCCGGGCTGCCGGGTTCGAGACGTGCTGCCATGGGGATGTTCCTCCGTCGGGTCGGTGGTGCCGTCCGGGCCGGGCCCGGGCGAGGGTCGGGTGCCGCGGGACGGCCCCGGACCACGAACACTACCGGCGCTCGTCCCGGTGGTCCCGGCGGTCCCGGGGGAGCGCTGAGGACCGCCGCGGATCCGCCCGCGAAGAAATGCTCGTCAGTTTGCTTAGCATGGTGCTGTATTCCGTGGTGCAGGTCGGTAGACTGCTTTGCATGCCTTTCACCACTCAATGGCCGACCAACCGACTGCTCTCCACCGCGGCCCGGCTCGTGGAGCACGCGTGGAACGAGCGCCTGGCCACGCTCGGGGTGACCCACGCGGGCGTCATGGCGCTGGACGTGCTGAAGACGGCGGGGAGCATGACGCAGGCCCAGCTGGCGCACCGCGTCCGGGTGCAGGCCCAGACCATGGGCAAGACGCTGCACCGGCTCGAGCTGCACGGCCACGTCAACCGGTCCAAGAACGTCCACGACCGCCGCAGCCACCTCGTGTCGATCACCCCGGAGGGCCTGCGCATCCTCGAGGCCGCCACCCAGCTCGAGGACGAGCTGGTGGACCACGGGCTGCTCACGGACGAGAACCTGCGCCGCACGCTGGCCGACATCATCACCACGCTCGGCGGCGCCCGCTGGAAGCTGCGGGTCCAGCCGGACGGGACCGTCACCGACGCCGGGTCCGCCGACGCGACCACGCCCGAGCAGTCGCGCGACATCGCCGAGGCCGGCACGGCGGGGGACACCGCGTCCTGAGACGGCCGCGGCCCGCGGTCCCGGCACGGACGGGCGCGGGGCGGGTCGGCACGGGGGTCGAGGACGACTTCCGCACGAGGGCGCGCGAGGTCGCCGGACGGCGGCCTCCGGCGGGAGCACCCGGGGCACGACGACCCCGGGTTTTTTCGTGCCCGCGGCCCGTCCCGCCCCGGGGACGACGAAGGACCCCACCGCGGTGCTCCGCGGTGGGGTCCTCCTGTGGTGCGCCCCCTCGGACTCGAACCGAGAACCCATTGATTAAGAGTCAATTGCTCTGCCAATTGAGCTAGAGGCGCTGGTGGTGCGGCAAGAACACTAGCACGCTCCCGGCCCGGGGGCCGAATCGCGCCGGCCGGCTTCCGCCGGGTCCCGCCTCGCAACGAGAAAGTACTCTACCAGCTCGTCCCGCCTTGTCCATTCCGCCGCCGCCGTCCGGACGGCGGCGGCGTCTAGCATGGCCGTCATGCCCTCCGCACAGACCCCCGCGCCGTCCGCCCCGTCCGTCCCGCTCTCCGAGCTCCGCGTGGTCTCCCTCCCGGAGCAGGAGCTCGTGGACCACCTGAGCGCCCGCGTCCCGGGCTTCCGCTACGTCCTGTGGGACATGGCCGGGGACCCGGTCGGGGCCCGCGCCGATGAGATCGACGTGGCGGTGGCTCCGTACTTCACCGGCCGCTGGGCGGGGGCCCTGCCCGCCGCGACCCGCCTGCGGCTCGTGCAGTTGCAGAGCACCGGCTTCGACGGCGTGCCGGAGGCCATCGGGCCCGACCTCGCCCTCTCGACGGCGGGCTGGGTGCACGCCGCCGGGACCGCCGAGCTGGCCCTGGGGCTGATGATCGCCGCCCAGCGGGAGCTCGACCGCGCCGTCCTGCAGCAGCGCGACGGGATCTGGCGCCGCTTCGAGACCCGGACACTGGCCGACAGCCGCGTCCTGGTGCTGGGCGTGGGCGAGATCGGCTCCGCCGTGGTCGACCGGCTGCTCCCCTTCGAGGTCGAGGTCACGAGGGTGGCCTCCCGGGCCCGGACCGACGAGCGCGGCCCCGTGCACGGCATCGACGAGCTGCCGGCCCTGCTGCCCGACGCCGACGTGCTCGTGGTGGCCCTCCCCGCGAGCCCGGCGACCGACGGCCTCGTCGACGCCCGCGTGCTGTCCCTGCTGCCCGACGACGCCCTGGTGGTCAACGTGGGCCGCGGCCGGGTGGTCGACACCCCCGCGCTGACCGCGGAGGTCGTGTCCGGGCGGCTCCGCTGCGCCCTCGACGTCGTCGAGCCCGAGCCCTTCCCCGGCGACCACCCGCTGTTCCGTGCCCCCGGGGCGATCCTCACCCCGCACACCGGTGGTTCCTGCACGTCCTACAAGCCGCGCGTGCGGCGGCTGCTGCGGACCCAGCTCGAGCGCATCGCCGCGGGGGAGCGGCCCCTGTTCCTGCAGCAGGAGGGGCGGCTGGACGTCCCGGCGGACGCGGAGGAGTGATCCGGACGTGCCGTGTCTCACATCGTGGGACACGGAGTCCGAAGATTGACACGCTCGGCCGGGCGGCAGAGCATGGGAGCATGCAACTCAGCCACGGTGTCGTCCAGCTCACGGTACGCGTCCTCGTCGGACGCGGGGCCTGAGCCGACGACCGGTCGAGCGCACGGGCCCTGTCGCACCTCCCGGTGCCGCGAGGGCCTTTTTTCTTGCCCGGCGCCGACGGCGGAGCGACAGTCGAGCCGGAACAGCAGCACCAGCCCAGAAGGCCAGACCAGAAGGACAGTGACATGAGCAAGGGACAGCCGATCAGCCCAGCGCTGATGGCCACCAAGCGCGCGGAGACCGCCGCTGACCACCGGCCCCCGGGGGCCCCGGAGAAGTCCGTCCCCGCCGTCCCGTCCGTCATGGGCCCGGGCAGCACGGTGGCCCCCACGGAGATGACCGGCTCCCAGGCCGTCATCCGGGCGCTGGAGGAGCTCGGCGTCACCGACGTCTTCGGCCTCCCGGGCGGCGCGATCCTGCCGACCTACGACCCGCTCCTGGACTCGGACCGGATCAACCACATCCTGGTCCGCCACGAGCAGGGCGCCGGCCACGCCGCCGAGGGCTACGCCCTCGCCTCGGGCCGCGTGGGCGTCTGCATCGCGACCTCCGGCCCCGGCGCCACGAACCTCGTCACCGCCCTCGCCGACGCGCACATGGACTCCATCCCCATGGTCGCGATCACCGGGCAGGTCTCGTCCAAGGTGATCGGCTCCGACGCCTTCCAGGAGGCGGACATCGTGGGGATGACGATGCCGGTCACCAAGCACTCCTACCTGGTGACGCACGCCGAGGACATCCCGCGGGTGCTCGCCGAGGCGTTCCACCTGGCCTCGACCGGGCGCCCGGGACCGGTGCTCGTGGACATCGCCAAGGACGCCCAGCAGGACACCATGACGTTCTCCTGGCCGCCCCGGATGGACCTGCCCGGCTACCGGCCCGTGACGCGCGGGCACGCCAAGCAGATCCGGGAGGCCGCCAAGCTCATCGCGGCGGCCCAGCGGCCCGTGCTCTACGTGGGCGGCGGGACGGTGCGCGCCGACGCGGCCGCCGAGCTCATGGAGCTGGCCGAGCTGACCGGCGCCCCCGTGGTGACCACGCTGACCGCCCGGGGCGTGTTCCCGGACTCCCACGAGCAGAACCTGGGGATGCCAGGGATGCACGGCACCGTCCCGGCGGTGTACTCGATGCAGCAGGCCGACCTGCTGGTGACCCTCGGCGCGCGCTTCGACGACCGCGTCACGGGCCACCTGGAGACCTTCGCCCCCACGGCCAAGATCATCCACGCGGACATCGACCCCGCCGAGATCTCCAAGAACCGCACCGCCGACGTCCCGATCGTGGGCGACGTCAAGGAGATCCTGCCGGACCTCGTGACCGCCGTGCGCCAGGAGTTCGAGCGCAGCGGCAGCCCCGACCTCTCCTCGTGGTGGACCGCGCTCAGCAGCCTGCAGGCCACCTACCCGCTGGGCTACCCCAAGCCGGCGGACGGGCTGGGCTCGCCGCAGCACGTCATCGAGCGGATCTCCGCCCTGACCGGCCCGGAGGCCGTCTACGTCTCCGGCGTGGGCCAGCACCAGATGTGGAGCTCCCACTTCGTCCAGTACGAGCGGCCCCGGCAGTGGCTGAACTCGGCCGGACTGGGGACCATGGGCTTCGCCGTGCCCGCCGCGATGGGCGCCAAGGTCTCCCAGCCCGACCGCGTGGTCTGGGCGATCGACGGCGACGGCTGCTTCCAGATGACCAACCAGGAGCTCGCCACCTGCACGATCAACAAGATCCCGATCAAGGTGGCGGTGATCAACAACTCCTCGCTGGGCATGGTGCGCCAGTGGCAGACCCTGTTCTACGACGGCCGGTACTCCAACACCGACCTGAACACGGGCCACGACAGCATCATGGTGCCGGACTTCGTCAAGCTCGCCGACGCCTACGGGTGCGCCGCCCTGCGCTGCACCCGGGACGAGGACGTGGACGACGTCATCCGGCAGGCCCTCGAGATCAACGACCGCCCCGTGGTGATCGACTTCGTGGTCTCCGCCGACGCGATGGTGTGGCCGATGGTGCCCACCGGCGTGTCCAACGACCAGATCCAGATCGCCCGCAACATGACCCCCGACTGGGACGAGGAGGACTGACCCATGAGCCGACACACCCTCTCCGTGCTGGTCGAGGACAAGCCGGGCGTGCTGACCCGGGTGGCCGGACTGTTCGCGCGCCGCGCCTTCAACATCGACTCGCTCGCCGTGGGACCCACGGAGCTCGACGGCGTCTCCCGCATCACCGTGGTGGTGGACGCCGAGGGCGAGCTGCTCGAACAGGTCACCAAGCAGCTGAACAAGCTCATCAACGTGATCAAGATCGTCGAGCTCACCCCCGACTCGTCGGTGCAGCGGGACCACATCATGGTCAAGGTCCGCGCCGACGCCGCGACGCGTCTGCAGGTCACCCAAGCCGCGGACCTGTTCCGGGCCACCGTTGTCGACGTCTCCACCGAGTCGCTCGTCATCGAGGCCACCGGCGCCCCGGAGAAGCTCCGGGCGCTGCTGGACATCCTGGAGCCCTTCGGCGTCCGGGAGATCGTCCGGGCCGGTACGCTGGCCCTCGGACGTGGTCCCAAGTCGATGAGCGACCGCGCCCTGCGCCACTGACGCCCCCGGGCGGCGGTGGACGCGGGCGCCGGCCCACAGACACCCCAACCACCTCGCGGCGGTGCCCCCGCCGCGCCCACCCATGCTTCAAGGAGACAATCCCATGGCAGAGATCTTCTACGACGACGACGCCGACCTCTCGATCATCCAGGACCGCTCCGTGGCCGTCATCGGCTACGGCTCGCAGGGCCACGCCCACGCGCTGAACCTGCGCGACTCCGGCGTGGACGTGCGCATCGGCCTCGCCGAGGGCTCGCGCTCCCGGGCCAAGGCCGAGGCCGAGGGCCTGCGGGTGCTCACCGTCGCGGACGCCGTCAAGGAAGCCGACGTCATCATGATCCTGACGCCGGACCAGGTCCAGCGCCACGTCTACGCCGAGTCGATCGCCCCGAACCTGGAGCAGGGCGACGCCATCTTCTTCGCCCACGGGTTCAACATCCGCTACGGCTACATCGAGGCCCCCGCGGGCGTCGACGTCGTCATGGTCGCCCCGAAGGGCCCGGGCCACACCGTGCGCCGCGAGTTCGAGGCCGGCCGCGCCGTGCCCGCCCTCGTGGCCGTGGAGAAGGACGCCTCCGGCAAGGCCCTCGAGCTGGGCCTGTCCTACGCCAAGGGCATCGGCGGCACCCGCGCGGGCGTCATCAAGACCACCTTCACCGAGGAGACCGAGTCCGACCTCTTCGGCGAGCAGGCGGTCCTGTGCGGCGGCATGTCCCACCTGGTCCAGTACGGCTTCGAGACCCTGACCGAGGCCGGCTACCAGCCGGAGATCGCCTACTTCGAGGTCCTGCACGAGCTCAAGCTCATCGTGGACCTCATGGTCGAGGGCGGCATCGCCAAGCAGCGCTGGTCCATCTCGGACACCGCCGAGTACGGCGACTACGTCTCCGGCCCCCGGGTGATCAGCCCCACGGTCAAGGAGAACATGAAGGCCGTGCTGGCCGACATCCAGGACGGCACCTTCGCCAAGCGCTTCATCGAGGACCAGGACAACGGGGGCGCCGAGTTCAAGAAGCTGCGCGAGAAGGAGGAGTCCCACCCGATCGAGGTCACCGGCCGGGAGCTGCGCAAGCTCTTCGCGTGGACCTCGCCGGACGCCGACTACGTCGAGGGCACCGCGGCCCGCTGATCCGCACCCGCCCCACCGCCGCGACCGGCGCGGGGGCACCGGCCGAGGGGTCGCGTCCGCACGTCATGCGCCGAGCATTCCGTGCGGACGCGGCCCCTCGCCGCGTCCGGCGTCCTACCCTGGGGGCGGAGCCGGTCGCCGCGATCCCGGGGGGTGGTCCGCATGACGGACATCGGAGCACGGGCACAGCAGCCCGGGCCGGGCCTGCGGGGGCGGGTCGCCCGGCACCAGCTGCCGGCCTTCTTCGTCCTGACGTACGCGTGGTCCTGGACGTGCTGGGCGCCCCTGCTGCTCGGGGCGGGCGGCACGCCGCTGCTCCTGCTCGGCGGCCTCGGCCCGTTCGTGGCGGCGTGGGCCGTCACGTGGCTGTCGGGGGAGCCGGTGCGGGACTGGGCCCGGGCGATCGTGCGGTGGCGGGTCCCGGCCCGCTGGTGGGCCTGGGCGCTGGGGCTGCCCGCGCTGCTGTACGCCGTCGTCAACGCCCTGCTCGCGGCGCTGGGCCGGGAGGTCGACTGGTCCCTGGCCCTCGAGCGGGCCCCCGCCTACCTGGCGACCTTCGCCTTCGTGGCGGTGCTCGGGGGCGGCCTGGAGGAACCCGGCTGGCGCGGCTTCGCGCTGCCCCGGCTGCAGGAGCGGCTGGGCCCGCTCCGGGCGACCGCGCTGCTCGGTCTGCTGTGGGGGGTGTGGCACGTCCCGCTCTACGGGCCGCTGGGCTTCGCGGTGCCGTTCGTCCTCGCGTTCCTCTACACGCCGCTGTACAACCGCACGGGCAGCGTGCTGCTGTGCGTGCTGCTGCACGCGAGCTTCACGCCGGCCCAGGACCACCTCGTCCTGCTGGCCGCGGAGCCGGTGCACACCGGGCTGCTGGACACCGTGGACCTCGTCCTGTTCGGCACCTACGCCGGGGCCGCGCTGCTCGTCGTGGCCCTCACCCGCGGGCGTCTGGGCGCGGGGCGCCCCCGGCGGTGAGCCGGCCCGGCCGGGCCCCGAGCGCCGGTCGCCCCGGGCGCGCACGACCCCCGCGGTCGGTAGAGTGGAGGCCGTGACTTCCTCCCACCGCACCCCGTACTACATCACCACGGCCATCGCGTACCCCAACGGCACCCCGCACATCGGGCACGCCTACGAGGTCATCGCGACCGACGTCATGGCCCGGTTCAAGCGGCTTGACGGCTACGACGTCCGCTTCCTGACCGGCACCGACGAGCACGGCCAGAAGATGCAGCAGACCGCGGAGAAGGAGGGCCTCACGGCCCGGGAGCTCGCGGACCGCAACTCGGCGCGCTTCCGCGAGATGGACGACGCCCTGAACATCTCCTACGACCGCTTCATCCGCACCACGGACGCCGACCACTACGCGGCGTCGGCGGCCCTCTGGCGCCGGATGGAGGAGGCCGGGGACATCTACCTCGGCAAGTACGCCGGCTGGTACTCCGTGCGCGACGAGGCGTTCTACGGCGAGGACGAGACCGAGCTGCGCGCGGACGGCGTGCGGTGCTCGACGGGCACCGGCACGGAGGTCACCTGGACCGAGGAGGAGTCCTACTTCTTCCGCCTCTCCGCCTACCAGGACCGGCTGCTGGAGCTCTACGAGCGGGAGGGCTTCGTCCACCCCGAGACCCGGCGCAACGAGATCGCGTCCTTCGTGCGCTCGGGCTTGGAGGACCTCTCCATCTCCCGCACCACCTTCGACTGGGGCGTGCCCGTGCCCGGCAACCCGGACCACGTGATGTACGTGTGGGTGGACGCCCTCACCAACTACCTCACCGGCGTGGGCTTCCCGGACACCGCATCCGAGACGTTCCAGCGGTACTGGCCCGCCGACGCCCACGTGATCGGCAAGGACATCGCCCGCTTCCACGCCGTGTACTGGCCGGCGTTCCTGATGTCCGCCGGCCTGCCCCTGCCCCGGCGCGTCTTCGCCCACGGCTTCCTGTTCAACCAGGGCGAGAAGATGTCCAAGTCCGTGGGCAACGTCATCGACCCGCACGCCCTCGTGGCCGAGTACGGCCTCGACCCGCTGCGCTTCTTCCTGCTGCGCGAGGTGCCGTTCGGCCAGGACGGCAGCTACTCGCACGACGGGATCAAGAACCGCATCAACTCCGACCTCGCCAACGACCTCGGCAACCTCGCGCAGCGCTCGCTGTCGATGGTCGCCAAGAACTGCGAGGGCCGGGTCCCCGCGCCCGGGGAGCTCACCCCCGAGGACCGGGCCATGCTCGCCGCGGCCGCCGGGCTCTGCGCGCCGGTGCGCGCCGAGTTCGACGAGCAGCAGTTCCACCGGGCGCTCGAGCGGATCTGGCGGGTGGTCGCCGAGGCCAACCGGTACTTCACCGCCATGGAGCCCTGGAAGCTGCGCAAGACCGACGCCGGGCGGATGGCCACCGTGCTCTGGGTGACGCTCGAGGTGGTGCGCACGGTCGGCATCCTGGTCCAGCCGGTGGTGCCGGACGCCGCCGCCCGGCTGCTCGACGTGCTCGGCCAGGCCGAGGGCGACGCCCGCCTGTTCACCGCCCTGGACACGCCCATCGTGGCGGGCACGGAGCTGCCCCCGCCCGCGCCGGTGTTCCCGCGCTACGAGGAGCCCGCCGCACTCCAGTCCTGAGCGGCGATCGGCTGTCCATCATGTGAGACGTCCGTCCACACCGTGGTCGGACGGGTCGGTCCGCTCCTATCCTGGGGCCATGAGCCAGCCGACGCCCGCAGCCGCCCCCGCCCACCTGAAGATCGCCCTCGTCCCCGGTGACGGCATCGGCCCCGAGGTCGTGGCCGAGGCGGTGAAGGTCCTCGACGCGGTGACCGCCGCGGCCGGCGTCACGGTGGAGAGGACGGAGTTCGGCCTCGGCGCGCAGCACTGGCTGGACACGGGGGAGACCCTCACGGACCGGACGCTGGACGAGCTGCGGACCCACGACGCCATCCTGTTCGGCGCGGTCGGCGCCGCCCCCGGGGACCGGCGCGTCCCGTCCGGGATCATCGAGCGCGACGTGCTGCTGAAGATGCGCTTCAGCCTCGACCACTTCGTCAACCTCCGCCCGTCCAAGCTCTTCCCGGGCACCACCAGCCCGCTCTCCCACCCCGGGGACATCGACTTCGTGGTGGTGCGCGAGGGCACCGAAGGCCCGTACGCCGGCAACGGCGGGGTGCTGCGCGGCGGCACCGACGCCGAGATCGCCACCGAGGTCTCGCTCAACACCGCCTACGGCGTGCGCCGCCTCGTGCGCTACGCCTTCGAGCTCGCCGCCGGGCGGGAGCGCAAGCGGCTGACCCTCGTCCACAAGCACAACGTGCTCGTCAACGCGGGCCGCCTCTACGCGCGCCTCGTCGAGGAGATCGGTGCCGAGTTCCCCGACGTCGCCGTCGACTACCTGCACGTGGACGCGGCCACGATCTTCCTCACGACCGACCCGGCGCGCTTCGACGTCATCGTCACCGACAACCTCTTCGGGGACATCCTCACCGACCTCGCCGGCGCGGTGACGGGCGGCATCGGACTGGCCCCGGCCGGCAACATCAACGCGGACCGCACGGCGCCCTCGATGTTCGAGCCCGTGCACGGCTCCGCACCGGACATCGCCGGGCAGCAGAAGGCGAACCCCGTGGCGGCGATCCTCGCCACCGCCATGATGCTGGAGCACCTCGGCCACTCCGGGCCGGCGGCCCGGATCGAGGCCGCCGTGCAGCAGGACCTCGCGGCCCACGGCAACGAGTCCCGCACCACCGCCCAGGTGGGCGACGGCGTGCTCGCCGCCCTCGCCTGAGCCGATCCGGCCGTGCTCCGGGGATAGGCTGGGGCACGGAACCAACAGCTGAGCCCCGCGTGCCGGTCGCCACGGGGTCGACCTCGCAGGGAGACGCAGTGACCACACAGCCCACCACCTTCGCCCACCACCTCAGCCAGGACCCGGTCCCGGAGGAGGTCCGGGCGGCCATCCTCGCCGAGCCGGGCTTCGGCACGAACTTCACGGACCACATGGTGAAGATCGACTGGTTCGGGGACGTCGAGAAGGGCACGGGCCGCTGGAGCGACCCGCGGGTCGAGCCGTACGGTCCGCTGGTGCTGGACCCCGCCGCGGCCGTGCTGCACTACGGCCAGGAGATCTTCGAGGGGCTCAAGGCCTACCGGCACGCGGACGGCTCCGTGTGGACGTTCCGGGCCGAGGCCAACGCCGCCCGGCTCAACCTGTCGGCCCGCCGGCTGGCGCTGCCGGAGCTGCCCGAGCAGCTGTTCCTGGACTCGCTGCGCGAGCTCGTGTCGGTGGACGAGCAGTGGGTGCCCGACGGGGACGGGGAGTCCCTGTACCTGCGCCCGTTCATGATCGCCACGGAGGCGTTCCTGGGCGTGCGCCCGTCCCGCCAGGTGCTGTACTCCGTGATCGCCTCCCCGGCCGGCAACTACTTCGGCGGCCCGGTGAAGCCCGTGGACATCTGGCTCTCCCGCGACTGGGCCCGCGCCGGCCGCGGCGGCACGGGAGCGGCCAAGTGCGGCGGCAACTACGCCGCCTCCCTGATCGCCCAGATGGAGGGCGACGCCCACGGGTGCCAGCAGGTGATGTTCCTGGACCGCGACCGCGGCGACGCCGTCGAGGAGCTGGGCGGCATGAACGTGTTCTTCGTCTACGACGACGGCCGCCTGGTGACCCCCGAGCTCACCGGCACGATCCTCGAGGGCGTCACCCGCCGCTCGATCATCCAGCTCGCGAAGGACCGCGGGATGACCGTCGAGGAGCGCCGCTTCACCCTCGACGAGTGGCGCGAGGGCTGGCAGGCCGGGACCATCACCGAGGCGTTCGCGTGCGGGACCGCCGCCGTCATCACCCCCATCGGCCGGCTCGTCTCCACCGAGGAGACCATCGGCGACGAGGGCGCCCGGCCCGGCGAGGTCACCATGGACATCCGTCGGCAGCTCCTGGAGATCCAGACGGGCCGCGCGGAGGACCCGCACGGCTGGCTGACCCGCCTGGTCTGAGCCCCGCGCGGCCCCGGTGGCGCCACCGGGGCCGCGCGGCCGCCCGCGGACCGTGGGATAGCCTGGTCCCATGCGAATTGCCAGGTTCACGGTCGACAGCGAGATCCACTTCGGCGCGGTGCAGGGCGCCGCCGGCGAGGAGACGGTCACCGTCCTCGCGGGCGACCCCTTCTACACCGGGATCAACCCCACCCAGCAGCGCCACGACATCGCCGACGTCCGCCTCCTCGCCCCCGTGATCCCGCGCTCCAAGATCGTGTGCGTCGGCCGCAACTACGCCGACCACGCCGCGGAGCTGGGCAACGAGCTGCCCACCTCGCCGATGCTGTTCTTCAAGCCCAACACGTCCGTCGCCGGTCCCGGCGACCCCGTGACCCTGCCCGCGTGGACCGAGCAGGTCTCCTACGAGGCCGAGCTCGCCGTCGTCATCGGGCGGATGTGCAAGGACGTCCCCGTGGAGCGCGTGCCCGAGGTGGTCTTCGGCTACACCGCCGCCAACGACCTCACCGGCCGCGACGTGCAGAGGACCGACGGGCAGTGGGCGCGCGCCAAGGGCTTCGACGGGGCCTGCCCGCTCGGGCCCTGGATCGAGACGGACCTCGACACCTCCGCCCTCGCCGTGCGCAGCCGCGTCAACGGCGAGACCAAGCAGGACGGCAACACCCGGGACATGGTCTTCGACGTCCCGTTCCTCGTCTCCTACGTCTCCCAGGCGTTCACGCTCCTGCCCGGCGACGTCATCCTCACGGGCACGCCCGCCGGCGTCGGCATCGTCGACGAGGGCGACCGGATCGAGGTGGAGGTCGAGGGCATCGGCGTCCTGCCGACCGTCCTGCGCCGCTGACCCGCACCGCCGGCCGGCGCCGGTCCGCACCGCCGACCCGTGCGGGCACCGCGGCGCCCCGCACCACCGCACGACCCCGCCCAGACCCCGACCGATCCACGAAAGAGCCATGACCGACACGCCCGCCACCCCGGCCACCGCCTCGACCACCTCCTCGCCCGTGCGCGTGCGCTTCTGCCCGTCCCCGACGGGCACCCCGCACGTGGGGCTGATCCGCACCGCGCTGTTCAACTGGGCCCACGCCCGCCACACCGGCGGCACCATGGTCTTCCGCGTCGAGGACACCGACACCCTGCGCGACTCGGAGGAGAGCTACCAGCAGCTGCTCGAGGCGCTCGCGTGGCTGGGGATCGACTGGGACGAGGGCGTCGAGACCGGCGGTCCGCACGCCCCGTACCGGCAGTCGCAGCGCCTGGACGTCTACCGCGACGTGGCCGCCCGGCTCCGGGAGCACGGGGCGGTCTACGAGGCGTACTCCACCCCGGAGGAGGTCGAGGCCCGGCACCGGGCGGCCGGCCGCGACCCCAAGCTCGGCTACGACAACTTCGACCGCGACCTCACCGAGGAGCAGATCGCGGCGTACCGGGCGGAGGGCCGGGAGCCCGTGCTGCGGCTGCGGATGCCGGACGAGGACATCGTGGTCCACGACATGATCCGCGGCGAGATCGTCTTCCGGGCCGGCTCCATCCCGGACTACGTGGTGGTGCGCGCCAACGGCCAGCCGCTGTACACGCTGACCAACCCCGTGGACGACGCCCTCATGGAGATCACCCACGTGCTGCGCGGCGAGGACCTGCTCTCCTCGACACCGCGCCAGATCGCGCTGTTCCGCGTCCTGGTCGAGATCGGCTTCGCGAAGTACGTGCCCGAGTACGGCCACCTGCCCTACGTCATGGGCGAGGGCAACAAGAAGCTGTCCAAGCGCGACCCCGAGTCCAGCCTCTTCCACCTCAGGGACAGCGGCTTCGTCCCCGAGGGCCTGCTCAACTACCTGGCCCTGCTGGGCTGGTCCCTGTCCGCGGACGAGGACGTCTTCACCGTGGAGCAGCTCGTGGAGCACTTCGACGTCCACGACGTCCTGGCGAACCCCGCGCGCTTCGACCTCAAGAAGGCCACCGCGATCAACGGCACCCACGTCCGCAGGCTCGCCCCCGAGGACTTCCGCGACCGGCTCGTCCCCTACCTGCAGGCCGGCGGCGTGCTGGGGGACACCCTGGACGAGCGCCAGCGGGACATCCTCGACCGGGCCGCCCCGCTGGTCCAGGAGCGGATGAACCTGCTCGGCGAGGCCCCCGAGCTGCTGTCCTTCCTCTTCGCCGCCGACGACGAGATCGAGGTCGCCGACGACGCCCGCAAGCAGCTCAAGGACTCCGCCGGGGACGTCCTGCGGGCCGCGCTCGCCGCCCTCGAGCCGCTCGAGGACTGGAGCGCCGCCGCCCTCGAGACCGCGCTCCGCGAGGCCATCGTGGACGGGCTGGGCATCAAGCCGCGACTGGCCTTCGGCCCCGTCCGCACCGCCGTCTCGGGCCGGCGGATCTCGCCGCCCCTGTTCGAGTCCCTCGAGATCCTCGGCAAGGACTCCTCCCTGACCCGCCTGCGCGCCCTCGCCGCCCAGCTCGGCTGAGCGCCCTCCCCGCCGACGACGACGGTCCGGCCCGCCCTCCGCGGAAGGCGGGCCGGACCGTCGGCGGGGACGTCATCTGCACACGCCCGGGCGCTCCGGCGTAGCCTGGGACACGGGGGCGATCAGCATGGACCGGACGGACGACCAGATCGAGGCGATGCGCGCGGGACGCCCGCAGCACCGCAATCCCGTGCAGCGGGACACCATCACGTGGTTGCGCACCGGCGCGGAGACCGGGGGCGAGCACGCCCTGCTGCACGTCGAGGTGGAGGCCGGGGGAGAGGTGCTCGCCCACTACCACCGCCGGTTCGGGATGCGCGTGCGGGTCCTCGAGGGCGTGCTGCGGGTCCAGGTCGGCCACGTCGTGCGGGACCTCGGGGCGGGCGGCGAGGTCGAGGTGCCCCCGGAGCACCTGTTCCGCTGGAAGAACCCGAGTGGGTCGCCGGCCCGCTTCGTGGTCGAGGTGCGGCCCGCCCACGAGGGCTTCGAGAAGGGCCTGGTGGCCCTGTACGGGCTCGCCCGGGACGGGCGCACCCGCCGGGACGGCCGGCCGCGGAGCCTGCTCCGCACGGCGCTGCTCATCCAGTGGACCGACATCAACCTCCCGGGGCTCTACCGCTGGCTGGGGCCGGTCGTCCGGGCGCTGGCGGGCATCGCCCGCCGCCGGGGGATCGACGGGGAGCTCGAGGACCGCTACTGCCGTTGAGCCCGATTTGCCGCCCCGCCGGAAGGCCGGTATAGTTCTTTTGCGTTGCGCCGGTCGCCGCGGGAAACCGCCGGACCGGGGACGACAGTGGGATATGGTGTAATTGGCAACACTACGGTTTCTGGTACCGTCATTCTAGGTTCGAGTCCTGGTATCCCAGCGCTGCTCCATCGGATCAGTACGGCCCCATCGTATAGCGGCCTAGTACGCCGCCCTCTCACGGCGGTAACGCGGGTTCGAATCCCGCTGGGGTCACCACCGCAGAACACCCCCGGACCACACGGTCCGGGGGTGTTCTCGTGTCCGGGGTGCGCTGCGCTGCCGGAACAGGGCCGGCGTCCGGAACAGGGCCCGGGACCTGGTACAGTGTACGAGGCCGGTCGCGGGAAACCGCGGACCGGATCGGTGCGGCCCCATCGTATAGCGGCCTAGTACGCCGCCCTCTCACGGCGGTAACGCGGGTTCGAATCCCGCTGGGGTCACCACGGAAGACGTCCCCCGGACCACACGGTCCGGGGGACGTCGTCGTTTCCCACGGCGAGCACCGGCACCGTCCGGTCCGGCGCCGCCCCGCCCGGGGGAGGGGCGCGCGCCGAATGCTCCGGCACCGCCTACAGTCAGCAGGCTTACATCCCCGTCCCGGCACTGCTACGTTGGCAGAGCGACGCAGGACTGCTGCCGGGACCGGCTCCGGGACGGGGGAAGGCACGATGGACGAAAGCTACGACGTGGTCGTCGTCGGTGGGGGGCCCGCGGGCCTCGCCGGGGCGCTGTGCCTGGCCCGCGCCCGGCGCACGGTCCTCGTGGTGGACGCCGGGGCCCCGCGCAACGACCCCGCGGAGCACGTGCACAACTACCTCGGGCGCGACGGCGACGCCCCGGGCGCGTTGCTCGCGGACGGGCGTGCCGAGGTCACCGGCTACGGAGCGGACGTCGTCGACGGCACGGTGGTCTCCGCCCGCCCGGCCGGGGAGGGCGGCCACGGCGTCCGGTTCCTGCTGGCGCTCGAGGACGGCCGGTCGGTGCGGGCGCGCCGCGTGCTGATCACCACCGGACTGACCGACGAGCTGCCGGACGTCCCGGGCGTGGCGCAGCGGTGGGGCCGCGACGTCGTCCACTGCCCCTACTGCCACGGCTGGGAGTGGCGGGACGAGCCGCTGGCGGTGCTGGGCACCGGCCCCCTGGGCGTGCAGCAGGCGCAGCTGTTCCGGCAGTGGAGCCACGACATCACCTTCGTGCAGCACACCGCCCCGGCGCCGGACGACGAGGAGCGCGAGCACCTGGCGGCCCTCGGCATCGCGTGCGTGGCGGGCGAGGTGCGGCGCGTGGAGGTGTCGGAGGACCGGATCACCGGTCTCCGGCTGGTCGCCGGCGAGCTCGTGCCGTGCCGGGCCGTGGTCGTGGTGCCGCGCTTCACGGTCCGCTCCGCCCTCATCGACTCCCTCGGCCTGCGCACGGCCCAGGTGGAGGAGAAGGGCCATGCCGTCGGCACGTACGTGCCCTCGGCGCCCACGGGCGGCACGGACGTGCCGGGGGTCTACGTGGCGGGCAACGTCACGGACCTCCACGCCCAGGTCCTCGCCGCGGCGGCGGCCGGGCTCACGACCGCCACGGCCGTCAACGCCGACCTGCAGGCCGAGGACCTCGGCCGGGCGCTCGCCGAACGCGACCGCGCCTGACGTCACGGGTCCGGCCGGCCGGGGGCGGATCCACGAGGAGCAGGAGCGGACGCGCGCGACCTTCCACGCCCTCGCCGGCCGGGCCGTCGTCCGCCGCCGTCACCGACACGCCGGACGCGGCCGGCCCCGCCGGCCCGGGCACTGCCCGGGCCGGCGGGGCCGGGCACCGGATCAGGCCAGCGAGGCGTCCAGGGTGATGTCCACGGACAGGGCCTGGGAGACCGGGCAGCCGGCCTTGGCCTCCTCGGCGATGCGCGCGAAGTCCTCCGCGGAGATGTTCTCCACCTGCGCCACCACGGTCAGCTCGACCCCCTTGATGCCCTCGCCCGCCACGAAGGTCACCTCGGCCGAGGAGTCCAGCCGGGTGGGCGGGGTCTCGTTCTGGGCGAGCATGTTGGAGAACGCCATGGCGTAGCAGGTGGCGTGCGCGGAGGCCAGGAGCTCCTCGGGGCTCGTCTTGGCGCCGGCGCCGCTCTCCGCGCGGGTGTCCCAGTCCACGTCGAAGGGGCCCAGGCCCGAGCCGGTCAGGCTGGTGGTGCCCGAGCCGTTGAAGAGATCGCCGGTCCAGACGGTGCTGGCCTTGCTGATGACGGGTTTCGGCATGGTTCCTCCTGAGGTCCACGGCAGGCGGGCGCTCCGCCTGTCGGCGCCGGGCGGCGCTGCTGTCACGCTAACGGATCCGTGCGGCCCGCGAGCGGCCGGGGCCGTGTTTCAGCCGTCGGCGCGTGTCCGGCCGGCGGAGGCACGTGCTACCCCAGGGGCCTCCTGGGGGTCTCCGGGCCGCGGGGCGTCCCCCGATCCGCGACAGCACGGGAGGTCGCGTGCGCGGCCGCGGACACGAGCCGTTCCAGCGGACCCCGTCCGAAGGCGTGCCGCCAGGCGAGCGCCACGAGCGCCGAGACGAGGAGGCAGGCGGCGAACCAGAGCAGCGGGCTGCTGTAGTGGACCTCGGTGGCCAGCAGGACCAGCTGTCCCGTGTACAGGGACAGGGTCATGGCCCCCATGGCCGTGAGCGGCAGCAGCCACTTGCCGAACTCGCGGCCGGCGAGCAGGAAGGCGCCGAGCACGGCCGTGCTCACCCCGAGGCTCCAGGCCACCGAGAGGAGCGTGTTGGTGTGCGGGGCGGAGAGCGCCTGCCACCACAGCGAGGACGTCGGCAGGGGCCCGTCGGCGCCGAAGACGACGAGGTGGTCCAGGTCCGCCCGGGTGAGGGAGACGATGCTGTAGAGCAGCACGTTGTAGCCGTCCATGCCGTAGAGGAGCACCCAGGAGACGAGCTTGGCGAGGGCCGCGAGGCCGAGTCCCGCGGCCAGGAGGCGGCTCTGCAGACGCAGGCTCTTGAGGTTGAGGCGGCCGAGGGCGAGCCCGGCGAGCAGGTACGCCATGTACGTCACGGCCGGGTACGTGCCGGTCAGCGTCAGCTGCCAGAAGAGCGCGACCGGTTCGGTGACGAGGTGGGCGAACGTCGGGTTGGCGGCGCTGTGCTCGGGCACCACGTCGCCCAGCCAGTGGATCAGGAGGGGCCCGAGGAGCAGGAACGCGCCCGAGCACAGGAGCAGGGTCCGTGCCCGCAGCCCCAGGAAGGGCAGCGCGAGCAGGAAGAAGAGCCCGTAGTGGACCAGGATGCCGACGGCCGGCGGGTCCGCCGGCATCAGGTACCCGACGGTCAGCCCGATCACCATGATCAGCAGCGCGCGCACCGCGATCCCCGCGCGGGCGGCGGTCAGGTCCCGGCCCCTGCGGGGTCTGCGCGCTCCGGTGGAGAAGGCGAGGCCGACCCCGGCGAGCAGCGCGAACAGCGCCGCGGAGTCCCCGGCGAACAGCAGCCAGGACAGCGTCGGCCGGTCGTTGTCGGGATAGGACTGCGGCAGGAAGTGGACCGCCGTCAGCCCCACGAGAGCCAGTCCCCGGGCGGCGTCCACGGCGACCAGGCGCCCGGCCGACCGGCGGGGGTCGAGCCCGCCGGTGGCCTCCGCGGCCCGGTCTCTCGTGGGGTGGTCGTTCATGGGTCCCGCCGTCCTGTTCCTCATCCCCGGCCCCACGGTGGGTCGCGCTCAGGATGTCGTGTGCACTGCCGCCAATCTTCGCATCCGGGCCGTCGGTCGCGGCAACGTTGCGCCGGAAGGCTCAGGAGGCCTCGCGCAGCGCCGGCCCCGGCGGCGGCGTGGAGGGCCTGCTGGTTCGCGCGGGTCAGGGGACCGGTCACGCTGACCCGGACGAACCGGCCGTCGGGGTCCGCCTCGACGAGGACGGAGAGCTTGCGGTGCACGGGGTCGGCTCCTTCACGGGGCGGCGACCCTCCCACGGGGCGCGGTCCGCGCCCCTCAGGGGCCGCTCCGGCCGTCCTCGTCCCGGTCCGCGGAGGCGGCCCGGGACGGCCGCAGGGGTTGGAGCGCCGCGAGCTCGGCGGGGGTCGCGGTCCGGAACGGCGGGGCCTCCGGGCACTGCGGCGCCCGCCGCCCCTGCCCGCGGGTGGCGCGCAGGCTCGTGCCGACCGACACGACCAGGACGGCCGTGATCACCGCGAGGGAGACTCCCGTGGGGATGTCGACCACGTCGACCTTGAGCGCCATCTTCACCCCCACCCACACCAGGACCAGGGCCAGCCCGGCGCGCAGGTGCACGAAACGGTGCATCAGGTCCGCCAGCAGGAAGTACATGGCCCGCAGCCCCAGCACGGCGAAGGCGTTGGCGGTGAAGACGATGTAGACCTCGTCGGTGACCGCGAAGACGGCCGGGATCGAGTCGACGGCGAAGACCACGTCGGTGGCCTCGATCAGCACCAGCACCGCCAGCAGCGGCGTGGCCCGCAGCGCCCCGCCGACGCGCACCACGAGCCGCTGCCCGTAGAACACCTCGGTCATCGGCACGCAGCGGCGGAAGACCCGCAGCACCGCCGACCGGTCCGGGTCAAGACGCGCCTCCCGCTGCCGGAGCATCCGCCACCCGGTGCAGAGCAGGAACGCGGCGAAGAGGTAGAGCACTCCCTCGAAGGCGTGGATCAGCGCCGCGCCCGCGGCGATGAAGGCGCCGCGCAGCACCAGCGCCCCGAAGACGCCCAGGAACAGCACCTGGTGCTGGTAGGCGCGGGGGACGGCGAAGTACGTGAGCAGGACCGCCCAGACGAACACGTTGTCCACGGAGAGCGACTTCTCGATCAGGTACCCGGCGAAGTACTGCTGGCCGGCCTGCGACCCGAAGACGGCCCAGACCACCACCCCGAAGCCCGTCCCGCAGGCCACCCACACCGCCGTCCACACCGCGGCCTCGCGCAGCCCGATCGCGTGCGGGCGCCGGTGGGCGAGCAGGTCCACGGCCAGCAGGACCACGATGCCGCCGATCACCGCGGCCCACCCCCAGAACGGGACGTCCATCGCCACCAGCCACCCTCCGGTTCCCGACCGGAGGTCTCTCCCGGCCCGTTCCGGGCCCGCGCGCCGGATCCTGCGGTGGGACCGTCGTGACGACGCTGCGCGGGGGGATACTCCCCTCCTGGCCCCTCCAGCGAACCCCGCACCGCCCTCCGCGTCAAGAGGCGTCGCGAGCCCCCGCAGCGGCGCTGCGCGGGTCCCCGGTGCTACGCTCCGCAGTGAGCCGGGGGATCCGCCCGGCGACGACGGCGGGGCCTCCCGCCCCGCCCGTCCGCACCGCTCCAGCCCCTCCCGGATGGTGGTGATCACCGTTTTCCCGCACCCGTCCCCCGCAGCGACCACCGGCCCCACCCGCACCTTCGGCGTGGAGGAGGAGCTGCTCCTCGTGGACGCCGTGACGCTGGCGCCCGCCCCCGCCGGCCCGGACGCCGTGGACGCGCACGCCGCCGGCGTCCGCTCCTCCCCGGCGACGGCACCGGCGCACCAGGTCACCACCGAGCTGCAGCAGGAGCAGATCGAGGTCGCGAGTCCTCCGCTGACCGGCCTCGCGGAGCAGATCGCCGCGATCCGTCAGGGGCGCCGCCTGGCCGACGCCGCCGCCCGCGCGGTGGGTGCCCGCGCCGTCGCCCTCGCCTCACCGGTCACGGCGGGCGCCCCGCACCTCGTGCCCGCACCGCGCTTCCGGTGGCTCCAGGAGCGCTTCGGGCTGGTGGCCGCCGAGCAGCTGACCTGCGGCCTCCACGTCCACGTGGGCGTCGGCAGCCGCGAGGAGGGCGTGGCCGTGCTGGACCGCATCCGGGTGTGGCTGCCCGTCCTGCTCGCCCTGAGCGGCAACTCCCCGTTCTGGTACGGCCGGGAGAGCGGCTTCAGCAGCTACCGCTACCAGGCCTGGGTCCGCTGGCCCACCTCCGGTCCCACGGAGGTCTTCGGCTCGGTCGAGGAGCACGACCGGCAGCGCGAGGCCCTGCTGCGCTCCGGGGTGCCCCTCGACCTCGGCATGATCTACTTCGACGCCCGGCTCTCGGCCCGCTACCCCACCGTGGAGATCCGGATCACCGACATGTGCCTGGACGCGGAGCACGCGGGGGTGCTGGCCGCCCTCGGCCGGGCGCTGGTCGAGACGGCCGCCCGCCAGTGGCGGGCGGGCCTCCCTGCGCCGCCGGTGAGCGCGGCGCAGCTGCGGACCTGGTCCTGGCAGGCCAGCAGGGACGGCGTCGAGGGGACGTTGATCAGCCCGGCCTCCGGCGCGCCCGCCCCGGCCGCGGACGTCGTGGCGGAGCTGCTCGCCGTCGTGCGCCCCGTGCTCGCCGAGTGGGACGAGGCCGCGCAGGTGGAGTCCGTGGTGGTCGGCGTCCTGCGGGACGGCTCCGGCGCCCGGCGGCAGCTGGCGGCCCACGCCGCGCGGCGGGACCCGCTCGACGTCGTGCGCCTGGCGCTCGAGGCGACCCACCGGTGAGGGCGCGGGGGCGCCCGGGGCTCGAGCGGCGGCGCGTCGTCGCCGGCACCCACGCGGTCGACGTGCGGGGGACCTTCGACCGCGCGCGGCCGCCGGTGGTCCTCGTGCACGGCATCGGCATGTCGGGCCGGTACTTCCTGCGGCTCGCGGACGCGCTCGCGGCCACGCACGACGTCTACGCCGTCGACCTGCCGGGCTGCGGGTCCTCACCGCGCCCCGCCCGGCCCCTGTCGGTGCCCGAGCTCGGCCGCGTGGTCGCAGGGGCCGTCGAGGCGCTGGGGCTGCGGGCTCCCGTGGTCGTGGGGCACTCCATGGGCTGCCAGGTCGTCGTGGACGCGGTCGGGGACCACCCCGGGCTGTGCGCCGGCTACGTGCTGGTGGGACCGACCGTCGACCCCACCGCGCGCAGTCTGCTCGGCCAGGGACGGCGGCTGCTGCGGGACACCCTGCGCGAGCCCCTGCGCACCAACGCCGTGGTCGTCCGCGACTACCTCCGGATGGGCCCGCTCCGCTATCTGCGCACGACCCGGCACATGCTCCGCGACCGGATCGAGGAGGACATCCGGGGCTGCACGCCCCCCGGGCTGGTGGTGCGCGGGTCCCGGGACCCCATCGCCCGGCGGGACTGGTCCCGCCGGCTGGCCCGGGCGGCCCCCGACGCCCGCTTCCTGGAGATCCCCGGGGCCCCGCACAACGTCCAGCACACCGACCCCCGGGAGCTTGCCGCCGCGTGCGCGCCCTTCCTCGCCGCCTGTCGTCCCGGGAGCCCGGTGTGATCCCGCGGCTGGGCGCGGCGGCCGCGAATCTCGCGGCCTGGGCCCGCGACTACGTCTACGCGGTCCGGTGGCAGGCCGCGGGCGTCCTCGGCCGGTGGGAGCCCGCCCACTACCGGGGCCCGGGAGAGCCGGGGCGGACACCGGTCGTGCTGATCCCCGGGATCTACGAGTCGTGGACGTTCATGCTCCCGGTGGCCGGGCTGCTGCGGGAGCACGGCCACGACGTCCACGTGGTGGAGGACCTGAGGTTCAACACCGGGACCATCGAGGACATGGCGGCGCTGGTCGACGAGCACATCCGCCGGGAGGGGATCGAGCGCTGCGTGCTGGTGGCGCACAGCAAGGGCGGGCTGATCGGCAAGCACCTCCTGGCCCACCACAACGAGGGCACCGTGATCCAGGGGCTCGTGGCCGTCAACACCCCCTTCGCGGGCTCCGAGCTCGCCCGGCTCCTGCCCCTTCCGACGATCCGGGTGTTCCTGCCCCACTCCCCGGAGCTCACCGCGCTGACCACCCGCCGGGAGGTCAACCGGCACATCGTCTCCGTCTACGGCCTGTTCGACCCCCACATCCCGGGCGGCAGCCACCTGGCAGGGGCGCGCAACGTCCAGCTCGGCACGCGCGGTCACTTCCTGCCGCTCAGCGACCCGCGCGTGCACGAGGCGATCCTCGAGGGGATCGGCACGCTCACCCGCTGACCCCGCCGGCGCCCGGTGGGCCCGGCGGCCGCCGACCCGTCCCGGCCGGACCGCCCCGGCCCGGCGTCGGAGGTGACTGCTACTCTTCGGCCACCGAGCGCGCCCCGGACGGCGCGCCGCCGGAGACAGGAACGACGGACGACGCCGGAGGGACGGTGGGACCGTGGGCGAACTCGGACTGACCCCCTTCCAGGGCTGGGAGGTGACGTCCTGGGCCCTGCTGGCCGCCGCTGCCATGTGGACCGTGGCCCGGGGCGTCCGGTGGCTCGTGGGACGCTACGGGCAGAACACCCGCTGGGGCCGCAGGTCGCGCACCCGGCTCGGCCTGCGGCGGGCTCGTGACGGCCTGCTGGAGCGCCACGCCGCCGGAGAGCTCACCGAGGACGAGTACCGGGAGCGGCTGCGGCTGCTCGAGCAGGAGGGCCGCTCCGGCTCGTGAGCGCCCCGGGACGGCGGGCGGGGACGCGCGAGCACCGGGCCGGGCACAGCGGAATCGCGCCGTGCGGTTCACGCCTCCGGGCCGGCCGGTCCCCGGCGGTCGTCGTCGCCCAGGGCCTCGGTCCCGCGGACGTCCGCGAGCGCGGACCCGTCGCCGTAGGAGCTCGATGTGATGACGCTGAGCTTGCCGTTGGTCTCGAGCACGACCGCCTCGACCCGGGAGAGGTCCCCGGTGCCCTGCATGCGCACCGCCTGACGGATCTCCGACTCCGTGAGCCGGTTGCGGCGCAGCGCCTCGCCCCGGATCCGGCCGTCGGCCAGCAGCAGGACGGGGTCCGAGGTGAAGAAGCGCCGGGCCCCCGGACGGCGCGCCGAGACGAGGGCCACGAGCAGCTGGAGAGCCGCGAGCAGGGCCAGGGCGGTGGCGCCCTCGGCCCAGGAGACGTCCGTGCTGAGGAAGATGGTGGCGAGGGTCGAGCCGAGGGCGACCGTGACCACGAAGTCGAAGACGTTGAGCTGGGCGAGGGTGCGCTTGCCGGACAGGCGCAGGATCGCCACCAGCGTGGTGTAGGAGGCGGCTCCGACGAGCAGGATCCGGAGGATGTCGGCCCAGGAGTCAAACCACACGGCGGGCCTCCCGGTCCGTGATGAGGGGCCTGGGACAGGGGTGCTGCGGGCTCATGCGGGGGTCTCCTCCTCCTGTTTGCGCTCCGGCTCCCGGTGCTGGAGCCACGCGCTCAGCGGTGCGGTGGACAGCCCGTGGACGAGCACGGACAGGGTGACGGCCAGGGTGGTGTGGACGAAGATCTCGTGGTTGCCGGTGTGCCGTTCGGCCAGCGTCGCGTAGAACAGGGCGGAGACGCCGATGGGTCCGAACCAGCTCAGGACGAGCGTCTCGGCGCGGTCGTGCACGCCCCGCAGCAGCGGCCGGAGCGCCCACAGGGCAACGAAGCGGCGCAGCAGCAGCGCCGCGCCGAGGACCAGGGGAGCACCCCAGCCCAGTTCCGTCCACTCACCGACCGGCAGCGCCAGGCCGAGCAGGATGAACACCGGCAGCAGGAACAGCCGGGCCACGGCGTCCTGGACCTTGTCCTCCTGCGCCTCGTCCCGCTGGGGGATCACCTGCCCGAAGACCGCGACGCCCACGAAGACGGCCAGCAGGGCGTCGGTGCCCAGCAGCTTGCCGGTCCCGAGCAGCACGAGTGCCAGCGGCACCACGAAGGCCAGGTAGGAGCTCTCCTCCATGAGCCCGTGCCGGCGGACGACGACGAACAGCCTGCCCAGCAGGAAGCCCGCCAGCGCCCCGAACACCGCCGCGCCGAGCACCTCCCACAGCAGGACGGTGGTCAGCAGCTCGTGCCACGCCCGGTCCGGCTCGGTCAGCAGCAGCACCGGGAGGAGGACGAAGAGGTAGGCCAGTCCGTCGTTGAGCCCGCTCTCGGCCGAGAGGTTGTGCCGGACCCGCTCGGGAATCCGCTCCACGGCCAGGGAACCCGTGACGATCGGGGTGGTGACCACGGGGTCGGTCGGGGTGATGATCGCGCCCAGCAGCAGCGCCACCAGGAACGGCACGCCCAGCGCCGCCCACAGCACGCCGGTGGCCACGACGAGCATCAGGGCCATGCCCAGCCCGATGACCACGGCGATCCAGCGGGCGTCGCTGCGCCAGTAGCCGTGCGGCAGGCGCAGGGCGACCCCGGCCAGGCCCACCGCCAGGGTGATCCGCGCCGCCTGCTCCAGCAGCGTTCCCGGGGGCAGGCCGAAGTCCTCGATCCGCACGAGGTCCAGCGCGTAGGGGCCGATCAGCGCGCCGAACGCGAGGGCGAGCACCGGGCCGGGGAGACTGATCCGCTGCAGCAGCGTCGAGAACGCCGAGATCAGCAGGACGGCTCCGGCGAAGAGCGCCAGCACCAGGTTGATGTCCATCGTCGTCCTTCCGTCCCTGTGGGGGGCCGCGTCGCCGTCCGGGGCAGCGGATGCTTCCACCGTAACCCTGCTGATGGTCCCCGGGGCAAGCACGGAGGCCGTACCTCCGGGACGGGCCCGGGCGCCACCGGGTAGGGTCCCCGGGAAGGACGGTCATCGACTGGGACGGAGCGACGACGTGGACGTGCTGCTGACGCTGCTGGGGACCGCGATCGTCGTGGTCGGCCTGTGGGACATCTACCACAGCCTGCTGCACCCCAGCGGCTCGGGCGCCGTCGGCGGCCGGGTGCAGTCGGGCGTCTGGTGGATCTCCCGGCGCACCGGGCACCGCTTCGGCTCGGCCGTGGGCCCGGGCTCGATGATCACGGTGGTGCTCCTGTGGGTGCTCCTGCAGGGAGTCGGCTGGGCCCTGATCTACTTGCCGCACGTCCCCGAGGGCTTCACGTACTCGCCCGGGGTGGACCCGGCCGCCTACCCCGATCTCCTCGAGGCCCTCTACCTCTCGTTCGTCACCCTGGCGACGCTGGGGTTCGGGGACGTCGTGGCCACCGACCCCTGGATCCGGCTGGCCACCCCGCTGGAGGCGCTGACCGGGTTCGCCCTGCTCACGGCGGCCCTGACGTGGTTCACCCAGATCTATCCGCCGCTGTCCCGCCGCCGGGCCCTGGCGCTCGAGCTGACGTCCCTCGCCGAGGTGGAGTACGCGGACGGGATCGCGGAGGAGGACCCCGTGACGGCGGCCCGGGTGCTGGACGGGCTGACCGCGGAGGTGTCCCGGGCCCGGATCGACTTCACCCAGCACGGCGAGACGTACTACTTCCAGGAGGAGGACCCGGACCTCTCCCTGGCCCGGCAGCTGGCCTACGCCCTCGAGCTGCGCGACCGTGCCGCCGCGTCCTCGGCGCCGCCGGTGCGCACGAGCGCCCGCCGCCTGGGCCTGGCCCTGGAGCAGCTCGCGCGAAAGCTGCGGGAGGACTTCGTCAGCACGGGGGAGGCCCCCGGGGAGGTGTTCGCCGCCTACGCCGCGGATCACCTGCGGGAGCCGGGCCGCTGACCCGCGGCCGGGAACAGATTCCCGGGACCGCCGGTTGCGCGGAGCATGAAGGCATTGACGTACGCCCGCTACGGCGGCCCCGAAGTCCTCGAGCTCACCGACCTCCCCGAGCCCAAGGTCCCCCCGGGCTGGGTGCTCCTGAAGGTGCGCAGCGCCGCGATCAACCCCGTGGACTGGAAGATCATGGCCGGCGGCCTCGATCCGCTGATGGAGGTCCAGTTCCCGGTGGTGCCCGGCTGGGACGTGTCCGGGGTCGTGGAGGCCGTCGGCATCGACGTCCCGGAGTGGGCCCCGGGCGACGAGGTGATCTCCTACGCCCGCACGGACTGGGTGCACGGCGGGACGATGGCCGAGTACGTCGCCCTGCCCGCACGCCTGCTTGCGCCGAAGCCGGCCTCCGTGGACTGGGACCGGGCGGCCGCGCTGCCGCTGGCCGGGCTCACGGCCTACCAGGTCCTCGGCCGCCTGGAGGTGGCCGCGGGAGACACCGTGCTCGTGCACAACGCCTCCGGGGGCGTGGGCGGCTACGCCGTCCAGCTCGCCGCGGCCCGGGGCGCCCGCGTGATCGGCACGGCGTCGGAGGTCAACCACGAGTACCTGCGCGGTCTCGGCGCGGAGCCCGTGGCCTACGGGGACGGGCTGCCCGAGCGGGTCCGGGAGCTGGCTCCGGACGGCGTGGACGTCGTGGTCGACCTCGTAGGCGGGGTCGTGGAGCAGACGCTCGCCGTCCTGAAGGACGGGGGGCGGCACGCCTCCGTGGCCGACGACGCGGTCGAGGCCCACGGCGGGACGTGGATGTGGGTGCGTCCCTCCGCCGAGGACCTCACCGAGCTGGGCCGTCTGGTGGACCGGGGCGCGCTGCGGATCGAGCTCGCCCGCAGCGTGCCCCTGGCCGAGGGCGTGGAAGCCTACCGGCTCAGCCAGGAGGGGCACGTCCGCGGCAAGATCGCCGTCCGGATGGCGTGAGCCCCCGGCGACCCGCGCCGCGTAGGTGCACAGCAGGCTGACTGGCACAATGTCCCTGTGACCGACCAGACAGAGATCCTGAGCGCCCTCGAGGACGCGCGGGCGCTGCTCGCGGCGTCGACCCTCCCGCTGTCCACGACCGACGTGCTGCGCGAGCGCGAGGACATCGACCGTGCCGTCGCCCAGCTCGACGACTACGTGCTGCCCCGGGTGCGCTCCCTCGACGCGCCGCTGCTCGCGGTGGTCGGCGGCTCCACGGGCGCCGGCAAGTCGACCCTGGTCAACGCGGTCGTGGGGCACCCCGTGACCCGGTCCGGGGCCATCCGCCCGACCACCCGGCAACCCATCCTGATCCACCACCCGCGCGACGCCGAGGCGTTCTCGACCCAGCGGGTGCTCCCGCACCTGAGCCGGATCCACGCGCGGAAGGTCATCCCCGCCGGCTCGACCGCCGCGGACACCGCCTCCCCGTCCGCGCTGCCCGGCACCGCGGACGGCCAGGCCCTCGTGCTGCTCGCCGAGCCGCGGATCCCCGAGGGCGTCGCCCTGCTCGACGCCCCGGACGTCGACTCGATCTCCGACGAGAACCGCCGGCTCGCGGGGCAGCTGCTGGCCGCCGCCGACCTGTGGCTGTTCGTGACCACCGCGAACCGCTACGCCGACGCCGTGCCGTGGCGGCTGCTCGTCGAGGCCGCCCAGCGGGACATCACGGTGGCCGTGGTCCTCGACCGGGTCCCGCAGGGGCTCGAGGCCGAGATCGAGGACGACCTCCGGCGGATGCTCGCCGAGCAGGGCCTCGGGGACGCCCCGGTGTTCACCGTCCCGGAGTCACCGCTCAACGAGATGGGCATGCTCCCGCCCCACGTCGTCGCCCCCGTGGTGGACTTCCTGGCCGAACTGGGGCGCAACGCCGCCTCCCGCTCGGAGATCGCCCGCCGGACCCTCGGCGGCGCGGTCCGCTCCATCGCGGAGCGCACCGGCGCGGCCGGGACGGCGGTGCTCTCCCAGCACCGCGTCGAGGCGCAGCTGCGCCACGACGTGGACCGCGCCTTCGACGAGGCGCTCGCCGCCGTCATCGAGTCGACCCGGGACGGGACCCTGCTGCGCGGCGAGGTCCTCGCCCGCTGGCAGGACTTCGTGGGCACCGGCGAGTTCTTCCGCAACCTCGAGGCCGGGATCGGCCGGATGCGGGACCGGCTCACCGCCTTCTTCAGCGGGAGGCCGGCACCCGAGGTCCAGGTCGAGGAGGCCATCGAGACCGGTCTGCAGACCGTGATCGTTGAGGAGGCCGCGCGCGCCTCCGAGACCGCGGAGCGCCGCTGGCTGGACGAGCCCGCGGGCCGGGTCCTGCTCGGCGGGTCCGACCTCGGCTCGCTGCCCCCGGACTTCCGCGAGCGCACGGCAGAGCAGGTGCGCGCCTGGCAGGGCGACCTCATGGAGCTGATCCAGCGCGAGGGCGCGGACAAGCGGACCAGGGCGCGGGCCATGTCGCTGGGTGTGAACGCGCTCACCGTGATCCTCATGATCGGCGTGTTCTCCATGACGGGCGGGCTCACCGGGCTGGAGGTCGGCATCGCCGGCGGCTCCGGCGTGGTGGGCACCAAGCTGCTCGAGGCGGTCTTCGGGGAGGACGCCGTGCGGCGGATGGCCGAGGACGCCCGCAAGAACCTCGAGTCCCGGATCCACACGGTCATGGACCAGCAGGCGTCCGTGTTCCTGCGGCGCCTCGACGTCCTGGACGGGCACCCGGAGGCCGACGAGCTCGTGGCCGTGGCCGAGCGCATCCGCGCCGCCGGGCGGACGCTGGGGGAGAGCGCATGAGCCCCGCCCGGCAGGCGGCGCCGACCCTCTCCGAACGGCTCACCGCGCTCGCGCGCGCCACGGAGCTGGCCTCCGGCCGGCTCGACGACGAGGCCGTGGCGGCGTCCCGCACGGTCCTGGACCGCGCCGCCGAGCGGCGCTCCCTGTCCGCCGACCACACCGTGGTGGGCTTCTTCGGGGCGACCGGGTCCGGGAAGTCCACCCTGTTCAACGCGGTCGTGGGACGGGACATCGCCCGGGCCGCCGCCCGCCGCCCCACCACCTCCGAGCCGCTGGCCGCCGTCTGGGGGGAGCCGGGCAGCGAGGCCCTGCTGGACTGGCTCGGTGTCACCCAGCGCCACCACGTCGACACGCCCCTGCCCACCGGGCACGCGGACGCCGGCCGGTGGACGCGCGTCAAGGAGCGGATCACGGGCGCGCCCGCCGCGGAGGCGCCCGGCGGCCTGATCCTGCTCGACCTGCCGGACTTCGACTCCGTGAGCCTGCACCACCGCACCATCGTGCAGCGTCTCGTCGGCATGGTCGACGTCGTGGTGTGGGTCGTGGACCCGCAGAAGTACGCCGACGCGGTCATCCACCAGGAGTTCATCGCGCCGCTGGCCCGGCACGGGGCCGTGACCATGGTGGTGATGAACCAGGTGGACCGGCTGCCGGACGCCGAGGTCCCCGCCGTGATGGCCTCCCTCGAGGAGCTCGTGGCCCAGGACGGGCTGCCCACCACGGGGCTGTCGAAGCCGGTGGCCGTCTCCGCGGTGACGGGGGAGGGCGTCGAGGCCCTCCGCGCGCGGATCCGCCAGGTGGCCGACACCAGGGCGGCGGCCGGCGCCCGGCTCGACGCCGACGTGGACGACGCCGCCGCGCTGCTCGCCGAGGCCTCCGGGGACGGGGAGCCTGCCGGGATCACCGAGCCGGCGCAGGAGCGGCTCACCGACGGGCTGGCGCAGGCCGCCAACGTGCCCGGGATCGCCCGGGCCGCCGGGAGGTCCTACGCCCTGCACGCGGCGGAGCACACGGGGTGGATCCCCACCCGGTGGCTGCTGAGGTTCCGCAAGGACCCGATGCGGCGGCTGAACCTCGACCGGGGTGGGACCGTGAACCCCGAGGTCAACCGCACGTCTCTGCCGCCCATGGGCGCCGCCCAGCGGGCTGCGGCCGACTCCGCGGTGCGCACCTTCGCCCACGACGCCGCAAACGGGGCCGCCGAACCGTGGACCCGGTCGGTCCGGCAGGCCGCGCGCACTCACGAGGAGAGGCTGCCGGACGCGATCGACCAGGCGGTCGCCCGCACCGACTTCCGGGCCGGGCGGAACTCCTGGTGGTGGCTCGTCCTCGACGTCGTCCAGTGGCTCGCGATGCTCGCGGTGGTCGCGGGTCTGCTGTGGCTCCTGGGCCTGTTCCTGCTCGAGTGGTTCCAGATCCCCGTCCCGCCGCCCCCGTACGTCGAGGGCTTCCCGCTGCCCGTGCCCACGCTGCTCGTCCTCGCCGGGGTGGTGCTCGGGATCTTCACGGCCCTGACCGGCCGGGTCCTCGCCGGCTTCGGCGCCCGGATGCGGGAGCGCTCGGTGCGGCGCCGGCTGCGCGAGTCGGTGGCCGAGGCCGCCCGGCGCACCGTCGTCGACCCCGTGCGGGCGGAGCTCGAGGCCTTCGCCGCCTTCCGGAGGGCGCTGGCCGTCCTGCGCGGCTGAGCGCGGCGGCCGCGGAGCGTCCCCCGCCGCACGGCGGGGGACGGCAGGGCGGGGGCCGCCGGCGCCCGGCTACTGGGTGGTGGCCCGGACCGCCTCCGTGAGCTGGCGCGCGGCCTGCACCACGACCTCGGCGTGCAGCCGGCCCGGCTGGCGGGTGAGCCGTTCGATCGGTCCGGAGATCGACACCGCGGCGATCACCCGGCCCGAGGGTCCGCGCACCGGGGCCGAGACGGAGGCGATGCCCGGTTCGCGCTCGCCCAGCGACTGCGCCCAGCCCCGGCGGCGCACCCCGGCCAGCACGGTCGCGGAGAACCGCGCGTGGCGCAGGCCCTCGAGCAGGCGGTCGTGGTCCTCCCACGCGACGAGCACCTGCGCGGCGGAGCCCGCCTTCATCGACAGCTGCGTGCCCACCGGGATCGTGTCCCGCAGCCCGATCGGCCGCTCGGCGGAGGCCACGCACACGCGCCAGTCGCCCTGCCGGCGGAAGATCTGCGCGGACTCCCCGGTGGCGTCCCGCAGGTTCATCAGGACGGGGCCGGCGGCCGCGATCAGGCGGTCCTCGCCGGCCGCGGACGCCAGCTCCACGAGCCGGGAGCCGAGCACGAACCGGCCCTGGATGTCCCGTCCCACGAACCGGTGGTGGGCCAGTGCCACGGCCAGCCGGTGCACGGTGGGCCGGGCGAGGCCCGTGGCGCTCACCAGCTGGGCCAGCGTCGCCGGCCCCGCCTCGAGGGCGTCGAGGATCATCGCGGCCTTGTCGACCACCCCCACCCCGCTGGGCGCGGTGGTCGCGGTCAGCGCGAGCGACTCCCCGGTGCCCTGCCCGCCCAGCGGCGTGCCGAGCGGGGCGCCGGACGGATCCATGTGTCCAGATGTGTCCATGCACTGATACTGACGTCTCAAAATGTGAGAAGCAAGCCCGAAAGCTGGCCCGTCGCGAGCCGGGCGCCGACCATGGAGGAAACACGTTGCACAGGCAGCACGGAAGGATCCGCCATGCCGGACTACCAGTCCTCGACCCCCTCCACGACCTCCGCCGCACCCTCCGGGCCCCGGGGCGGGCGCACCCTCGCCGAGAAGGTCTGGGCGGACCACCTCGTGCGCCAGGGCGAGGACGGCCGGCCGGACCTGCTCTACATCGACCTCCACCTGCTCCACGAGGTCACCTCGCCGCAGGCCTTCGAGGGGCTGCGCCTGGCGGGCCGCCCGCTGCGCCGGCCCGAGCTCACGATCGCCACCGAGGACCACAACACGCCCACGCAGGACATCTTCTCCCGCATCGCCGACGACACGTCCCGCAAGCAGATCGAGACCCTGCGGGCCAACTGCGCCGAGTTCGGCGTGCGCCTGCACCCGCTCGGGGACGCCGAGCAGGGCATCGTGCACGTGGTGGGTCCCCAGCTGGGCCTCACCCAGCCCGGGATGACCGTGGTCTGCGGCGACTCCCACACCTCCACCCACGGCGCGTTCGGGGCCCTGGCCTTCGGCATCGGCACCTCCGAGGTCGAGCACGTGATGGCCACCCAGACGCTGCCGCTCGCCCCGTTCCGGACCATGGCCATCAACGTCGAGGGCACGCTGCGCCCGGGGGTGTCCGCCAAGGACATCATCCTGGCCGTGATCGCCAAGATCGGCACCGGCGGCGGACAGGGCTACGTCCTGGAGTACCGGGGCTCGGCCATCCGGGCCCTGTCCATGGAGGCTCGGATGACCATCTGCAACATGTCGATCGAGGCCGGCGCCCGCGCGGGCATGATCGCCCCCGACGACACCACGTTCGACTACGTCCAGGGCCGTCCGCACGCGCCGCAGGGCGCCGACTGGGACGCGGCCGTCGAGTACTGGCGGACCCTGCGCACCGACGAGGACGCCGTCTTCGACGCCGAGGTCTTCCTCGACGCGGACGAGCTCGAGCCGTTCGTCACCTGGGGCACCAACCCCGGCCAGGGCGTCCCCCTGTCCCAGGCCGTCCCCGACCCCGAGGACATCGGGGACGAGAACGACAAGGCCAACGCCCGCCGGGCCCTCGAGTACATGGGCCTGGCCGCCGGCACCCCGATGAAGGAGATCCCGGTGGACACCGTCTTCCTGGGCTCCTGCACCAACTCCCGGATCGAGGACCTGCGGGCGGCGGCGGAGATCGTCAAGGGCCGCGCCAAGGCGCAGAACGTCCGGATGATGGTGGTGCCGGGCTCGGCCAAGGTGCGGCTGCAGGCCGAGGCCGAGGGCCTGGACCGGGTGTTCAAGGACTTCGGCGCGGACTGGCGCTTCGCGGGCTGCTCGATGTGCCTGGGCATGAACCCGGACCAGCTCGCCCCCGGCGAGCGGTGCGCCTCGACGTCGAACCGCAACTTCGAGGGCCGGCAGGGCAAGGGCGGGCGCACCCACCTCGTCTCGCCCGTGGTGGCCGCCGCCACCGCGGTGCGCGGCACGCTGTCCTCCCCGTCCGACCTCGAGCCCGCCGGCGCCCCCACGGACCTCGCGTCCGCCGGCGCCTGAGCCCTCGACCCGAAGCCCAGAAAGGCCCTGCCATGGAGAAGTTCACCACCCACCGGGGTGTCGGCGTCCCGCTGCGCCAGTCCAACGTGGACACCGACCAGATCATCCCGGCCGTCTACCTCAAGCGGATCACCAAGACCGGCTTCGAGGACGCCCTGTTCGCCGCCTGGCGCAAGAACGAGGACTTCGTGCTCAACCGGGAGCCGTACCGGCACGGCTCCGTGCTGGTGGCCGGGCCCGACTTCGGCACCGGCTCCTCCCGGGAGCACGCGGTGTGGGCGCTGCGCGACTACGGCTTCCAGGCCGTCATCTCCTCCCGGTTCGCGGACATCTTCCGCGGCAACTCGGGCAAGCAGGGGCTGCTGGCCGCGCAGGTCGACCAGGCGGACGTCGAGCTGCTGTGGAAGCTGATCGAGGAGCACCCCGGCACCGAGATCGAGGTCGACCTCGAGTCCCGCACGGTGACGTGCGACACGGTGACGGTGCCGTTCACGATCGACGACTACACGCGCTGGCGCCTCATGGAGGGCCTCGACGACATCGGGCTCACCCTCCAGCGCGAGGAGGACATCGCCGCGTTCGAGGCGGGCCGTCCCGCCTTCAAGCCGACCACGCTGCCCGCCCGCACCTGACCCCGTCACGCCCGGCACGGCCCGGCGGAGCCTCCCACGGCCCGCCGGGCCGTCGTGCTGTCCCGGACACGCACGACGCCCGCCCCTGTGCGGGGGCCCTCGCCGGGGAACCTACACTGTACGGGTGCCGCTCCCGCTCGGGGGTGGCCCGGCAACAGCAGATCGGAAGGTCATGAGCAGCGCACTGCACATCACGGGCGGAATCCCCCTGTCCGGGCAGGTCACCGTGCGAGGTGCCAAGAACCTCGTCCCCAAGGCCATGGTGGCCGCCCTCCTGGGCTCCACACCGTCCGTCCTGGAGAACGTGCCCCAGATCAAGGACGTCCAGGTCGTCACCAACCTGCTGGCGCTGCACGGGGTCGACGTGGGGCGCGAGGACGGCCGGCTGGCCCTGGACCCCTGCAACGTCACCACGGCGCGGCACGCGGACATCGACGCCCACGCCGGGGACTCGCGGATCCCGATCCTGCTGTGCGGGCCCCTGCTGCACGCCATCGGCGAGGCGTTCATCCCCGACCTCGGCGGGTGCAAGATCGGCGACCGGCCCATCAACTACCACCTCGACGTGCTGCGCCACTTCGGCGCCCGTGTCGAGAAGCTGGAGTCCGGGATCCGGATGAGCGCCCCGCACGGCCTGCACGGCGCCAAGGTGGAGCTGCCCTACCCCTCGGTCGGCGCGACCGAGCAGGTGCTGCTCACCGCCACCCGGGCCGACGGCCACACCGAGCTGCGCGGCGCCGCCACCGAGCCCGAGATCATGGACCTCATCGCGATCCTGCAGAAGATGGGCGCCATCATCACCGTCCAGACCGACCGGGTGATCCGCATCGAGGGCGTCCCCGAGCTCACCGGCTACCGGCACCGGGCCATGCCCGACCGCATCGAGGCCGCCTCCTGGGGCTCCGCCGCGCTGGCCACCGGCGGCGACATCTTCGTGGCCGGGGCCCGGCAGTCCGACATGATGACCTTCCTCAACACGTTCCGCAAGATCGGCGGGGGCCTCGACATCCGGGAGGAGGGCATCCGCTTCTACCACCCCGGCGGGGACCTCAACCCGCTCATCGTGGAGACCGACGTCCACCCCGGCTTCATGACCGACTGGCAGCAGCCGCTCGTGGTCGCCCTGACCCAGGCCACGGGCGTATCCATCGTGCACGAGACCGTCTACGAGAACCGCTTCGGCTTCACCGCCGCCCTCAACCGGATGGGGGCCACGATCCAGCTGCACCGCGAGTGCCTGGGCTCCGTGCCCTGCCGCTTCGGCCAGCGCAACTTCGTGCACTCGGCCGTGATCTCCGGGCCCACCCCGCTGCAGGCCTCCGAGATCAACATCCCCGACCTCCGCGGCGGCTTCTCCCACCTCATCGCGGCGATGGCCGCCGAGGGCACGTCCCACGTCACCGGCGTGGAGCTCATCGAGCGCGGCTACGAGCACTTCACCGACAAGCTGACGGGGCTCGGGGCGTCCTTCGAGCTCGACGGCGAGTGAGCCGGGCCCGCCGATGAGCCGCACCTCGAACCGCCGCCTGTTCCGCGTGCTCGCGGGCGTCGTCAAGCCGGCCTACCGGCTGGCGGCCCGGCTGCGCTGGACGGGGGAGGAGCACCTGCCCGCCGAGGGCGGATTCATCGTGGTGCCCAACCACCTCACCGAGCTCGACCCCCTGACGGTCGCGATCACGCTCTACGACAACGGGATCATGCCGCGATTCCTGGCGAAGGAGTCCCTGTTCCGCGCCCCCGGGGTGGGGACGGTGCTCCGGGCCACCGGCCAGGTCCCCGTGCTGCGCGGCACGGCCGACGCCGCGGCGGCGCTCACGGCCGCCCGCGCCGAGCTCGCCTCCGGCGGCGCCGTGGTGATCTACCCCGAGGGCACCCTCACCCGGGACCCCGACCGGTGGCCGATGACCGGGCACACGGGCGCCGCGCGCCTGGCCCTCGCGACCGGGGCCCCGGTGGTCCCGGTGGCGCACTGGGGGGACCAGGAGGTCCTCGACCACGACCGCTCCACCGGCCGGCGCACGGTCAGCCTGTTCCCCCGGAAGGACGTGCGCGTGCGGATCGGCCCGCCCGTGGACCTCACCCCGTGGCGGGACGACGTCCCCGACCTGACCCATCCGGTGGGCCGCCACGCGGCGCGGCTCGAGGACGCCACCGACGCCGTCATGCGCGCCGTGACCCGGGAGCTCGCGGTGCTGCGCGGCACGGACGCGCCGGCAGTCCTCTGGGACCGGCGCCGGGGAGGCCGCCCGTGACGCCCCCCGAGACCGCCGCGGCCCCTGCCGGCGGCCTGCCCGCAGTCGGGCCGCGGAGGATCGCCGTGCTGGGCGCCGGGTCCTGGGGCACGACCTTCGCCAAGATCCTCGCCGACAGCGCCCGCGAGTCCGCCCACGCCCGGGCCGAGCCGATCGGGCGGACCGTGGCCCTGTGGGGACGCAGCGCCCCCGCGATGGACCACACCGCGCGCACCCGCGTCAACGACCGCTACGTGCCCGGCATCCGGCTGCCCGAGCGCCTGGAGATCACCGCCGACCTCGCCGCCGCCGTGCGCGGCGCGGACCTGGTGGTCCTCGCCGTGCCCGCCCAGTCCCTGCGCGCCCAGCTGACCGCCGTGGCCGGACACCTCGAGCGCGACGCCGTGGTGCTGTCCCTCGCCAAGGGGCTCGAGCGGGACACGGGGCTGCGGATGAGCGAGGTCGTCGCCGAGGAGCTGGGGCGGGCCACCGGGCTGGGCCCCCGGCACTGGCGGGCGCGCACGTGCGTGCTGTCCGGGCCCAACCTGGCCATGGAGATCGCCGAGGAGCAGCCCACGGCCTCCGTCGTGGCGGCCCCCGCCACGGACCTGGCCACCTGGGTGGCCCACGCCTGCCGGACCCGCTACTTCCGCCCCTACACGAACACGGACGTGGTGGGCACCGAGATCGGCGGCGTCGTCAAGAACGTCATCGCCCTCGGGGTGGGCATCGCCGACGGCCGCCACTTCGGGGAGAACTCGAAGGCCTCCATCATCACCCGCGGGCTCGCCGAGACGACCCGGCTCGCGCTCGCCCTCGGCGGGAGGCTGGAGACCCTCTCCGGCCTCGCCGGACTGGGCGACCTCGTGGCCACCTGCTCCTCCCCGCTGTCCCGCAACCGCACCGCGGGCCGGCTCCTCGGCCTGGGCCTCACCCCGGCGGAGGTCCAGGAGGAGATGACCCAGACCGCCGAGGGCATCAAGTCCGCCCCCGCCGTGCTCGCCCTGGCCCGCCGCCACGGCGTGGACATGCCCATCACCGAGGCCGTCGTGGCCATCCTCCGCGAGGAGATCACCATCGACGACGTGGCCCCGCTCCTGCTGGGCCGCGAGATCAAATCCGAAGGGACCGCCCCATGACCCCCCGCCCCTGCGTCGCCGTGCTGTTCGGCGGACGCTCCAGCGAGCACTCCATCTCCCTCATCACCGCCCTCGGGGTCCTGCGCGCCATCGACCGGGACAAGTGGGACGTGGTGACCGTCGGCATCGCCACCTCCGGCGAGTGGTTCCTCTGCCCGCAGGAGGAGCTGGAGGCGCTGCTGGACGCGAACCCGATCGCGGAGCTGCCCGTGGGCGACGAGCTCGTGAGCCTGCCGCTGAAGGTCGGGGAGAGCGAGCTCATCGTGCGCCAGGACGGTCCCTGCGGGCAGACCGTCAGCCGGGACCGGCACATCGACGTGGTGCTGCCCCTGCTGCACGGGCCCTTCGGCGAGGACGGCACCCTGCAGGGTCTGCTCGAGCTCGCCGACCTGCGCTACGTGGGCTGCGGCGTCACGGCCTCCGCGGTGGGGATGGACAAGCACTTCATGAAGCTCGCCTTCGAGGCGGCGGGCCTGGCGGTGGGCCCCTACACCGTGGTGACCGACCGGCAGTGGGCCGTGGACCCCCAGGACGTGCGCGAGCGCATCGCCGCGCTGGGCTTCCCCGTGTTCGTCAAGCCCGCCCGGGCGGGGTCCTCCTTCGGCATCACGAAGGTGGAGCGCGCCGAGGATCTGGACGCCGCGATCGAGACCGCCCGCGAGCACGACCGCAAGCTGGTGGTCGAGGCGGGGATCGTGGGGCGGGAGATCGAGTGCGCCGTCCTCCAGGGCCGCGGGACCGCCGCCGCCCGGACCTCCATGCCCGGCGAGATCGAGATCGTCGACGAGCACGCGTTCTACGACTTCGAGGCGAAGTACGTCTCGCAGGCCTCCGCGCGGCTCAGCTGCCCCGCGGACCTGCCGCAGGAGGCGATCGGGACGATCCGCCGCAGCGCCGTGACCGCGTTCGAGGCGCTGGACGGGGAGGGCCTGTGCCGGGCCGACTTCTTCTACACCCCCGACGGGCGGGTGGTCATCAACGAGATCAACACGATGCCGGGGTTCACACCGATCTCGATGTACCCCCGGATGTGGGCCGCCTCCGGGCTCGACTACGCCGAGCTGATCGACGAGCTCCTGGGCCTCGCCCTGGAACGGCCGGTCGGGCTGCGCTGAGCCGCGGCACACCACCGGGGGCGGAGCCCCCGGCTCACGCAGCGGGCGACGCGGTGACGACGACGTTCTTGCCGACCGCGTCCTGGGTGTAGCAGCTGATCAGGACGATGCGGTTCGGGACGATCCGCCAGATCTCGCTGTCCTTCAGCGTGTCCTTCTCGTAGGTGGTCACCGAGTCCACCACGTAGTCGAGGGTCCCGTCCACGGTCTCGACCTCGAGCTCCTCCCCGACCAGGGTCGGGTCGCTCAGCTTGTTGAAGGGCAGCTCCACCTTGTCGTAGCTGTGCCCCGCGATGTACGTGGTGTTCGTCGACCCCTCGCCGGGCATCCCGTACGGCGTGAGCCGGTAGCCGCTGTAGGTCTGCGGAGGCACGAGCGAGCCGCCCTCGAGGTCCTCGTCGGTCGGGTCGTAGGGGAGCACGTCGGCGTCGAAGCCGACCGAGTCTATGCTCAGGCGCACCGGCGACGCCGCGGCCGGCACGTGCCCCAGGAGGTGCTGGGCGAGGAACCACTGGTTCATGAGCGCCACCCACAGCACGGCGGCGCACAGCGTCACCACCGCCGCCCGCCGGACCAGGGGATCCCTCTCCTCGGCCGGGACGGGGCGCGGCGGTCCCGCCACGGTGCTCGTTGCCATGCTGTGCTGTCCTCCTCCGACCTGACCTGTTCTCCGACCCGGCGCGTTCCGCCGGGGTCGGTGCCGTGCCGGCGCCGCCCCGCGGGCACCACCGGCACGGCACGCGGCTCAGGCGCCGCTGCGCCCGAGCCTCCGGGCCCGGTACGCGAGCGCACCGGGAAGGGCCACTGCCGCCGCGAGCAGCGCCGTGAGCAGACCGGCGCCGGCCGCCTGCCCCATCGGTGCCGCGGTGAGGCGGGTGTCCACGTTGAGCCCCGGGTTCGCGGCCCCGGCGGCGGCCTCCTGGGGCGCGAGCTCCGGGACCACCTCCTGCTGGACCGCGGCTGCGGCCGGCGCGGCGGGTGCCGCGTCGGACAGCGCCGGTGCCTCCGGCGCCACGTCGGCCACGAACGGAGCCGGCGCCTCCGCCGGTGCGGGCAGGACCTCCTCGGCGGCCGGCACGTCCACGGGCGCGGCAGCCGGGACGTCCACGGGCGCGGCGACCGGGACGTCCGCGAGGGCCGCGGCCGGCAGCTCGGGCGCCGCCACGTCGGCGACGACCGGTGCGGGCTCGGCGACCGGGACCTCCGCCGGTGCGGGCGGAGCCGCCTCGGCGACCAGGACCTCGGCGACCGGGACGTCCGCGGGCACCGCGGCCGGCAGCTCCGCCACGGCACCGGCCACCTCGGTGGATGCGGCCGCGCCCGGTGGGGCGTCGACCGGCGGGGCGTCGCCAGGTGCCGCGACGGCCGCCGGGACGCCCAGGAACAGGCCCCCCACCAGCACGGTCGCCGAGGCACCGGCAACAGCCAGTCTTCTCGTAGTTGTCATGTCGATGCGTCTCCTGTACTCCGTAGTCGGCCCGGGCCCACCCCAGGACCGCCAGCGCGCCGCACGGCCCCACCGGGGTCCTTGCCGCGCCCCCGCGCGGACGGACCCCCGTCACGTCGTGCCGCTCGTCGTTCGGCGCGGACGGGGCGTGCGCCCGTCCCGCGGAGCCGGAACCCCCTGCCGAAGAACAGCTGTGCTGTTAACTATCGTCCACATCCCGGCATTAGCAAGGGTGAACTGTTACGTGACGGGAGGAGTCCCGGCCTGCAGCACCGGACCCGGCGAGCGCCTCCGGGCCCTCGTCACCGGTCCGCCGGGGGTGTCCGCACCGGCCGCCCCGGCCCGTGCGGGTCACGGGACAGCACTAGTGGGGACACGGATCGGGTCGCCGTCGTCATTCGCTTGCGCACATGATGGGGGAGGGACGTGGTCCCGCGGCGGCCGTCCGGGGGGACGGTCGCCCCGACAGGGGGAATTCGATGACGTCCGCGGTGCTCGAGGCCGAGAACCTGGTCAAGATCTACGGCCGGGGGGACACCCGTTTCGCCGCGCTGCGGGGCGTGGACCTGCGCATCCGGCACGGGGAGTCCGTCGCCGTCGTCGGGAAGTCCGGCTCGGGCAAGTCGACCCTGATGCACCTGCTCGCGCTGCTCGACGCGCCCACCCGCGGCACGGTGTCCCTGGACGGCAGGCCGGCGGCGTCGATGACGGCCCGTGAGCTCAACGAGACGCGCAACGCCGCGTTCGGGTTCGTGTTCCAGCAGTTCTACCTGACCCCGGACCAGACCGTCCTGGAGAACGTGGTGCTGCCGCTGCGCATCGCCGGGGTCCGCCCCGGAGCGCGCCGGCGCCGTGCCCTGGACGTGCTCGAGCGCCTGGACGTGGCGGAGAAGGCCTCCAGCCGTGCCGCCGACCTGTCGGGCGGGCAGAAGCAGCGGGTCGCGATCGCCCGGGCCCTGGTCAACGACCCCTCCGTGATCTTCGCCGACGAGCCCACCGGCAACCTTGACTCGGCCACCGGCGCGGTGGTCCAGGACCTCCTGCTCGAGCTCCACCGGGAGCGCGGCATCACCCTCGTCGTCGTCACCCACGACGAGGACCTCGCCCGGCGCTGCGGACGCCAGGTGCACCTGCACGACGGTCTCGTCGTGGACGCCCCTCCACCCCGGCAGGCCCCCGCAGCCGGGGCGGACGACGCCGGAGGGGACGACGCAGGAGGGGACGACGCCGGCGCGGACGACGAGGTCGTCGTCGGAGCGGTCGGAGGTGCCCGGTGAGGTGGTCCGACCTGCTGGCCTCCGCGGTCGCCAACACCGCGCGCGCCAGGATCCGCGCCACCCTGACCGTGCTCGCCGTCTTCATCGGTGCGTTCGCCCTGACCCTCACCTCCGGCATGGGCACCGGGGTGAACCGGTACATCGACGACACCGTGGCGGCGTTCGGCGACGCCGACGCGCTCTACGTCCAGAAGTCGCAGCCCCTCATCGAGCTGTCGTCGACCTCGGGCCCGCGGGAGTACGACCCGGACACCACCCGGATCCGGACGGGGTTCGGCGTGTCCTTCGAAGGGCTGACCCCCGAGGACATCGAGGTCATCGAGGACCTGGACGGGGTGCGCTCCGTGAAGCCGATGTACTCCGTGGCCCCCACCTACCTGGAGGCCGCCGACGGCAGCCGGTTCCAGCTCTCCCCGGGGATCCCCGTCGACGCCGTGGGCCTGCAGATGGTGGCCGGCGGAGCGCCCGCCGCGGGCCGGGACGAGATCGCGGTCCCCGACAGCTGGGTCGCCGACCTGGGCTTCTCCTCCGCGCAGGAGGCCGTCGGAGGCCGCGTCGACGTGGTCATGACCAACATGGCGGAGCAGGACCGGGCGTTCCCCGCCACGATCTCCGGGGTGACGCAGGCCAGTCTCGTCGGGACCTCCCTGAACCCCATCCCGTCGGACACGTTCAACGAGCGGCTCTACGACTACCAGGTCAGCGGCGTCCCGGAGGAGGTCCCGGAGAGCTTCGCGATGGCCACGGTCACGGTCGAGGACATGGCCCTGGCCCCCGGGATCCAGGCGCGGCTGGAGGAGCAGGACATGCTCGGGCTCACCGTGGAGGACCAGCTCGGCATGTTCCGCGCCGTCATCAACGCCATCGTGTGGATCCTCAACGCCTGCGCCGTCATCGCGCTCGTGGCCGCCGGGCTCGGCATCGTCAACACCCTGCTGATGTCGGTCCAGGAGCGGACCCGGGAGATCGGCCTGATGAAGGCCATGGGCATGAGCGGAGGCCGGGTCTTCGGCCTGTTCTCCCTCGAGGCCGTCTTCATCGGGTTCCTCGGGGCGGTCGTCGGCGCCGTCGCGGGCGTCGTCGGCGGCTCGGCCCTGAGCGGGGCGCTGGCCGACGGGTTCCTGTCCGGGCTGCCGGGGCTGTCGCTGTTCGCGTTCGAGTCGTGGCGGGTGGCCCTGATCGTGCTCTCGGTCATGGGGATCGCGTTCCTGGCCGGGACGATCCCCGCCGTCCGGGCCGCGCGGAAGGACCCCATCGCCTCCCTGCGCCACGAGTGACCGGGCGGGCCCGGGGCGGGTGCCGCGGCCGTCAGCCCTCGCACTCGATGCAGTACCGGGCGCCGTCCTGCTCGCGGGCGAGCTGGCTGCGGTGGCGGACCAGGAAGCAGGACATGCAGGTGAACTCGTCGTCCTGCTCGGGCACCACCTGGATGAGCAGCTCCTCCTGGGACAGGTCCGCCCCCGGCAGGTCGATGCCCTCCGCCGTGTCCGAGTCGTCGACGTCGATCGCCGGGCTCTGCGCGGTGGCGCTGCGCTGCGCCTGGATCACCTCGAGGGACTCGTTGGCGGGCTCGTCCTCGGGCTTGACGCGGGGCTCGTCGTAATCGGTGGCCACGGATGTGCCTCCTTCTGGCGTGGTGGTGGGGCGCGGTGCGCTCGCGCGCGTGTCCACGCCACAACCGGGCGGGGCACGGGCCTATTCCCGAGCCCCCGGGACGTCCCGGGGGAGGGGACGGACTCCTCCGTCCGGCCCCGGCTCAGAGGCCCTCCACGGTGTCCTGGAGGTCCAGGCACCGGCGCTCGGCGGGGATCTGCTCCACCGCGGAGCCCAGCTCGACCAGCAGGGTGGAGGAGGCCACGGCGGTGCTGTCGAAGACCACCTCGACGGCCGGGTCCCGGCCGTAGGTCGTGGCGGTCCAGGTGCTCCCGTCCTCGTCCTGGCGGATCAGCCAGTCGACGTCGTTGACGGAGGAGCAGGCGTCCGTGGTGGGCCCGGGCGGGGTCACGCCGCACCGCACGACCGCCGCCGTGGGCTCGCCGTAGGCCGTGGTGGCCTGGCTGGTGGTCTCGCGCCTCACGTGCTCGCCGACGGTCTCCGGCATGGCCAGCATCGCCGGGGCGCACCCCGGGTCGGCGGCGTTCTCGGCGGGGTCCACGGTGACGGCGGGGGAGCACCCCGCGAGGACCGCCACCAGGGCTCCCGCCCCCAGCAGGGCACGGGCGGATCGGGACAGGGAGGGCGAGGGCATGCCCCCAGCGTAATCCTCGGGGGCGCCCGTTCCCGCGTCCGGGGCCGTCGTTAGGATGAGCGCCATGACCCGACCCCCAGCGGAGCCGTCCCCCGTGCCCGACGCCCCGCCCGGTCCGGGGCCCACCGTCGGGGAGCTCTCCGAGGCCGAGCTGCTGGCCAGGGTGCTCCCGCTGCTCCTGCGCCCCGCCCCCCGCCCCGGAGCGGACCTGGTGCTGCTCGGCCCCGGCGACGACTGCGCCGTGGTCGCGGCCCCGGACGGGCGGTACGTGATCACCACGGACACCCAGGTGCAGGACCAGGACTTCCGGCTCGCCTGGACCGGCGGCGCGGTCACCACGGGCTACGACACCGGGGTGAAGTGCGCGGCGCAGAACCTCGCCGACGTCGCCGCGATGGGCGCCGTCCCGTCGGCCGCCGTCGTCTCGCTCACCCTGCCGCCGGGCACGCCCGTGTCCTGGCCCGAGGACTTCGCCCGCGGCCTCCTGGCCGGGTTCGAGGCCATGGGCGCGGACCGCTGCGCCGTGGTCGGCGGGGACCTGGGCGCTGGCCGGGAGCTGTCGGTCACCGCCACGGTGACGGGCGACCTCGAGGGCCGGGACCCGGTGCGCCGCTCCGGGGCGGGCGAGGGCGGCACTGTGGCGCTCGCCGGGACCACCGGGCGGGCGGCCGCGGGCGTCGCGCTGCTCGAGGACCGCCGCTACCGGCCCGGCCGGGACGCGCTCCTGGACGGGCTCGCGGCGGCGCAGCTGCGGCCGTGCGCCCCGGTGACCGCCGGCCCCGCGGCCGCCCGCGCCGGCGCCACCGCGATGATCGACCTCTCCGACGGCCTGCTCCGTGACGCCGGGCGGGTCGCTGCCGCCAGCGGCGTCGTCGTCGACCTCGACGGCGCGGCCGTGGCCGGCCTCGCCGAGCCCCTGCGCCCGGCCGCCCGGCTGCTCGGCGCCGACCCCCGCGACTGGGTGCTGACCGGGGGCGAGGACCACGGGCTGCTCGCCGTCTTCCCCCGGGGCGTGCCGCTGCCGGGGATGTTCCGTGCGATAGGCTCGTGTGCGCCCGCGCCCCCCGCGCACGACGACACCCTCCCCCGGGTGCTGCTCGACGGACGAGCGCCGCACCTCGCTCTCGGGCACCCGGTCGGCGAAGGATGGGATCACTTTGAACCATAGGATCGGATCGAACGCGGCCGTCATGCGGCGGTGGCTCGACCTGGCCCACCGTGATCTCGTGCGCCACAGCCCCGTCCTCAACGCCCTCAACGTCTTCCCGGTCGCGGACGCCGACACCGGGACCAACCTCGCGACCACCGTGCGCGCCGCCGCCGAGGCCGCCGCCGTGCTCGAGACCGGCGACGTCGGGGAGCTGCTCTCCCTCGCCGGCCAGGCCGCCCTCGAGGAGGCCCGCGGCAACTCGGGCACCCTGTTCTCCGTCTTCCTCACGGCCGTGGGCCGCTCCCTCGAGGGGAGCACCAGGATGAGCGCCGAGTCCGTCCGGCTGGCCCTGCACGCCGGCCACGTGCGCGCCTGGAGCGTCCTGACGGACCCCGTGGACGGGACCATGCTCTCCGTCCTGGAGGCCGCCGCCGCCGTGCCCGTGCCGCAGGGCGTGGAGGACGGGTCCAACCAGCAGCTCAAGGAGTTCCTGGCCGCCGTCAGCACCGCCGCCCGCGCCGCGGTCCTCGTCACCCCGGACCAGCTCGAGATCCTGCGCGAGACCGGCACGGTCGACGCCGGCGCCCTGGGCATGCTCGTGGTCTTCGACGCCCTGGCCCGCACCGTGGGCGGCGACGACGCCGGCGACGAGAACGCCCTCGACGCGCTGATCGACGCCGCCGCGGCCCGGGCCGCCGGCGCCGGGGACGCCCCGCACACCGTGCACGGCGGCGTGGAGGTGATGTGCACCGTGGAGCTCACCCCGCTGGACGCCGCGGAGCTGCGCCACGAGCTCAGCGAAGTGGGCACCAGCGTGATCATGAGCGCGGTGACCGAGACGGGGGACGGCTACCGCTGGCGCGTGCACGTCCACGTGCCGCGGCCCGAGGACGCCCTCACCGTGATCGGCGCCCGCGGCAAGGCCGTGAACCTCACGGTGACCTCCCTCTCGGAGGCGGACGGATGAGGCACCCCTGAGATGACCCCGACCCACGGCGGCGGGGCGTTCCCCGACCCGGTCTCCGAGCTCGACCAGCCGCTGGCCCGGCTGCTGGGGCGGACCACGGCCGACCAGCTGGCCCGGCAGCTCTCGGTGTCCACGATCGGGCAGCTGCTCGACCACTTCCCCCGCCGGTACATGCCGCGGGGCGAGCTCACCCCGTTCTCGGAGCTGCGCATCGACCAGCAGGTCACCATCGTGGCCGAGGTCGTGCACGCCTCCACCCGCCAGATGCGCTCGCGGCGCGGGTCCATCACGGACGTGGTGATCACGGACCGCGTCTCCTCCGACCCGCAGCGGCTCTTCGCGGACGGCGACCCGGGCCCCGGCCGGACGATGCGGCTGAGCTTCTTCAACGCCTGGACCGCCGCCAGGGACCTGCCCCCCGGAACGCACGCCCTGTTCTCCGGGAAGGTCGGGCTGTACAACGGCGGCGTGACCATGACGAACCCGCACTACGCGATCCTCGACCCGGACGCCCCGGAGGCCGGGGAGACCGCCGAGGAGCGGGCGGGCCGGCCCATCCCGATCTACCCGGCCACGGCCAAGCTGACCACGGACAAGATCGCCCGCGCCGTGCACTCGCTGCTGCCCGTCGTGGACTTCGGGGCCGTCCCGGACCCGCTGCCGGACGGGATCCGGGAGCGGGAAGGGCTCATGGGGCTCGAGGAGGCGTACTGGCAGGTCCACCGCCCGAGGGACACCCGGGCGCACGGGGAGGCGCGCCGCCGGTTCCGCTACCAGGAGGCGTTCCTGCTCCAGTGCGCCCTGGCTCGCCGCCGCGCCGAGCTCGCCGCCCACCCCACGACCGCCCGCCCGGGCGTCCCCGCGGGGGTGCTCGCCCGGTTCGACGCCGGGCTGCCCTTCGAGCTCACCGCCGGGCAGCGGACCGTTGGGGAGGAGCTCGCCGCGGAGCTCGCGGGCACCCGCCCCATGAACCGGCTGCTCCAGGGCGACGTCGGCTCGGGCAAGACGCTCGTGGCCCTGCGCGCGATGCTGCAGGTCGTGGACTCCGGCGCGCAGGCCGCGCTGCTGGCCCCCACCGAGGTGCTCGCCGCCCAGCACCACGGCTCCGTGGTCCGCTCCCTGGGCCCGCTCGCGCAGGCCGGCCTGCTCGGCGGGGACCCGGACGGCACGCAGGTCGTGCTGCTCACGGGGTCCATGGGCGCCGCGGCGCGCAGGCGGGCCCTGCTGCGGATCGCGTCGGGGGAGGCCGGGATCGTCATCGGCACCCACGCCCTGCTCTCCGAGGTCGTCCAGTTCGCCGACCTCGGACTGGTCGTGGTGGACGAGCAGCACCGCTTCGGCGTCGAGCAGCGCGACCGGCTGCGGGACAAGGCCGGGCGGCCCCCGCACCTGCTGGTGATGACCGCGACCCCCATCCCGCGCACCGTGGCGATGACCGTCTTCGGCGACCTGGACGTCTCCGTCCTCGACGAGCTCCCGGCCGGCCGGCAGCCGATCGCCACCCACACCGTGGGGCTCGTGGAGCACCCGGGCTGGGAGCGGCGCCTGTGGCGGCGCGCCCGGGAGGAGATCGACGCGGGCCGCCAGGTCTACGTGGTCGCGCCCAAGATCGGCGACGACGACGAGCCCCCGCCCCACGCCTCCCTCGCGGAGTCCGCACTCGCGGCGGCCTCCGAGGACGAGGAGTCCGAGGCGACGATGGCGTCCGTCACCTGGCTCGCCGAGCTCGTGGCCGCCGAGCCCGTCCTGGCCGGCGTGCGCGCCGAGGTGCTGCACGGCCGGCTCGACACGGACCGGAAGTCCCGCCTCATGGAGGAGTTCGCGGCCGGGGACGTGCAGCTGCTCGTGTGCACCACCGTGGTCGAGGTCGGCGTGGACGTGCCCAACGCCACGCTGATGATCATCGTCGACGCCGACCGGTTCGGCATCTCCCAGCTGCACCAGCTGCGCGGCCGGATCGGGCGCGGCGGGCACGCCGGGACGTGCCTGCTCGTCACCCGGCGCCCCGCCGAGCACCCGTCGCGGGAGCGGATCGAGGTGGTGGCCGGGTCCACGGACGGCTTCGAGCTGGCCCGGGCGGACCTCGAGCTGCGCCGCGAGGGCGACATCCTCGGCGCCGCGCAGTCCGGCGGCCGCTCCACCCTGCGCCTGCTGCGGGCCCTCGACGACGCCGAGCTCATCGAGCGCGCCCGCCGGGACGCCGTGACGATCCTGGGCGAGGACCCCCAGCTGCTGGAGCACCCCGAACTGGCCGAGGCCATCGAGCGCTACCTCGACCCGGACGCCGAGGCGTTCCTGGACCGGGGCTGAGCCCCCGTGCCGCCGAGCCGCGTGCCGCCGGGCACCCGAGAGGAGCACCCATGAGCAGGATCATCGCCGGGGCCGCCGGGGGGCTGCGCCTGCAGTCCGTGCCGGGCCGGGACACCCGGCCCACCACCGACCGGGGCAAGGAGTCCCTCTTCGCGCGGCTCGAGGCGTGGGGCATGCTCCGGGACGCCAGGGTCCTCGACCTCTTCGCGGGCTCCGGGGCCCTCGGCTGCGAGGCCGCGAGCCGCGGCGCGGCCGCCGTGACCCTCGTGGAGCGGCACGCGGGCGCGGCGCGGGTCTGCCGCGCCAACGCCGCGACGGTCCACCGGGCCCTCGGGCGCGAGGACGTCGTCACGGTCCGGCACGGGGCGGTGGGCGGCTACCTCGCGGATCCCGCCGAGGGGCCGTGGGACCTCGTGCTGGCCGACCCGCCCTACCCCCTGCCGGAGGCGGAGCTCGCCGCGGTCCTCGCCCCGCTGGTGGGCCGGCTGCGGGAGGGCGGGGTGCTCGTGGTCGAGCGCTCCACCCGGTCCCCGGAGCCCGGCTGGCCGGCCGGGCTGCGCCGCTTCGAGCAGAAGCGGCACGGGGAGACCACCGTGTGGTTCGCCGAGACGGACGTCACATCGTCCGCGTCCCCCGGCGCGCCGGACTGACACCTGCGCCGCTGGGCGCACCCCCTTTGACAAGATTCGACAGGCAGCATCGAGCCCGGGTCAGCGCCCGGGAGGAACGGAGGACGTCCATGAGGATCACGGTTCTGGGAACGGGCTACCTGGGGGCCACGCACGCCGCGTCGATGGCGGAGATGGGCTTCGAGGTGCTGGGGCTGGACGTGGACCCCGAGAAGGTCGACGCCCTGTCCCGCGGCGAGCTGCCCTTCCACGAGCCGGGCCTGGGCGAGCTGCTGCGCAAGCACGTGGGCACCGGCCGGCTGCGCTTCACCACGAGCTACGAGGAGGCCGGCGCCTTCGGCGACGTCCACTTCGTCGGGGTCGGCACCCCGCAGCGGGCCGGGAGCTTCGCGGCGGACATGCGCTACGTCGACGCCGCGGTCGGCTCCATCGCCGCGGCCGCCACGAAGGACTGCGTGATCGCCGGCAAGTCCACGGTCCCCGTGGGCTCCGCCCGCCGCCTGGCGGACCTGGCGAAGGCCTCGGCGCGGGAGGGCGTGGACGTGTCCCTGGTGTGGAACCCCGAGTTCCTGCGCGAGGGCTACGCCGTGGAGGACACCCTGGCCCCGGACCGGATGGTGCTGGGCTGTCAGGACCCGGCCGCCGAGGCCGTGATGCGCCGGGTCTACGCCCGGCAGCTGGCGGCCGGCGTCCCGCTGATCGTCACCGACTTCGAGACCGCCGAGCTCGTCAAGGTCGCGGCCAATGCCTTCCTGGCCACCAAGATCTCCTTCATCAACGCCCTGTCCGAGCTCACCGAGGCGGTCGGCGGGGACATCCGCACCCTGGCCGACGCGATCGGCCTCGACGAGCGGATCGGGCGCAAGTTCCTCAACGCCGGCGTGGGCTTCGGCGGCGGCTGCCTGCCGAAGGACATCCGCGCCCTGCGCGCCAGGGCCGCGGAGCTCGGGGTGGAGCAGTCGGTGCGCTTCCTCGCGGAGGTCGACGACATCAACGTCCGCCGCCGCGGCCACACGGTGGAGACGGTCACCCAGATGCTGGGCGGGACCGTGGTGGGCCGGCAGGTCGCCGTGCTCGGGGCGGCCTTCAAGCCGGACTCCGACGACGTGCGCGACTCCCCGGCCCTGGACATCGCCGCCCGGCTGCACTCGATCGGCGCCGAGGTGGCCGTCTACGACCCCAAGGCCAACGCCAACGCCGCCAAGCGCTATCCGCGCCTGGACTACGTGGACTCCCTCGAGGCCGCCGTCACCGGGGCCGAGGTCGTGGTGCTGCTGACCGAGTGGGCCGAGTTCAAGGCGATGACCCCGGAGCAGCTCGACCCGCTGGTGGCCGTCCCGCAGATCCTCGACGGCCGCAACGTGCTCGACCCCGACCGCTGGACCGCGGCCGGCTTCACCTACCGGGCCCTGGGCCGCCGGGCGAGCGCCGTCTGAGCCGCGGCGCGCGGGGCGGCGTCCCGCGCGCCGGTTCCCCGCCGCCGGGGAGCCGGCACGAGGGCGGGCGGCGAGCTCCCCGCCGTGCGGACCGGCTCAGCCGGCCAGCTGCCGCCCGGCCCGCTCCAGGACGTCCAGGCGCTTGCCGAACGAGAAGCGCATCCAGGACGCGTAGCGCTCCCGGTGCTCCGCGGAGGCGAGGGCCGGCACGGGCACGCCCACCACACCGGCCCGCTCGGCCAGCACCGGCGCCAGGTGCGCGGCGTCCTCGACCCCGTACCGCTCGCACAGGCCGCGGACGTCCGCCACGACGAAGAACGTGCCCTGCGGCTCGAACGGCTCGGCGCCCGCCGCGGCCAGGCCCCGCACGAGCACGTCGCGCCGCCGCCGGAAGTCCTCCGTGAGCCGGTCGTAGAACCCGTCCGGCAGGCCCAGAGCGGTGGCCGCCCCGATCTGCAGCGGCGTGGCGGCGCTGTGCGTGAGATAGGCCTTCGTGGCGCGCACCGGGCCCACGAGGTGCGCCGGCCCGCTGACCCAGCCCACCCGCCAGCCCGTGACCGAGAAGGACTTGCCCACGGAGGACACGGTGAGGGTCCGTTCGAAGGCCCCCGGCAGCGCGGCGAGCGGCCGGTGCCCGCCGGCGTAGCGCAGGTGCTCGTAGACCTCGTCGGTCACCACCACGCAGTCGTGCTCGGCGGCGAGTCCGGCCACGCGGGCCAGGACGGCGTCGTCGAACACCGTCCCGGTCGGGTTGTGCGGGTCGTTGAGGATCACCATGCGGGTGCGGGGCCCGAAGGCCGCGGCGAGGCGGTCGAGGTCGGGGGAGAAGTGCGGCGGCTCGAGGGGGACCGTGACCAGCCGCGCACCGGCGAACTCCACCACGGCGCCGTAGAGGTCGTAGTGCGGCTCGAACACGACCACCTCGTCCCCGGGGCGCAGGAACGCGAGCAGGCTCGCGGCCAGCCCCTCGGACGCGCCCACGGTCACGACCACCCCGGAGGCCGGGTCCAGGTCGATCCCGTAGAACCGGTGCTGGTGCGCCGCGACGGCCTCCTGCAGCAGCGGCAGACCCGCCACCGGCGAGTACTGGTTGCCGCCGCCGTGCAGTGCGGCCGCCGCGGCGTCGAGCATCTCCCGCGGGCCGTCGACGTCCGGGAAGCCCTGGCCCAGGTTGATCGCGCCCGTGCGCGCGGCCAGCCGTGACATCTCCTCGAAGACGGTCCCGGTGAGCTCCCCGGTGCCGGTCAGCAGACCGCCCCCGCGGGCCATCCGCTCCCACGGGGGGCCGGACGTGTGCGTGGACGGGACGGCGGCGTCGGTGGCATCCATGGCCGCCAGTCTAGGGTCCCGCGGCGGCTCAGGGCGGCGGCCCGGCGCCGAGCCGCACGAGGGTCCCGGCCAGCCCCTCGACGAACACCGGGAGGTCCGGCACCACGTCGGCGTCGGCCACCACGTCGATGCCCAGGGTCCCCGCGTAGGAGACGACGCCCACGGCGAGGGCCAGGTTGCCCTGCACGGCGCCGAGCTGGAACAGCTCGAGCACCGGTGCCCCCGCGAAGAGCAGGGGCGCCGCGGGGCCGCGCACGTTGCTGAGCAGCACGTTGACGAGCCGCTGCCGGTCCATGACCCGGACCATCCAGCGCTGGGCCAGGCGGCCGCCCGGCCGGTACGGCGGACGGGTCCGCTGCCGGGAGGTGGTGGCCGCGATCCGCCGCAGCCCGGCCACCGGGTCGGGCTCGTCGACGGGCACGGCCACGACGCGCACACCGGCCCGGTTGCCGCCGGCGGGGTCCCCCGCCGCGCGCACGGAGGCGGCCACCGACACCTTCAGCTCCGGCACGCCGGCCAGCTCGCCGCGCGCGGCCAGCAGCCGCCGGGCGCCGCCCGCCACGGCGGTGAGCACCACGTCGTTGACCGTCCCGCCGTGCCGGTGGGCCAGCTCCCGGACCGCCGCCAGGTCGGCGCGCACCAGCACCGCCCGGCGCCGCGCGCCCACGGGCCGGTTGACGGACAGCGCCGGGGCGCGGCCCTCCGCGAGCGCGCCGCGGACCTGGGCCGCGGCGCCGAGCAGGCGGGCAGCGGCGCGGGCCGGAGCGCGGGCCGTGGCAGGGACGGGCGGCGGGCCGCCGCCCGTCCCCGGGCGACCCGGCGCGTCCGGGGCGCGCGGGGCGCCGCCGGGCGCGGGATCGAACAGGGGCGCGAGCAGGGTCAGCGCCGCGAGACCGTCGGCGAGCACGTGGTGCCACCGGATCAGCAGGCCGACCCGGCCGCCGGCGAGGCCGGGGAGCAGCCACAGCTCCCACAGGGGCCGGTCCCGGGGCAGCGGGACGGCGGCGATCCCGGCGCACACCCGGAGCAGGCTCTCCTCGTCCCCGGGCGGCGGCACCGGACGGCTGCGCACGTGCCGGGAGACGTCGAAGACCGGGTCGTCGAGCCACACGGGGCGTCCGCCCCCGGGGCGGGTGAGCAGCCGGCGAAGCGGCCGGACGTCCCGGGTGCGCCGCTCGACGTGCTCCCGCACCTCCGCCAGCCGGACGCGCCCGCCGGCATCGAGGAGGGGACCGGCCTCCAGGAGGGCCAGGGCCGCGACGTGCATGGGCACCCCGCGCCGCTCCACGCGGAGGTTGGCCTCGTCCAGGGCGCTGATCCGCTCCCCGGTCCGCGCCCGGCGGCACTGCATGCCCATGTCGGTGCTCCGCTCCGGCCGGAGGACTCCCTCGTCCACCACGGTACGCCGCCCCGGCACGGAGCGCCCCTAGGATGGCACCCATGCACCGAGCGATCTGCCCCGGCTCCTTCGACCCCCTGCACAACGGACACGTGGAGGTCGTCGCGCGCGCCGCGGCGCTCTTCGACGAGGTCGTCGTCGCGGTCTCCACCAACCCGCACAAGCGCTACCGCTTCGACGCTGACCGGCGGCTGGCCCTGGTGGCGGAGAGCCTCGCGGACGTCGCCGGCGTCGTCGTCGAGCCCATGGGCGCGGGCCTGCTCGCGGAGTACGCGGCGCAGCGGGGGGCGGTGGCCCTGGTCAAGGGGCTGCGCTCGGGCGAGGACTTCGAGTACGAGGTGCCGATGGCCACGATGAACCGCCACCTCACGGGGGTGGAGACGGTCTTCCTGCCCGGCGACCCCCGGTTCCTGCACCTGTCCTCGACCCTCGTGAAGGAGGTCCAGGGCCTCGGCGGCGACGTCTCCGGGTTCGTGCCGGCGCCCGTGCTGCGGGCCCTGCAGGGCTGAGCGGGCGCGGCCCGTCCCGGCGCGCCCGGACCCGGCCCGTTTGAGAACGCGCAGGGCGGCACGCTAACATGGTCTGTCGGTCAGAATTTCACCAGGAGTCAGTCATCAGTCGCGAGAACAGTTCGCCCCTCACCATCGGTGTCCGGGACCTCGAGCACCGCCCGGGGACGATGCGACGCCTGGAAGAAGTTGTGCCCGCGCCGGAGAACTTCGGCAACGCACTCATCGGCGCCCCGGAGGGCTCGGACATCGACCTGGACCTCCGGCTGGAATCCGTCCACGACGGGATCCTGGTGTCCGGCACGGCCGCCGTGGCCATCCACGGCGAGTGCAGCCGGTGCCTCGACCCGATCGACTACGATCTGGACGTCGACGTGCAGGAGCTCTACGTCTTCGACCCCGCCGCCGACGGCGGGGAGGACTCCGAGGACGACCAGATGTATGAAGTTCAGGACGAGACCATCGACCTCGAGCCCATGCTTCGGGACGCAGTGATCACGCAGCTGCCGTTCCAACCGGTGTGCCGGGAGGACTGCCAGGGGTTGTGCGCCCAGTGCGGCGCGCGCCTGGAGGACGACCCGGGACACCACCACGAGGTGCTCGATCCTCGCTGGAGCGCCCTGTCGGGGCTGCTCGAGCAGGACACCTCGACCCAGACGACCGAACCGAGAGAAGAGAGATAGCCGTGGCTGTTCCGAAGCGGAAAATGTCCCGTGCCAACACCCGTGCACGCCGTTCGCAGTGGAAGGCGACCGCGCCCAAGCTGGTCAAGACCGTCGAGAACGGCAAGGTCACCTACAGCCTGCCGCACCAGGCGAAGGTCGTGACCGACTCCGCCGGCACCGCGCTGTTCCTGGAGTACAAGGGCCGCAAGGTGGCCGACGCCTGACCACGGTGACCTCCACCGCGACACCTCAGGACCTGCTGGAGCGTCTCGGCGTCGACATCGACGCCGGGACGCTTCGTCTTGCCCTGACCCACCGCTCCTACGCGTACGAGCACGAGGGGCAGGGCCACAACGAGCGGCTCGAGTTCCTCGGGGACTCCGTGCTGGGTCTCGCGGTCACCGACGAGATCTTCCACCGCTACCCCGACGACTCCGAGGGCAACCTCGCGAAGATCCGCTCGGCCGTGGTCAGCACCCGCACGCTCGCCGACCTCGCCCGGTCCCTGGACGTGGGCCCCCACATCCGCCTGGGCAAGGGCGAGGTGCGCACCAACGGGCACGAGAAGGCCTCGATCCTCGCCGACACCATGGAGGCGCTGATCGGCGCCGTGTACGTGAGCACCGGCCTCGACGCGGCCCGGGCCTTCGTGCTGCGGCTCGTGGTCCCCCTGCTCGAGGACGGCTTCGTCATGAGCGAGGGCCGGGACTGGAAGACCGAGATCCAGGAGCTCGCGGCGGCCCGCGCCCTGGGCCCCGTGCGCTACGCCGTGGAGGGCACGGGCCCCGACCACGACCGCCGCTACGAGGCGCACGTGCTCGTCGGCGGTCAGGACCACGGCACGGGCACCGGCACCACCAAGAAGGAGGCCGAGCGCTCCGCCGCGGCGCAGGCCTACGCGACTCTGGTGGCCCGCCGCGGTGGCTGAGCGCACGCCCCGGAGCGCCCGTGCCTGAGCTGCCCGAGGTCGAGGTGGTCCGCCGCGGGGTGGAGCGCTGGGTGGTCGGCCGCCGGATCGAGTCCGTGCAGGTCCTGGACCCCCGCTCGGTGCGCCGCCACGAGCCCGGCCCCGTCTCCTTCGGCCACGAGCTCGACGGCGCGGTCGTGGCCGACGCGGTGCGCCGCGGCAAGTTCCTGTGGCTGCCGCTGACCGGGGCGAACGGCGCCCCGCCGCAGGAGGCGCTGCTGGTGCACCTGGGGATGAGCGGGCAGCTGCTGGTCAAGGACGCCGGGCTGCCCGACGAGAAGCACCTCAAGGTGCGGCTGGGCCTGTCCGAGCGCCCCGGCACCCCGGCGGAGCTGCGCTTCGTGGACCAGCGGATCTTTGGCGGCATGCTCCTCGACCGGCTCGTCCCCACCGACGACGGCGCCCCGGGCGGCCGCTCGGCCACGGGCGTCCCGCTGGTGCCCGCCCGGGCCGCCCACATCGCCCGGGACCCGCTGGACCCCGCCTTCGACGCGGAGCGCCTCCACGACCGGCTGCGCCGGCGCCGGACCGGGCTCAAGCGCGCGCTGCTGGACCAGGCGCTGGTCTCCGGGATCGGCAACATCTACGCGGACGAGGCCTTGTGGCAGGCGCGCCTGCACTGGGCGCGGCCCACCGACACGCTCCGGCGGCCCGAGACGCTGCGCCTTCTCGCGGCCGTCCGCGAGGTCATGGACCGCGCGCTGGCGGCCGGCGGGACGAGCTTCGACTCCCTCTACGTCAACGTCAACGGCGAGTCCGGCTACTTCGCCCGCTCCCTCTCCGCCTACGGCCGGGCCTCCCTGCCCTGCCCGCGCTGCGCGGAGGAGGGGCGGAACACCCTGATCGTGCGGGAGCAGTTCATGAACCGCTCCTCCTACCGCTGCCCGGTCTGCCAGCGCACGCCCCGCAACGCCCGGTTCTGAGACCGGGCACCCCGGGGACCCCTTCCGCCGCACCCGCACTGCTGCACGCACACTTCTGCACCCACACCCTCCGAGAAGCACCTCTTGCGCACCGTCAACGCCTACGCCGCCCCGTCCGCCGGCGCACCGCTGGTCCCGACCACTCTCGAGCGCCGGGACCTCGGCGCCCACGACGTCCTCATCGAGATCAAGTACGCCGGGATCTGCCACTCCGACCTGCACACCGTCCAGGGGGACTGGGGCCCCCAGCAGTACCCGCTGACCCCCGGGCACGAGATCGCCGGGATCGTCACCGAGGTCGGCGCCGGCGTCACCCGCCACGCGGTCGGCGACCGGGTCGGGGTCGGGTGCATGGTGAACTCCTGCGGCGAGTGCGCCAACTGCCGGGCCGGCGACGAGCAGTACTGCCTCGACGGCGCCGTGATGACCTACGGCGCCGAGGACCGCGACGGCACCGTCACCCAGGGCGGGTACTCCACCCACGTGGTGGTCACCGAGGACTTCGTGCTGCGCATCCCGGAGGGCATCGAGCTCGACGTCGCCGCGCCCCTGCTGTGCGCCGGCATCACCACCTTCTCCCCGCTGAACCACTGGAAGGCCGGCCCCGGCAAGAAGGTCGCCGTCGTGGGTCTGGGCGGGCTGGGGCACCTGGGCGTGAAGATCGCCCACGCCATGGGCGCGGAGGTCACGGTGCTCTCCCAGTCGCTGCGCAAGAAGGAGGCCGGGCTGGCCCTGGGCGCCGACGCCTACTACGCCACGAGCGACCCGCAGACGTTCGAGGAGCTGGCCGGGACCTTCGACCTGGTCCTCAACACGGTCAGCGCGAAGATCGACCTCGACGCCCACCTGTCGTTGCTGAACGTCAACGGGGCCATGGTCAACGTCGGCGCCCCGGCGGAGCCGCTGGACGTCAACGTGTTCTCGCTGCTGGCCAACCGCCGCACCTTCGCCGGGTCCATGATCGGCGGCATCGGGGAGACCCAGGAGATGCTCGACTTCTGCGCCGAGCACGGGGTGGGCGCCGAGATCGAGGTCATCTCGGCCGAGCAGATCAACGAGGCCTACGAGCGGGTGCAGAACTCGGACGTGCGCTACCGGTTCGTGATCGACACCGCCACGCTGGTCTGATCCCCGGCCCCGCGCACCCCCGGGGCGACCGCACGTGCGGCCGCCCCGGGGGTGCGCCGCGCGCAGACCGCCGACCGGCCCGCCGCCCGACGCGGCGGGGGATCAGCGGGCGGCGGTGGACCCGGTGGCGGGCATCGGGGCGTCGTGGGCGCCCAGGGGGTGGGTCCGGTAGTACTCGGCCAGCCGCGCCATGCCCTCCTCGACCGTCACGGACGGCGTCCAGTCGAGCACCTCGCGGGTGCTCTGCTGCTCGAACCAGTGGGCCGTGGACATCTGCTCGGCCAGGAAGGCCGTCATCGGCGGCTCGTCCGTCCCCGGGCGGACCGCCCACACCTTCTCGATGACCGTGCCCGCGAGGCGGGCCAGGACGCCGGGGATCCTGCGCGTGGGCGGCTCCACGCCGGCCGCCCGGCAGAAACCCGCCACGAGCTCGCCCACGGTGCGGGGCTGGCCGTTCGTGACCACCAGCGCCCGCCCGTGCGCCCACTCGATCCGCTCCAGCGCCCGCACGACCGCCTCGGCCGCGTTGTCCACGTAGGTGGTGTCGATCAGGGCCGCCCCGTGGTCCAGCAGCGGCAGCCGCCCCTTCGCGGCGCGGTCGACGATCCGCTCGACGAGCTGGGTGTCCCCGGGGCCCCACACGATGTGCGGGCGCACGGCCGTGACGCGCATCCCACGGCCGTCGGCCTCGAGCGCGAGCAGCTCGGCCGCGGCCTTGGACCGGGCGTAGTTGCCGCGGGCGTGCACGGGGTCGGCCGCCCGGGCGGGCTCGCCCACGATGGAGTCGCCCGTGTGGGCGACCGACGGCGAGGAGACGAACACCACGTTGTCCACGCCGGCCCGCCGCGCGGTCTCCAGGACCACGCGGGTGCCGGTGACGTTGGTCAGCACGAACTCGTCCCAGTCCCCGGCGAAGGAGACCTTGGCGGCGAGGTGCACGACGTCGTCGACGCCCTCCATGGCCCGCGCCACGGCGTCCGGGTCCGTGACCGAGCCCAGGACCTCCTCGACGTTCGGCTGGTCGGCCAGCGGCGCGTGCCGGCGCTGGAGCAGCCGGACCGTCCAGTGGCGGGCGGCGAGCAGCCGCGCCACGTGCTCCCCGAGCATCCCGGAGGCGCCGGTGACGAGCACCGTCCGCCCGTCGCCGGACAGCTCCTGCCGCCCGCGCTCCACCTCGTGGCTGCCGGTGCCGGCCGGCGGGGCGCCCTCCGTCACGGAGGCGTCGTAGGCGGGGACCTTGTCGTCGTGCGTGCCGTCCTGGCGGTGCTTGCCGTTCACGGGTTCCTGATCCTTCCTCCGGCCAGGGCGTGCTCCGCCCATCCGGCCAGCAGGGCTCGGTCGATCTTGGAGTTGTGCCGGATGTCGGTGGGGTGCTCGGGGACCACGAGCACGGCCGCGAGGTCCAGGCCCGTGGCCTCGCGCACGGCGGCGCGCACGGCACCGGAGAGCAGCGGGTCGGCGGGGCCCGGGCGCGGGGCCGCCGGGACGGTCTCCACGACGGCCACGGGCACCTGCGTGCCCGCCGGGCCGACCCCGACGACGGCGGTGCGGCCGACGCCGGGCACGGTCCGGGCCGCGTGCTCCGCGGCGACCGGCGTCAGCACGCCGCCGGCGGAGACGATGACGTGGGCGAGGCGGCCCTCGACCCACAGCCGCCCGGCGGCGTCGAAGTGCCCGACGTCCCCGGTGCGGTGCCAGCCGGGCAGCTGGGTGCTGAGGTGCTCCGTGTGCCAGAGCCTGTCGTAGCGGTCCTTGACGTGCGGGGCGCGGGCGACGATCTCACCCGTGACCCCGGGCTCGGTGGTGATCCCGTCGTCGGGGACGCCGTCCGGGCCCAGGGCGGTGACCCCCAGCTCGGCGCCGTGCACGGCGGTGCCCACGCACACGCCGTTGCCGACGCCGGCCACGGCGGATCCCGCGCTGTCCCCGCCGGCCTGCCGGATGGTCCCGAGGGTCACGTCCGTGAGGGGCAGCCCCTCGGTCATCCCGTAGGGGGTGTGCAGCGTCGCCGCGGGCACGAGCTCCTGCAGCTGCTCCAGGAGCGGCTCCGGGAGGGGTGCCCCGGCCGAGAGCACGAGCTCCACGAGCTCGAGCGCCCGCCGCTGCCCCTCGTCGAGCTCGTGCCGGGTCGCGAGGACGTTGGCGATCGCCGCGGGGGAGAGGAACACCGCCGTGGCCTGGATGGCCGAGGCGGCGTCGGCCAGGGCGCGGGCGGTGAGGGTCTTCGGCGCGGTCACGTCCATGTCCGGGGTCACGGACGTGGTGCCCATGGCGGGCCCGAGCAGCGCGAAGGGCGCGAAGCCTGCCACGAGCCCCGTGCCGGCGGTGAGCCCGTACGTGCCGCGCACGGCGTCCCGCATGGCGGAGAGCTGACGGTGGGTGTAGACGACGCCCTTGGCCGGGCCCGTGGACCCGGAGGTGAACAGCACCGCGGCGTCCGCGTCCGGGTCCGGCGCGGGCAGGTCGGCGCGCGGGGCCGAGTCCAGCAGCGCGGGGACGTCGTGCGCCACGCCGAGGGCCCGGCGGGACACGGGGTCGAGGGCCTCGAGCGAGATCCGGGTGCCCGGCCAGCCGAGGGCCCGGCCGGCGACGAGCGCCCTGCGGATGCCCACGAGCCAGGCCGGGGCGGCCCCCCGCAGCGCCCGGGTGAGGCCCTTGGGGCCGAGTCCGGAGTCCGCCACGACGACGACCGCGCCGATGCGCAGGCACGCGTAGAGCAGCGCGGTGAGGTCGGAGCCCGGCGGCACCATGAGGCTCACGCGGTCCCCGGGGCGCACCCCGATGCCGGTGAGCCCCGCGGCGAGGCGGTCCACGCGGTCGGCGAGCTCCGCCCAGCTCAGGCTCGCCCGCACCGGGGCCGCGTGCGCCCCCGCGCCCGCGTCCCCGGAGGCGGGGGCCATGTCCACGACGGCGAGGCCGAGGTCGGCCCGCCGCGCGTCGAGCTCCGCGGGGAAGGGAACGTGCTCGCCGCGGGAGACGGCGCGCCGCTGCAGGTGCAGCTCGCGGCGGCGGGGGCCGGGGCCGAAGCGGTCCGCGAGCCAGGCCATCACCGGCGTCGCGACGTCCCGGTCCTCGGGCAGCAGGTGCAGGGCTCCCTCGTAGCGGTGGACGTCGGCGTGCGGCATGCGGCGCACGAGGTCCTGCAGGTAGCGCTCCTGGAACACGGGGTCGCCGATGCCCCACAGCAGCAGGGCGGGGACCTCGCGGGCGGCCACGCCGGCGGCGATCTGCTCGTAGCGGGCGTGCGAGGGGTGGTCCGGGGCGGCCGGGATGTCGGCCACGAAGTTGCGGATCGCCTCCCGCCGGGCGCGCGTGGCGTAGGGCGCCCGGTAGGCCGCCCGCACCTCGCGGGACAGGGACGGCTCCGCCAGTGCCAGGGCCACGTCGAGGAAGCTCGTGGTCCGCTCGGTGAGCAGCCCGTGCGCGGCCGGGGCCAGTGCCAGCCGCAGCGAGGCGGGGATCCGCTCGGCGTTGTCGTGGTGGACGGCGGTGTTGGTGAGGATCGTGGCGCGGTGGACATCCTGGTGCTCCAGGGCCCAGCCGGAGGACACGAGCCCGCCCCAGTCGTGGGCGAGGGTCACCACGGGGGCCTCGCTCGCGTCCAGGCCGAGCTCGGCCGTGAGGTCGCCCAGATCGCGGACCCGGTCGTCGAGGCGGCGGAAGAGCCCGGTCCGCTCGGAGAACCCCATGTCGAGCTGGTCCACGGCGATCACCCGCCAGGGGTTCGCGGGGTCCGTCCCGGCGGCCAGCACGTCGCGCCACAGGTAGGACCAGGTGGGATTGCCGTGCACGGCGAGGACCGTGCCCCGCGGGGTGAGGCCGGCGGCCTCCAGGGAGGCCGCGTTGTCGAGGACGTGCCAGCGGCGCCGCCGGCCGGGGACCGGCTCCACGGGGGCCGTCGAGGCCACCGTGACCGTGCGGGACCACGCCGGGTCCACCCCGGGCAGGGGGACCTCCGTCATGGGCAGCCGCGCCGCGTCCGGCCCTCCGGGCTGCTGAATCGTGGACGGTCGTGTGCGTGCCATGGTCGTGGGGCTCCTCGAGGGTGCGTCTCGTGCGGGGTGTCTGGGGCGGGCGCGGCGTCAGCGCCGGCGGTTCACCAGTCGATCTCCATGTAGGTCGCGTTGAGCCCGGAGCCCACGCCGAGCAGCAGCACGCGCTCGTCGGGCCGGAGCCGCTCGGCCTCCAGGGCGAGGGTCATCGGCAGCGCGGCGGCCGCGACGTTGCCCCAGAACGGGAAGGTCAGGGGGAACTTCTCCGGGTCGATCCCGACGTCCTGGAACAGCTTGTTGGTGTGGGACATGGAGACCTGGTGGCCGATGTAGCGGTCCATGTCCGCCCAGTCCCAGCCGTCCTCGTGCGCGTCGTGCCAAGCGTCCGCGAGCAGCCCCACGCCGTGCTTGAGCAGCCCCGTGGCGTCGGTGTACATGCCGTCGAAGCCCCCGATGCACAGCCCGTGGTGCTCGGTCGCGGACCGGGTCACGGACCCCGCGATGCGGTGGCCCTCCGGGTGCCGGTCGGCGGGGCCGACCACGGCGGCGGCCGCGCCGCAGCCGAGGGTCAGGGTGGCGAACTCGCGCACCACGTCCGCCCGGGTCACGTCCGGGCCCTGCAGCCGCTCGTACGTCTCGCGGTGCCAGGGGGTCGGGTCCTCGCCGGCGACGACGACGGCGTAGTCGATCGCGCCCGCGTCGATCATCGTGGACGCGATCGTGAGCCCGTTGACGAAGCCCAGGCACGCGTTGGTGACGTCGAAGTTCAGGGCGGAGGGGGCCAGGCCGAGCCGGTGGTGCACGGACACCGAGACCGCGGGCTCGTAGCCGTCGCGGGTCACCGAGGCGTTGATCAGGAGCCCCACCTGGTCCGGGCGCACGCCCGCGCGGGCGAGGGCCGCCTCGCCCGCCTCCACGGCGCCGTCGGTGAAGTGGCGCCCGGGGGCCCAGACGCGCCGCTCGTTGACGCCCGCGAGCCGCTCGAGCAGGCCCTTCGGCATCTTCAGCCGGGCGAACGTGTCCGCCAGGACCTCGTCGGCGTGGGACGAGGGCACCACCTCGTCGGCCTCGACCTTGGTGATGGCCAGGAGGGCGGCGTTGCGGTGACGGATCGAGGAATTACCGGTCAAGGTCTCTGGCTTTCGTTAGGGTCTCGCCGACGCCCCGGCCCGCCCACGGAGGGCGCGGTCGCGGGGAGGGCAGGTCGTGCTGGTCGCGGCCAGTCTACCGGCCGGTTCCGCGGCGCCGACCGGGGCCCGGTCGTTTCTCTGTAGGCTGATCATCTTCTCCGCTCCTTGTCCCCGCTCCTCGTCCCCGCTCCTCGTCTCCGCCCGCGCCCGCTCCGGGCGGACCGGCGCTCCCTCCGGTGCGCGGCGCCCGGCCGGCGGCCGCGGGGCCGTCGGGGCGCGCGAGTACAGTGGTGGCGACCCCCTGCCCGCCACGCCCACCCAGGAGACCGGACACCCGTGCACCTGAAGACCCTGACCGTGCGGGGGTTCAAGTCCTTCGCCTCGGCCACCACCTTCGAGTTCGAGCCCGGGGTCACCGCCGTCGTCGGCCCCAACGGCTCGGGCAAGTCCAACGTGGTGGACGCCCTGGCGTGGGTCATGGGGGAGCAGGGCGCGAAGTCCCTGCGCGGCGGGAAGATGGAGGACGTCATCTTCGCCGGCACCGCCGGCCGGGCCCCGCTCGGCCGGGCCCACGTGTCGCTGACCATCGACAACGCCGACGGCGCGCTGCCCATCGAGTACTCCGAGGTCACGATCTCGCGCACGCTCTTCCGCTCGGGGGGCTCCGAGTACGCGATCAACGGCCGGCCGTGCCGGCTGCTCGACATCCAGGAGCTGCTCTCCGACTCCGGGCTGGGCCGGGAGATGCACGTCATCGTGGGCCAGGGCCAGCTCGACCGCATCCTGCACGCCACCCCGGAGGAGCGCCGCGGCTTCGTCGAGGAGGCGTCCGGGGTCCTCAAGCACCGGCGCCGCAAGGAGCGGACGCTGCGCAAGCTCGAGGCGATGCAGGCCAACCTCGACCGGCTCGAGGACCTCACCGCCGAGATCCGCCGCCAGCTCACCCCGCTGGGCCGGCAGGCCAGGACGGCCCGGCGCGCCCAGCGGATCCAGCACGACGTCCGCGACGCCCGCGCCCGGCTGCTGGCCGACGACCTCGTGCAGGCCCGCACGAGCCTCGCCGTCGACGAGGACGCCGAGCGCCGGCTGCGCGCCGAGCGCGCCGAGGCCGAGCAGGCCCTCGACACCGACCGCGCCCGGCAGGCCGACGTCGAGGCGCGCGCCGCCGAGGCGACCCCCGCCCTGAACGCCGCGCGGGACACGTGGTACCAGCTCACCGCCGTGCAGGAGCGCTACCGGTCCCTCGCCTCGCTCGCCGCCGAGCGGCGCCGGCTGCTCGGGTCCGCCGCCGAGCCCGCGGACCCCGGGCGGGACCCGGACCGGCTCGACGCCCAGGCGGCCCGCACCCGCGAGGAGCAGCACCAGCTCCTCGAGCAGGTCGAGGACGCCGTCGACGCCCTCGCCGAGGCCATCCAGGAGCGCGAGGACGCGGAGGCCGCGGCGCGCGACCAGGACGGCGTGGTCACCGGTCTGCTCCGGGCCGCCGCCGACCGCCGGGAGGGCACGGCCCGGCTCACCGGCGCGGTCGCGGCGGCCCGCTCCCGGGTCGAGGCGGCCGAGAACGAGCTCGCCCGCCTGCACGCCACCCACGCGGACGCCGGGCGGCGCCGGGTGCAGGCCGGCACCGAGGCGGACAACCTGGCGCTCGCGGCCCAGGACGCGGCCGGCGCCGCCGAACGGGCCCGCGCCCGCCACGAGCAGGACGCCGAGGCCGCCGCCGGGGCCCGCGCCGCCGCCCGGGAGGCCGAGGCCGCGGCCCAGGAGCTGCTGCGAGCCCACGACGCCCAGCGCGCCCGCGCCGAGACCCTGCGCGCCGCCCTGCGCCAGCCCGACGGCTCCGCGGCGGTCCTCGACGGGCACGCCGACGCCGTGCTCGGCGCCGTCGTCGACCTCGTCGACGTCGAGCCCGGCTGGGAGCGGGCGGTCACCGCCGCCATGGGCCCCTTCGCCGAGGCCCTCGCCGTGCGCTCCCACGGCGCGGCCGTCTCCGTCTTCGAGTCCCTGCGCGCCGACGGCGTGGGCCGGGTGCACCTGCTGGTGGCCGCCGGCGCCCCGGACCGGTCCGGCCCCGCCCCGGCGCTCCCCGACCGTCCCGGGGTCCGGCCCGCCGCCGCGGTGCTGCGGGACGGCGAGGGCGCCGGCCCGGGCGACGACGACGCGCGGCGCGGAGCGGCCGCCGTCCGGGCCCTGCTGGCCGCGACCGTGCTCACGGAGGACGCCGCCACGGCCGCCCGGATCGTGGCCGACCGACCCGAGCTGACGGCCGTCACCCGGGGCGGCGACGTGTTCACGGGCAGCAGCGCCTGGGGCGGCGCCGCGGAGGCGGCCGGCACGCTCGAGACCCGCGCCGCGGCCGAGGCCGCCGAGGCGGAGCGGGCCGAGCTCGCCGCGGCCCTCGACCGGGCGCGGGCCGCCTCCGGCGCGGCGGCCGCGGCACGGGATGCCGCCCGCCGGGCCGCCGAGGAGACCGCGGGGCTGCTGCGCGCCGCCGAGCGCACGGCGGACCGGGCCGCGTCCGAGCTCTCCCGGGTCCGGGCCGTGCTGGACTCGGCCGAGGCGGAGACCCGGCGCTACGACGAGCAGGTCGCGGCCGCGCGGGAGCACCTGGCCAGGGAGCAGGAGCGGCTGCGCGAGGCCGCCGAGCGGCTCGGGGCCGCCGAGGAGCACGGCGAGGAGGACACCGAGACCGTCCAGCTCGAGGCCGCCGCCCGGCGCGACGAGCTGCACCGGGCCGCCACGACGGCCCGCACCGCGGAGACGGAGGCCCGGCTCGCCCTGCGCTCCCTCGAGGAGCAGGCCCGGGCCCTCGGCAACCGGGCCGCGTCCCAGGAGCGGGCCGCCGCCGCCGAGCGCCGGGCGCGGGAGGAGGCGGAGCGGCGGGCCCGGCGCCGCCGGATCCAGGCCCGCAACGCCGAGGCGGTGCTCGCCGGCGCCGAGCAGCTGCTCGAGCTCGTGGCGGCGTCCGCGGCGGTCGCCGCCGCGGAGCGGAACCGGGCCGAGGCCGTCCGCGCCGGGCTGGACGCGGAGCTGACGGACCTGCGCGCCGCCAACGACCGGCTCGCCGCGCGGCTCGCCGGGCTCACCGACTCCGTGCACCGGGACGAGCTGGCCCGCACCCAGCAGCGCGCCCGGATCCAGGCCCTGGAGGACCGCTCCCTCGAGGAGCTGGGGCTCACCCCGGACGCGCTCGTGGAGCACTACGGGCCGCACCTGCTGATCCCCGACCTCGACCCCGGCGCCGGCTCCGACCGCGGCCCCGGGGCGCCGCAGGACGACGCGCCGGCGGCGGCCGAGGACGGCCAGGACGCCCTGTTCGGCGTCGCGTCCGGCGACCCGGCCGAGGCTGCGGGAGGCGCCCCCTACGTGCGCGCCCAGCAGGAGGCGCGGCTGCGCCGGGCCGAGAAGGAGCTCGCCTCCCTGGGGCGGGTGAACCCGCTGGCGCTGGAGGAGTTCGCCGCCCTCGAGGAGCGCCACCGCTTCCTGGCCGAGCAGCTCGAGGACCTCAAGCGTTCGCGGCAGGACCTGCGCAGCATCATCCGCGACGTCGACGAGCACGTGGAGCGCGTCTTCGCGGAGGCCTACGCCGACACCGCCCGGGAGTTCGAGGGCGTCTTCGCCACCCTGTTCCCGGGCGGGGAGGGCCGGCTGCGCCTCACCGACCCCACGGACATGCTCAGCACCGGGATCGACGTGGAGGCGCGCCCGGCCGGCAAGAAGATCAAGCGGCTGTCCCTGCTCTCCGGCGGGGAGCGGTCGCTGACGGCGATCGCGCTGCTCGTGGCGATCTTCAAGGCCCGCCCCTCGCCCTTCTACGTCATGGACGAGGTCGAGGCGGCTCTCGACGACCGCAACCTCGGGCGGCTGCTGAGCATCTTCCGCCAGCTGCAGGAGACCTCGCAGCTGATCATCATCACCCACCAGAAGCGGACCATGGAGATCGCCGACGCCCTCTACGGGGTCGCGATGCGCGGGGACGGCGTGACCACCGTGATCGGGCAGCGGCTCGCCGAACTGCGCTGAGCCCGCCGTGCTCGTGACCGGGGCGCTACTGCCCGGCGCCGCGCACGGGCGGGGTCTCGGGCCGCTCCATCGTGTCCCGCACCGGCAGCCACGCCCCGGCGGCCAGCAGCATGATCGCCCCGGAGACCCCGAAGGCCCAGCCGAAGCCCGCGGCGTCGGCCAGCGCACCGGCCACCACGGGGCCGAGGATCTGCCCGGCGTCGGCGCTCATCTGGAACCGGGCCAGGACCGGTCCGCCGGCCCGGTCCGGTCCGATCACGTCGGCCACGGTCGCCTGCTGGCCCGGGTTCAGGGTCCCGGAGCCCATCCCGGCCACGAGCGAGAGGACCACGAACCACGGGACGTCCTGGACCAGACCCAGCCCCATGGTCGCGACCCCGTTGATCACCAGGCCCGAGAGCACGAGCGGCCTGCGCCCGAACCGGTCCGTGAGCCGGCCGGTGACCGGCAGGGTCATCGCGTTGCCCGCGGCGTAGACCGCCAGGGCCAGGCCGGCCACGGCCGGGCCGGCCCCCAGCACGGCCACCGCGAACAGCGGCACGAGAGCCACCCGGATGCCGTGGGCGGTCCACCCGTTGGCGAAGCTGGAGACCAGGGCGGAGCGGTAGGCCCCCACCCGGCGCGCCTCGGCCACGGTCATCACCGGCTGGTTCCGGCGGTCCCCCCCGGCGCCGAGCACCTCGTCCTTGAGCCGGAAGTGCACCACGGCCACGGCCACCAGCAGCGACACCGCGTAGATCAGGAACGGCGCCTGCATGCCGAAGCCGGCGAGCAGGCCGCCGACCACGGGGCCGAGCACCCCGCCCACCAGGAACGCCGAGGCGTAGTAGCCCGAGACCCGCCCGCGCATCCGCGGCGGCGCCAGCCGCACGATCAGCCCCATCGCCGAGATCGTGAACATCACCGAGCCGATCCCGCCGAGACCCCGGAACAGCAGCAGCTGCCAGTAGGTCTGGGCGAAGGCGGTGGCCGCGGAGGACAGCGCGACGATGAGCACGCCGGTCACGTAGGTCGGGCGCTCGCCGATCCGGTTCAGGATCCGCCCGCCCGCCGGCGCGAAGAGGAGGCGGGCCACGGCGAAGACGCTGACCACGGCCGAGGCCGCGGCCACCCCGACCCCGAAGGTCGTGGCGAACTGGGGGAGCACCGGGGCCACGATGCCGTAGCCGATCGCGATGACGAAGGCGGCGGCGATGAGCACCGTGATCTGCTGGGGAACGCGGTCGCGCTCGGGCGCGGCGGCGGCGGGCTGGACAGGCACCCGTCGAGTCTAGGACCCCGGGCGGCGGCCCGGCCCCGCGGCCCCGGCCGGGGGACCGGGCGGTGTGAGAAGCTGGGCGACGTGGATTCGATACCCGTTCTCGCATACGTGCTCATCGCCGTCGTGGTCCTCGGTCTGCTCGGGCTGGTCCTGCTGCGGGGGCCCAAGGCGCCCCGCGGCGGCTATCCCTCCACCCGGGACCCCGACGACCTCGAGGGCGGCCCCGTCGCGGCCCCCGGGGACCTGGAGCCCGGCACCGCCCCCGTCCCGCCCGCCGACACCCGGCCGGCCCTCGACCGCCCCGAGTCCGCCGCGTCCCGGATGGCACGGCTGCGCGGGCGGCTGGCCAGGTCCAACAACGTCTTCGGCAAGGGCCTGCTGGCCCTGCTCTCGCGCGACCGCATCGACCAGGACGTGTGGGACGAGATCGAGGAGACGCTGCTGCTCGCCGACCTCGGCACCGACTCGTCCATGGCCCTCGTCGAGGCCCTCCAGCGCCGGGTCAAGGTCGAGGGCACCAACGACCCCGCCCACGTGAAGGCCATGCTCCGGGAGGAGCTCCTCGCGCTGGTCGACCCGTCGATGGACCGGTCCCTGGCCGTGGAGCGCAAGGGGCCGGTCCCCGCCGTCGTCCTCGTGGTGGGCGTCAACGGCGTGGGCAAGACCACCACCGTGGGCAAGCTCGCGCGCGTGCTCGTCGCCGAGGAGAAGGACGTGGTGCTCGGCGCCGCGGACACCTTCCGCGCCGCGGCCGCCGACCAGCTCTCCACCTGGGGCGCCCGCGTGGGCGTGCCCACCGTGCGCTCGCACGTCGAGGGTGCCGACCCCGCCTCGGTGGCCTACGACGCCGTGACCGCCGGCATCGAGCACGAGGTGGACGTCGTGATGATCGACACCGCCGGCCGGCTCCAGAACAAGGCGGGGCTGATGGACCAGCTCGGGAAGATCAAGCGGGTCGTGGAGAAGGCCGCCGCCGTCGACGAGGTGCTGCTCGTCATCGACGCGACCACCGGGCAGAACGGCATGACCCAGGCGCGGGTCTTCGCCGAGGTGGTCGACGTCACCGGCATCGTCCTCACCAAGCTGGACGGCACCGCCAAGGGCGGCATCGTGGTCGCCATCCAGAAGAGCCTCGGGGTGCCGGTCAAGCTCATCGGCCTCGGCGAGGGACCCGACGACCTCGCGCCCTTCGAGCCCGAGAGCTTCGTGGACGCCCTGCTCGACTGATCCGTCCCCCTTTTCCCCCACACGCCCGCCGCAGTTCACGTGCTCGTAACCATTGCGGCGGGCGTGAAACATGCCCGCAACCCCGCACGGCGGCGGGCGAAACATCTCTCTCGGAGACTCGACAGTGAACGGTGAGCACCGGACGGCCCCTCGGGGAACGGGCCAGTGGCACCGGTGACCTGACAACCTTCAGAGAGAGGTGCACATCGTGGAAATCACCGCTGGACACGTGTGGACGATCGTGGCGGCAGCCCTGGTCTTCTTCATGACCCCCGGACTGGCCCTGTTCTACGGAGGGATGACCCGCGCCAAGGGCGTCCTGAACATGATGATGATGAGCTTCATCTCCATAGCGTTCGTCTCCGTGGTGTGGGTCCTGTGGGGCTACTCCATGAGCGGCGGGGACCCGCTGCTGGGCGGGCTCACGGGCAGCCCCGTGCCGTTTTTCGCCCTGGCCGACATCATGGGCACCGAGGACCTCCTCGGCGCCGCCTACGGCGGGACCTTCGCCATCATCACCGTCGCCCTGATCTCCGGGGCGATCGCCGACCGGGCCCGCTTCGGCGCCTGGGCCGTGTTCGTGCCCGTCTGGGCCACGCTCGTCTACGCCCCCCTGGCCTACATGGTCTGGGGCGGCGGGCTGCTCACCGAGGACGGCGCCGTGGGCTCCGCGATCGGCGAGGCCATCGACTTCGCCGGCGGCCTCGTGGTGCACATCAACGCCGGCGTGGCCGCGCTGATCCTCATCATGATCGTCGGCGCCCGCCAGGGCTTCGGCAAGGACCCGAGCCAGCGCCCCCACAACCTGCCGCTCGTGATGCTCGGCGCCGCGATCCTGTGGTTCGGCTGGTTCGGCTTCAACGCCGGTGCCGCGGGCACCGCCGAGCAGGCCGGGCTCATCTGGGTCAACACCCTCGTGGCCCCGTCCGCCGCGATGCTCGGCTGGCTGCTCACCGAGCGCATCCGCGACAAGCACGCCACGTCCCTGGGCGCCGCCTCCGGCGCCGTGGCCGGGCTCGTGGCCATCACTCCGGCCTGCGCCAACGTCTCCCCGGTCTGGGCGATCGTGATCGGCTTCGTGGCCGGCATCTGCTCCGCCCTCGCCGTGGGCCTGAAGTACCGGCTGCGCATGGACGACTCCCTGGACGTCATCGGCGTGCACCTCGTCTCCGGCATCGTCGGCACCGTTGCCCTGGGCTTCGTGGCGCTGCCCTCCGAGGGCACCGCGGGCCTGTTCTACGGCGGCGGCTTCGGCCTGCTGCTCACCCAGGTCGTGGCGGTGCTCGTCTCGGTGGTCTACTGCGCGGTGCTGACCTTCGTCATCGCCATCGCGATCGACAAGACCATCGGCTTCCGGATCACGGAGCGGGACGAGATCGACGGCATCGACATCACCCAGCACGCCGAGTCCGGCTACGCCCTGGCCGGGGACGCCACGGGCTCCTTCAGCCCCGGCCGGCACGCCGCGGGCGAGGACGCCTCGTCCTTCGAGCCCGGCCGCTCCGAGCCGGTGCACAGCTGAGCCGTGCGGCGACCGCTGGCGCATTCCCTCCTCACGAAAGGCATCCCTTCCATGAAACTCGTCACCGCGATCGTGCGCCCCGAGAAGTTCAAGGACATCAAGTCCGCCCTCGAGTCCTACGGCGTCCAGGGCATGACGGTCCAGAACGTGCACGGCTACGGGCAGCAGCGCGGGCACACCGAGGTCTACCGCGGCGCGGAGTACACGGTGGACCTGCTCGAGAAGGTCCGGGTCGAGATCCTCGTGGACAACCACCAGGCCACGGACATCGTCGACGTCATCGTCTCCTCCGCGAACACCGGCCGCGCCGGTGACGGGAAGGTGTGGGTCACCGACGTGCACCAGGCCGTGCGCGTGCGCACCGGCGAGCGCGACGAGACGGCGCTCTGACCCCACCCGTCCCGACGGCCGGCCCCCTCCGCGGGAGGGGGCCGGCCGTCGTCGTCCCCGCACGGCGACGGGGCGGGCCCCGCGCCGCCCGGAGTTGCTAACCTTGGACACTGACCCGCCACACCGGGCCGGGCCGCGGCCCGCGGCGCAGACCGCGGGGCACCGGCCGCCTCCCTCGACGAAAGCAGCTTTCGACCCGTGTTCAATTCACTGTCCGACCGGTTGACCGCCACCTTCAAGAACCTCAAAGGCAAGGGACGCCTGACCGAGGCGGACGTCGACGCCACCGTGCGGGAGATCCGCCGCGCCCTGCTCGACGCCGACGTCGCCGTGCCGGTCGTGCGGGAGTTCACCGCCGCGGTCAAGGAGCGCGCCCTCGGGCTCGAGGTCTCCGAGGCGCTGAACCCCGGCCAGCAGGTCGTGAAGATCGTCAACGAGGAGCTGCAGAACATCCTCGGCGGCCAGACCCGCCGGATCCGGATGGCCAAGACCGGGCCCACGATCATCATGCTCGCCGGCCTCCAGGGCGCCGGCAAGACCACCCTGGCCGGCAAGCTCGGCAAGTGGCTCAAGGGCCAGGGCCACCGCCCCCTGCTCGTGGCCTCCGACCTCCAGCGGCCCAACGCGGTCACCCAGCTCAAGGTCGTGGGCGAGCGCGCCGGCGTGCCGGTCTTCGCCCCGCACCCGGGCACCACCTCGGAGTTCGACGACCCGACGGGCGACCCCGTGCAGGTCGCCCGGGACGGCGTGGCCCAGGCCCGCGCGCGGCTGCACGACGTGGTCATCGTGGACACCGCCGGCCGCCTCGGCATCGACGAGGCCCTCATGGACCAGGCCCGCGACATCCGCGACGCCGTCCGGCCCGACGAGGTGCTCTTCGTCATCGACGCCATGATCGGCCAGGACGCCGTGAACACGGCCCAGGCCTTCAACGAGGGCGTCGACTTCACCGGCGTGGTCCTGTCCAAGCTCGACGGCGACGCCCGCGGCGGCGCCGCGCTGTCCGTGGCCTCCGTGACCGGCAAGCCCATCATGTTCGCCTCCACCGGGGAGAACGTCGACGACTTCGAGCAGTTCCACCCGGACCGCATGGCGTCCCGCATCCTCGACATGGGCGACGTCCTCACGCTGATCGAGCAGGCCGAGAAGCAGTGGGACCGCGACGAGGCCGAGAAGATGGCCCGGAAGTTCACCGACCAGGAGGACTTCACCTTCGAGGACTTCCTGGCGCAGATGCAGCAGCTGCGCAAGATGGGGTCGATGAAGAAGATGCTCATGATGATGCCGGGCGCCGCCGGCATGCGCGAGCAGCTCGAGAACTTCGACGAGCGCGAGATCGACCGCGTCGAGGCCATCGTCCGGTCCATGACCCCGCACGAGCGGGTCGCGCCCAAGATCATCAACGGCTCCCGCCGCGCCCGCATCGCGAAGGGCTCGGGCGTCACCGTCTCCGAGGTGAACCAGCTCATGGAGCGCTTCGCCCAGGCGCAGAAGATGATGAAGCGCCTGGCCCAGGGCAAGGGCATGCCCGGCATGCCCGCCGGCATCCCCGGCATGCCCGGTGCGGGCGGCGGCCCGAAGAAGGGCAAGGGCAAGGGCTCCGCGAAGAAGGGCGGGTCCCGCTCCGGCAACCCCGCCAAGCGGGCGCAGGAGAACGCGGCCCTCGAGCAGCAGCGCAAGCAGAAGGCGCCCGCCGGATCGGCGTTCGGCGCCGCTCCGGGGCAGCCGGACCCCGCGGACCTGAACCTGCCCAAGGGCTTCGAGAAGTTCCTGGGGCAGTGATCGCGCCGTGAGCTCCTACCTGTCCGAGACCGAGCTGAAGCAGTTCGTCGACTCGCTGCCCACCCGCCGCCTCGCCGCGGAGGCCCTCATCCGGGACCCCGAGGGCCGCGTGCTCCTCGTGGAGCCCAACTACAAGTCCGACTGGACCGTGCCCGGAGGCACCGTCGAGGCGGGGGAGGACCCCCGCACCGGGTGCTTCCGCGAGGTCGTCGAGGAGGTCGGCCTGCACCTGCCCGAGGGCCGGCTCCTGGTCGTCCACCACGGCGTGGCGATGGGCCTGTGGGGGGACTCGGTCTCCTTCGTCTACGACGGCGGCGTCATCGGCGCCGACACGCCCATCACGATCCAGGAGGAGGAGCTGCTCAGCCACCGCTGGACGGCGCCGGAGGACCTGGACCGGTACCTGCGGCCCGGACTGGCCCGCCGCCTGCGGGCGGGCCTGGCCGCCCTCGAGGACGGCACCACGGCCGAGCTCGTCGACGGGCCCCGCTGAGCGCCCCGGGGCCACCGGGCGCACGCCCCGGGCCCCCGGCCCGGCCCCGGCGACGGCGTAGCATGGACGCCATGACCTCACTCCCCGCCGACGACATCGCATCCCCCACCTCCGCGTGGGACCTGGTCCCGGCCACGGTGCTGTGCGCGACGGAGGACACCGCGTCCGAAGGACCCGGGCCGCGCCCCACCTGCGAGGGGATGCGCAAGGTCATCGCCCACCACCGCCTGATCAGCGCCTACGCCGAGGGCCCCCGGGCCACGCAGCTGATGTTCCTCGCCGACGCCGAGGGCCGGCTGGCGCAGGGGGCCGAGGACGGCTCCGTGCAGCCCGGCTGCACCCTCGACGAGCTCTCCGAGACCTTCGTGCGGATGACCGGCCAGCAGCTCCAGCCCGAGCACCCGGGGCTGCGCCGGGTGCTGCTCGTGCACCTGGACGCCCCCGAGCTGCCCGTGCTGGCGGCCCTGTCCGGCACCGGCTTCACCGCCGTGTCCCGGCACGGCTGGTCCGTGGTGGTCTTCGACGCCGAGATCGACTTCTGGGCCGTGCGCACCGGCCTCGCCGAGACCGCCGTGGCGCTGTCCTCGGACGGGGCCACCCGCTCCTTCGAGGTCCTGCTCGCGGGGGAGGACCCGGCGTCCGTCACCGACCTCGAGGCGGCCGACGCCGTGTGCGCCCTCGAGTGGGGCCCCGACTGGCTGCCCGCGGGCGGCGTGTCCGTCGAGGCCGAGCAGACGCCGGCCGCCCGGTTCGAGCGCGACCTCGTCCGGCTGTGCTCCGGCGGCACCTCGGACCTGCAGATCGAGTCCGTGGCCTCCGTCTTCGACCTGGACCCGGCCGAGACCAACCGGCTGCGCAACTACGTGCTGGGGGAGTCCACCGACCTGGTCCTGGAGTCCGTCCTGCAGCTGCTGGGCCTGCCCGTGCTCGCCGCCAAGGTCGTCGAGGGCCACCGGGAGCTCACGGCCGCCGAGGGCGCCGAGCACTACGAGCCCACGGGCGTGGGCTCGGCCCTGCTGCGGGGGATGACCACCGAGCCCACCGGCGACGGGCTGTTCGCGCGGTACCAGCGGGCCCTCGTCCGCCGCCCGGAGCTGCTGCTGGCCGTCGCCGGCACCGAGACGGCCCTCGGGGTGGGGCTCGCCGGGGCGGCCCGGCGCGGCGGGGCCGGGGCGCGCGTGCTCGGCACCCTCTCCGCGGCGCTGCTCGCGGACGCCGCCGCGGAGAGCGCCTACTACGCCGCCCTGCGCGGCGCGCGCCGCCGGCGGAACGAGGAGCGGCCCGCGGCCCCCGGGCCCGCCGCCCAGCTCCCCGAGCCCTCCGCAGCCCCCGGCTCGCGAGCACGCCTGCGCCGCTTCTTCGGCCTGCACCGCGGCTGAGCGCCCCCGCAGGATCCCCCGCGGGGCGGAAGTCCCGCGCCGCCGCCGCGGGCTACCGTGGGGGCGTGCACACCCGACCCACCACCGACCCGGACACCGACCCGGACGCGGGACCGGATCCGGCCCCCGTCCGGCGCGCTCCGCTCGCGGTGCGCGTCACCGCCTGGCTGAACGACCCCGAGGACCCGTTCTGGTCCCGGCCCGCGCCCACGGCGGCCCAGCGGCGCAACGACGTGCTGGCCGCCCTGGGCTTCCTGCTCGTCACCCTCCTCGCCTCCGTGCTGCTGCACAGCTACGCGGGACTCGCCGAGGGGGACGAGCCCTGGCGCTTCTACCTCAGCACCGTGCTCATCGTGGTGCCGCTCGCCGTGCGCCGTCGCTACCCGCTGCCGGTCGTGGTCGCGTCCTCCGCCCTGTTCCTGGGCCTGACCTACGCGAGCCCCACGGCCGCCATGACGCTGCCCTTCCAGGGCGCCTACTTCGCGGCCCTGTACGCCGCCGTCGCCTGGTCGCGCGACCGCCAGGCCCTGTGGGTCGCCATGTCGGTGGTCGTGGGCACCATGGGGCTGTGGCTGCTCGGCGCCTTCACCATCACCAACGCCTACGCGGACTTCCTCTCCGGTCTGGGCGAGGTCGACGGGCCGCTGCCCCAGCTGCCGTCCTACGCGGTGTACACCCTGATCGTGAACGCCGTGTACTTCGGCGGGGCGGTGCTGGCCGGACGCGCGTCCTGGCGGGCCGCGCTGCAGCAGCACCGCCTCGCGGCCCAGGCGCAGCGGATCCGGGAGCAGTCCGCCGAGATCGCCCGCCGCGCCGTCGTCGACGAACGGCTGCGCATCGCCAGGGAGCTGCACGACGTCGTCGCCCACCACGTGTCCGTCATCGGCATCCAGGCGGGGGCCGCGCGCAAGGTCCTGGACCGTGACCCCGCCGCCGCCACGACCGCCCTGCGCACGATCGAGACGTCCAGCCGGACCGCCGTGGGAGAGATGCGCCAGCTGCTCGGCGTGCTCCGCGCCGAGGGCGAGGAGGGCGCCCCGGGCCCCGGCGGAGGCGCCCCCGACGCCGCGCGCCGGCCGGACCCCGGCCTCGCCGACATCGCCGCCCTCGCCCGCCGGCACGCGGACAACGGGCTCGCGGTGGACGTCCGCACCGTCGAGGCCGTCCCCGGTGACCTGGACAGGATCCCGCCGGCCCTCGGCCTGTCCGTCTTCCGGTGCGCCCAGGAGTCCCTGTCCAACGTGATCCGCCACTCCACGGCCGCCACCGCGTCCGTCACCCTGCGCACCGGCCGCGGCCCGGAGGGGCAGCCGTGGTTCGAGCTCGAGGTCCTCGACGACGGCTCGCCCCGCCGCGGCACCGCCGGCACCGGGTTCGGCCTCCAGGGGCTGCGCGAGCGCGTCCGCCTGCACGGCGGCGAGGCGGAGATCGGGCCGCGCTCCGGCCGGCCCGGCTGGCGGGTCCGCACCCGCTGCCCCCTGCCCCCCGGCGGCACCGGGGAGGACGCCCCGGACGCGGCCGCCGGCGCCGCCTCCGGCGCCCCGGACGGGATTCTGCGAGGATCGGAGGCATGATCCGTGTCCTGCTCGCCGACGACCACGCCCTCGTGCGCTCCGGCTTCGCCATGGTCCTGTCCGTGGAGGACGACATCGAGGTCGTGGCCCAGGCCTCCGACGGCGCGCAGGCCGTCGCCGCCGCCCGCGACGGGGCCGTGGACGTGGCGCTGCTCGACGTGCAGATGCCGGTCATGGACGGCATCGAGGCCACCCGCCGGATCGTCGGGACCGGGTGCGCGAAGGTCGTGATCGTCACCACGTTCGACCGCGAGGACTACCTCTTCGACGCGCTCGCCGCCGGGGCCAGCGGGTTCCTGCTGAAGAACGCCGACCCGGACGACCTCGTGGAGGCCGTGCGCGCCGTGGCCGGCGGCCACGCACTGCTCGCCCCCGAGGCCACGCTGCGCGTCATCCGGGCCCTGACCGCGGACGCCCCGGCACCCGCCCCCGAGGCCGCTCCCGCGCCGGCCGACCCCCTGCCGTCCGACCCCGCCCGGCGCCGGGTCGTCGAGTCCCTCACCGAGCGGGAGCACGAGGTGCTGCTGCTGGTCTCGGACGGGCTGTCCAACGCGGAGATCGCCCAGCGGCTGTTCCTCGGGCCCGCCACCGTCAAGACGCACGTGTCCAACATCCTGGCCAAGACGGGCTCCCGGGACCGGGTGCAGGCCGTCGTCTTCGCCCACCGGGCAGGCCTCGTCGGCTGAGCGGGCTCCGCCCCGGGACGGAGGCCGCCGGCCGCGACCCGCTCCCCGGGGCATCCGCACTCCGCCCGGGTGGGGATCCGCCGGGGCCCCCGCGTTCGTAGGCTGACCACGAGCCGCCCGGCACCCACCGGGAGGACGCACCCCGAGAGGACCCGGGCCCATGAGCACCAGCACCACCCCCGCCGCGACCACGACCCGCTTCCGGAGCCGCCCCGAGGGGCACGTCCTGGAGGCGCGCGGCCTGAGCCGGTCCTTCGGGGGCCGCACCGTGGTCGAGGACGTCTCCTTCCGGGTCGAGCCCGGCCGGATGACCGGCTTCGTCGGCGCCAACGGCGCGGGCAAGACCACGACCATGCGGATGCTGATGGGCGTGCTGCGCGTCTCCGCCGGCGAGGTCCTGTGGGACGGCCGTCCCGCCACCGCGGCGGACCGGGCCCGCTTCGGGTACATGCCCGAGGAGCGGGGGCTCTACCCCAAGCAGCCGGTGCTCGACCAGCTCGGCTACCTCGGCCGGCTCCACGGCATGGACCGCCGGGACGCCCTCGCGGAGGCCGGGCGGCTGCTGGAGCGCTTCGGCCTGGCCGAGCGCGGGAAGGACAGGCTGGAGTCCCTCTCCCTCGGCAACCAGCAGCGGGTGCAGGTCGCCGCCGCGCTCCTGCACGGGCCCGCCGCCCTGGTGCTGGACGAGCCGTTCTCCGGCCTGGACCCCGTGGCGGTGGACTCCATGGTCGAGCTGTTGCGCGAGCACACGGCCCAGGGCGTGCCCGTGCTCTTCTCGAGCCACCAGCTCGATCTCGTCGACCGGCTCTGCGACTCCCTGGTCGTCCTCTCCGGCGGCCGGGTCCTGGCCTCCGGCACGGCCGAGGACCTGCGCCGCACCGGTCCCCGCCGGCACCGGCTGCGCTGCGAGCAGGACGCCGGCTGGGTGCGGGACCTGCCGGGCCTGCGCGTCGTCGACGTCGACGGACCCGCCGCGGTGCTCGAGCTCGCGGACGCCGCCGCCCGCCGCCGCGTCCTCGAGACCGCCGTGCCCCGCGGGCTCCTGGAGTTCGCCGAGATCGTGCCCTCCCTGTCCGACGTCTACCGGGAGGTCACCCGATGAGCGCCCGCCCGCCCGCAGCCCGTCCCTGGTGGATCGTCACGTCCCGCGAGATCTCCGTCAAACTGCGGGACCGGTCCTTCCTGCTCTCCACGGTAGTCACGGTGCTCCTCGTGGCCGCCTCGATCGCCGCCTCCGCCCTGTTCGGAGGCCGGGCTGCCGACCACGTCCTGGCGACCGCGGCGCCCGACGCGGCGCCCGTCGCGGCGCGGGCCGCGCAGGAGCTGGCCGAGCGCGGCGAGGACACCCTCACCGTGCACTCCGCCCACTCCCCGGACGCGGCCCGCGAGGCGGTGGCCGACGGGACCGCCGACGCCGCCCTGCTGCGGGACCTCGACGGGTGGACGGTGGTCGGCCAGGACGACGTCGACCCCGCCCTCGCGCGGGTCCTCGAGGACGCGGTGGCCGCGGAGACGCTGGCGGCCGGCGCCCGGGCCGCCGGGACGACCGCCGAGGAGCTGACCGCGGGTGCCGAGGTGCGCACCGAGCTGCTGTCCGGCGGACAGGACCGCGGCCCCGCACGGCTCGTGGTGGGCTTCGTCTTCGCGTTCCTGTTCTACCTGGCCGCCATCCTCTTCGGCATGGCCATCGCCAACTCCGTGCTCGAGGAGAAGCAGAACCGGGTCGTGGAGATCCTGGCCACCGCCGTCCCCGTCCGGCAGCTGCTCTACGGCAAGGTGCTCGGCAACTCCCTGCTCGCGTTCGGCCAGATCGGGCTCTACGCCGCGGTCGGCCTCGTCGGCGTCAACGTCACGGGCGCCGCCGCGGACGTCGGCTGGATCCTCGCCGCGTCCGGCTGGTTCGTGGCCTTCTTCGTGGCGGGCTTCGCCGCGCAGGCCTCCGTCTGGGCGGTCCTCGGCTCCCTGGCCTCCCGCTCCGAGGACCTCCAGACGAGCACCGGGCCGATCATGACGGTGCTCGTCGGAGCCCTCTTCGTGGGCCTCTACGCCGAGGGCGCGTGGCTCACGGCCGCGTCCTTCGTCCCGGTCGTCTCCTCGGTGGCGATGCCCATCCGGATGCTGGACGGCGGCGTGGCCTGGTGGCAGCCCGTGCTGTCCCTCGCGCTGGCCCTCGCCGCGGCCTGGGTGCTGCTGCGCCTCGGGGAGCGGATCTACCAGCGCGCCGTGTTCCAGGGCGGACGCTCCCTCACGTGGCGGGAGGCCGCGCGCCTCGAGCAGTGAGCGGGCAGCGCGCCGCCGGACGCCGGACTTGACGGCGTCTGGCATACTGGACGGGTACTCGATGCGTGCGGTCCCTCTCGCCGCACGTTTCTCGTGTCCACAGAACCCCTGTGACCGGCCCGCCCCACGGGAGCGAGACCAGGGCGTTCACCTCATCCAAGAACCAGGAGAGTCCACACCAGTGGCTGTTAAGATCCGTCTCAAGCGCATGGGCAAGATGCGCGATCCCCGTTACCGCGTCGTCGTCGTCGACTCCCGCAAGAAGCGCGACGGCCGCGTCATCGAGGAGATCGGCAAGTACCACCCGACCGAGCACCCCTCCTACATCGAGGTCGTCTCGGACCGGGCCCAGTACTGGCTCGGCGTCGGCGCCCAGCCGTCCGAGGCCGTCGCCGCCATCCTGAAGGTGACCGGCGACTGGCAGCGGTTCAAGGGCGAGGAGGGCGCCGAGGGCACCCTCCGGACGCGCGAGCCCAAGGCCGAGTTCGTCGCCCCCGACAAGGGCTCCGTGATCGTCCCCGAGGCGATCACCCCCAAGGGCGAGAAGGCCGAGCCGGCCGCCCCCGGTGCCGAGTCCGACGACGCCCCCGCGGCTGACGCCGAGAAGGCCGAGTAGTCATGCTCGCCGACGCGTTGGAGCACCTGGTCCGCGGGATCGTGGACAGCCCCGATGACGTCGACGTCCGTGTCAAGAGCGGGCGCCGGTCGGAGACCCTCGAGGTCCGGGTGCACCCGGACGACCTCGGGCGGGTCATCGGCCGCCAGGGCCGCACGGCCAAGGCGCTGCGCACCGTCGTGGGCGCACTCGCCGAGGACGGCCCGGTCCGGATCGACGTCGTCGACACCGACCGCACCCGCTGAGGCGCGCACCGGACGCCCCGGCGTTCGGTCCCGCCGCGCGCACGGTCCCCGCATCCGCACCGGATGCGGGGACCGTCGGCTTTTCCCCGTCACCGCACCCCTCCCCGCGGCCACCCGGCCGCCGACCCCCAGGAGATCCATGAAGGTCCAGGTCGCCCGCGTCGGCAAGCCCCACGGCATCCGGGGGGAGGTCACCGTCCAGCTGTTCACCGACGCCCCGGAGGAGCGCTTCGCCCCCGGCGCCCGGCTGCTGCTCGAGCCGTCCGTCCCTCTCGCCCCCGAGGGCGTGGTCACCGTGCGCGGGTCGCGCTGGAACAAGGCCGTCCTCGTGGTGGCCCTCGAGGAGGTCCCCGACCGCAACGGGGCCGAGACCCTGCGCGGGGCCCGCCTCTACGCCGAGGCGCTGGAGGAGGACCCCGAGTCCGACGAGTGGTACGAGCACGAGCTGGTCGACCTCGAGGTGCGCACCGGCCCCGAGGACGGGTCGGGCCCGCGGATCGGCGTGGTCACCGGGCTGCGCACCCTGCCAGTCCAGGACCTGCTGGAGATCGAGCTCGACGAGGGGCGGCGCGAGGCCGTGCTCCCCTTCGTCGAGGAGATCGTCCCGGTCGTCGACCCCGAGGGGGGCTTCGTCGTGGTGACCCCTCCGCCGGGGCTGCTCGAGCTCGGCCTCGACGACGGGAAGCCCGACGAGGAGAACGACGACGACGGGAACGACGACGACGGGAACGGCGACGCCGTGAACCCCGGCGACGGGAACCCCGGCACCGGGGACCCCGCGGACGGGGCGCCGGAGGGCGGGCGCTGATGCGCATCGACGTCGTCAGCATCTTCCCCGAGTACCTCTCCGCCCTGGACCTCTCCCTGATCGGCAAGGCCCGGCAGCAGGGCCTCCTCGAACTGACCGTGACGGACCTGCGCGAGTTCACGACCGACCGGCACCGCACCGTGGACGACACCCCCTACGGCGGCGGGGCCGGCATGGTGATGAAGCCGGAGCCGTGGGCCGCGGCGCTCGGCGCCGTCCTCGGCGGCGGACCCGCGCCGGCGGGGGAGCGGCCGGTGCTGGTCGTGCCCTCCCCGGCCGGTGAGGTCTTCACCCAGGCCACCGCCCGCGAGCTGGCCCTGCGGGAGCACCTCGTCTTCGCGTGCGGGCGCTACGAGGGCATCGACGAACGCGTGGTGGACTGGTCCCGCGAGCACTTCGAGGTCCGCCCCATGAGCCTCGGCGACTACGTCCTCAACGGCGGGGAGGTCGCCGTGCTGGCCATGGTCGAGGCGATCGGGCGCCTCGTGCCCGGCGTGGTCGGCAACCCCGAGTCCCTCGTGGAGGAGTCCCACGCCGACGGCCTGCTCGAGTACCCCGTCTACACCAAGCCCGCGCTGTGGCGGGACCGGCCGGTCCCCGAGGTCCTGCTCTCCGGCCACCACGGCCGGATCGCCCGCTGGCGGCGGGACCGCCAGCTGCAGCGCACCGCCGCCCGCCGCCCCGACCTCGTCGCGTCCCTCGACCCCGCCGGCCTGGACCGCGCGGACCGCGCCGTCCTGGCCGAGGCCGGGTGGGTCGTCTCGGGCGGACACGTGGTGCGCGCCGGGGACGGCGCCTCCCGGGAACCTGTGGCATAATGTTCAGCTGTGTGTCTGCTGGGCACGCCCCTGCCGCAGGGGGATGAGCGACCAACAGCCGGACACCCGGGACCCCGAACAGGGCTCCCGTCACCACGTCTTGCGGATCCCGCACCCGGACCGGGCACCGCCCCGCCACCACGGATCCGTGCCGACCCACGTGAGCGACCTGCGGCGTTCACCAGGAGAGTCACCATGAACATTCTCGACCAGCTCGACGCCAAGTCGCTGCGCAGCGACGTCCCCGACTTCCGTCCGGGCGACACCCTCAACGTGCACGTCAACATCGTCGAGGGCAGCCGCTCCCGCGTCCAGGTCTTCAAGGGCTTCGTCCTCGGCCGCCAGGGCGCCGGCGTGCACGAGACCTTCACCGTCCGCAAGGTCTCCTTCGGCGTGGGCGTGGAGCGCACCTTCCCGGTGCACTCCCCGGTCATCGAGAAGATCGAGGTCGTCACCCGCGGTGACGTCCGCCGCGCGAAGCTCTACTACATGCGCGACCGCCACGGCAAGGCCGCCCGCATCCGCGAGAAGCGCGACAACACCACGGCCAAGTCCTCGAAGTCCGGCAAGGCCGTCAAGTCCGGCAAGTCCGGCAAGTAGGACAGCGCGCGCTTCGGTGTCCACCGGAACCCGCGCACGGGACCCCCGCGCCACCGGATCCCACGCCGTTCGGCGAGAACGCCAGCCCCGTGCTCGGGGCTGGCGTTCCGTCGTCCTCGCCCTCCTGGCGGCCGTGCTGGTCACCGGCCTGCTGCGCGCCTTCGTGCTGGACGTCTACTGGATCGGGTCGGACTCGATGCAGCCCACGGTCGAACCGGGAGACCGGGTGCTCGTGGGCAAGCTCGTCGACGAGGGCGCTCTCGAACGGGGCGACCTCGTGGTCTTCGACGGGCGGGGCAGCTTCGCCCCGCTGCACAGCGACGACCCGTGGCCCGCGCAGGTCCTGCAGACCCTCGGCCGGTGGAGCGGGCTCACCGGCTCGGACAGCGTGTACCTCAAGCGGGTCGTCGGCACCCCTGGGGACACCGTCGCCTGCTGCGGTCCCTCCGGCCGCCTCCAGATCGACGGCGAGGAGGTCGTCGAGGACTACGTCCTCGACGGGGACCGGCCCAGCGAGGTCGAGTTCACCGCGGTGGTCCCGGAGGGCAGGCTCTGGCTGATGGGCGACCACCGGTCGGTGTCGGTGGACTCGCGCAGCCTGCTCGGCGCGCCCGGTGGCGGACTGGTCCGAGCGGATAAGGTCATCGGAGAACCCATTGCTGTTCTGTGGCCCCGGGATCGGGCCGGGCAGCTCTGACGCGATCCGCACGGATCCGGATCCGGACGCCCACAGGCGTCCGCCCAGGAAGGACGAGAGCAGTGGCCGACAGGACCCAGCCCGCCGGCGACGGCGTGCCCCAGGAGAACCACGGCGTCCCCGGTGACGCCGCCGTTCCCGTCCCGGCAGCGCCCACCGCCGACGCGGAGCGCGCCACCGCACCCCTCGACGGCGCCGAGGACGGGCAGGACCAGGCGTCGTCGCGCCGCGCGGGGCGGCGGTCCTCCGACCGGCGCTCCCGCAAGAAGCGCCCCGACACCTTCTGGGGCTCGGCGCGGGAGATCCTCCTCGTGCTGGTCTGGGCCGTGCTCATCGCCTTCGTCGTGAAGACCCTGCTGGTGCGGGGGTTCTACATCCCCTCCGGCTCGATGGAGAACACCCTCCAGCTCAACGACCGCATCTTCGTCAACGTGCTCGAGCCCACCTTCGGCCCGCTCGAGCGCGGGGACATCGTGGTCTTCGAGGACGCCAAGGGCTGGCTGCCGGCCCAGCCCGACAGCGGGGGCGGGCCGACCGACGCCGTCTACGACGCCCTGGCCTTCGTCGGCGTGCTGCCCGATCGCACCGACCAGCACCTCATCAAGCGCGTCATCGGGGTCGGGGGCGACACCGTGGCGTGCTGCGACGCCTCGGGGCGGGTCACCGTCAACGGGGAGGCCCTCGAGGAGCAGGACGCTTACCTCCACCCCGGGTCCGCGCCCTCGGAGCTCGAGTTCGAGGTCGAGGTCCCCGAGAACCACTACTTCGTGCTGGGCGACCACCGGGACGCGTCCGCCGACGCCCGGGTGCACCTGGCCGAGATCGCGGACAACGGCGCGTTCATCAGCCACGACGACGTCGTCGGGACCGCGTTCGTCATCGCCTGGCCGCTGGACCGGTTCCAGCTGCTGCAGAACCCGGACGAGGTCTTCGCCGACGTCGCCGACCGGTCCGCCGGTGGCTCCTGAGCCCCGGCCGGGCCGGCGCGCGGCGCCGCCCCGGGGCGGGGCCCCGGGGCTCGTCGTCGAGCGGTCCCTGCAGGAGCCGGACGGGCGCCTCGTCGGCGGGATGGACGAGGTGGGCCGCGGGGCCCTCGCCGGACCCGTCACCGCCGGGCTGGTCGTCCTGCGACCCGGGACCGGGCGCGGGGTCCCCGGGCTGCGGGACAGCAAGCTGCTCACCCCTGCACGGCGAGAGGCGCTCGTCCCCCGCATCCTCGCCTGGTGCGCGGCCGCCGGCGTCGGCCACGCCTCGCCGCAGGAGATCGACGGACTCGGGCTGACGGCCGCGCTGCGCCTGGCCGGACACCGGGCGATCGCGGCCGCGGCGCGGCGGGGGACGCCGCCCGACGTCGTGCTCCTCGACGGCGCGCACGACTGGCTCTCGGAGCCCGGCGCCGGGACGCTCTTCGGCGACCCCCCGCCCGCGGCGGACGACCTCCCGGTGCACGGGTGGGAAGGACAGGTCGTGACCCGCGTCAAGGCCGACCTGACGTGCGCATCCGTCGCCGCCGCCAGCGTGCTCGCGAAGGTCGAGCGGGACCGGGTCATGGGCGAGCTCTCCGTGGGCTGGCCGCAGTACGGTTGGGACAGCAACAAGGGCTACGGCGCCGTCCGGCACCGCCGCGCCCTCGAGGAGCACGGGACCACGCCGCACCACCGGCTCAGCTGGCGGCTCACGCAGGCGCCGCCCGCGGCCGCGCCGAGCACGATCGGAGACGGGACGACATGAGCGCCGAAGAACTCGAGAACTTCGAGACGGACCTCGAGCTGCAGCTGTACCGCGAGTACCGGGACGTCGCCGGGCTGTTCCAGTTCGTGGTGGAGACGGACCGCCGCTTCTATCTGGCCAACTCGGTCCGGGTCGAGCCGGTCGAGACGAAGAACGGGCTGTACTTCGACGTGGAGCTCAAGGACGCGTGGGTGTGGGACGTCTACCGCTCCGCCCGCTTCGTGAAGCACGTGCACGTCATGAGCTTCAAGGACGTCAACGTGGAGGAGCTCGCCCACGCGGACCCCTTCGCGGTGCCGGGCGCCGCCGGGCCCGTGCCGGAGGGGCCCGCGACCTCCTGATCCGCCCTGCACACGGCCCCTGGGGCCACTCGGCGGGGGACCGGCGGGGCGCACGATGAGGGCACCCGACCGGCCGCCGCCGGGACGGCGCCGCCGAGCAGGGAGGTGTCCCGTGTCCGAGGGACTGGGCGCGCGCGGCGAGCTGCTGGCGGCCGCCCACCTCGAGGCGCGGGGGTACCGCGTCCTGGAGCGCAACTGGCGCGCACGGCCCTCCCGGGACGGACTGCGGGGGGAGGCCGACCTCGTCGCGGAGCACGAGGGCTGGGTGGTCGTCGTCGAGGTGAAGACCCGCTCGAGCCTGCGGTACGGGCATCCGTTCGAGTCCATTACGCGGCAGAAGATCGTCCGTCTGCACCGCCTGGCGGCCGCCTGGGCGCGGGCCCACGACCGCGACCCCCGGGTGGTCAGGGTCGATGCCGTTGCAATTACTTTCGCACACGGCGGAGGACCGGAGATCGAGGTCCTGCGGCAGATCCAATGAGACGCGGCGCGCCCGGGCCCGCGTGACATGCCTCGTGCGACGTGCCAATGTTGAACCGTCGATGACCGGGAGTAACGACGGAGGTGTGCTGTGGTCGCTGCGGGACCGCTCGCCGCTCCACGACGCGCTGCGGCTCTCGCGGCGGCTGTCGCGCTGACCGCCACCGGGTGCGGCGTGCTGAAGGCCCCGGAGCCCGACGCGATCGCGCAGCCGGGCACCGTGACCACCGCGCCCAGCGGTCTCAGCCCGGGCCCGTACGCCCTCACCACCGACGAGGGCGCGGTCATCACCTTCGACCTGCCCACCGTGCCGGCCCCCGACGACGACGTCGAGCAGCTGCGGCGGGACCTGAACGTGGAGCCGGTGGTCTACGTGGAGCTGCACATCGACAACACCGAGGGCACCCGCACCGTCCAGATCGACGACCTCAAGGTGATCAGCCACGAGGGCGGGCAGTTCCCGTTCGAACCGGTCGCCGAGGTCCTCTCCGACTGGGACCCCAACCGGTCCGGGGAGGGCGGCTTCTGGGGCGCCGACGGCTCCCCCCTCGACCCGCAGGAGGGCGCCCGGCTCGACGCCCGCACGCACGAGCTGATCGCCCAGTACACCGGTGCCGTCCCGGTCGGCGCCACGGGCCGGGAGCTCATGGTCGGCGACTTCGAGAAGCTGCCGAAGACCTTCGACGACATCGAGCTGTCCCCGTACCCCAACGACCGGTCACAGGACCCCGCCCCGGTCGGGCACGGGCCCGAGCAGCGCCAGTACCGGGCCGGGGTGCCGAAGCCGGCGCCCCGGGAGCGGATCGAGGCGGAGCCGGCGCCGGCACCGGCGGCACCGGAACCCGCCCGTCCCGCCGCGCAGCCGCCTCGCGTGCCTGCCGCGCCGGTGCCTGCCGAACCCGCACCGGCCCCCGAGCCCGAGCCGGCGGCGCCGCAGCCGCCGGTGGAACCGGCGAACCCCCAGCAGCCGGTGGACCCGGTGATCCCTCCCGTCGTCCCTCCCGTGGAGCCGACGCCGGAGCCCACGCCGACGCCCGTTCCCCCGGTCACGCCACCGCCGGAGGAGACCATGCCTCCCGCCGAGAACCCCGACAGGGGCGAGGTCGCCACCCCGGGGGCCACCGCCGGCGCCTCGGCCTCGCCCTCGCCGAGCACCTCCAGGCGCTGGAACTGGCCCCCGCGCCCGGAGTCCACGCCGACGCCCGCGCCGTCGACCTCGACCACCACTCCGTCGCCCGCTCCGTCCCCCACGGCGACACCCACCCCCACGGCCTCCACGGGCGCTCCGTCGCCGGCCGCGACGCCCGGGCCGTCACCCTCGCTCCCCAGCGGGGCCGAACTGGCCTGAGCCGGCGGACTTCTCCACCGTCGGGCGGGCGGCACCGCCGCGCTCCGCCGGCACGGCGCAGTCTGGGAACCAGGAGGTTCCCATGCACCGTCGTCGTTCCCTTCCGTTCCCCGTCCCCGGGCGCCGCCGCCCCCGGGATCCCGTCGCGCCCGCCACCGGGGTGCGCTGATGGGCTTCGCACGCACCTGGGCGGTGGCCCTGGTCGGGCTCGACGGGTCGATGGTGGAGGTCGAGGCGGACATCGGGCAGACCCTGCCCGCCTTCTCCATCGTGGGGCTGCCGGACGCCGCGCTCAACGAGGCGAGGGAACGGCTGCGGGCGGCGGCGCGCAACAGCGGGATGCCCCTGAGCCCGCGCAAGCTCACGGTCAATCTGACCCCCGCGACGCTGCCCAAGCGGGGATCCCTCTTCGACCTCGCCATCGTGATGAGCGCCCTGCAGGCCGCCGGTGACGTACCTGCGACCGGACGGACCGTCTTCCTGGCCGAACTGGGCCTGGACGGGGCGCTGCGGCCGGTGCGCGGCATCCTGCCGGCGGTCATGGCCGCCGTGCGCGCCGGGCACGAGCGGATCGTCGTTCCGGCGGCCAACGCGGCGGAGGCGGGGCTGGTCCCCGGCGCACGGGTGGAGGGCTTCAGCTGCCTCGCCGACGTGCTCGCCGGCGCCGGGGCCGATCCCGCCGATCTGTGCCGGCCGGCATCTGCCGGGTCCGTCCCGGGCGGGGCGGCGCCGGGCGGGTCCGGGACGGACAGCGTGGGGACCCACCCCGCACGCCGCGCCGCACCGGATCTCGCCGACGTCGCCGGGCAGGCCGACGGGCGCCTGGCCCTGGAGATCGCCGCCGCCGGCGGGCACCACCTGCTCATGGTGGGCCCGCCCGGATCCGGCAAGACGATGCTCGCCGAGCGGCTCCCGGGCCTGCTGCCGGATCTCGAGGACGACGCCGCCATGGAGGTGACGGCCGTCCACTCGCTCAACGGGGCCGCCGGGCGGTGCACGGCCCTGATCCGGCGCCCTCCGTTCGAGGCGCCGCACCACACCGCCTCGGCGGCCGCCCTGTTCGGGGGCGGGTCCGGGATCCCGCGCCCCGGTGCCGCCTCCCGGGCGCACCGCGGTGTCCTGTTCCTCGACGAGGCCCCCGAGTTCGACCGCGGGGTCGTCGACGCGCTTCGCCAGCCCCTCGAGAACGGCCGGGTCGTGATCGACCGGTCCACGGCCTCGGCGGTCTATCCGGCCCGCTTCCAGCTGGTGCTCGCGGCGAACCCCTGCCCGTGCGGGCAGGCCGGGGGCCGCGGCGCCGACTGCACGTGCACCCCACGGATGCGCCGCAGCTACTTCGGCAAGCTGAGCGGTCCGCTGCTGGACCGGGTGGACCTGCAGATCGCGGTGCCGAAGGTCTCCTACGGCGAGCTCGCCGCCGGGGCGGAGCAGGGGGAGAGCACGGCGGAGGTCGCCGTGCGCGTGGCCCGGGCGCGGGCGGCCCAGGCGGAGCGTCTGCGCGGCCTCGGGCTGCGCACGAACGCCGAGCTCGGGGGCAGCCTCCTGCACGGCGCCCTGCGTCCCCCGCGCCCGGTCACCGCCCCGCTGGAGCGGGCCATGGACCGAGGCTCGCTGACCGCCCGAGGGCACCAGCGGGTGCTCCGGGTCGCCTGGACGCTGGCCGACCTGGAGGGCCGGGGCGTCCCGGTGCTCGACGACGTCGACACCGCGCTGTACTTCCGCTCCCTCGTCCCGGCCTGAGCGCCGCCGCATCCGCCCCGTCCCGTCCCGTCCACGACAGGAAGGCCCCGCCATGCACTCCGCCCCGCCCGGCACACGCCCCGGCCACGACCCGCTGCTGCTGGCCCGCGCCGGGCTGTCCCGGCTCGTGGAGCCGACCGACGCCACCGCCATGCTGCTGCTGGCGGTGCTCGGACCGGTCGCCGCGCTCGAGATCGCCACGGGGACGCGCCCCATCGGCGCCGGGGAGCACCCGGTGTTCGTGCGGGCGGCCGCCGAGGCCGGGTACGGTCCCCGGCAGGTCGACCTCCGGCGCGCCCTGGCCCGCTGGGCGCCCCGGGCGGCGGACCTCGACCCCTCCGCCGACCTGGGGATCGCTGCCCGGGCGGGAGCGTGGTTCGCGATCCCCGAGGACCCCGATTGGCCGGCGGCGCTGGCCGACCTGGGCCTGTTCCAGCCGGTGGGCCTGTGGGGCCGCGGCGACCGGCGGCTCCTCGGCTTCCCCGCCGCCCGCTCCGTCGCCGTCGTCGGCTCCCGGGACTGCTCGACCTACGGCCGGCAGGTCGCCCTGGACATCGCCGGCGCCCTGGCCGCCCGCAGCTGGACGGTGGTATCCGGCGGTGCCCACGGCATCGACCAGGCCGCCCACTCGGCCGCGCTGGCCACCGGCACCGCGCACCCGCCCACGGTGTCGGTCATGGCGTGCGGGATCGACCGCCTCTATCCTCCGGGCAACCACAAGCTGCTCCACCGAGTCGAGGCCGCCGGGCTGCTGCTGGCCGAGGCCGCCCCCGGGTGCACGCCCAGCCGCTACCGCTTCCTCCAGCGCAACCGGATCATCGCCGCCCTCTCCGCCGGCACGGTGGTGGTCGAGGCCCGGTGGCGGTCCGGGGCGCAGAACACGGCCCACCACGCGGACGGACTCAGCCGCCCGGTGGGCGCGGTGCCCGGCAGCGTCCACGCCGGCACCTCCGCCGGCTGCCATCGGCTGGTGCGGGAGGGCACCGCCGTCCTGGTCACGGACGTCGACGAGGTGCTCGAGCTCGTCCAGCCCCTCGGGACGGCGCCGGCGCCCGACCGCCCCGCCCCGGTCTCCGTCGTCGACGGGCTCTCGGACCGGGACCGCGTGCTCCTCGACGCGCTGCCCCTGAGGGCGCGCAGCCGCCCGGACCACCTGTCCCGCGTCGCCGGCCTGTCCGCCCGCGAGGTGCTGGGCGGGCTGCGCCGGCTCGAGGAGCGCGGCCTGGCGGAGGGGACGGGGGAGGGGTGGCGCCGCCGCTAGAATCGCCGCATGACCTCCGACGCCGCCCCGCTGCCCACGGCCGTGGTCCGGGCCCTGGAGCGGTACACGGACCACCTGGTGCACGAGCTGGCGCGCAGTCCCCGCACCGTGGACGCCTACACGGGCGACCTCCGCGCCCTCTTCACCTGGCTGCACGCCCGGTACGGGGTCGCCGCGCCGGCCGCCGTGGACCTGGAGATGCTCCGGGCCTGGCTGGCCGCCCGGCACGCCGAGGGGGCGGGACGCTCGTCCATGGCCCGCTGGACGGCATCGGTCCGCGGGTTCTTCGGCTGGGCCGCCGGCACCGGCCTGGTGGGCGCCGACCCCAGCCTGCGGCTCGTCGCCCCGCGCCGCCGGCGCCACCTCCCGGACGTCGTCCCCGCCGACGGGATGCGCGAGCTGCTGGACGATCTCGCGGCCCGCTCCACCGAGCCCGGGACCGCAGGGGCGGAGGGCGCGCTCGTCGCCCGGGACCGCGCCCTCCTCGAGCTGCTCTACGCCACCGGTGCGCGGGTGGGCGAGCTCACGGGGGCCGACGTCGACGACGTCGACCGCTCCCGGCGCGTCCTCACGGTGATCGGCAAGGGCGACAAGCAGCGCACGGTGCCCTTCGGCCGCCCCGCCGACGACGCGCTGCAGCTCTGGCTGGCCCGCCGGCCCGTGCTGGCCGCGGCGGGCAGCGGGCCGGCGCTGTTCCTCGGCTCCCGGGGCGGCCGGATCGACGCCCGCCAGGTCCGGCGCGTCGTGGAGCGGGAGCTCGGCACCGTCCCCGACACCGCCGCCCGGGGGCCGCACGCCCTGCGCCACTCGGCGGCCACGCATCTCGTGGACGGCGGCGCCGACCTGCGCACGGTGCAGGAGCTGCTGGGGCACGCCTCCGTGGCGACCACCCAGATCTACACGCACGTCTCCGTGGACCGCCTGGGAACCGTCTACCGACAGGCCCACCCCCGGGCCTGACGTGCGCCGGGGCGGAGGATCGCGGAGCAACACGGCGTCCCGGGTTGACGCCCGTGGAATGTTTGCAGTTGAATGAGTGGCGTATTGTACTCGACGTCCCGGACACGGCAACACGCTCGGAGCCGGCCGGAACGACGGGTGCGGCACCCGGGCGACCGGACGCCGCGCGGGCCTCGAATCCCCGCGGCGGGACGCGAGCCCGGACAACAGCATCGTCCGGTCGCGGCACGCTCGCCGCGGCCCGACGGGTGGGACCGCTTCCGTGCAGGGCGTTGGGGAAGACGTACCTACACGACGGAGGAACAGGTCATGTCTGCACCCACCACGCGCGGAGTGCTCTACGTGCACTCGGCTCCGCGAGCGCTGTGCCCGCACATCCAGTGGGCGCTGGAGTCGGTCGCGCGCCAGCGCACCGAGCTCGAGTGGACCCAGCAGAACGCCGAGCCCGGTTCCGTGCGCGCCGAGCTGGAGTGGTCCGGACCCGCGGGGACCGGCGCCCTCCTCGCCTCGGCGCTGCGCACGATGGGCCGCCTCCGGTTCGAGGTCACCGAGAACCCGTGCCGCGGCCACGACGGCGCCCGCTGGTCCTTCACCCCCGACCTCGGGATCTTCCACGCGACCACGGACGCCGCCGGCAACATCATGGTCTCCGAGGACCGGATCCGCTACGCCTACGAGACGGCGGCCGGCAACCCGCTGCTCGTCATCAACGAGCTCTCCCTCGCCCTGGGGGAGGCCTGGGACGAGGAGCTCGAGCCCTTCCGGCACGCCGCGGAGGGCGCCCCGGTGCGCTGGCTGCACCGCGTCGGCTGAGCCCCCGCGGCCCCTCCCCGCCTCCGGGGGCACGGGGCCCGCAGCGCGCAAGAGGGCCGTCCCGCGATCAGCGGGACGGCCCTCTTGCGTGCGTCCGAACGGTCTGCGCCCGACGGTGCGGGCGCGGCGGGCGTGCGCTCAGACGGTGCGGAACGCGGCGACCGCGTTGTGGCCGCCGAAGCCGAAGGAGTTGGACACGGCCACGAAGTCCCCGGAGGGAAGGTCGCGGGCGTCGGTGACGACGTCGAGGTCGATCTCCGGGTCCTGGTTCTCCAGGTTGATGGTGCAAGGCGCGGTGCGGTGGTGGACGGCGAGCACGGTGAGCACGGCCTCGACGGCGCCCGAGCCGCCCAGGATGTGGCCCGTCATCGACTTGGTCGCCGAGACGCACATGTCGTCCACCGCCGAGCCGAACGCCCGGCGCAGGGCGCCGGCCTCGGGGGCGTCGCCCTTGGGCGTGGACGTCGCGTGGGCGTTGACGTGCTTGACGTCGGCCGGACCGAACTCCCCGGTCTCCATGGCCTCCGCGAGGGCGCGGGCCGCCCCGCGGCCCTCCTCGTCGGGCGCGGTGATGTGGTAGGCGTCCGAGGTGAGGCCGGCGCCGGCGAGCTCGGCGTAGATCCGTGCGCCGCGGGCGCGGGCGTGCTCCTCCGACTCGAGGACCACGGCGCCGGCGCCCTCGCCCATCACGAACCCGTCGCGGGCCGTGTCGTAGGGGCGGGAGGCGCGCTCCGGCTCGTCGTTGCGCTTCGACAGCGCCTGCATGGAGGCGAACGCCGCGATGGTCACGGGGTGGATCGCGGACTCGGCGCCGCCCACCACCACGAGGTCCGCCTTGCCGGAGCGGATGAGGTTCATGCCCTGGTAGAAGGCCTCCGTGCCGGAGGCGCACGCGGAGACGGGCGTGATGGACGCGGCCCGGGCCTTGAGGTCCATGCCCACGGCCGCCGCGTTGCCGTTGGGCATCAGCATGGGGACGGTGAGGGGCATGACGCGCCGGGCGCCGCGCTTCTGGAGGGTGTCGTAGGCGTCCAGCAGGGTCCAGACCCCGCCGATGCCGGTGCCGAAGGCCACGGCGAAGCGGTCCGGGTCGACCTCCTCGGAGGTCTCTGCGTTGTTGCCGGAGAAGCCGGCGTCGGTCCACGCCTCGCGGGCGGCGATGACGGACAGCTGCCCGGAGGGGTCCAGACGCTTGGCCTCGACCCGGGAGAGCACCTCGCTGGCGGGGGTCGAGACGGGCGCGGCGATCCGCACGCCCAGATCGTAGGTGTCCACCCAGTCGTGCTCGATGGCTCTGACACCGGAGACGCCCGTGGTGGCGCTGCGCCACAGCTCGGGGACGGTGCCACCGATCGGGGTGGTGGCACCGAGACCGGTGACGACTACTTTGCGGGTCATGACTGCACTTCCTCGTGTCCTGGGGTGATGCGGCGGGCGGCCCGCCCGGTCGCGGGTCGGTGCGGCGCGGCGGATCCTGCGGTCCGCCGCGCCCCGCACCGACCGGCCGGATCAGGCCTGGGCGTTGTCGATGAAGTTGACGGCGTCCTCGACGGTCTTGAGGTTCTTGACCTCTTCGTCGGGGATGGTCACGTCGAACTTCTCCTCGGCGTTGACCACGATGGTCATCATCGAGATGGAGTCGATGTCGAGGTCCTCGGTGAAGGACTTGTCCAGCTGGACGGCCTCGGTCTCGAGGCCGGTCTCCTCGTTGACGATCTCGGCCAGGCCGGTCAGGATTTCCTCTTTGCTCGCCATGGTGGCTTCCTTTCTCTGCGGCTGCCGGAGCAGCCGGTGGTGACGTGCGCCCCGGGCAGGTGCCGGGTGCATCTGTCCCGGTCGGGCCGTGGGCCCGGACCGGGGGACATCGGGTGTGCGGTTCAACCCTACGACGACTCGCAGGGCCCCGCGGCGGCACCGACACGTGAGCAGGACCCCGGGGGCCCGGTCCGCGTGCCGGCGGCGGTCAGGGGAGGACGACGACCTGCGCCCCGTAGACGAGGCCGGCGCCGAAGCCGATCTGCAGCGCCAGCTTCCCGGACAGTTCCGGGTGCTCGGCGAGCAGGCGGTGGGTGGCGAGGGGCACGGACGCGGCGGACGTGTTGCCGGAGTCGGCGATGTCCCGGGCGATGACCACGGACTCGGGGAGCTTGAGCGTCTTGGCCATCTGGTCGATGATCCGCATGTTCGCCTGGTGGGGGATGAAGGCGCTCAGATCCTCGGGCCGCACGCCGGCCACGTCCATGGCCTCCTGTGCGCGCTTGGCGACCTCCCACGAGGCCCAGCGGAAGACCGTCTGCCCGTCCTGGCGCAGGGTCGGCCAGAGGGTGGCGTCCTCGCGCACCGCGCCGGTCTCCGGGTCGAGGAGGTCGGGGGACTGGGCCCGCTCGCGCCCCTGCTCCACCGCCCGGATGTCGGTGAGCGGGTGGGTCATCCGGATGGCGTCCCACTTGGAGCCGTCGGAGCCCCACACGGACGGGCCGATGCCGGGGGTGTCGGAGGGCCCGATGACCACGGCGCCCGCGCCGTCGCCGAGCAGGAAGGAGATGGAGCGCTCGCTGTTGTCGATGACGTCGGAGAGCTTCTCCACGCCGATGACCAGCACGTAGTCGGCCGCGCCCGAGCGGACGAGCGCGTCGGCCTGGGCGACGCCGTAGCAGTAGCCGGCGCAGGCCGCCGAGATGTCGAAGGCCGGTGCCGGGGTGGCGCCCAGGCGGTCCGCCAGGGCCGCGGCGGCGGACGGGGTGAGGTAGGGGAAGGAGATCGTGGAGACGATGACCGCCCCGAGCTGCGAGGCCTCGATGCCGGCGGCGGCCAGCGCCTCGCGGGCGGCGTGCTCGGACATGTCGAGGACGCTCACGTCCTCGGCGGCGCGGTGCCGGGTCCTGATGCCGGTGCGCTGCTGGATCCACTCGTCCGAGGACTCGATCCACTGGCAGACGTCGTCGTTGGTCACGATCACGTCCGGGCGGTAGACGCCCAGGCCGAGGATCCGGGAGTGCGCGTTGGTCTGTTGCTGCTTCAGGGTCACCACAGGGGTCGTTGCTCCTTCGTGCGGCCGGGCGGGACGGACGGGCCGGCTGGGCGGGGCGGAACGGCTGCTCCGGCCTCGGGACGGGCGGCGCACGCGGTGCGCGCGCGGACGTCAGTCAAGAATACTCCTGGCCTGCTCCAGCTCCGCCGCGGAGTTCACGGCCAGGGCCGGGACGCCCTTCATGCCCCGCTTGGCCAGGCCGACGAGGGTGCCCGCCGGCGGGAGCTCGACGAGCTGCTCGACGCCGCGCTCCAGGAGGGTCCGCGTGCACAGGTCCCAGCGCACGGGCCGGCAGACCTGGGCCACGAGCGACTCGAGGTTCGCGGCGCCGCCGCTCACGGGCTCGCCGTCGGCGTTGGAGAGCAGCGGGTGCACGGGGTCGGCGGGCGAGAGCCGGGGGACCAGCTCGTGCAGGGGCTCCAGGGCCGGGGCCATGTGCTCGGTGTGGAAGGCGCCGGCCACCTTGAGGGGGATCACCCGGGCGCGGGCCGGCGGGGCCGCGGCGAGGGCGGCCAGCTGCTCGAGGGTGCCGGCGGCCACGGTCTGCCCGCCCCCGTTGGCGTTGGCGGGCGTCAGGCCCGCGGCCTCGATGGCGGCGAGGACCTCGTCCTCCTTGCCGCCGAGCACGGCGCTCATGCCGGTGGGGACGGCGGCGGCCGCCCGGGCCATGGCGTTGGCCCGGGTGCGCACGAAGGCCATGGCGTCGGCCTCGGTGAGGGCGCCGGCCAGGGCGGAGGCGGTGATCTCACCCACCGAGTGCCCCGCGAAGACCAGGTCGTCCCGGCCGGGGCCGATCCGGTCGCCGAGAAGCCGGCCCGCGACGAGGCCGGCGGCCACGATGAGGGGCTGGGCCACCGCGGTGTCCTTGATGGTGTCCTCGTCGGCCTCGGTGCCGTAGTGCACGAGGTCGAGTCCTGCGGCCTCGCCCAGCTCCTCGAGGTGGGCGCGGACGCCGTCGAGGGCGAGCCATTCGGTGAGGAAGCCGGGTTTCTGGGAGCCCTGTCCGGGGCAGACGATCGCGATCACCGCTACAGCTTCGCAAGGATGGGCCCCCGCGCGGTGGCCCGGAGGCCACCAAGCCCGGCGGCGGTGTTTGTAGGGATGCTACAAGACCGGTCCCACGGCGGGGGCGGAGGTGTCGATGGGGGCGCACGAGTCCGCGAGCCGGCCCGCCACGAGGGCGCAGTGCAGCACGAACGCGTCGCGGGGGACCAGGGGGTCCCAGCCGGTGAGGTCGCTGATCCGGCGCAGCCGGTAGCGCACCGTGTTGGCGTGCACGAACAGCTCCCGGGCGGTGGCCTCGAGGGAGTGGCCGACGGAGACGTAGGCGGACAGGGTCTCCACGAGCCCGGTCGCGGAGCGCGTCAGCGGGCGGTAGACCGACTCGATCATCGCCGTGCGCGCGCTCTCGTCCCCGGCCATGGCCCGCTCCGGCCACAGGTCCTCGGAGTGCACCGGGCGGGGCGCCGCGGGCCAGGCCGGCGCCACGGACAGGGCGGCGTGGGCGAGCCGGGCGGAGCGTCCCGCCGCGAAGACCGTGGGGGACTCCGGGCCGTAGGCCACCGGTCCCGGCCCGAACGCGGCGGCGAGCTTCTCGAGGGCGAGGTCCCGGTCGGACAGCCCTCCGAGGATGAGCACGAGCCGGTCGCCCTGGATGGAGACGAGAGAGTCCTGCGCGTGGCGGCCGGCGAGCCTGCGCAGCCGGGCCACGGTGGACGGGCCGGCGGCCTCGGGCGCGGAGCCCGTGAGCACGGTGACCGGGCCCGTCGAGGCCCAGCCCAGGGCCGCGACGCGGGAGCGCAGCGCGTCGGAGTGCTCCCCCCGGAGGATCCCGTCGACCACGAGGGACTCCAGCCGGGCGTCCCACGACCCGCGGTTCTCGGCGGCGCGGGCGTACACGTCCGCGGCGGCGAAGGCGATCTCCCGCGAGTAGCGCAGCACGGCCTCCCGCAGCGCGGCCTCGTCGTGGTGCTTGGCGAGCTCCGGGACCTTCTCCTCCACGACGTCCACGACGATCCGCAGCAGCTGCAGGGCGTGCTGGAGGGAGATGGAGCGGGTCAGGTCCGTGGGGGCGCCCCGGAAGACCTGGGTGAGCACCCACAGGGGCTCCTCCGGGTCCTCGTACCAGCGCACGAACGAGGAGATGCCCCGCTGGGCCACGAGACCCAGCTCGGAGCGCTCGTCGGCGCGCAGCTCCTCGAACCAGCCGAGGTCCGTCTCGAGCCGGCGGGTCGCGACCGTGGAGATCGCGCCCAGGTTGGCCTTGAGGTTCTCGAGCGTCCTGGGGTGGGGCGGGGCGACGGGACGGTGCCGGTCGGTGGACCGTCTGCGCGAGGGGCGCAGCCAGCGCGTCGTGGTGTTCCCGTCCTGTCCAGCCATGCCTCCGAGCTTAGAGCACCGGATCGCCGCCCCGGACCCGGGGACGACGACGGCGCCCCGCCCACCCGGACGCGGGTGGGCGGGGCGCCGTGGTGCACCGGAGGGCTCGGCTCAGGCGTCGCCGCCCGCGTTGCCGGAGGTGCCGGCGGTGACGTCCTTGAGCGAGTACTTCTCGATCGCCTCGCCGGGAGCGCGCCAGTCGACCTCGCCGCGCTTGGCGAGCATCTCCAGGGCGCGGACCACCATGGAGTGGGAGTCGATCTTGAAGAACCGGCGGGCGCCGGCGCGGGTGTCCGAGAAGCCGAAGCTGTCGGCGCCCAGGGACGCGAACTCGTTCGGGACGAACTGGCGGATCTTGTCCGGCAGGTCCGCGCTGAAGTCCGAGACGGCCACGACCGGGCCCGTGGCCCCGGCCAGCTGCTGGGCCACGAACGGGGTCCGCGTCCCGTCGCCGGGGTTGAGGAACGCCTCCTTCTCGGCGGCCACGCCGTCGCGGCGCAGCTCGACCCACGAGGTCACCGACCACACGTCGGCGGAGACCCCCCAGTCCTCGGCGAGCAGCTTCTGCGCCTCGAGCGCCCACGGCACGGCCACGCCGGAGGCGAGCAGCTGCGCCCGGGGCCCCTCGTTCTCGGCGGGCTTGAGCAGGTAGATGCCCTTGAGGATGCCCTCGACGTCGACGTCCTCCGGCTCGGCCGGCTGCTGGTACGGCTCGTTGTAGACCGTCACGTAGTACATGACGTTGTGGTCCTCGTCGCCCGTGCCGTACATGTGCTCGAGGCCGCGCCGGACGATGTGGGCGATCTCGTAGCCGTACGCGGGGTCGTAGTGGATGACCGCCGGGTTGGTCGCGGCCAGCAGCGGCGAGTGGCCGTCGGCGTGCTGGAGGCCCTCGCCGGTGAGCGTGGTGCGCCCGGCGGTGGCCCCGATGATGAACCCGCGGGTCATCTGGTCGGCGGCGGCCCAGAAGGAGTCGCCGGTGCGCTGGAAGCCGAACATCGAGTAGAAGATGTAGACCGGCACCATCGGCTCGCCGTGGGTGGCGTAGGCGGTGCCCGCGGCGGTGAACGCCGCGACGGAGCCGGCCTCGTTGATCCCCGCGTGCAGGATCTGGCCCTGCGGGGACTCCTTGTAGGCCAGCATCAGCTCGCGGTCCACGGAGAGGTAGTTCTGCCCGTTGGGGTTGTAGATCTTCGCCGTGGGGAAGAACGAGTCCATGCCGAAGGTCCGGGCCTCGTCGGGGACGATGGGCACGATCCGGTGGCCGAACTCCTTCTCCCGCAGGAGGTCCTTCAGGATGCGCACGAAGGCCATGGTGGTGGCCGCCATCTGCTTGCCCGAGCCCTTCTTCGCGGACTTGTACGCGGCGTCCGTGGGCAGCGCGATCTCGTGCTGCTCGTGCGGGCGGTCCGGGACGAAGCCGCCGAGCTCCTTGCGGCGCTCCAGGAGGTACTTGACCTCCGGCGAGTCCTTGCCGGGGTGGTAGTAGGGCGCGCCGTAGAGGTCGCTCTCCAGCTCCTCGTCCGAGATGGGGATGCGCAGCTGGTCGCGGAAGGCCTTGAGGTCCTCCAGGGTCAGCTTCTTCATCTGGTGGGTCGCGTTGCGCGCCTCGAAGTGGCTGCCCAGGCCGTAGCCCTTCACGCCCTGCGCCAGCACCACGGTCGGCTGGCCCTCGTGCTCGGTCGCGGCCTTGTAGGCGGCGTAGACCTTCTGGTAGTCGTGGGCGCCGCGCTTGAGCTCCCAGATCTCGTCGTCGGTCATGTCCGCGACGAGCTCCTTGGTGGCCGGGGACTTGCCGAAGAAGTGGTCGCGGATGAACCCGCCGGACTCGGCCTTGTAGGTCTGGAAGTCGCCGTCGAGGGTCTCGTTCATGATCCGGACCAGCTCGCCGTCCTCGTCCTTGGCGAGCAGCTGGTCCCACTCGCGGCCCCAGAGGACCTTCACGACGTTCCAGCCCGCGCCGCGGAAGAAGGCCTCGAGCTCCTGGACGATCTTGCCGTTGCCGCGCACCGGCCCGTCCAGGCGCTGCAGGTTGCAGTTGATGACGAACGTGAGGTTGTCGAGCTTGTCGTTGGCGGCCAGCTGCAGCAGGCCGCGCGACTCCGGCTCGTCCATCTCGCCGTCGCCCAGGAACGCCCACACGTGCTGCTCCGAGGTGTCCTTGATCCCGCGGTTGTGCAGGTAGCGGTTGAACTGGGCCTGGTAGATCGCGTTCATCGGCCCGATGCCCATGGACACGGTCGGGAACTGCCAGAAGTCGGGCATGGAGCGGGGGTGCGGGTAGGAGGGCAGCCCGTTCGGGGCCTTCGTCTTCTCCTGCCGGAACCCGTCCAGCTGCTCCTCGGTGAGCCGGCCCTCGAGATAGGCGCGCGCGTAGTTGCCGGGGGCCGAGTGGCCCTGCCAGAAGACCTGGTCGCCGCCGCCGGGGTGCTCCGGGCCGCGGAAGAAGTGGTTGAGGCCCACCTCGTAGAGGGTCGCCACACCGGCGTAGGAGGAGATGTGACCACCCACGCCGATCTCCGGGCGCTGGGCCCGGTGCACCATCACGGCGGCGTTCCAGCGCAGGAACGCACGGTAGCGCCGCTCGATCTCCTCGTCGCCCGGGAACTCCGGCTCCTGGTCCACCGGGATCGAGTTCACGTAGTCCGTGGTGGTGACCATCGGCACGCCCACGCTCTTCGCGCCGGCGTGCTGGAGGAGGGCGCGCATGATGTACTGCGCCCGTTCCGTGCCCTGCGTCTCGATCAGGCCCTCGAAGGACTCGATCCACTCCCGGGTCTCCTCGGTGTCGGAGTCCTTCAGGTTGTTGGTCAAGCCACTGAGGATGTGGTGGTTGCTGGATGAAGGCACGTTCAACCTCTCTTCGTCGAGTTGTCCGACGGATCCCGGGCGGGTGCGCGCGCGAGGGCGCGGCCGGGACGTCCGACAGTCTCAAAATACCCGTTGCCCGTTCCGCTGTCCGAACGCCACCCGGAAGGGGCGGACGTCCGGGAACCGGGCCCGTCGTGCGGATCGCGCCGCCGGGGCCGTCTCGGGCGTACGGGGTGTCTGTGGGGACCATGCTTCCACACCCGGGGCCGGCCGTCACACGGCGTGTCAGCCCACGCGTCACCCCCATGATTCGGAGGCGCTCACCGTGCGGGAGCTTGAAAGAGTCCCTGATCCGGTGTTGTCTGGACGGTGAAGCCGGTATCCGGCCCGCCACCGTGCCCCCGCGGTCCGCCGACGGGCAGGCGGAGCCCAGCACCGGTACGCAGTGCGTGGTCGTCGTTCGTCGGCCCGATCCCAGAAGGAGCAAGAACAGTGAGCGAGGCCAAGACCACCGCGGGTGACGCGGTAGTCCAGCTCGGTTTCAAGGATGGCGACTACATCCAGGAGTTCGGATACGACGAGGACGTCGACCTCGACCTGAGGGACGGCATCGAGGAAGTGATCGGGTCGGACCTGCTGGACGAGGACGACCAGGAGGTCGTCGACGCGGTGCTCCTCTGGTTCCGCGAGGGTGACGGTGATCTCGTCGACACGCTGGTGGACGTCACCACCACCCTGGACGAGGGCGGCGTGGTGTGGGTGCTGACCCCCAAGGCGGGCCGCGACGGCTACGTGCCGCCCGCGGAGGTCCAGGAGGCCGCGCCCACGGCGGGGCTGCACGTGACCACGACCGCCCGCGTCAGCGCGGACTGGGCCGCGACCCGGCTCATGCCCAAGCGCAACGTCTGACCGGGCGTCCCGGACCCCAGCGGAGGAGACCACGCATGCTCGAGATCGGCGCGCCCGCCCCGGACTTCACCCTCAAGAACCAGTTCGGCGAGCCGGTGACCCTGAGCGCCCTCCGCGGTCGCCCCGTGGCGATCGTGTTCTACCCGTTCGCGTTCTCCGGGGTCTGCACCGGCGAGCTGTGCCGGCTCCAGGACAGCCTCTCCGTGTTCGACGACGCCGGGGTGAAGCTGCTCGCGGTGTCCGTGGACTCGAAGTACACGCTGCGGGCGTTCGCGCGGGAGGAGTCCTTCGACTTCGACCTGCTGTCCGACTTCTGGCCCCACGGGGAGGTGGCCCAGCGCTACGGGGTGTTCGACCCGGTGGCCGGTCTGGCGGAGCGGGCCACCTTCGTGCTGGACGCGCAGGGCGTCGTCGTCGACGCCTTCCGGTCGGAGCGCGGCACGCCGCGGGAGCTCGAGGCCTACCGCACCGCCCTCACCAAGCTGCACGGCTGAGCCCGGCCGGCCCGGTCCCCAGCGAGCAGCGATGCCCACCGTCCGCGCCGGCTACGGCGCCCCCGCGCACCCCGACCAGTTCCCGGACTCCGACGCCGCCGGGCTCGAGGCGGGCCTGGCCGGGGCGGCCGCGCTGCTGGGCGGTCGGCGGACCGCCGTCCTGACGGGCGCGGGCATCAGCACGGAGTCCGGGATCCCGGACTACCGCGGCCCCGGCTCCACTCCTCGCACCCCCATGACCTTCGACGAGTTCATGGGCAGCGCGGCCATGCGCAGCCACTACTGGGCGCGCAACCAGTACGGGTGGCGCCACCTGGCGCGGGCCCGGCCCAACGCCGGGCACGCGGCCCTGGCCCGGCTCGAGGAGTCGGGGTCCGTCACGGGCGTGGTCACCCAGAACATCGACCGCCTGCACCAGGCCGCGGGGTCCCTCAACGTCGTGGACCTGCACGGGCGCTACACGCAGGTCGGGTGCATGCGCTGCGCCACCCGCATCCCCCGGGCGGTGCTCTCCGACCTGTTCGACGAGCTCAACCCCGGCTTCTACGACTCGATCTCGTCCCCGGACGACATCGACTTCGCCCCGGACGCGGATGCGGTGGTGCCGCACACGGCCGGGTTCCGGGTGCCGGACTGCCCGGTCTGCGGCGGGGTCCTGAAGCCCGACGTCGTGTTCTTCGGGGAGAACGCGCCCCGGCACCGGGTGCTGCGCGCGCTGCGCATGGTGGACGCCGCCGACGCCCTGCTGGTCGTGGGCTCGTCCCTGACCGTGAACTCGGGGCGCCGCTTCGTCCGGCACGCGGTGCGCGCCGACGTGCCGGTGGTGATCGTCAACCACGGGCGCACCCGGGGGGACGCCGCGGCGCGGCTGAAGGTCGACGCGTCCGCGACCGCCTTCCTGGTGGGGCTCGAGCAGCGACTCGCCCGGCCGTAGGGCGGACATCGAATATGTCGAACGTCACGCCGGGCGCAGCCCGCACCCGGTCGGCACCGGTGCGCCCCGGCGGGTAGCCTGTTCGGGAACCGGGTGCCGGCGGTTGCGAAAACCGCCCACCCGGTTGTCAGGGTCTTTAGCTCAGCTGGTAGAGCGCCACGCTTACACCGTGGATGTCATCGGTTCGATCCCGGTAGGACCCACCACGAGCCGGTCGCGGCGCACGCGGTGGCCGGTGCGGAGCACGACTAGCGGAAGTACACCGATACTCTCTTCTTGTCCTTGAGCAGGGTGCAGACGACCACCATGCTGCCGTTGCGATCTGCCTTCCGGGCCTTCTTCACGTAGGAGGAGGCCGTGCCCCCGCACAGCTGGGCCGCCTTCTCGCTGGCCCGGGCGATCGTCGCCTCGTTGAGCTCCTCCTTGGCGCCCACGACCACGTCGACCTTGCCGTCGGCGGCCGCCGCGGCGGGTGCGAACCCTGCGCCCGCCCACAGCGTGGCGCAGGCCACGGCCCCGATCATCGTCCTCTTCCACGCGTCCATGCCAAGCCCCCCGGATCTCGTGCTCCACCACCAATGTAGGAGCCCCGGCGGGGGGATTGGCGATTGTGACGCAGGTTCTTCCGAGGACTTCTCCGCCGGGCCTCCGGTCCGGACTCCGCCCCGGCCCCCGCCTCGGCGATCGCGCCGTGACCCCGGCGGGCCGCGGCAACAAGTGCGCACCGGACGGAGCGCCCTCCCGGAGTTTGTAGGCTGGGGGCATGGCAGCAGAACAGAAAGCTCAGATCGGGGTCACCGGCCTCGCGGTCATGGGCGCGAACCTCGCCCGCAACTTCGCCCGGCACGGTTACACCGTCGCCCTCCACAACCGCTCCGTCGAGAAGACCGACGCCCTGCTCGACGCCCACGGCGACGAGGGGACGTTCCTCCGCACGGAGACCCTCCAGGAACTCGTGGACGCCCTCGAGACCCCCCGCCGCATCCTCGTGATGGTCAAGGCCGGCGCCCCCGTGGACGCCGTCATCGAGCAGCTCGTGCCGCTGCTCGAGAAGGACGACATCATCATCGACGGCGGCAACTCCTACTTCCAGGACACCCGGCGCCGCGAGCGCGAGCTCGCCGAGAAGGGCCTGGACTTCGTGGGCATCGGCGTCTCGGGCGGTGAGGAGGGCGCCCTGCTCGGGCCCTCCATCATGCCCGGCGGACCCCGCAAGTCCTACGACTCCCTCGGCCCCCTCCTCGAGGACATCGCCGCCAAGGCGGAGGACGGCACGCCGTGCTGCGCCTGGATCGACACGGACGGCGCCGGCCACTTCGTGAAGATGGTGCACAACGGCATCGAGTACGCCGACATGCAGGTCATCGGCGAGGCGCACGAGCTGCTGCGCTCCGTCGCCGGGCTCGAGCCGGCCGAGCAGGCCGACGTCTTCGAGCAGTGGAACCGCACCGAGCTGGCCTCCTACCTCATCGAGATCACCGCGCACGTGCTGCGCCAGGTCGACGCCCGCACCGACCGGCCCCTCATCGACGTGATCGTGGACGCCGCGGGGCAGAAGGGCACCGGCCGCTGGACCGTCCAGGAGGCCCTCGAGCTCGGCTCCCCGGTCACCGCGATCGCCGAGTCCGTCTTCGCCCGGGCGCTGTCCTCCGCCGAGCCGGAGATGCGCCTCGAGGCGCAGCGCGTGCTGCCCGCCGGCATCGGCGGCACCACCGAGGACGTCGTGCACGACCCCGAGTTCGTGGAGGACGTGCGCAAGGCCCTCTACGCCTCGAAGCTGGTCAGCTACGCCCAGGGACTCGACATGCTCACCATGGCCGGCCGGGAGTACGGCTGGGACCTGGACCTCGCGACCATCGCCGGCCTGTGGCGGGAGGGCTGCATCATCCGGGCGGAGCTGCTCGAGGTCATCATGGAGGCGTACAAGGGGGACAAGCAGCCGCTGAACCTGCTGTTCGCCCCGGAGTTCGTCGCCGCCGTCGAGGAGGCCCTGCCGTCCTGGCGGCGCGTCGTGGCCCGAGCCGTGGAGCGCGGCATCCCCGCGCCGGTGTTCGCCACCACGCTGAACTACTACGACTCGCTGCGCCGGCCCCGGCTCAACGCGGCCCTGACGCAGGGGCTGCGCGACTTCTTCGGCGCCCACACCTACCGGCGCACCGACGACGCCGAGGGTGTCTACCACACCCTGTGGAGCGGGGACCGTTCCGAGGTCGTCTCCTGACCCGGACCCCGCACGACGACGCCGGCCGGCCGTCCCCGTCCCGGGGGCGGCCGGCCGGCGTCGCAGCGGGGCAGGGTCAGATCCACATCGCGGGGTCGATGTAGCTGGAGGGGTCCACGAGGGGCTGCTGCTTCTCGGGGGTGCGCGGGCGGACCTTGCCGGGGATCCCGGTCACGATCGAGTCCTCCGGCACGTCCTTGACCACCACGGCGTTGGCGCCCACGGCGGAGTCGGCGCCGATCTCCACGGGGCCCAGGATCTTCGCCCCGGCGCCGATCACCACGCGGTCGCCCACGGTGGGGTGCCGCTTGACCTTCTCCAGGGAGCGCCCGCCCAGGGTCACCCCGTGGTAGATCATCACGTCCTCGCCGATCTCCGCGGTCTCCCCGATGACCACGCCCATGCCGTGGTCGATGAAGAAGCGGCGCCCGATGGTCGCCCCCGGGTGGATCTCGACGCCCGTGAGGAAGCGGCCGAGCTGGGAGACCGTGCGGGCCAGCAGCCGCCGGTCGGGGTGCTGCCACAGCCGGTGGGACAGGCGGTGGACCCAGATGGCGTGCAGACCCGAGTAGTTGAGGGCGATCTCTACCCTGGACCGCGCGGCCGGGTCGTGCGTCCGGGCCGTCTGCAGGTCCTCGGCGAGTCTGCTCCAAATACTCACGGTCTTCCTCTGTTCTTCCGGGGGCGGGGGTCCTGGCCCGCCGCGACCGGCGGGACGTGCTGGGGCGCGGACGGGAACGACCCGCCCACCACCGGGAGCAACGTCACCGGCAGGCGGCGCTATTCCCGGCGGGGACGGGTCGTGGTCAGCGGCGAGGCTCAGCCCCGGATGTCCTCGTAGAGCAGGGTGGAGATGTAGCGCTCGCCGAAGTCGCACACGATGGCGACGATCAGCTTGTCCCGGTTCTCCTCCTTGGCCGCCTCCTGCAGGGCGGCCCACACGATGGCGCCCGAGGAGATCCCGCCGAGGATGCCCTCCTTGGTGCCGAGCTCGCGGGCGACCCGCACGGAGTCCTCGACCGTCACGTCGTAGACGTCGTCGTAGATCTCGCGGTCCAGGATGTCGGGGATGAAGTTCGCGCCGAGGCCCTGGATCTTGTGCGGACCGGCCTTGCCCTCGGTGAGCAGGGGGGAGTCGGCGGGCTCGACGACGACGAGGCGCACGTCCGGCTTCTGCTCGCGCAGGTAGCGGCCCGCACCCGTGATGGTGCCGCCGGTGCCCACTCCGGAGATGAACACGTCGACCTGGCCGTCGGTGTCCTCCCAGATCTCCGGGCCCGTGGTCGCGTAGTGGATGGCCGGGTTGGCCTCGTTGGCGAACTGGCTGGCGAGGACCGCGTTGTCGGTCGTGTCGACGATCTCCTGGGCCTTCTCGACGGCGCCGCGCATGCCCTCCGCACCCGGGGTGAGCACGATCTGGGCGCCGTAGGCGCGGAGCATGACCCGGCGCTCCGTGGACATGGTCTCCGGCATGGTCAGGATGACCTTGTAGCCGCGGGCGGCGCCGACCATGGCCAGCGCGATGCCGGTGTTCCCGGAGGTGCCCTCGACGATCGTGCCGCCCGGCTTCAGCTGGCCGGACTTCTCGGCGGCGTCGATGATGGCCACGCCGATCCGGTCCTTGACGGAGTTCGCCGGGTTGTAGAACTCCAGCTTCACGGCGACGTTGCCGGGCAGGCCCTCGTCGAGCCGGTTGAGGTGGACGAGCGGGGTGCGGCCCACGATCTCGGTGACGTCGTTGTAGATCTTCGGCATGTGCGTACCTCGGTTTCTGCGTGGTCGGTTCTCTGTCGGATCTGGGTGCTGCTCGGGTCGTGCTGCGGCCGCCGGCGCTCTGGGGGGCCCGCGGCGGCGCGGTCCTAGCTCAGCCTAGCCACGCGCCGCAAGCGCTACTATGCGGTAAGCCACGCGGAGTAACGTTTCCGGACCTTCGCCAGCTTGGGGTTGATGATCACCTGGCAGTAGCCGTTCCAGGGCTGCGCGGCGTAGAAGTCCTGGTGCTCGGGCTCCGCCTCCCAGAACGGGCCCAGCGGCTCCAGCGTCGTGACGATCGGCTGGTCCCACGCCGGCTGCGTCCGGCGGATCGACTGCTCGAACAGCTCCCGCTGGGCCTCGTCGGCCCAGAACATGGCGGACCGGTACTGGGTGCCCACGTCGTAGCCCTGCCGGTTGAGGGTGGTCGGGTCGTGACCGGTGAAGAACAGGTCCAGGATCACGTCCGCCGGCACCACCGCCGGGTCGAAGGTCACGGCGACCGCCTCCGCGTGGCCGGTGGTGCCCGTGCACACCGCGTAGTAGTCGGCACGCCCGGGGTCGCCGCCGGTGTAGCCGGAGACCACGGAGGTGACGCCCCGGGTGATCCGGTAGACCGCGTCGAGGCACCAGAAGCACCCGCCCGCGAGCACGAACGTCTCGGTCGCGGCGGGCTCCGCCGCGTCCGGGCGGGGATCGGGGGCGGGGCGTGCGTCGTCGTCGTCGTGCGCGGAGTAGGCCATGACCCGTACAACACCGCACGGCCCGCATCATTCCCGCACCCGCCCCGGGCGTCTCCGCGCCCGCCTCGGCGGCCGGCGCGGAACGGACTCCTAGACTGGGGCGCATGAGCGAGCAGAGCACGTCCCCGCCCCGGCCCGCCCCCACCCTGTCGGAGGTGCTCGAGACCGTCGAGCAGCTGTGGCCGATGCACCTGCAGGAGCCCTGGGACGCCAGCGGGCTCGTCACCGGCCGCCCCGACCAGCCCGTGCGCCGGATCCTGTTCGCCGTGGACCCCGTGGCCGGGGTCGTCGCCGAGGCCGTGTCCGCCGGCGCCGACCTGCTGGTCACCCACCACCCCCTGCTCCTGCGCGGCGTGACGTCCGTGGCCGCCGACGGCTTCAAGGGCGCCGTGGTGCACGAGCTCATCGAGCACCGGTGCGCCCTGCTCGCCTGCCACACCAACGCGGACTCCGCCCCGGACGGCGTCTCGGACGCCGTGGCACGGGCCGCCGGCCTCACGACGACGACGCCCCTCGCGCCGCACCCCGCCGACCCGGCCGTGGGCATCGGGCGCGTGGGGGACCTGGCGCGGCCCGTGCGCCTGCGGGAGCTGGCCCGGCGCCTCGCCGACGCCGTGCCGCCCACCGCCCACGGGGTCCGGGTGGCCGGGAACCCCGACGCCCTCGTCCGGCGTGTGGCCGTGTGCGGGGGAGCCGGGGACTCGCTCCTCGACGAGGTGCGGTCCTCCGGGGCCGACGTCTACGTGACCGCGGACCTGCGCCACCACCCGGCGTCCGAGGCGCGCGAGGCCGCGCTGGGTCCCGGCGCCGGCGGCACCCCGTACCTCGTGGACCTCTCCCACTTCGCGAGCGAGTGGCTGTGGCTGCCCGTGGGCGCCGCCGCGCTGCGGGACGCGCTCGCGGCGCGCGGCCACGACGTCCAGGTCGACGTCTCCGAGCAGTGCTCCGACCCGTGGGACTTCCGCCTCGACCACCCCGGCCACGACGGGTCCGACCCCGTCCGGTCCGGCCACGACCGTTCCGCCCCCGACCCCGCCGCACCGACCGCAGGAGGACCCGCATGAGCACCGCCACGCCCGAGCAGCAACGAGCCCTGCTGGAGCTCGAGCGGGTGGACGCCCGGCTGCGCCGGATCGCCGCCCGGATCGCGGAGCTGCAGACCGACCCCGAGGTCGCCGCCGCGCTGCAGCTCCGGGCCCGGGCGATCGCCACCGCCAAGGAGCTCGGGGCCGCCGAGCAGGACGTCCGGGACCGGCTGGCCGCCGCCGAGCAGAAGGTCGCCCGCGTCCAGGCCTCCATCGAGAAGGACCGCCGGCGCCTCGAGCAGGGCGGCTCCGCCAAGGACCTCATGGGCCTGCAGCACGAGATCGACACCCGCACCCGGCAGCTGGCCGAGGCGGAGGAGGCGGAGCTGGAGGTCATGCAGGAGCTCGAGGACGCCGTGGCGCACCGGGCGCGGATCACGCCGCGGCTCAAGGAGGCCGACGCGGAGGCCCGGCGCCGGGTCGAGGCCCGGGACGCGGAGGGCCGCGCCCTGACGACCGAGCGGGACGAGCTGGCCGGCACGCGCCCCGCCGCCGCGGAGGGCGTGGGGCACCCCGGGCTGCTGGCACGGTACGAGAAGATCCGAACCGGGCGCGGCACCGACCGGCCGGCGGCCGCGGAGCTGCGGGGCACCGCGTGCGGGTCCTGCGGCACGGCGCTCAGCCCCACGGACGCCGCGACGTTCCGGGCTGCGGCCCCGGACGAGGTGCTCACGTGCCCCGAGTGCGGGGTTCTGCTCGTCCGCTCCTGAGGTTTCACGGTGCCGCTCGAGCCCGGAGCGCGCGGTGCGGGGGCGAGGGACAGGCCGGCCTGTAAGCCGGGTTCTGTGCGCACGGCCGGTCGCCCGTGCCGTGCCGGTGACCATCCATCTAGGCCCACCGTTGCCGGTGGGCTCGAGCGGCCTACCCGGGTGCTCGGGCGAGCAGCCCTCGGACGCACCCTGTCTGGCCTTGCTCCGGATGGGGTTTACCGAGCCGCGCCGGTCACCCGGCGCGCTGGTGGTCTCTTACACCACCTTTTCACCCTGACCCGCCGCCCGGACGGACCGGGGACGGGCGGTCTGTTCTCTGTGGCACTTTCCTGCGGGTCTCCCCGAGTGGGCGTTGCCCACCATCCTGCTCTGCGGAGCCCGGACTTTCCTCGCGCCGCGACAGCCGGAGCTGCGCGGCCCGCGGTCACCCGGCCGACCTGTCCGAGGCCCATCCTACCCGCCGGTCCGGGGCGCCCGGACCGGCCCGCGGGGTCACTAGACTGCTGCGAGTGCTGATCCTCCTCCCGCCCTCCGAGACCAAGACCGCCCCCGGCGCCGGCGCCCCCGTGGACCCCGCCGTCCTGTCCTTCCCCGAGCTCACGGCCGCCCGGGAGCAGGTGCTCGCCGAGCTGGCCGCGACGAGCGCCCGCGAGGACGCGCTCGAGGTGCTGGGCGTGGGGGAGCGGCTGCGCGGCGAGGTCGAGCGCAACACCCGGCTGGGCGCCGAGCCGGCCGCACCGGCCCTGAGCGTCTACACCGGGGTGCTCTACGACGCCCTCGACCCGGCCGGGATGACCGGGGCGCAGCGGACCGCCGCGGCGGCCTCCCTCGTCGTCGTCTCGGCGCTGTGGGGCGCGGTGCGCCCCGACGACCGGATCCCGGCCTACCGCCTGTCCATGGGTGCCGAGCTGCCGGGGCTCGGCAGGCTCGCGGCGCACTGGAAGCACCACCTGCCCGCGGTGCTGGAGTCGGCGGCCGGGGACGGGCTCGTCGTGGACTGCCGGTCGGCCGCCTACGCGGCGGCGTGGCGCGGTCCCCGGGCCCGGACGGTGGGGGTGAAGGTGGTGCGGGAGCGGAACGGGAGGCGCCAGGTCGTCTCGCACATGGCCAAGCACACCCGCGGCCTGCTGGCCCGGCACCTCGTCGAGCGCGCCGCCGCCGGCGAACGCCTGGAGACGCCGCTGGACCTGCTCTCGGCGGCGCAGGAGCGCTGGCGGGCCGAGCTGACGGAGCCCACGGCCCGGTCGGCGGGCGAGCTCGTCGTCGTGCTGACGGAGGACTGAGCGGGCGCGCCGGGGCCGGTGCGCGGACGGATCAGTGGCCGAACGGGTCCTCGTCGACGCCGGGGGTCCAGGTGTGGCCGCCGCGGCCCCAGCCCTCGGCCTTGACCGCCTTCCGGGCCTTACGGGACCACTTGTCGTTGAGCCGGTCCACGTAGAGCTTGCCGTCCAGGTGGTCGTACTCGTGCTGCATGACGCGGGCGAACCACCCGGTGGCCTCGAAGTCGACCGGACGGCCCTCCACGTCGAAGCCGGCGACCCGGACCCAGTCCGCCCGCTTCAGCGGCCAGCTGTAGCCGGGCACGGACAGGCAGCCCTCGGACTCCTCGTCCGGGTCCGGCGCCTCCTGGGAGATCTTCCCCGGCGTCAGCACGGGGTTGACGAGGACGCCGCGCGGCGCCACGTCGTCGTCGTTCTGGAACGTGTAGGTGAAGATCCGCAGCCCCACGCCGATCTGCGGGGCGGCGAGCCCCACGCCGTGGGCGGCGTCCATGGTCTCGTACATGTCCGCCACGAGGGCGTGCAGGTCCTCGTCGAACCGCGCCACCTTGGCGGCGGGGCGGTGGAGGACGGGATCGCCGGTGATCACCACGGGACGGACGGCCATGACGCACTTCCTTCGACTTGCCGGGGCCTGCGCCCCTTCGAACCGGTTCGGGAACGACGAAAGGCCGCCCCGAGTCAACGGGACGGCCTTTCACAGTGGGTGAGCGACGGGGGTTGAACCCGCGACCTCCTGGACCACAACCAGGCGCTCTGCCGAACTGAGCTACGCCCACCATGAACGCCCGCCGGAAGACCTGCTTCCGCTGGGCAACGCATACGAGTGTACCGCATTCCCGGAGGGCTCCGGACCACGCCGGGACCCCCGCCCGTCCGGGCCGGGGTCCCGACGCCGGACGGCGGACTCAGGCGCCCGTGCGGGACGCGGCGATCTCCGCGGCGATGCCCTTCGCGGTCACCGAGTCCGGCCCCGGCTCGGCGGCGAACACGGCGCGGCGGTAGTACCGCAGCTCGTCGATCGAGTCCCGGATGTCGCCCAGGGCCCGGTGGTTGCCGGTCTTCGGCGGGGCCTGGAAGTAGGCGCGCGGGAACCACCGGCGGGAGAGCTCCTTGATGGTGGAGACGTCGATCACGCGGTAGTGCAGGTGCGCCACGAGCTCCGGCATGTCGCGCACCAGGAACGTGCGGTCCGTGCCCACCGAGTTCCCGCCCAGCGGGGCCTTGCCGGGCTCGGGCACCCACTCCTTGATGTAGGCGAGGACCTGCTCCTGCGCCTGCTCCATCGTCAGACCGGAGGGGAGCTCGTCGAGCAGCTTGGAGGAGGTGTGCATGTTCCGCACGAAGTCCCCCATCTGCGCCAGCGCCGCCTCGTCGGGGCGGATCACGACGTCGACGCCCTCCCCGAGGACGTTGAGCTCGTCGTCGGTGACGAGCGCCGCGACCTCGATCAGGGCGTCGTCCTCGATGGACAGCCCCGTCATCTCGCAGTCGATCCACACAATGCGTCCGTTCGAATTAGCCACCCGGACAATCTACCGTGCCGCCCCGACGCCGCCGGTCGCCGCCGGGACCGGTCGGGGACTCCCCGAGGAGCCGGGGATAGGATCGGGGCGACCACGGGTCCGTGCTGCGCCCAGCCGGGGCGCCCGCAGCCACCGGACGGGCGCATCGGGAGAGCAGTGCAGACCACTTCGACGACGCCGGCGCCGGGCGAGGGACCCGACGGCGTCCGGCCGCCGGCGGATCCCGGGAGCTCGTGGTACGACTCCGACTCCCTCCTGCGGACGGTGCTCATGGGCACGCTCGGGTCGCTCATGCTCCTGGTCGGCTCCCTGGGCGTCGGCTGGCTCGCCTCCGTCTCCCCGCTGCGGCAGGCGCCGGTCATCATCGGCATGCGCTTCACGACTACCGGGGTGATCGTCTCCATCCTCCTGCTCGCCGTGGGCGGGATGCTCCTGATCCGTGAGTGGCTGCGCCTGGGGCAGAAGCTCAACACGTGGGGACCCGGCAGCGGCCGGTGGGTGCTCATCGCCATCGCGGCGTGGGCCGCCCCCATGCTCGTGACGATCCCCCTGTTCAGCCGGGACGTGTACTCCTACATCGGCCAGGGCCGGGTGATGGCCAGCGGGCTGAACCCCTACGAGCACGGCGTCTCCACGATCGACAACTTCTTCCAGCTCGGGGCCGACCAGATGTGGTCGGAGTCCCCGCCGCCCTACGGGCCGCTCTTCCTGTGGCTCGAGCAGTTCGTGGTGGCCGTCACCGGCGCGGACCCGGACGCCGGGGTGCTCTGGTTCCGGGGGATGTGCGTGCTCGCCGTGATCGCCTGCATGTGGCTGGTCCCGCGGCTCGCGCGGCTGCACGGCATCAACCCGGCCCGGGCCCTGTGGCTCAGCGTGGCGAACCCCCTGTTCCTCACGAACTTCATCGTCTCCGTGCACAACGACGCCATCATGATCGCCCTCGCCCTCGGCGGCACCTACGCCGCCGCGGTGCACCGCAACTGGAAGGGCGGTCTGCTCGGGACCACGCTCGTCACGCTGTCCGTGGCGATCAAGCCCATCACCCTCGTCTTCCTGCCCTTCATCGGCCTGCTGTGGGCGGGCCGGAACGCGTCGTGGACCCGCCGCTTCGTCATCTGGTTCCTGGTCCTCGTCTACGCGGTCGCCCTGCTCGGGCTGATGGGTCTGCTCAACGGCTTCGGCTTCGGCTGGGTCTCCGCCATGTCCACCCCCGGCTCCGTGTCCATCTGGTACGCCCCGGTGGGTCTCGCCGGCGTGCTCGCCACCACCCTGGCCGCGGCCGTGGGCGCCGACGCGGGCCAGTGGCGGGAGGTGGTCCACACGGCGGGCCAGGCCCTCGCGGTGCCCGTCATCCTCTGGCTGATGTTCGTGGGCCGGGACGAGCGGATCATCCGCCGGCTGACCTGGGCGTTCGCCGCGATCGTGCTGTTCTCACCGATGATCCAGGCCTGGTACGTGGTGTGGCTCATCCCGCTGTTCGCGGTCACGGGCATCCGCAGCGACTGGCAGGTCGACATCCTGTTCTTCCTCACCGTCTTCTTCATGATCTACGCGGTCTCCGACCAGCTGGACGTCTTCCCGTACCTGGACCTCGACCTCAGCTCCGGCCGGCTGATCGCGGCGGTCGTCGCCCTCTCCTACGGCGTGTACCTGTGGTTCATCGACCCGGCGACCCGGCGGCTCTTCCGCGGCCGCTACCAGCCCCCGGTGCAGAGCGCCGTGATCTGAGGAGCCGGTGTGGCCCCCGCGAGTTGATAAACTCGACCGCGGTGCCCGGGACGCGGTCCCGGGCGGCACGCCCCAGTAGCTCAGTGGATAGAGCAGGAGCCTTCTAATCTCTTGGTCGGGGGTTCGACTCCCTCCTGGGGCACGAGAGACCCCCTCTCACTAGGCATAATGCCAGTGGGAGGGGGTTGCTTTTTCGTTCGCAGGTGACCAACTCAACGCAAACCCAACGCTTACGCCCCGAACACCTCGAGCGCGTCTGATGCATCAGGCGCGTCTGCCAGCTTCTCGACGTAGTGGCGGACCGTGATGGTCTCGGATGAGTGCCCGAGTTGAGCAGACGCAGCAGACACACCCTCGGCCCGTGCAAGCAGGGTTCCCACGGTCGCCCGGATCAGGTGCGGGTTCACATGCCCGTAGCCGGCGCCCTTCATAACTTCGCGCCAGACTTTGCGAAAGTTGGTTGGCTCCCAGAGCTTGCCGGCGTTGTTTGGGAACACCAGCTCGCAGACCTTGGCCCGCCGACGGAACACGTCAGCGCCGAACTCGGGCAGGAACAGCCGGTGCATGGACCCCGCGGACTTCGGCCTGTCCTGACGGATGAGGCCGGCCTCGGAGCGGACGACAGTGCCTGTGATGGAGACCCGGGACTTGTTGCCGTTCAGCTCGACGTCCTCCCACCGGATCGCGAGTACTTCACCGATGCGGCCCCCGGTCGCGAGCAGCACGTCTAAGACGTCCAAGACGTCCCCTGAGAGCTTGGAACGCAGGTCTTGGACCTGGGGGACCGTAAGGGCCTGGACGGGCTTGTGATCGACATGTACGGGCTCGACGTCGCGCATCGGGTTCATGGGTACGGCGTTGCGGCGCGCAGCGAGGGCGAACATCTGACGGAGCACGGTTTGGCAGAGCTTCGCCGTGGGCGCACCATGCTTGTCCCTCACGGATCGGAGCGCGTTGTCCAGCAGTCCAACGGACGCCTCTCGAATGCGGACCCCGCCCAGCTTTGGCAGGACGTAGGAGTCGAGAACTTCCCGGTATCGGCGCACGGTGGCCGGCGCGCGGTCCTTCTCGAGGAATCCCACCCACCAGGCGGCAGCAAGTGCATGGATGCGCGTGTCCCCGGTGATGTCCTCACCGGATGGTGTGGCGCGGTCAATAAACGCTTCCTTGAGCGCCTTCTCCGCTTTGGCTTTGGAAATGGCGGTCCGCTCGACCAGTCTCGTTCGCCCGTCGTAGTCGCGGAACCTGGCCTTCGCCACGTAGGACCCGCCCGGGGTGACGCTGACGCCAATCTTCCCGTAAGCGCCGATGGGCAGGGGTGGACGAGGGCTCATGGTCAATGGCCTCTTTCAGAGGAGCCGAGGTGGATGATTAATGCCGGACAACGATCGCCGTCTCCGGGCGGTGGGGCGTTTCTCAATGAAGGTGCTGTAGTCGTCGACACCGATGTCCTCCATCAGTTCTTGGACGGTTTCCAAGGCCGCATCTCCCGCCGTCTCTTGCAGAATTTGGTCGGTCATCGCTCGACCCTCGGGTTCAAGTTCACCCGTGAAGTGCTCAAGTGCCTTTAGCAGCTGGTGTTGAGCGTCGACATAACGAAGTCCAAGTATGGATAGCTCCTTGCGCACGACTGTTGCTTGACGGATCGCAGCCAGTACGGCGCCGGCCTTCGCATCCAGGGTCATGGTTTCCAGGGTGACACCAAGGGCGTTGGCAATTGCCATAGCTTCGTCCAGCCGTACCTGTCGGGTTCCGTTCTCAATCCTCGTAATGGTCGTCTGGTGAAACACTCCCCATCCAGCGTCGAGTAGCCGCCGGGACAGTTCACCCTGCGACCAGCCCTTTTCTTCTCGAATGTGGCGCATGTTTTCCCGGAATCGCCTGTTGGGCGCAGTCTCTTCGGCCATGCTTCCACGTTCTCACACAATGTACTTGCCTTCCAACACGTGACGTGTGTATGCTGAAAGAGCACCAGCGGGGAACACGCCTCGTGACCGAGGACGCGAAGGAGGTGAATGAGCCGGATGGACACGATAGAGAAGCCCGCACGCGGGCCGCAGGTTGCCGAATGGCTTGGAGTCAGTGAGCAGGCGCTAGCGCAGATGCGCCACCGGGGGACAGGTCCCGCGTACATCAAGCGGGGACACCTCGTCTTCTACATGCCTAGCGACGTGGAGCGGTGGCTCCAGGAGGGCCGGCAGGAGATCCGCTGAGCAGACAGCGGTTAGCCCGGGAGGAAACGACACGGGCGCTTACTTGAAGTGACGAATAGACGGTTCACCGGGAACCAGAATCCCGGCGCAGCGCCCACGGAGGCGCTAATAAGCATGCCTTTTTAAATGACGAAGGCCCTGATGCTCACATCTGCCAGGACGTGCATCAGGACCTCTCTGACCCCCATAGGAGGGAACCAAATGTCTACCAATCACAGTACCGGAACGACGCAGGGCGTCAACTCAAGAGCGATGGTGCGGGCGTGATCGGCCTCGTGCAGCGCTTCGTGCTCCCCGTCATCATTGCCGGCGCGCACATCGCCATGTTCTTGGTCGGCGTGCTCACCGGTCCGGCGCCCGAGCTGGTGGCACGATGACCGGCCTTGGAGAACAGTTCGCCGCAGCCCTCGACCGTGGCGCCGGCCCGGACGATGACCTCCTCTTTCCCTTCGTCCAAAGCTTCCACGCTGGGCGAGTCCACAACAATATGACCTGCCAGGAGCTTCACCGCATGTTCTCTTCTCGGCAGGTGACTGCATGAGCGACGAGGCACAGAAGCGTCTGCTGCTCACGCCCGCGTCAATGATCAAACCGCGCCGGCAGAAATGGTTGTGGGCACCCGGTGGTGACGGCGTGATCCCGCTGGGCACCGGCACCATCTGCGCGGGCAAGGGTGGAGAAGGCAAGTCCACGTTCATGCTCGACATCGCGGGACAGCTCACCCGTGGGGAACTCCCCGGAGACCTCCACGGGACACGCGGCGCGGTGATCTACATGGGGCCAGAGGACGACTGGGACACCGTCATCGTGCCCCGTCTCATCGCAGCCGGCGCAGACCTCGACCGGGTGTACTCCATCGCCGTGGAGACCACCACCGAGGCGTTCAGCATGCAGCGGGAACTCCGGTTCCCTCTGGACGTCACCGAACTCGAGGAGGCGGTCAAGGAGACCGGGGCGCGGTTGGTCATTATCGACCCGGCCCCGGCACTGATGTCCGGCGACATGAACAAGGTGCAGGACGTCCGCAACGCGTACGGGCCGCTCATGGCGCTGGCGCAGCGGCACGAGCTGTCCATGTCCTTGATCAACCACTTCGGGAAGGGCGCGGGCAGCGTCTCTAACAAGTTGTCCGGCTCCCACGCGTGGCGCGACGTGACCCGCTCCTACTTGGCGTTCGCCGCCGATGAGGAGACTGGGGAACGGATTCTGACGCAGGACAAGAACAACTACGGCACCGGCACCGGCTCCTACAAGTTCACCCTGGAGTCTGTGGACGTCCCCACCGAGGACGGGGTAGCGGAGGTTGCCCGGGTCCGGTTCCTCGGTGAGTCGGACGTGACTGTCTCCGACGTGATCAACCGGGAGCACGTGGACGGTGGGGACGACGAGGACCGCAATGCGGCCCAGGCGTTCCTGCTTGATCACCTGCGGTCCCAACCTGGGCGTGAGGGCAACGCAGGGGACGTGATCAAGGCCGGGCTTGCTACCGGGTTCACCCGGGACGAGATCAAGAACGCGCGGAAGCGCTGCAAGGACCCGCGCATCGTCTCGGAGAAGTCCCGGGCATACCAGGGCGGCTGGGTGTGGCGTGTGGAGGACGAAGGGGTCACTGAAGGTGTCGTGCCCTTGCAGGGTGACCCCTTTGACACCTTGGCAGCGGATGAGCCCCCGAACATGGGCGTTTCCTCTAGTCGGCCCCAAGGTGTCACCGAGACCCCTAAAGGCGTCACCGAGACCCCCAAGGCGTCAAAGGCGTCAAAGGGGTCAGCGCACGAGGGCGTGACCCCTACGGAGACCTGCCCCATCCACCAGGGTGCTCCTCGTCCGGGAGCCTGCTTCACCTGCCGGCGCATCGACAAGGGTGAGGCGGCATGAGCGACCTCGACGCGCAGCGCTTGGACCAAATGCTGAAGATCGCCAAGACGAAGGCGGAACTGCAAGAACTCGTCCGCAGTCTCGACGCCGCCAACGTCAGGCTGCGGCGGGTGCGGGATGACCTCGCCACCGCACTGACGCAGTCCCGGTTGAACGGTGGCCGGTTATGACCGGGTTGCCGGTACTGCCAGCCGCACAGGAGGCCGCATGACGTATTTCACGCCCGGGGAAACGCACGTCAGATATTACGAATTCCATAAAGGGGCCAACGGGGCACGAGTCCCCGGGATATGGATAAGACGCGGGTCTAATTCCGTATTCATCCCGCACGCAGACATTTACGAAGTGGCAGATCGTTTAGTCGATCTAGCCGAGAAAAACGAAAAGGACACCAACTGATGTTCATCACTAAGCCCTCGTTCTACGAGCGGACCTTGCAGGACTCGGAAGAAATCAAGGCGATTCCCGCGCTACTAACGGCCCCTGACGGCACCACAGAAAACGGAACCGCAGTATTCACGGGGCGCAAACTCGTGATGACGCTGACAGAAGCCGGCGCATGGAAGCTCGCAGACCAATTGGCAGACGCTATTGAGAAGAACCGGAGAAACGCAGCATGAACGGCAAAGACGTGGAAGCCCTCATCCGTAAGGCCCTCGAAGGGGCCAACGAAGCAGAGCACGACCGCCACACCGAGGGACTGGACGACCACCAGGCACCCCGGCAGCAGTCCCGCCCCATCGCACTGAACGACGACGCCGCGCTTGCCCGCATCATCGGCGGCGCACTCAACACCAACAACTTCTGAGGAGAAACCCCATGAACCGCATCGACTCCGCTCACCTGTCCCAGTACCTCACCAAGGCCCGCCGCGTCCTCGACGCCACCGAAATCCCCTGCAAGCCCCTCGACGCCGTAGCCGCATCTTGGAGCCGCTACCAGGAGGTGGACCGCAACCTTGCACCCCTCGTGGCAGAGGCCGTCCTCAGCGACTCCAAGGATCTCCAGACCTTCCACGTTCTCGCCCTCGCCGCAACCAACTCCGGCACCGTGCAGGACGCCACCGTCCGCAACGCCGTGGCCGACATCGTCTACAACGAAGCGCACCGGGCCTACCAGGACGTTGCCACCGAGGCATGGGAGGCAGCCGCCGCCATGTTCAACACCACCGCCGCCCGCTTCACCACTGCAGCCTCCCTGATCGACCCCGAGGCTCCCGCTGATCAGGTGGTGCGTGTGGACAACAAGCAGCGCACAGCCTGGATGGACGCTGCCAACGCGGCAGCAGAGCTCGACCAGCTCACGCCGCTGGTGCTCGACGCCGCCAGCCTCGCCGGCATTCCAGTCGGACCGGCAGAGCGAGAGATCCCGCTCGTGTGCAACCCGGGTGACGCGCACCGACGACGGGTGTACGAGGCGTGGGCCACGACGAACACCAACACTCGTAAGTGGGGCGCGCTTCACGCGCTCGGTGTGAGCATCGAAGCTCCTGAAGACCTCGAAGACGTGAAGCCTTATCGACAGCCGAAGCCGATGGAGATGCGAATGGTCCACGAAGGCTACGGCGTCCGACAGTTCGAGGTAGACCCCGAAGACCACGACTACCAGCCGCAGCACACGGCTAGGCGTCGCGCCGTTGTGAACTAATGCACGCGGAATAGGTGAACGGCAGTGCACCGTATGACCACGAGTTGTGCGGTGCACTGCCATATCCCGGGTGAATGGTGAGGGGAGGGGTACAACCCCCGGGGGGACACCCTGTTCCGTCGCCCGCTGCATTGACAGAAATCCTTCTCCGGTCTTCTAAATATTCGAGTCTATTTGATGGCGTTCCGTTTGGTGCCCCTTAGAGCCGCTGTGAGCTATTCTCCCGGCTTTGTGCGGATGTTTGTAAGTGTCTGTGGGCGGAGCGGATTCTGCACCTTTAGACGGGCGTTCGTGGTTTGGCAGGGATTGGGGCACCCTATCGCCCCTAACGATTGATCTACACGTAGCAACACACATGAATGGAGTAGTTATGCCAGAGCTAAAAAAGGCGGCGCAGGAGGCCGCGCACGAGAAGAGACGGGCGCCCCGTGGACTGGGCGACGACGGGCGGAAGCTATGGTCAGCCATCGTGAGGGACTTCGAGCTGACGGAATCTGAGGCGGTGATCCTCGAGGAAGCGGCCCGCTGCCGTGACCGGATCAAACAGCTTCGGGCCCTGGTGGACGCTGAGGGTGTGACGGTCATGAGTCCGCAGGGTGTGAAGGCGCACCCTGCGCTTGTGGAGGAACGCAATCAGCGGAAGTTGGTTGGTCAGTTGCTCGCGTCTATGAGGCTCCCTGACCTCGAGGACGAGCAGGGCACCAACTCCCGTGGCTTCTACCGACCGAGGGCCGTCTAATGGCGCGGGCACGGCGGAAGCCGTCGGCTCAACCGCCGGCATGGATCACGTTCACCCCGGTAGAGGGTCACCCCGTGGTCCCGCAGCACGAGGAGTGGTCCCGGGACTTCATCGAATGGCGCTGGGGGCCGGGTCAGGGCTTTGGTGGCCTGGAATGGATGATGGACCGTTTCCGGGAGGCTCACGACGTCGCGGAGGCGACCGCCAATGAACGGGGAGAGTTCTACACGACGAGTGCAATGGACTGGGCGCGGCATCTGCTTGGGCCGGAGGCGGACCCGCGTGAGGTTGAGCGGCTGATGTGGGAACTGTTCGAGGAGTGGAAGCCGAAGCGCAACTAACCAATGGCTACTTTGACTGGGTAATCCTTCGGGAGACTCCTCGTCCTTGCCCGAGTTTAACGGGGCCGTCGCACGTGAGCAGATGCGGCCCGCCCTCACTGGCGGCGTTGGTTGCGAACAACTTGTACGCGATGGGCTGAGATTTGGCGGTTACGCACGCCAGAAGAGGCATCTTGCGCTCTGATCCATTCTCACGACATGGGCGATGTGTAGAGTGATTCTGAGAGACTATAGGTTCAGGTAATAACGACAGAAGAAAAATCGAAATACTTTTTGTGAAAGTTTTGAGGTAATTGCTGTGCCGAAGGAAAACGCTTCGTTGTCGCGATCCCGAGTGATTCTTGGCGCACTTGAGGAATCCATGCTTAGTGATCTTGACCCAAGGGTGGGTGGTTTTTCCTGGTGGCAAGACTTCAACTTAACGGACGACCAAAGAAGATATCTTTCCGACTACCTATGTGAGCTAACATTCACCCTGCAAGATGTACTGGGGGACATGGCGTCCATATTGAGCATGTACGAACAGAAGCGCGCTACTCGGGACTTTCAGATGAAAATGCGTTTTAATGATCCGTCCGGAAAGGGGCCATACATCCCCGCAGGCAAGACCGAATATGAGGCCGGACAACTCGCGTCCATTCTGAGGGACCAGTATTTCTTTAAGCTGGGGTCCCTGCTGGACCTGCTGTCTGCGCTACTGATTGGCGTGACCGGAGTCGAATCCAACATTCGTAGAGCAGAGTACAAATTGTTTCGAACCAGGCAAGAACTGGAGGCACTTTCAAATAAAGGCACGAGGCGCTTCAGCTTCAGCCCGAATGAAGCCGAAAAATCGGCACAAAAAGTTGTAGCGCTTTCTATGGCTGCGGCCATAGAAGCCATTGAGCCCGCTGGCTGGCTTGACTGGTGCATTGACTTTCGAAATACAATAATCCACCGCTCGCCTGGGGTCAATTACACAAACACAATCAACAATCGCGTGGGCATGGTCACCAAAATAATCGAGACCCCAGCCTTGGTGCCGTCTAAAAGCTTTCTCGAATCGGTTTTTCAAAAGGACAACATGAATGAAGTCTTAATCGCCGAGGATATCGGAGAAATTATGAATGGCTCATTTGAGGCTCTTTGTGCAGTTGTTGCAGGTACGCTGGAAGCCGCTTCAAATCTATGGGAAAAGCGTAGGGCTGCGGAAGTGGTCATTCGTCAACCCGCGACTCAGTGGCCCGTAGGTTCATCGCCGGACATCGGCTTCAATGGCTATAGTCCGAGTCCCGTAGTTTTCAAGAACAAAGATACTGTGGCCGTGCACCCAAATACTGGGCGCCGGTTACGAGGGGCGGGCCCAAATCCGCCAAGTAGATAAGTGGATATCACTCATTGATGAACGGGCACTTGAAACTCGGTAATGAGAGATTGATGTTTCATCGGTTTTGGGGCGTCTTTAAGCTCAATACAGCCGGAATGGCTTCCGAGCGCTTCAGATGTCGGGCAAAGCCCCCCGTCACGGGTTCGGTCACTAGGGCACCGCATGAAGCAAGGGTCGGATCACGAATTATTTGTGATTTAGGTTTCACTGGTTATGTTTCATGACCAAGCGGAACTCAAGGTGTCACTAGACCGGGTCTTTGCCGCGAACGAGCAGCGACTCGACCCTGAGAAGGAGTCAATGCGGCCTTCCGCGTGCTCTTACAGGTAGTATCAGTCCATGAATATGAATCGAAGTGATGCGGTGAACGAGACCGCATCGTCTACGCGCAGCATTGGAACTCTGGTCGTGGTTGTCGGCATTATTGTAGTCGCAGGGATGGTGTGGGCGACTTGGCTAACGTGGGCTCCGCGACCGAATGAAGGACCGTTCGACGAAAACGCTTGGCTTGACATGGTGGCGTCAATCGCGGCTGCCATGTTGGGCGGCTTATTCGCTGGCCTCGTGCTAAGAAATCAGTTGAAAACCCAAAGCGACCTGCATGAGGACGCCCTCGACAAGCAACGGGATGAAGCCCGCCGAGCACGTGAAATCGACGCAATGGTGGAGCTGATTCGTTTCCTGCGTAATAGCGATTTCGTGAAAGTCGGATTTATTGCACAAGAAAACGTCAATAAGTTTAACGACTTGACGATGCGCTGGCAAATGAATAGTGGATTAATTTCCAGTGAGAGCGATCGTTTCCTTAAGCTGTTGCTCGATCATTTTCACCTTCTCGCCTGGGCCCGCTTACATCGCAAGACTCAGGTAGCGGAGCGCTCCGAAGAGGAGGAGGCATTTGCCAATCGATCCGTGGGGGAAACGCAGTGGGTGGATGTACATGCAGTGTCTCAAATAAGGAGTGAGAATGACGATCTGATTACACAGTTGATGTATGTGCCAAATATGACAATGGTCGAAAAGGTGCAGTATATTGATGAATTGGACTCTCGGCTGCAGGGGAGTTCGCAGTCCCTTAAGATTGAGAAGGGACACCTACCCCCGCAGGCGAGAGGACAATTCGTATTGTGACAATATTTCAATGTAAATCCTCGCGCCCGTGAAGTTGCAGACGATTTCGCTGGATCCTCCTCTCAATTGTGTGGCATGAGGGTGTGTCACGTATTGCTGTCTAAATTATTTTGGCGACGCGATGTGTCTAAGAGTAATGTACGAATGGTTACAGAAATGCTTGCAGACCCATTAGATTCCAAGGTGTCGCTCTATGGGCGGATAAGTCGTCCTGAGGGGGTGGTTCAGGCGTGCCTATTAGTATGATTCTGACGGGACAGATGGCGTGTCCCCGCCAGCGTGTAGATCTATGCGCATGACCCTTTCCTCCGAGCAGTTCGCCGCAGCGGAGGCAGTGTCCGCGCCAGGCATGACCCCGGGTGCTGGGGCGACCCGCTACCTCTACAACCATGAACCGTATGGACGAGCGCGCATCCCCACCGAGTTAGGTGTGCTCGTCGTCGACGGCAAGGTGCTGATGACGGAGCGCGGCCCCCTGGTGGAGTTTTGGCGCGACTTCGGCCGGCTTGGCGTCCTCGACGTGTTCATACCCGGGACATGGGTAGAGCCGATCCCTCGGGACGAGTCGGAATGGCGGCACCCGTACGACGTCCTCAAGGGCTAGAGCTCGCACGGAGAATAAATAGCGCCTGGACCCAACGAATACCCAACGAAAACACCGGAATGTGCCGTCAGGTGGCGTCACGACGAATCGCTCGTTACCCCTATAATCGTGCGGCAGATGTCACGTCCCGGGATGTGCAGATACCCAACGTAAACCCCAGGCCGGTAATCTCTTGGTCGGGGGTTCGACTCCCTCCTGGGGCACACTCGCGATCCCCGCCATTCCGGCCCTCACGGCTCAGGGTGGCGGGGATCTCGTCGTCTCCGACGCCAGATCCGACGGCAGATCCGACGGCACGTCGTGCTGCGGTGCCCGGCGGGATCTCTCCGGTGGCGAGACGCACGGCCCTTGCGGGCAGGGCCGGCGGACCGGATGAGCGTGCCGGCGCCCGTTCGGTGGACCGGTACCTCCGAGCGGAGCGGAGGCGGGGTAGGCTGTGCGGTGGGCACGCAGATCTCGCCGTCTGTGTGTCCGCGGCTCGCTCGGTCTTACTGGACCGGGCGGGCCATCTTTCGTCGGTGGCGAAGCCGGCAGGTGCTGAGCGGCGTCCCGGCAGGCGCCCGGAGCCGGAGCACTTCCCCGCAGCGACCCGGACGACCAGCCCACCTGCGGCCCTCGGCGGGCACGGCCCGGCCGTCCCCCTTCCCGGCAGTCCTGCCGGTGCCTCTCCCCGAGCTGCAACCAGCTCTGGAATGTTTGCGGTCGCGAAAGTGTGGACAAGCACCACCCTGTGAATTCGCATACGTTAAGTAGCACATCGAGGGGTGCAGCGATCCGGCCACCTGAGCTCCGCGCCAGGACGGACGAGGAGCCGGAGCAGCACCTCCGCGACGACCCCGGCGGCAGCCCGCCGGGACGGCCGCAGTTCCCGGACGGGGTGCCCGGGGCGGCCGCGGACCACGCGTCCGGATCCGATTCAGGGGGAGGAACCATGAGCGTCACCATCATCAGGCAGTGGACCGGCCGGGGGGCCCGTTACTACCACTACGACACGGTGGAGGAGGCCACGGAGGACACCCGTGACTTCATCGTCCGCAACGTCGGCCCGGACATCGATCCGCAGCAGCTGGAGGCGATCACCCGGGGCGTCGTCGCGCTGCACTGCATGCACCTCGACTTCCGGGAGGACTGCATCGTGGTCGAGCCGGGGCACGCCGCCTAGTCGAACGGAACGCACGGGGGCCGGCGGCGAACCGGGCACGGCGCCGTTGCGCCGTGCCCGGGAGACTGCGGGGGTCGTCGCACGCGAGGCCGACCGCCGCCTCCCGTCCGGGCGCCCGCACTGCACCGGCACCGGCCTGCCGTGGCGAGATTGCGGCCGACGCCCGTGGCTGACGTCCGCGGTCGACGCCCCGCCGCGCGGAGCGACGGCTCCGAGGGGCGGGGCGACGGCTCCGCGCAGCGGGGCGACGCGCGGGGACGGGGTAGGCGCGGCGCCCGCTCCGGCGGTCCGGGCGCCGTGCCGGCCCCGAAAACCGGGCCGCGGTGCATCCACAGGAGCCCCTGGGCCGGTAGTAGGGGTGAGGACACCCGCGCAGGATGTCGTCCGGCAGGCCGTCACCTGTCAGGCCACTGCAACGAACATCGAGGTGAGTCCGATGGCCCGGATCCGACTCTGCCAGTGCGGCGCCCCACCGCTCTACGGCCCGTGGTGCTGGGCATGCTCCCACGAGCAGGAGCGGCACCGGGAGCCCCTCGCCGTCATCGCCTGGAACGCCGTCGACATCGACTGACGGGCGCTCGCGGACCGTGAGCCGGTCTCACGCTGGTCGCCCGGCGGTCGCACTGCACAGCGCGTGGTCCCGGAACCCGAGGAGCGCGGCCGTCCACAACCGGGGCCCGCCCGCCGCGGCGGCACCGGCTCCGGCAGGACGCTGGGTGCACCCCGCCACCGGGGCCAGCACCGGCCGCACCGGCCGCCGTCCAGAGGAGTTCCCGATGACCGAGCAGATCACCGTCCGCGGCTACGTGGCCACGGATCCCGAGTCCCGCAGCCTGCCCGACGGCACCGTGGTGGTGACCTTCCGCCTCGCCTCCACCCCGCGCTGGTTCGACCAGCAGGCCGGTGCGTGGCGGGACGGGCACACAAAGTGGAAGACAACGCAGTGTATGCTTGGCTCATGCAACGAGCCATCATCTACGCCCGCATCAGTCAGGACCGCACGGGTGCGGGACTGGGCATTGACCGTCAGTTCACCGAGTGCGAGGAGTACGCCGCAGCCCATGGCCTCCAGGTGGTTGGTCGCCTGGCCGACAATGACATCAGCGCTTACTCGGGTAAGCCTCGCCCCAGCTACCAGGAGCTGCTGGAACGCATCCGCAAGGGCGAGTGTGAGGTAGTGCTGACCTGGCACACCGATCGGCTCCACCGTGTTCCCAGTGAGCTGGAGGAGTACATCATCGCCTCCGAGCAGCACGGTGTGGGGACGCAGACGGTGCGTGCCGGCATGCTCGATCTAGCGACGCCAGCCGGTCGTTTCATGGCCCGTCAGTTGGGTGCTATCGCACGGTACGAGTCGGAGCAGAAGGGCGAGCGCGTCAGTGCCAAACGGCGACAGGCTGCGCTGGCAGGTCAGTGGCAGGGTGGTCCTCGTCCGTTCGGCTGGAGCATCATCAAGGAGACGAACGAGCACGGACGTGTCCACCACAACATCACCATCAACGAGAAGGAAGCAGAGCTGGTGCGTTGGGCCTTCCAAGCGGTGCTGGAAGGCAAACCCATCTCAGGCATCGTGGCTCACTTCCAGCGCTCCGGCGTGCCATCCACGCGCGGCAACGGCTGGCGACATTCCACCATCCGCACACTGCTACAACGCACCCGGAACTGCGGCATTGAGTCACTGAAGGGGGCGGAGCTGGGTAAGTCTCAGTTCCCGCCGCTGGTGGACGAAGGTACGTTCCGTGCCGTCCAGCGCATCCTGAAGGACCCCAAGCGCAAGACCCAGGACGATAACCGGGTGAAGCATCTGCTCAGTGGGATCGCCAGGTGTCACTGCGGTGAGCCACTGGTAAGCAGCAAAGCTAGCGCAGGAGCGCCGCAATATTCGTGCATCTCCTACAGGTTCCCGGCGACTCGCCGGAAGGACGTCCGCCACGTCTCCCGCCGGACGGAGGAGTTGGATGCCCATGTGGAGGAAAGATGGCCCTACATCGTCTACGGGCCAGGCAGTGCACTGCGCGTCCATGCTCCTGCTCGCGCGGAGGACCGTCGGAGGACTGAGGAGGAGCTGACCAAGCTGCGCTCGCAGCAGGATGACTTGATTGACATGTGGGCCAATGGGGTGCTGGAGCGCAAACAGTTCGAACGTAAGAACGTGGAGCTTCGTGGGCAGGTTGGGAAGCTGGAACAAGAGCTGGCTGACATGACTGAGCAGAGCCAGTTGCTCCCGGACCTTCACACGAGCCAGATCGCTGCCTACTGGCAGACGCTGGACGTGCTGGAGAAGCGCAAACTCCTGCGTCAAAGCGTAGACATCACCTGCTACTCGACGGATGGCAGGCGGTTCCAGAACCTGGAGGAGCCATGGAAATACGTGGACATCAAGCCGCTCCCCATCGCGGAGGGCAAGCAACGCATCATCTACGTGAAGCCCACAATTGAGCCGATCTACGAGGAGTGGGAACCAGAGAGCGCTGGCCTGCCAGCGGGCACGCCTGCTCCCTGGCCACCTCGCCGCCTTGAAGCCATTGGTGAGGAACCGAGCTGAGCGTGTAGAACTAGGTGCTGACCAGCCACTATGGAACAGGAGACACCAATCAACACGAACGAACGGCTGTTGCTGGAGTTCATCGCCGCTGAGACGGCTCGTGCTGGTCAGTGCCATGCGTCCATCCGTCACATGGCTGGCTGGTTGAACCAGCACAAGAACGTCACTCAGGGGCGTCTAGCTGCCCTCCTGAAGGCTCAACTTGTCGAACGGCTACATCCGGGAGGCATGCGTGGTTCAGCCTCTTACAGCGTCACTGACGGGGGCCTAGCGGCCCTACAGGCTTTCCATGTACCTCAGAGATGGGCGGTTCAGGCGCACGATCTAGCGGTTGATACGGAAGAAAGTGGTACATGGTATAAGGCGGCTCAGGTGCCCGATTCTATGCGGGAGCCTGGCTACCGGGGGCCATGGGAGCTGTGGCGCTCGCTGCCGCACAGCATGTGGTTCACCCCGGATGACGTCCTGCCGTACCTGACAACGCGCACGACCCGCTCCGTGCGCAACTGGGTCAAGGCCCTGGCTAGCCTCGCGATCCCACTGGCCGAATGGGGCAAGGCCGGCACTCAGTTCCGGCTTCTGGACGCCGATCCTGGAGTGTTCGATCAGTTGCGCCTCGTGCAGGAAGAGGAAGCCACCAAGCAAGGGAGACAGCTGGTCTCTCGGGCGCGCCTGGAACGTTCATACATGGTGGACCGCATGCGAGCCGACGAGGTGGTGGAGAAGTGGAAGCGTCGGCCATGACACCAACGAAGTGCCGAGAGACCGGTTGTCCGGACCCCGCCGCGTCAGGCTCCAACCGGTGCCCGGTCCATCAACTCGCGGCCTGGAGGCGCGTGCCTGCCGATTTGCGGGAGCGCTTCGCCGTTCGGATGGTTGCCGATATCACCACCAATGAGACGGGGTGCTGGCTCTATGCCGGTCAGCGCAATCCAATCAGCGGCTACGCGGTCGGAGAGCACTACGGGACACGTGTTTTGGTGCATCGGTGGATGTACTGGTACCTCAAAGGCGGGCTGAAGTCGGACCACGAGCTGCACCACGTCTGCGGAGGCCGCGACGCGCAAGACACCCGGCACTGCATCCGCCCAGCTCACCTGGTCCAGATCCACCCTGACGATCACCGCGAAGAGACTCGTGTCCGCGCCGAAATCCTTGCTGCTGCTGACCCTGGCTCACGGTTCCACCAGACCGAACACGGCGAGCGAGGGCACTCGGCTGTATTCGCGCGTGCCCTGGATCTACCCCGACACGAAGGACGGCTGAACGAGGAGCTGAGCACGGAGGAGGTTCAGGTCATGGACTGGAACCTCGTCATTCCTGCCCGTTTTCAGGGTCCCGGCCACTGAAGTGTTCGCATAGCGAACTCCCAACCCGTACGATCCGCTGGCTGCTATGCACCACCGATACGCCAACAGCAGCGTTCCGAGTACCCCCCCACCCCCTGCCTCTGACTGGTCGCGGCAGACCGACCAGCGCCTCCACCCAACATCCTCCTGGCCATACCTGTTCCGCCCGGACTACCTGTAGCTACAACGTCACATCAAACGTAGTGCACAAGATGTTACGACTTGACTGCCTCACCCGCCCGTGTTTGCAGGCGGCAAGCGCTATGCTCAGCGGTAACAGCAAAGGATCGTTTGCCGTTATACAAAGTCCAGCGTTAGAAGTAGGCCGACGGGTCCACAACCACACGGCGAGGAGAGTCACAGTGAAGTTCGGATACGCACGCGTCAGCACCATGAATCAGGCCGAGGGTGGGGTCAGTTTGGATGAGCAGGTTGCTCGCCTGACCGCCGATGGCGTGGAGGACGCGAACATCTACATTGAGCGCGGCGTGAGCGGGAAACTTACCAGTCGGCCAGAAATGGACAAGCTGCTGCACAAGGTGCGGAAGGGGGATGAGGTTGTCGTGACTCGGCTGGATCGGTTTGGGCGCAATAATGCCCATCTTCACCAGCTGATCGAACAGTTTACTAAGGACGGCATCACTTTCCGGTCTCTCCACGAGGGAGCGACCAACGAAGGGTCGTTCGGACGATTCATGCTTTCAATGCTGTCTTCACTTGCTCAGCTGGAACGGGAGCGGATCAGTGAGCGCACTCGTGAGGGATTGGCCAATGCGGCAGAGCAAGGAAGAATGGGTGGTCGTCGTCAAGTTTCTGCAGATGATACCCGTGTGCGGCGCGCTCGTGAGCTCGCAGACAGAGGGCTCACTCGTGCAGAAATTGGAAAAGCGATGGGAGTCAGCGCACAGACCGTGTGGCGCTGGCTCAAACTGACTACGTCGGATGCCGAAAAATGAAATTCCAGTAGCATCGGCTACCGCATCAGTAAATCTGCCATACAGTTTGTCATTGAGTTTGAAAGCCTGATAAACATAGATTTGTTTTTGTGAGGACGGACGAGAATAGAGGATGCTGCATTTCTGGAGTGCCTATGGTCGCTTGCATTTTTGCAGTCCATAGTCAACATATCGGTATGTTGTGGCGGGCACACAGTATTCCCGACTTTCAAGTTCAGCAGATCCAAGGCGAAGTATCTTATCCTCATAGGGCAAATAAAATGTCTGATCTTGCTCTGTTTCGTTGACTTGCTGAGCAACATGTTCTATCACACTCTCGCCCTGACGGACTGTGATAACTTCCCATGGCATCCATAATCCTGGCGTTCCGAAGACCGACACCAACGACATAGTTACCACTAGGCTTTCAATAAAAGACTTGGGAATATTTCGGGTTGCTCTTTCATGCCGTTCTTGAACCGCCTTTGTAACCTTTACTTCTGCTTCGATAAGTTTTCCCATATAGAGTAGTAATCTGCGTTGATTTTCAGCCTCTAATCTACCCCTGAGGGCATTCCATTTAACTTTCTGGGTGCGTACCAGAGGAACAATATCCAGAGAGTTCTCCCTTTTTATCCTACGAGTTTTTCTACTTTCCATAATCATATGAAATACATAGACGTACACTACCAAAATCGCGCCCATGTATAAATAAAAGTTCCGTGTAACCGAAGAGTCATGGGCATTGTAAAAATAAAAAATGCCTAGCGCCCCGGCTGTAATAAGCCAAAAAGCCCACAGTATTTTAGGCGTTTCTATATTCCCGTAGCCATGCTTGCGGTGAAATAAATGCAAAGGTCGGGAGAGGGTCAGCGTGTACCCCTTTGCCATGAAGTGAGGTAAGTATACTGCTCCGGCCAGCACTGCGAATAAAGGCAATGTATGAACGATTAGAAGACCCATGAACATGAGGTAATCCGTTGGTGTCGCACCTGTCAGTAATATTGCTGCAATGTTTCCATTAAATCCAGCGGATACAAACGCCTTCGCGACCATGAGAAGACCGCCGAGACCTACAACAATGCCCGTGCCGCCAGCAATCGTCCCCAAATCAATTGTTCTTGTGGGTTCTTTTCTGGGCGGTCGTTCGGTTCCATCCTCGCTGGTGTCTGACATGTAGATACATATACAGCATTCGCGGTGTTGCGTTGATTGTCCGTGACCACCTTGGTCGCGTGTCATGAACGATCCCCAATGCTTGGTTCCCATCTACCGGTCGGCGCGCTGTCAATGTCATGGATTTTGCAGGGTGTGTTAATTCACATTCCGGGTTCGCGGGCTGGTTCTCTTGCTCGGCTTGAAAGCGCCCGTGTCGACACAGGATGAGGAGGGCTTGACACTCCGCCCTGCCATGGGGACGTCTAGGCCGTCTTGTCAGGTCGCGCGCTTGAACCGGCCAGGATGCTTGGCGCGTGAACCGAGGCTTGAACAGACTCTTGCCTATGCCGGCGATGGGGACGTCACCGCTCTGCGCGTAGCTTTTCCTCCGTCATATGCCCGCGGCATGTCAGTTACCAGGGCTCGGGCCACGAAGGTCCGGTACCGTGCTTGCTTAAGCAATATTCGGTCTGTGGCAGGGGAAGGTAGAATGAAAACACCTATCAAGCTGGCGACCGTCACGGCGGCGCTCGTGCTCGCCCTCGCCGGTTGCTCTGGCGACGCACCGGAGGGCGCGCGGGAGACATTCAGCGCCTCTCCTACGGCCTCTGCTCGTGCAACCCCTGCGCCTACTAAGGCAGCACCTCCTAGGCCGTCCGCCAGCGCCACAGAGGCTCGCGCGCCCGAGGTCACCGAAGAGCCGGCCCACGACGTGGCGGCTCCATTGGTCGTTGACGACGGCTTAACGATCTCTCTTGCGGAGTTCCTGAACAGCGGGGGAGTGTGCAACTCCGATTACTTCCCGGCCGGCCCTCCTACTGAGGCCGCAATTGCCGAGATACAGACCCATTGCGCCAACGTCTTCCCCACAGACGAAAACGGCTACAAACGCCCCGAGGCGGACGCCCACGGGTACGTCGGTCCCTCCGAGGAGTACGGTAGCTACGACGGATTTGTGGAGCCGGGATTTGAGTATCAGGTCGGTTCCGAGTGCTTCGAACCGGCCCTGGGTCGGTGCAAGTCCAGCGGAGAAATCCAGTCTGAGTGGATGGAGCCTCAGACCCCGATTGACGACTACGCGGAACAGGGCTTCGGGTGTCATAAGGACAGCAACGGCAACGACTACTGCATTGACCCTGCCCCACCCATGCCCTGAGCACGGGACGACAACATGGGTCTCGGAGGCCGGACAGTCCCAGTGGCCTCTCATGCTGAGGGGGGATGGATCCCGTTAGCTGGGTTGCCACTATGGACATGTTTTGTCTCACTGTCCGTGCACCTGTGTTGCCACTACCGATCACTGGGACCGCCCGGTGGGGCACCACACTCTTGTAGAAACCGATTCTTTCTGTTGACATCTGGCGAACTCAAGTCTCAGAGCACGAGCTTCGCGTAGACAACATAGTTGTCAGAAAACATGCCAGTATCTGGGTTGTACCCATCACAAGTAATCATTCGTAATTCGGCACCTTCAGTGTTTCCATACACAGCCTGTGTGGGGAAAGCGTCCTTGGTGTATTGCTCCCCGCGGTCGACGGTGAAAAATGCCGTCGTACCATCTTCACGCGCGACTTCGACTATATCCCCGGGTTTGAGGTCACGAAGACGGGCGAACACGCCGGAGCTTCCGTCGGTGGCATTGACGTGCCCGAGGAGGATTGCGGGTCCACGTTCCCCTGGGGTGGGGGACCCGCTGTACCACGCCGCAGGGGCGCCCGGGTCCCCGGGGGGTACTTCAAGGGAGCCGTTGTCCTGCAGGCCAAGGTGGAGCAGATTCGACTGGGTATCGACTGCAGGAATGTGAACAGACGATGGTGTCGACTCTGTCATCACCGACGACTGCGTATTGGGTGTCTCGGTCGGGGAAGGCGATAGCAACGGCTCGGGTGATGCCATCGGAGACCTGGGTGTAGCCGGTGGAGTGCTGGGCGACGCCGATGGCGAAGTGGATTCGGACGGCGCTACGGCGTTACCCGCGCAGCCTGTCAGCAGGGTGAGCGCGACCGCCGCAGAGGCCAATTGGCTCCTACGGCGGTCGCGGGTCGTACTAGTCACAGACAAGAAGCTATCCGGTGAGCTAACGCACAGTTCCGGTGCTACGCCTGAGCGTTGCGGCGGCGCACAACGACGGTGGCACCGGCAGCACCGGCCAGAGCCAGGCCCCCAGCGAGGGCGATAATGCCCGTGTTCGTGGACTCCTCCACCGTCACGCCTGCGTCGACCGCGCCCGCGGGCAATTCGGAGATCTGGGGCTGCTCAGCGACCGGGGCCACCGGGGTGGTCACGTTGTCATCAGTGGTGGTTTCGTCGTTCACGGTATCCACGGGGGTGAGGCCACGGTTGCCGTTCTCGCAACCGATGCCATCAAGGTCTTCGTCAAGGTGCTCACCGTAGCGGGAGTCGCCAACCTGAATGTTGTAAACGCCATCAGCCTCTGCAGCGGTGCAGTTGACGTAGGGGACTGCCATGGCGGGGGTGGCGCTCAGAGCCGAGAAACCGATTGCTGCTGCCAGGGCTGCGCCAGCTGTCGTCTTCTTCATGGTTACTCCTTGGGGTTGAGGGGAGGGGTGACTCAAGCCTATGCAGATGCGCACAAGTCACCTCGCCAAGGGATCATGACTGGCGTGTCGGTCCACATGCGGGTGCTTGCGGTTCAACAGTTATGCATGCTCAGACGTTGCGGAAGTGTTGTCTTCCAGTTTGTGCACGCCGAGTGGTAGGCACCGGCGGGGTTGGTGGCCTTCGATGCGCTGAAAAGTTCCTACGGTGCGCGCTAAGGGCGATGCTTGAGTCCTAGGTTCCGCGGCGGCATCGCCCGTCATAATGTGCATTAAGGAGTCTGTGCGCCATCGGCTTACCACTTGAGTGAGGACGCCATGGCCATCCAAGGTCATCATGATGCAATGAGCCGATCCCCATACCTTGGCCTCCCAGACGACATCGCGAGACTTGTTGTCCAGCGACTATTAATTTGTGACGCACGGTGGCGATCCTATGGCAGGGCTGCACGGTCATGGCAGGCGTTCCAGACTGTGGTTTCTGTACTGGCGGCAGTGGCTTCATCCCTAGCGGCCGTAAGTTTTGTTCGAGAACTGACATGGCTGGCAATAGGCCTTTCAATTGCAGTAGCTGTCATTGTGCCGATACAAAATTCGGTTGGCGCCGCTAATAGGGTGGCGGATAACCGAGAGGCACACTGGAAGTATGAAGCCCTGGCCAACGAATTGGAGCGGTACGCTCAACTTGAACTTGGACCACCGATGTGGCGCGGCATGGTAGATGACTTGGATGGGCTGCGTGAGGAGTTTGATCGCCTCGATAGCCAGGTGGCTGAAATTTCGTCGGCGGCTCCAAGGGTGAGGCATCGCTCGTCGGAACTTGAAGCAAGCGAAGCTCGGGCTTCAGCTTTGGTGGAGTATTTGCAAATGCATAACGTTTCGCTTCCCACTCGTGCTGTGTGGGCTCATTAAGCTAAAAGTCCGCTTATAGGAGGGCGAGCACTGGCGTGACACGGCCGTGGACGTGGACGCGGTGTCCCTCGGGCACATCCTCGCCCTCAGCAGGGCCTGCTTCCAGCGCACCGTGAGCTTCGCCCCGGCTGCGGAACCGGCGGGGAGGAGCCCGCCGGGCAGTCTGAGGAGGCAGCGGCGACCAGTCCCTCCGACCGTCCGCCGGCTCCGCAAGGATGGGCGTCGCCAGGTAACGAAAAATGACTTCCGTGTGCAACGTGTCAAGGAACTTGCCAATAGGAGATTCACTCGTTTTGAGAAATTCAAAGCCATGGGAGTCAGTGCACAAACTGTGTGACGCTGGCAAAAAACCCCGATCAGTCCTGGCTAACCGAAAATACATGATTTGGTACCCTTTGCTTGGGTCAATTCCGTTAAGTTACGTAATAAGGTTTCCGGTCAAATAGTCGAGTAGCTTCCGCATATTTCTTTTTATGCGCCACGATTCATTTGCTGATCGGTTATGCCATCCGAAAGTTTTTGAGTCTGATCCAGGAAACGGTATTCCCTTATCCGTTGTTGATGTAAGAATTGAATGACATAACTTTGTAACGTTATCCACACCGAGTAGAGAATCGATCTTCAGCACCATTTGGGCCTGTGGGGCTCGACTCGTATCAGTGAATGCATCCGGCACAAGCATGCGCATAAGCCAGTCAAACTGTTCAACCAGCTGGCAGTTTTCCCACATTATTTGAGAATCCCATGCATCTGCCATGGATTTATGAAAATCCCAAACTACGGGAGAAACATAGCGGGGCGAAATAGGGTATGGAAAATTCCCAATACTATCCCGTATGAATCTTCGGCAAACTCGTTGGAAATCTTGCTTGACATTTTCATAAATGTTTTCATGACTTTTTACAGTAGTTCGTTCATGCGCTTCGTGAAGAAGACCACAAACGCGTAAGGCGAGTCGTCGCGTTTGACCTTGCTCAAGGCAATGTATAAGCATCGCGCCACCCTCGCCTGCTCCTAGGTTCGAGACGATGGCCAATCCGCAGCGTTCGTACTTGACCCCAGCAAAGGCATCTCTAGGAGGTGCGTTTTCCATAAGCGAATCGTAGGTTGATCCAAGGGCGTCAAAAACGCGCTGTGAAGGGAATTTAGGCATAATTTGGAGATTATTCCGAAGCGCGTCAAGTGTCGCTTCGGGAGCCCGTCGCAGTGCGTCTGATATGTAGCGGTGTGTCTTCGATCCGCCAAGCATAAGTGAGAGATCCCGTGCCACTGCAACATCGCTCACGTCATTGGAATGTTTGCCACTTTGAAAATACTGCTCAAAATGGGCAGGGTCACCTACGCGGTGCTTTGAGCTCTCATCCGAATCCCACCTTTTTGTAGATTCCCCTAGGGCAGGGAAAAGTAACGATGTGAGATCCATCAATCTAGGCGTACTTTCCGCTAATTTCATAGCCTGCAACTTAAGGGCCCATTGCTCACTTTGATTACGCGTGCTGTTGCTTGACGAAAAGTCTAATCGGACGCCCAGAAGCAAATACCTTGATTCATATATGGCGTCGTAGACCGCCTTCCATTGTACTCGTAAATAGGTCATGGCCATGTAATCTATGAAATCCAGACCGCTTTCCAGTCCCGGCCAAAGGTTGTCAACTGCTCCCATGTACCTTTTGATGGTGCGTGGCTGATCAAGGTCGATTGACATAGTGTCATACCAAAGGCTGTGAAGGCGAAGATCGTCATCTTCGGTGAACTTGATATCGCGTTCTGCGGAAATAACATCCAGATAAGCCTTAAACAAGTTCGTACGAAGGTCCAGCGAGAGCGGAGGCACATCGATACGTAACTGTGTCATCTTCTCCAAGTAAGCACGCGCACGTGATGGAGTGGGTGTTAGCTGGGTTTTGCAGAGTAGGTCCGTTAAAGTTTCTTCATCATATGAAAGTATATAGTGCACTTGAGGAATTCGTCCTAAGAGACGAACGGTGCGAAAAGTGTTTAGGAGTTCTGGGGGTTCAAGGCGATCTAAGTCGTCCATGATCACAAGGAAAGATTCTTCTGTGGTGGCAAATTCTTGACTGAGTTCGCGAAGGAGCTCCGAAGCTGAACGGTCTCCTTCAATAAAATCAGCAGCGGATTGAAATATAACTTGGCCGTCAATTCCGACAACGTTTCCCGCTGTCCCGAATGGGGCAATTTTGCGAAACAGTTCCGCAGCTTTTTCGCGTGCCTTTGACTTTTTATTGACCACACCTAGGGCTGCAGTTAGGTCTTCGTAAAGACTGCGAATAGCGGTTTCTGGACTAGAAAACATCCATGGGGTGTGATGGACTATGTTCCATTTAGGACCACTTTCGTTCCCGAGTCTCCGATCCAATGAGTTAAGTATAGATGTTTTCCCGCTTCCCCATGGTCCAGTCAGAGCAATAACTGAACTGTCGCCATTTTGGGTGATCCTGTCTAGCGCACGGATGATTGCGTCCACCACCTGTGACCTGCCGAGAATGTCGTCGTCTTCGATATTCCGCACAGGTGTGTCCGCATACAATTGGTGAGAATGAATATCGTTAGTCATGTCCTCTTCCGTGTCTTTGGTGGTGCTAGCGCCTCCCAAGTTCCATTGAGTATGCATGAGTGCCCCACCACGCCGAGGGAGCGTGGCGCGGATGCTTTGTCTCACAGTCCGGGCACACCAACTGGTTCTCCGTCCAGGCGTTCCGTTCGCTGGGGCTCAACGCGCTGGCCAGCATCAAGAAGGGCCAGCCCGTGGTGGTGGTCGGCAAGCTCAAGGTCCGGTTCTGGGAGGGCGAGCACGGGCGCAACACGGCCGTGGACGTGGACGCGGTGTCCCTGGGGCACGACCTCGCCCTCGGCACGGCCTGCTTCCAGCGCACCGTGAGCTCCTCGCCGCCCGCCGAGCAGACGGGGGAGCGGCCCGCCGGACAGACCGAGGACGCGGCGGCGACCGGGGCCGCGGACGCCCCGGCGGCCCCGGACGGGGACCCGTCGGAGTCGAGCGGCGACCTCGACGGCGGGGCCCCCGTGCTCCCGGAGGGCGTCGACCCGGAGACCGGTGAGCTCCTCGGGGCCGCTGCCGGGCCGGGACGGCGCCCGCGCCGCCAGCCCGCCACCGCCTGAGCTTCCCGGGCGGAGCCGTCCCGGCGCGGGGACGGAGCGGGGGCTGCGGCGCCCCAGCCCCCGGTCCGTCCCCGCCCGGTGGCCGCCCCTCGGCCTCCGCCGGGCGGGGTAGCCTTGAGGGCATGGCGGAATTCATCTACACAATGTCCAAGGCCCGCAAGACCGTGGGCGACAAAGTCATCCTGGACGACGTCACCATGTCGTTCTACCCCGGCGCGAAGATCGGCGTCGTGGGACCCAACGGGGCCGGCAAGTCCACCATCCTCAAGATCATGGCCGGCCTCGACCAGCCGTCCAACGGCGAGGCCCGGCTCAGCCCCGGCTACACCGTCGGCATCCTGCTCCAGGAGCCGCCGCTGAACGAGGAGAAGACCGTCCTGGGCAACGTCGAGGAGGGCGTGGGCGAGATCAAGGCGAAGGTCGACCGCTTCAACGCGATCTCCGAGGAGATGGCCCAGCCGGACGCGGACTTCGACTCCCTCATGGAGGAGATGGGCAAGCTCCAGGAGGACATCGACGCCGCCAACGCCTGGGACCTCGACTCCCAGCTGGAGCAGGCGATGGACGCCCTGCGCTGCCCGCCGCCGGACGCCGACGTCACGGTCCTCTCCGGTGGTGAGCGCCGCCGCGTGGCCCTGTGCAAGCTGCTGCTGCAGAAGCCGGACCTCCTGCTGCTCGACGAGCCCACCAACCACCTCGACGCCGAGTCCGTGCTGTGGCTGGAGCAGCACCTGAAGGACTACCACGGCGCCGTCATGGCCGTGACCCACGACCGGTACTTCCTCGACCACGTGGCCGAGTGGATCTGCGAGGTCGACCGCGGCCGGCTGTACGGCTACGAGGGCAACTACTCGGCCTACCTCGAGACCAAGCGCGCCCGCATGGAGGTGCAGGGCAAGAAGGACGCCAAGCAGGCCAAGCGGCTGGCCGACGAGCTCGAGTGGGTGCGCTCCAACGCCAAGGGCCGCCAGGCGAAGTCGAAGGCCCGCCTGGCCCGCTACGAGGAGATGGCCGCCGAGGCCGAGAAGACCCGCAAGCTGGACTTCGAGGAGATCCAGATCCCGCCGGGACCCCGCCTGGGCAACCTCGTGATCGAGGCGAAGGACCTGCAGAAGGGCTTCGGGGACCGCTCCCTCATCAAGGGCCTGTCCTTCTCCCTGCCGCGCAACGGCATCGTGGGCGTCATCGGCCCCAACGGCGTCGGCAAGTCGACGCTGTTCAAGACCATCGTCGGCATGGAGGAGCTGGACGGCGGGGAGCTGAAGATCGGCGACTCCGTCAAGATCTCCTACGTGGACCAGAACCGCGCGAACCTCGACGCCAGCAAGTCGCTGTGGGAGGTCGTCTCGGACGGCCTGGACTACATCAACGTCGGCAACGTCGAGATGCCCTCGCGCGCCTACGTCTCCGCGTTCGGCTTCAAGGGCCCCGACCAGCAGAAGAAGGCCGGGGTGCTCTCGGGCGGGGAGCGCAACCGGCTGAACCTGGCCATGACCCTCAAGCAGGGCGGCAACCTGCTGCTCCTGGACGAGCCCACCAACGACCTCGACGTCGAGACCCTCGGCTCCCTGGAGAACGCGCTGCTGGAGTTCCCGGGCTGCGCCGTGGTCGTCTCCCACGACCGGTGGTTCCTCGACCGGGTCGCCACCCACATCCTCGCGTGGGAGGGCACCGAGGACGAGCCGGACCAGTGGTACTGGTTCGAGGGCAACTTCGAGTCGTACGAGGCCAACAAGGTGGAGCGCCTCGGCGCCGACGCCGCGCGGCCGCACCGCGTCACCCACCGCCGCCTCACCCGCGACTGACGCAGGGCCGGGCCCGGAGCCCGTGCCGCCCGAGGGGCCCGCCGGGCGGGAAGGAGCAGCTCCTTCCCGCCCGGCGGGCCCCTCCGGCGTGCTCCGGTGCGGTCAGGAGAACTCCGGGAAGCGCATCATGCCCTCCTGGGCGGTCGTGGCGACGAGCCGGCCGTCCCGGGAGAACATCCGGCCCACCCCGAGGCCGCGGGCCGAGGAGGCGTTGGGGGAGGACTGCACGTAGAGCAGCCACTCGTCCGCGCGGGTCTCCCGGTGCCACCACATCGCGTGGTCGAGGGAGGCGATGTTCATGCCGGGCTCGATCCACGTCCTGCCGTGCAGGCGCAGGATGGGCTCGAGCAGCGTGTAGTCGCTCGCGTAGGCGAGCGCGGCGCGGTGGATGTTCGGGTCGTCCGGCAGCGGCTTGAGGGTCTTGATCCACACCGCGTTGAACGGCTCTCCCCGGGAGTCCGGCTTGAAGTAGATCGGCTCCGTGATGTACCGCATGTCGAAGGGCCGCTCGTGCGCGATCGCCTGCGCCTCGGGGGCGTCGACGTGGCCGAGCAGCTCCACGGCGCTGGGCAGGGACTCCGGCTCGGGCAGGTTCCGGGGGGACTCGTCCTGGTGGTCCAGGCCCCGGGCCGGGACCTGGAAGGACGCGATGGCCGAGAGGATGGCGCGCCCGTCCTGGTAGGCGTGCACGCGGCGTGCGGAGAAGGACCGCCCGTCCCGGATCCGCTCCACGCCGAAGGTGATCGGCTGGGACACGTCCCCGGCGCGCAGGAAGTACGCGTGCATCGAGTGGATGATCCGCTCCGGCTCCACGGTGCGCATGGCGGCGGTCGCGGCCTGCGCCAGGACCTGCCCACCGTAGACCCGGCCGCGTGCGGGGGAGATGGAGTGGCCCACGTAGATGTCCTCGAGCGTGCGCGCGCCACCCCCGTCCGCGAGGTCGAGCATGTCGAGCAGGGCCTGCGTGGGGTCCGGGATCGGGCTGTAGGTCATGGCCTTCACTCTAGCCAAGCCGCCGGTCGCGCCGGGGCGCGTCCGGCGCGCCCGGGTGTGATGGGATGGGGGCATGTCTTCGCTGCTGATCCCCATCCAGATGCGCTTCGGCGACATCGACAGCTACGGCCACGTCAACAACGTCACCATGCTCCAGTACCTCGAGGACGCCCGGGTCCGGCTCATGGCCCGTCCGCTGCCCGAGGACGCCGCCGCGGGGGTGCCGGAGGGCGCGACGTTCCGCACCCTGCTGGGGGACCTGATGACCGTGATCGGCCGGCAGGAGGTCGAGTACACGCAGCAGCTGCTGTACCGCGACGACCCGGTGTCCGTGCGGGTGTGGGTCTCCTCCGTGGGCGGGTCGAGCTTCGTGCTGGACTACGCGGTCCAGGAGGAGGACGGGTCGCGCGTCTACGCCGTGGCCCAGACGGTCGTCGTCGTGATCGACCGCTCCTCCGGGCGGCCGGTGCGCCTCGACGACACGCAGCGGGGCCTGCTCGAGCAGTGGCAGGACGCCCCGACCCGCTTCGCCCGCCGGCCCGCGCCGGCGGAGGCCTGAGCCCCGTGGGCCGGTCCCTCCCGCTGACGGATCCGCGGGACGTCGCCGACCTGCGGACGTACCTGTCCCGGGCCCGCGGGGTGGACCCGCAGGGCGCGGTGCGCTTCCAGGCGCGCGGGCGGGCCCTCGGCGTCTACGTGTGCGTGCTCGAGCCCCACGGCCTGCTCGACACCACGCCCACGGTCCTGGGCCTGCGCACCGCCGCGCTGTCCGGGGAGCAGGCCCTGGACGTCACCGTCCCGCTCGGCGGGGTCCTCGACCGGATGCCGCGCCAGGACCAGGACGCCACGGACGTGGGCCTGCCCCCCGTGGACGCGAACGTCTCGTGGGCGGGCATCGCCCCGCCCCTGGGCGGGTGGACCCCGGTGGGCTCCGTCGCCGGGGACGCGCTGCGCGAGGTCGCCCGGGCCGGGATCGCCGAGGTCGCCCGGGCGGTGCCCACGGACGCGGGCGCCGCCGTCGTGGACACCGTGCGCTCGCAGGTCTGGGGCCGGTCGTCCGGGTGGGCGGAGCCCCTCGCGGGGCGGCTGACCGGGGCGCCGCTGCCGGACGGCGCGGCGTTCGCCGCGTACTCGCTCGGCTTCCTGCGCCCGGGCGCGGAGGTCGCCGTCGCGGAGAACGGCCGCTGGGTGCGCCTGAGCACCCCCGGCGGGCACGTCCTGGCCAAGCGCTGAGACTCCCGGGGGATCAGCCGGGACGGTTGATCATGGCGTGGGCGGCGCGGTCGAAGTAGTCCCAGATGATCCCGTCGTGCAGCGGGGAGAGCTCCAGGGTGTCCAGGGCCGCGCGCATGTGCGTCAGCCACGTCTCGCGCGCCCACGTGTCCACGGGGAACGGCATGTGCCGCATCCGCAGCCGCGGGTGCCCGCGCTGCTCCGAGTAGGTGGTCGGCCCGCCCCAGTACTGCTCGAGGAACATCCGCAGCCGCTCCTCGGCGGGGCCGAGGTCGTCCTCCGGGTAGAGCGCCCGGAACCGCTCGTCCTCGGCCACCCGGGCGTAGAACTCGTGCACGAGCTTCACGAACGTCTCGTGCCCGCCCACCTGGTCGTAGAACGACGACGCCGTGCCGGCCTCGGCCTGCTCCCGCTCGTCGCCGACCTGCGGCACGGGGCGGCGCAGCTGGGACAGGGGCGCCCCGACCGCGAAGGAGCGCGCCCCGGGCGGCGCCGCGGCGGCGGGGTCGGTGCGCGGGTCCTGGCCGGCCGGACCGGGGCGCTGCTGCTCGTCGCTCATGCGCGCACCACCTCGTAGGCGGCGTCCACGGCCTGCGCCCGGACCGCGCGGGCCGTCGCGTCGCGCTGCTCGAGGACCAGCCGGCGGAGCCCGTGCAGGTCCTCGGGCAGGTCCGCGAGGAAGGCGTCCGCGGCGTCGACCGTCTCCTGGGCGGGGATGTTCGGGTACATGCCGGTCGCGATCTGCTGGGCCAGCTCGTGGGTCCGGGTGCGCCACACGCCGGGGATCGCCGCGAAGTACCGCTCGGCCCAGGGCGCCAGCAGGGAGGTGTCGGCGGCCGTGCGGAAGCCGTCGATCGCCGCGTCCTGGATGGAGTTGGGCAGGGACCCGTCCACCATGATCTGCTGCCACGCCCGGGCCTTGGCCTCGGCCGTGGGGATCACGGCCCGGGCGCGGGCGGCCGCGATCGCGCCGTTCTCGGTGTTGTCGCGGGCGAGCATCGCGTCCACCTCGGCGTCGCCGGCCCGCCCGCCGGCGCACAGCGCGGTGAGCAGGCTCCAGCGCAGGTCGGTGTCCAGCGCCAGGCCCTCCAGGGTGCGCCGCCCGTCGAGGAGCTGCTCGAGGACGTCCAGCTGCTCGTCGGTGCGGGCGTGCCGGGCGAAGGCCCGGAGGAACTGCAGCTGCTGGTCGGAGCCGGGCGCCGCCTCCTCGGTGAGCCGGCGGAGCCGGTCGGCGGCGGCGCGCACGGTGGCCCCGCGCACGGGCTCGGCCACGTAGCCGTCGAGCACGGTGTCCAGCTGGCGCAGCTGCACCTGGATGCCGGTCGAGGACGTCTCGTGGGCGATGTTGCCGAGCACGAGCTCCACGTAGCGGCGGGCGGGCGTCTCGCCGTCGTGCACGCCGTCCCACACGGACGCCTGGACGAGGGCGCGCGGGAGCGTGTCCTCGAAGTTCTTCAGGTGGGTCAGGGCGGTGTCCAGGGAGCACTCGTCGAGGCGGATCTTCGCGTAGGCGAGGTCGTCGTCGTTGAGCAGCACGAGGTCCGGCAGCTCCCGGCCCACCAGCTGGGGCACCTCCGTGGACGGGCCGTCGACGTCGAGCTCGACCCGGTGGGTGCGCACGAGCTTGCCCTGCTCCCCGTCGTGGTCGTAGAAGCCCACGGCCAGGCGGTGCGGGCGCAGCGTGGGGTGCTCGTCGGGGGCGGTCTGCCGGATCCGGAAGGAGCGGATGATCCCGTCCTGGTCGGTCTCGAGCTCCGGGGTCAGCGTGTTCACCCCGGCGGTCTCGAGCCACTTCGCGGCCCACTCGTCGAGGTCCCGGCCGCTGGCCTCCTCGAGCCGGACCATGAGGTCGCGCAACTCGGTGTTGCCCCACGCGTGCTCCCGGAAGTACCGGTTCAGCCCGGCCATGAACTGCGCCTGGCCCACCCAGGCCACCAGCTGCTTGAGCACCGAGGCGCCCTTGGCGTAGGTGATGCCGTCGAAGTTCACCAGCACGTCCTCGAGGTCCCGGATCTCGGCCTTGATGGGGTGGGTGGTGGGCAGCTGGTCCTGCTCGTAGCCCCAGGACTTCTCCCCGGCGGCGAACGTGGTCCACGCCTCCGTGTACCGGGTGTTCTCCGCCGCGGCGAGGGTGGACATGAACTCGGCGAAGGACTCGTTGAGCCACAGGTCGTTCCACCAGCGCATGGTCACGAAGTCCCCGAACCACATGTGGGCCAGCTCGTGCAGGACCGTGATGGCCCGCCGCTCCACCCGGGCCTGCGTGGGCCGGGAGCGGAAGACGTAGAGCTCCACGAAGGTCACCGCGCCGGCGTTCTCCATGGCCCCGGCGTTGAACTGCGGGACGAACAGCTGGTCGTACTTCTCGAACGGGTAGGGCACCCCGAACTGCGCCTCGAAGAACTCGAAGCCGCGCTTGGTGATGCCGAACATCTCCTCCGCCTCGACGTGCTCCACGAGCGAGCGGCGGGCGTACAGGCCCAGGGGGATCGTGCGGCCGTCGGCGCTGGTGAGCTCGTCGTGCACGGACGCGTACGGGCCGGCGATCAGCGCCGTGACGTAGCAGGGGACCACCGGGGTGGGGGTGAAGGACCACGTGGCGGCGCCCTCGCCGGCGGCGACGGGCTCCGGGGTGGGCTGGGTCGAGACGACCGTCCAGTGCGCGGGGGCCGTGACCGTGAACGCGAAGCGCGCCTTGAGGTCCGGCTGCTCGAACACGGCGAACACGCGCCGGGTGTCCGCCACCTCGAACTGGGTGTAGAGGTAGACCTCGTCGTCGACCGGGTCCACGAACCGGTGCAGGCCCTCGCCGGTGTTCATGTACCGGCAGTCCGACTCGACCGTGAGCACGTTGTCCGCGGCGAGCCCGGGCAGCTGGATCCGCACGCCGTCCGAGACCTCGGCGGGATCGAGCTCGGTGCCGTTGAGCACCACGGAGTGCACCGCGTCGGTGATCGCGTCGATGAACGTCGAGGCGCCCGGGGTCGCCCGGAAGCGCACGGTGGTCGTGGAGCGGAAGACGCGCTCGCCGCGGGTCAGGTCGAGGACCACCTCGTAGGCGTCCACCGCCACGGTCTCGGCCCGCGCGGCCGCCTCCTGGCGGGTCAGGTTGGTTCCGGGCACTTCAGTGCCGTCCTCTCGTCGGGGTCGGGGTCGGGGTCGGGGTCGGGGTCGGGTCGGGATGGCTCGGGATCGGGGCGTCCGCGACCGGTGGGCCGCAGGGGATCGTCCCATTATGTCAGCCGGGTCCCGCCCGCCCGGGGAGGCCCTGCGGTGTGCGCGGCACGCACTACGCTGGAGGGCGGCCGGTCCGTCCGCGCGGGCCCTGCGCCTCGATCCCGCCCCGTTCCCGCGAACCCCAGGAGCACGCCGCCCATGCGCGTACACATCGCCACCGACCACGCCGGCCTGGACCTCTCCCGCTACCTGGTCGAGGAGCTCGTCGCCGCCGGCTACGACCTCGTCGACCACGGCCCCGCGGAGTACGACGCCCTCGACGACTACCCCGCGTTCTGCATCAGCGCCGCGCGCGCCGTCCGGGCGGACCGGGAGGCGGGGCTCGACTCCCTCGGGATCGTCCTGGGCGGGTCGGGCAACGGCGAGCAGATCGCCGCCAACAAGGTCGAGGGCATCCGTGCCGCCCTGGCCTGGAACCTGGACACTGCCCGGCTCGCGCGCCAGCACAACGACGCCCAGGTCGTGGCCGTCGGTGGGCGCCAGCACCCGCAGGAGGAGGCGCTGGCGATCGTCCGGGCGTTCCTCGCGGAACCCTTCTCCGGGGACGAGCGCCACGAGCGCCGGATCGCCCAGATCGGCGAGTACGAGTCCACCGGCACCGTCGCGGGAAAACTCGAGGACCTGCGCCCGCGCGAGTTCCCGGCCGCCCGGGAGGCCTGAGTGCCGGAGGGCCACTCGGTCCACCGCCTCGCCCGCCAGTTCGCCGACTGCTTCGTGGGCCAGGCCCTGGCCGTGAGCTCCCCGCAGGGGCGCTTCGCCGCCGGGGCGCACGCCCTGGACGGCGCCGTGCTGGAGGGGGCGCGGGCCCACGGCAAGCAGCTGTTCCTCGACTTCGCCGGGGATCGGGTGCTGCGCTCGCACCTCGGCCTCTACGGCGCGTGGAGCTTCGGCGGCACCGACCGCTTCCGCGGCGCCTCCTCCATCGGGGCCCCGCGCCGGATCGGGGAGCGGGAGGCGCACGACGACGACGCCGCCCCCGCCGGCCCGCTGCTGCCGCCGGCGCCCGTGGGGGCGGTGCGCGTGCGGCTGGTCGGGGACGAGGGCTGGGCCGATCTGCGCGGGCCGGCGCTGTGCGTGCTGGAGAGCTCCGCCGAGGCCGAGGCGGCCCGGGCGCGGCTGGGCCCGGACCCGCTCGACCCGCACGCGGACCCCGCGGCCTTCGTGGCCGCCGTGCGGCGCAGCCGCCGCCCGGTGGGCGCGCTGCTCATGGACCAGGCCGTGCTGGCCGGGGTGGGCAACATCTTCCGGGCGGAGTCCCTGTTCCGCCGCGGACTGGACCCGATGACGCCGGGGCGCGCCCTCGACGAGCCGGTGCTGCTGGAGCTGTGGGCGGAGAACGCGGCCCTCATGCGCACGGGCGTGCGGCTGGGCCGGATCCTGACGACCGACGCCGCGGACCGCCCGGGGATCCCGGAGGCGCAGGCGTGGCCCGGGCACGCCCACCTCGTCTACCAGCGCCAGGGCCTGCCGTGCCGCCGGTGCGGGACGCCCGTGGCGGCGGGGGAGCTGGAGGGGCGCACGCTCTACTGGTGCCCCTCCTGCCAGCGCTGACCGGGTCGGGTTCCACGGCGTAGCCTGGAGCCGTGTCCAGTTGTTGCGGCGCGCCCGGTTACCGGCGCGTCTTCGGTCCCCGCTTCGCGCGGCGCCTCGCCCGCCGGTACCGGCGGCGGGGCCTCGACCGCGCCTCCCGGCGGGTCGTGGACTTCCTCGCCGCCCAGGGCGTCGAGGGGGCCAGCGTGCTGGAGATCGGCGGCGGCGTGGGCGGGATCCAGCTCGAGCTGCTGCGCCGGGGCGCGGCACGGACCACGAACCTGGAGCTCGTGGACTCCTACGAGGCCGAGGCCGCGGAGCTGGCCGCCGCCGCCGGGGTGTCCGGCCGCGCGGTGCGCCGGCAGCTCGACATCGCGACGGACCCGGAGGCGGTCGCCCCGCACGACGTCGTGGTGCTGCACCGGGTCGTGTGCTGCTACCCCGACCACGAACGGCTCCTGGGCGCCGCCGCGGACCGGGCGACGCGTCTGCTCGTGTTCAGCCACCCGCCCGGGCACCGCCTCCTGCGGGCGCTCGCCGCCCTGGAGAACCTCGGCCTCCGCGCCGCCGGGACGCCCTTCCGCACCTACGTGCACTCCCCGGCGGCCATGCTCGCCGTCCTGCAGGAGCACGGGCTGCGTCCCGTGCACGCGGACCGGGGCGCGGTGTGGCGGGTGGTCGGGCTGCGCCGCTGAGACGCGCCGGGAGCCGGGCCGAGGTGCCGGCAGAACGACGAACGCCCCGGTCCAGCGGAACCGGGGCGTTCGTGCACGGAGAGGGGATGACGGGAATCGAACCCGCGTAATCAGTTTGGAAGACTGAGGCTCTACCATTGAGCTACATCCCCGCGCAGCGCTCTGTCGAGGCCTTCCCATTAACCGGCCCGGCGCGCGCGGTGTCAAATCCCGGGGCGCGGGCGCACCCGCGGAGCGCGGTCGGCAGGACGCCGGCGGGCCGTGCGGAGCGGGGTCCGGCGGGCCGAGGTGCGGCCCCGTCCGCCCAGCCGGTAGACTCGCCGGTGGTCCGTGCTCGTGCACCGGACCGCAGTCGTTGCAGCCGAGGCTGCAGGTACCGGGGCGTAGCGTAGTGGCTAGCGCGCCTGCTTTGGGAGCAGGAGATCGCAGGTTCGAGTCCTGTCGCCCCGACGTTGGAGCGGCTGCCCGGTCCTGCCGGGCAGCCGCCTTCCCGACTGTCCCGGGCCGGAGAGCGGCACCGGAAGACCCAACCGACCTACCACTCAGGAGTGCAGCGGAAGTGAAGAGCGCCGTCGAGAAACTCAACCCCACCCAGGTCAAGATCGTGGTGGACGTCCCGTTCGCGGAACTGAAGCCGTTCATCGACCAGACCTACACCTCGCTCGCCAACCAGATCCAGGTCCCCGGCTTCCGCCGCGGCAAGGTTCCGGCGCGGCTGATCGAGCAGCGCGTGGGCTTCGACTTCGTCGTCGAGAACGCGCTCAACGAGGGCCTGAACACCTTCTTCCAGCAGGCGCTGGCGGAGAACGAGATCACCCCGCTGACCCAGCCCCAGGTCGAGGTCCTCGCCAAGCCGGACGAGACGGACCGCGAGGCCGACGTCAAGGTCGAGATCGACGTGGCCGTGCGCCCCGAGATCGAGCTGCCCGACTACAAGGGCCTGGAGGTCGAGGTGGAGGCCCGCGAAGCCTCCGCCGAGGACGAGCAGAAGGCCCTCGACGAGCTGCGCGGGCGCTTCGGCACCCTCAAGACCGTGGACCGTCCCGCCGCCGAGGGCGACTTCGTCACCCTCGACCTGCAAGCCCTGGTCGACGGCGAGGAGGTCGACGCCGCCAACGACCTGTCCTACCAGGTGGGCGCCGGCACGATGCTCGAGGGCATGGACGAGGCCATCACCGGTCTGTCCGCCGACGAGGACGCCACCTTCGAGACCAAGCTCGCCGGCGGCGAGCACAGCGGCGAGGACGCCGTCGTCAAGGTCAAGGTCACCGCCGTCAAGGAGCGCGAGCTGCCCGAGGCCGACGACGAGTTCGCCCAGCTGGCCTCCGAGTTCGACACCATCGAGGAGCTCAAGGAGGACCTGAAGAAGCAGGCCGCCGAGGGCACCGTGGTGGAGCAGGGCGTCGAGGCCCGCGACAAGGTCCTGGAGAAGCTGCTGGCCCTCGTGGAGATCCCCGTGCCGCAGGCCGTGATCGACGAGCAGATCGCCCAGCACTTCGACAACCCGCAGGCCGAGGCGGACCACGACACCGCGGACCACCGGGCCGAGGTGCAGAAGAACGCCGAGGACGCGTTCCGCAACGAGATCGTGCTGGACGCGGTCGCCGAGGCCGAGGAGATCGGCGTCGAGCAGTCCGAGCTGATCGACTACATCATCAACATGTCCCAGCAGTACGGCATGGACCCGAACCAGTTCGCCCAGCTGCTCGACTCCTCGGGCCAGGCCGGCCTGATGGTGGGCGAGGTCCGCCGCCGCAAGGCCCTGGCCAAGGTCCTGGAGTACGCGACGGTCACCGACACCGAGGGCAACACGGTGGACCTCTCCGAGTTCGTGCGCCCGCAGGGCGAGGAGCAGGCGGGAGAGCCCGCCGAGGAGGTCGAGCCCGAGGAGACCACCGCGGCCCCGACCCCCGGCACCGAGGAGGAGTCCGCCGACTCGCCCGAGTCCGCGGAGTCCGCCGACTCCCCGGAGTCGGCCGACTCGGCCGACTCCCCGGACTCCGCCAAGTGACGTCCTGACACCGCTCCCGACGACGCCGCCGTCCCGCCCGGGACGGCGGCGTCATCGTCTGCGGGGGGCACGCCCTCCGACCATGCGCCATCAGCGAACAACCCGGACGGGGACCGGCCGGGACCCGGGGCGGGCACTAGTGTTCTGTTCAGAGATCACCGGACCACACGGACGAAAGAGGCACTGTTACATGACCTCCGCTCACGAGTCGCCGTTCGGCTCGACCCACGCAACCTCCACCGGCCCGCGCCTGCAGGGCGGCGGCCCCATGGGCGGCCAGGACGACTACGTCTACAACCGGCTGCTCAAGGAGCGCATCATCTGGCTGGGCTCCGAGGTGCGCGACGACAACGCGAACCTCATCTGCTCGCAGATGCTGCTGCTCTCGGCCGAGGACCCCCAGGCGGACATCTTCCTGTACATCAACTCCCCGGGCGGCTCCGTCACCGCGGGCATGGCGATCTACGACACCATGCAGCTCATCCCGAACGACGTGGTGACCGTGGCCACCGGCCTGGCCGCGTCGATGGGCCAGTTTCTGCTGTCCTCGGGCACCAAGGGCAAGCGCTACTCCACCCCGAACGCCCGGATCCTCATGCACCAGCCCTCCGGCGGCATGGGCGGCACCGCCTCGGACATCCGGGTGCAGGCCGAGCTGATCCTGTCGATGAAGCAGCGCCTCGCGGAGCTCACCGCCGAGCAGACCGGCCAGTCCCTGGAGACGATCCTCCGGGACAACGACCGCGACAACTGGTTCGACGCCCAGCGCGGCCTCGAGTACGGCTTCTTCGACCACATCGCCAGCTCGGCCGGCTCCATGACCGGCGGCGGCGGGACCATGAAGGACCAGGAGTAGGACCTCGGCGGTCCCACCACGTCATCAGGCACGCTCTTCCAGACCTCCGAGGAACTCAACCATGACCTTCACCCACGGACCTTCGTCCACGGCCGGTTCCGCGGCCGCCCTGCCCACCAGCCGCTACGTGCTCCCGGACTTCGAGGAGCGCACCCCCTACGGGTACCGCCGGCAGAACCCCTATACCAAGCTGTTCGAGGACCGGATCATCTTCCTGGGCGTCCAGGTCGACGACGCCTCGGCCGACGACGTCATGGCGCAGCTGCTCGTGCTCGAGGCGCAGGACGCCGACCGGGACATCACGATGTACATCAACTCCCCGGGCGGGTCGTTCACCGCGATGACCGCGATCTACGACACCATGCAGTTCATCCGCCCCGAGGTCCAGACGGTGTGCCTCGGACAGGCCGCGTCCGCGGCGGCCGTCCTGCTCGCCGGCGGCACCCCCGGCAAGCGCCTGGCCCTGCCGAACGCCCGCGTGCTCATCCACCAGCCGGCCATGTCCGGTCAGGGCGGGGGCCAGGCCTCGGACATCGAGATCCAGGCCAACGAGATCATGCGCATGCGCGAGTGGCTGGAGGAGACCCTGGCCCTGCACTCCGGCAAGACCGCCGAGGAGGTCAACCGGGACATCGAGCGCGACAAGATCCTCACCGCGTCCGCCGCCAAGGAGTACGGGATCGTGGACCACGTCCTGGAGTCCCGGAAGATCCACAAGCCCGCGACCGTCACCTCCTGACCCGGGCGACCCGCCGCAGCCCACCCGCAGCGCCCCGGTGCGCCGCGACCCGACCGGTCGCGGCGCACCGGGGCGCCCTGGTGTTGGGGCGGGACCCGGTCCTCGCCTATCCTGGACGAGGATTCCCGTACCCCGACCAGAGGACTGTTTCATGGCGCGCATCGGCGAGACCGCGGATCTGCTCAAGTGCTCCTTCTGCGGCAAGAGCCAGAAGCAGGTCCGCAAGCTCATCGCGGGCCCGCGCGTCTACATCTGCGACGAGTGCATCGAGCTGTGCAACGAGATCATCGAGGAGGAGCTGAGCGAGGTCAAGGACCTCGAGCAGCAGGAGCTCCCCACGCCCCACGAGATCTACCAGCACCTCCACCAGTACGTGATCGGCCAGGAGACCGCCAAGCGGGCGCTGGCCGTGGCCGTGTACAACCACTACAAGCGGGTCCGGGCCGGCGAGAACGGCAAGCCCCTGTCCCTGGCCACGGCGGCCGGTGACGAGGACGTCGAGATCGCCAAGTCCAACATCCTGCTGGTCGGCCCCACCGGCTCCGGCAAGACGTACCTGGCCCAGTCCCTGGCCCGCAAGCTCGACGTGCCCTTCGCGGTGGCGGACGCCACGTCCCTCACGGAGGCCGGCTACGTCGGCGAGGACGTCGAGAACATCCTGCTCAAGCTCATCCAGGCGGCGGACTACGACGTCAAGCGGGCCGAGACGGGGATCATCTACATCGACGAGATCGACAAGATCTCCCGCAAGTCCGAGAACCCCTCGATCACCCGCGACGTCTCCGGCGAGGGCGTGCAGCAGGCGCTGCTGAAGATCCTCGAGGGCACCGTAGCCTCGGTGCCCCCGCAGGGCGGGCGCAAGCACCCGCAGCAGGAGTTCATCCAGATCGACACCACCAACGTGCTGTTCGTCGTGGCCGGCGCCTTCGCCGGGCTCGAGGACATCGTGGACTCCCGGGCGGGCCGGACGAGCATCGGCTTCGGCGCGGAGCTGAAGCAGAGCGGGCCGCGCCACGAGGTGATGGCCGACGTCATGCCGGAGGACCTGCTGAAGTTCGGCCTGATCCCCGAGCTGATCGGCCGTCTGCCCGTGGTGACCACGCTGCGCGAGCTGTCGGTGGCCGACCTCACCCGCATCCTCACCGAGCCGCGCAACGCGCTCGTGAAGCAGTACAAGAAGATGTTCCAGCTGGACGGCGTCGAGCTGACGTTCGACCCCGAGGCGCTGACCGCCGTCGCCGAGCTCGCGATCCAGCGGGGCACGGGCGCCCGCGGGCTGCGCGCCATCCTCGAGGACGTGCTCCAGCCCGTCATGTTCGAGCTCCCCAGCCGGGAGGACATCGCCGCCGTGCTGGTCACCGCCGAGGCCGTGGCCAAGCAGGCCGAGCCGGAGATCATCACCCACGAGATGATCCGCGAGGAGCAGAACCGGAACAAAACAGCCTGAGCCGTGGCTTCTACCCGGTGAAGCGTCCGCCACTCCCGGCGGACGCCCGCACGAGAGGAAGCTGATGACGGACAAGGTGGAGTTCTGGTTCGACCCCCTGTGCCCCTGGGCCTGGATGACCTCGCGGTGGATGGAGGAGGTCGAGCGGTTGCGCGACGTCGAGGTGCACTGGCGGATCATCTCGCTGGGCATCCTCAACGAGGAGAACCCCGGCAACCACCACCACGGCCACGAGGAGTCGATGTGGCTCGTGCGCGTGGTCGAGGCCGCGGCCCGTGCCCACGGTGACGAGTACAACAAGAGGCTCTACGACGCCATGGGCACGCGGCGCCACCCCGGGGGGATCGAGGACCTGGAGCGGATCATCACCGAGTCCCTCGAGGAGGTCGGCCTGCCCGCGGAGCTCGCCGCGGCCCGGCACGCCACCGAGTTCGACGACGCGCTGCGGGCCTCCACGGAGGCCGCCCAGGCGGTCGCCGGCGAGGACATCGGCACGCCCTGCATCTCCGTCAACGGCGTGGGCTTCTTCGGCCCGGTCTTCACGCCGGCGCCCCGGGGCGAGGACGCCGCCCGGGTCTGGGACGGCTGCCTGGCCCTGGTCTCCCACCACGGGTTCTACGAGCTCAAGCGCGGTCGTGACGAGGGCCCGATCTTCGACTGAGCAGCGACCCGGACCGACCCGGGTCCCGGACAGCACGAGGGCCCGGCCGCCGCGGCGGCCGGGCCCTCGTGCTGCGCACCGGGGACGGCGCTACCGGGCCGGCTCCTCCGCGGGGACCAGCTCGACGTCGCGCACGGCGAGGCCCTCGGGCCCGGCGACGAGCACGAGCTCGGCGGCGTTGCCCGCGGCCTTGAGGTCGCCCAGGCCCGCCTCGAGGCGGGCGACGTCCTCGGAGGCGGCCGTGATGGTCGCCGAGCGCACCTCGGTGCGCTGCTTGACCTTGGCCTCGGACTTGGCCTTGCGCAGCCCCGAGAGGGCCTCGCCCACGGTCGTGAGCACCTCCGGGTCGGCGTCGGTCACGGCGTCCGCGAAGCCCTCGACGCCCGGCCACGAGGCCCGGTGCACGGAGCCGGTGCGCCACCAGGACCAGACCTCGTCCGTGGCGAACGGCAGGACGGGGGCGAACAGGCGCAGCAGCGCGTCGAGGGTCGTGGCGAGCGCGGCGTGCACGGACGCCTGCGCGGCCGCCCCGCGGGCCCCGTAGGCCCGGTCCTTCACGAGCTCGACGTAGTCGTCGGTGAAGGTCCAGAAGAACTGCTCGGTGAGCTGCAGGGCCCGGGCGTACTCGTAGTCCCGGAACGCCTGGCCGGCGCGCTCCACGACCGTGGCCAGCTGGGCGAGCAGCGCACGGTCCACCGCGTCGGTCACGACGTCCGCGGACGCCCCGGCGCCGAGCACGGAGGCCTCGGTGACGCCCTGGGCGAGGACGAACTTCGAGGCGTTGAGCAGCTTGATGGCCAGCCGGCGGCCGATCTTCATCTGCCCCTCGTCGTAGGCGGTGTCCGCGCCCAGGCGGGCGGAGGCGGCCCAGTAGCGCACCGCGTCGGCCCCGTAGTTCTCGAGCACCTCGGTGGGGACCACCACGTTGCCCTTGGACTTGGACATCTTCTTGCGGTCCGGGTCGAGGATCCACCCGGAGAGCGCGGTGTTGGTCCAGGGCACCGTGCCGGCCAGCGACTCGGAGCGCACCACCGTGGAGAACAGCCAGGTGCGGATGATGTCGTGGCCCTGGGGCCGGAGGTCCATCGGGAAGGTGTTGGCGTGCAGCCGCTCGTCGAACGCCCAGCCGGTGGCGATCTGGGGGGACAGCGAGGACGTCGCCCAGGTGTCGAGCACGTCCGGGTCGCCGGTGAAGCCGTGCGGCTGGTCCCGCTGGGTCTCGTCGAAGCCGGGGGCCGGGTCGGCGGCCGGGTCCACGGGCAGCTGGTCGAGGGCGGGCAGGACGGGGTCGTCGTAGTCCGGGTTGCCGTCGCCGTCGAGCCGGTACCAGACCGGGAAGGGCACCCCGAAGAAGCGCTGGCGGGAGATCAGCCAGTCGCCGTGCAGGCCCTCGATCCAGTTCTCGTACCGGGACCGCATGAACGCGGGGTGCCAGTCCATCTCGCGCCCGCGCCCGATGAGCGCCTCGCGCCGGTCGGCGTCGCGGCCGCCGTTGCGGATGTACCACTGGCGGGAGGTGACGACCTCGAGCGGCTTGTCGCCCTTCTCGTAGAAGTTCACCGGGTGCATGACCTTCCGGGGCTCGCCCACCAGGTCCCCGGACTCCCGGAGCATCTCCACGACGGCCTGCTGCGCCGAGAACACGGTCCTGCCCGCCACCTCGGCGTAGCGCTCGGCCGGGGCGCCGGCGGCGATCCACTCGGGCGTCTCGCTCGCGAAGCGGCCGTCACGGCCGATCAGCGCCCGGGTCGGGAGGTCCAGCTCCCGCCACCACGTCACGTCGGTGAGGTCGCCGAAGGTGCAGATCATGGCGATCCCGGAGCCCTTGTCCGGCTTGGCCAGCGGGTGCGCCCGCACCTCGACCTCGACGTCGAACAGGGGGGAGCGCACCGTGGTGCCGAACAGCGGCTGGTAGCGCTCGTCGTCCGGGTGGGCCACGAGGGCCACGCACGCGGGCAGCAGCTCGGGGCGCGTGGTCTCGATGTGCACCGGCTCGCCGTCGGGACGGTGGAAGGCGACCCGGTGGTAGGTGCCCTCCCGCTCCCGGTCCTCGAGCTCGGCCTGGGCCACGGCGGTGCGGAAGGTGACGTCCCACAGGGTGGGGGCCTCGGCCATGTAGGCGTTTCCGGCCGCGAGGTCCTGGAGGAAGGCGCGCTGGGAGACGGCCCGGGAGCGGGCGTCGATGGTGCGGTAGGTGCGGGTCCAGTCCACGGACAGGCCCAGGGTGGAGAACAGCTGCGCGAAGACCTTCTCGTCCTCGACCGCCAGCTCCTCGCAGAGCTCGATGAAGTTCTTGCGGGAGACCACGTCCCAGTCGCGCTGGTTCTTCGCGGGCTTCTCCGGCGGGCGGTAGCCCTCGACGTAGGGCCTCGTGGGGTCGCAGCGCACGCCGTAGTAGTTCTGCACGCGGCGCTCGGTGGGCAGGCCGTTGTCGTCCCAGCCCAGCGGGTAGAAGACGTTCTTGCCGCTCATCCGCTGGAAGCGGGCGATCACGTCCGTCTGCGTGTAGGAGAACATGTGGCCGACGTGCAGGGAGCCCGAGGCGGTCGGCGGGGGAGTGTCGATCGAGTAGACCTGCTCGCGCGTGGTGTCCTCGTCGAAGGCGAAGGTGCCCTCCTCGCGCCACCTGCGCGCGTACTTCTGCTCCAGGCCCTCCAGCGCGGGCTTGTCGGGAACGGTCACGGGCGTGGTCTCGGGCGTGGTCTCCGGTGCGGTCCCGGGCGTGTCTGTGCCCTGCGTGTTGTCAGCCATGCCGACCAGTCTCTCACGAGCCCCGGCACGCGCCCCGACGCCCCGGTGCTTGGGCGGCGCCCGGCGCGCGGCTAGCGTGGGGCCCATGACCGATCAGCAGAACCCCACCACGCACATCGGCAGGGTCGCCGTCGTCACCGGCGCGTCGACCGGCATCGGGGAGGCCACCGCGCGCGAGCTGCGCCGGTCCGGCTGGACCGTCTACGCGGTGGCCCGCCGCGCCGAACGGCTCGAGGCCCTGGCCCGCGAGACGGGGGCCGTGCCCGCACCGTGCGACATCACCTCGGACGCCGACGTCGAGGCCCTCCGGGACCAGGTGCTGGAGGAGCAGGGCCGCGTGGACGCGCTGCTCAACATCTCCGGCGGCGCCCGCGGCACGGACCGCGTGGCCGAGGCCAGCACCGAGGACTGGGAGTGGATGTACCAGGTCAACGTGCTCGGCACGATGCGCCTGACCCGCGCCTTCCTCCCGGCGCTGCGCGCGAACGGCGAGGGCACCGTCCTGAACCTCACGTCCCTCGCCGCGCACCGGGCCTACGAGGGCGGCGGCGGCTACAACGCCGCGAAGTTCGCCGAGCGGGCCATGACGGAGGCGCTGCGGCTCGAGGAGGCCGAGCACAACGTGCGCGTCGTCGAGATCGCCCCGGGCCTCGTGCACACCCCGGAGTTCTCCCTCAACCGCCTCGGCGGGGACCAGGAGGCCGCGGAGAAGGTCTACGCGGGCGTGGACAAGCCCCTCACCTCCGAGGACGTCGCCCAGGTGTGCGCCTTCGCGGTGAACCTGCCCCACCACGTGGACCTCGACACCGTGACCATCAAGCCGGTCGCCCAGGCGGCCCCGCACAAGCTGATCCGCGGCCGGTAGCCCTCCCGGCGAACTCACCCACCCCCGCCGAGGTCGCGGCTGGCGGCCACCGGAGACCGCCGGGTCGCCGACAGCCGCAATCTCGGCGACGTCCCGGGTGGGTTAAGATGGGGGCAGTCATCACGGCGTCGATCCGGCCATCACCGGGGAGTCTTCGGAAGAACAGGGCCCCCGGGCTCCCAGTAGAACCGAACGGGTAAGCCCGTCACAGCAGTCGACGAGCGGCGGCCCGCGTCCCCCAGGGGACCGGGGCGCAAGCGAGGTGGTACCGCGTTCCGCCCCGGGCGACCGGCCGGCAGCGTCCTTGCACCCTGACCCGCACGAGCAGCACCGACGTCAGAACGAGGATGGACCCCGTGTCAGACCAGCCCGTCTACCCCAAGGCGACCACCGACCCCGCGGCCCGGGGCGTGCCCGCGGCGCCCGCGTTCCCGGCCGTGGAGGAGCGCGTCCTCGCCTACTGGGCGCAGGACCGCACGTTCCAGGCCAGCGTGGACCAGCGCGACCCCGGCCGGGAGGGCTCCAACGAGTTCGTCTTCTACGACGGCCCGCCCTTCGCCAACGGACTGCCGCACTACGGGCACCTCCTCACGGGCTACGTCAAGGACCTCGTGGCCCGCTACCAGACCCAGCGGGGCCGCCGCGTGGAGCGCCGCTTCGGCTGGGACACCCACGGCCTGCCCGCCGAGCTCGAGGCGATGAAGCAGCTCGGGATGGCGGACAAGCAGGAGATCGAGCGGATGGGCGTCGCGGCGTTCAACGACGCCTGCCGGTCCTCCGTGATGAAGTACGCCTCCGAGTGGCAGGACTACGTCACCCGCCAGGCCCGGTGGGTCGACTTCGACAACGACTACAAGACCCTCAACCCGGACTACATGGAGTCCGTGATCGCCGCGTTCAAGGCGCTCGACGACAAGGGCCTCGTCTACTCCGGCTACCGTGTCCTCCCTTACTGCTGGAAGGACGAGACCCCGCTGTCCAACCACGAGCTGCGGATGGACGACGACGTCTACCAGGACCGCCAGGACCAGACGGTGACCGTCACCTTCCCCGTGCTCGACGACGCCTCGTGGGCGGTCAGGCCCGAACTGGCCGCCGAGCTCGCCGGGGTGGAGGCCCTCGCCTGGACCACCACGCCCTGGACGCTGCCGACCAACCAGGCGATCGCCGTGGGCCCCGAGATCGTCTACGCCGTGGTCCCCGGCGCCGGCGAGCTCGAGGGCCGGCGCTTCCTGGTCGCCGAGGAGCTGCTGGGCGCCTACGCGAAGGACCTCGGCTGGGGCGAGGCCGAGGACCCGGCGGCGGCCGCGGCCGCGGCGGTGACCGCCCGGCACCGCGGGGCCGACCTCGAGGGGCTGCGCTACCAGCGGCTGTGGGACTACTTCGCGGACGCCGAGCGCTTCGGCACGGGCACGTCCTGGCAGTTCGTCGTGGCCGACTACGTCACCACCACCGACGGCACCGGGCTCGTGCACCAGGCGCCCGCCTACGGCGAGGACGACCAGAACGTCTGCGCCCGCTACGACATCCCCGTGGTGCTCTCCCTCGACGAGTCCGGGGTGTTCTACCGGCTCTTCGAGGACGAGCGGCTCGCCCCCGGCGCGCCCCTGGCCGGGATCGCCGGGCGCAACGTCTTCGACAAGGACGTGGCCCGCACGGTGGTCCGGGACCTCAGGGCCCAGGGCCGGCTGGTCCGGGAGGCCAGCTACGAGCACCCGTACCCGCACTGCTGGCGCTGCCGGAACCCGCTCATCTACCGCGCCGTGTCCTCCTGGTTCGTGGAGGTCACCCGGATCAAGGAGCGGATGGTCGAGCTCAACCAGCAGATCACCTGGATCCCGGAGAACGTCAAGGACGGCCAGTTCGGCAAGTGGCTGGAGAACGCCCGCGACTGGTCGATCTCCCGCAACCGGTACTGGGGCACGCCCATCCCGGTGTGGGAGTCCGACGACCCCGAGCACCCGCGCCGCGACGTCTACGGGTCCCTCGCCGAGCTGGAGGCCGACTTCGGCCGGCTGCCCGTCAACGACCGGGGCGAGGTCGACCTGCACCGGCCCTGGATCGACGAGCTGACCCGCCCGAACCCCGACGACCCGACCGGCGCCGCCACGATGCGGCGCGTGCCCGAGGTGCTGGACGTGTGGTTCGACTCCGGGTCGATGCCGTACGCCCAGGTGCACTACCCCATGGAGAACCGGGAGTGGTTCGAGACCCACAACCCGGGTGACTTCATCGTGGAGTACATCGGCCAGACCCGCGGCTGGTTCTACACGCTGCACATCCTGGCGACCGCGCTGTTCGACCGGCCCGCGTTCCGCAACGTCATCAGCCACGGCATCGTGCTGGGCTCGGACGGGCAGAAGATGTCGAAGTCCCTGCGCAACTACCCCGACGTCAACGAGGTCCTGGACCGGGACGGCGCGGACGCCATGCGCTGGTTCCTGATGTCCAGCCCCATCCTGCGCGGCGGGAACCTGGTGGTCACCGAGCAGAGTATCCGCGACGGCGTGCGCCAGATGATGCTGCCGCTGTGGAACGTCTACCACTTCTTCGGCCTCTACACGAACGCCGCGAACGGCGGCGCCGGCTACGAGGCCCGGACCCGCCACGACTCGGAGCACGTGATGGACCGCTTCGTGCTGGCCGCCACCGGCCGGCTCGTGACGGACGTCCAGGACGCCTTCGACCGCTACGACGTCTCCGGGGCCGCGGAGCGCCTGCGCTCCTACATGGACACCCTGACCAACTGGTACGTGCGCCGCTCCCGGGACCGGTTCTTCGACGAGGACACCGTCGCCTTCGACGTGCTGTACACCTGCCTGGAGACCGTCTGCCGGGTGGCCGCCCCGCTGCTGCCCCTGGTCGCGGAGGAGATCTGGCGCGGGCTGACCGCCGGGCGCTCCGTGCACCTGACCGACTGGCCGGACGCCTCGCTGTTCCCCGCCGACGCCGACCTGGTGGCGCGCATGGAGACGACCCGCACGATCTGCTCCAACGGCTCCGCCCTGCGCAAGGCCCACCAGCTGCGCGTGCGCCAGCCGCTGGCCGGGATGACCGTGGTGGTGCCCGGGGGCGACGAGCTCGCGGGCACCTTCGAGCGCATCGTCGCGGACGAGCTGAACCTCAAGTCGGTGACCCTGCTCGACGCCGGCCAGGCCTCCGCGGAGCAGTTCGGCATCTCCCAGCAGCTCAAGGTCAACGCCCGCGCCGCGGGACCCCGCCTGGGCAAGGGCGTGCAGGCCGTGATCAAGGCCGCGAAGTCCGGGGACTGGAGCACGGCCGAGGACGGCACCGTCACCGCCGGCGGGACGGCGCTGCAGGAGGGCGAGTACGAGCTCGAGACCGTCGTGGCGCAGGACGCCGCGGCCGGGTCCCGCGCCGTGGCGGTCCTGCCCGGCGGCGGCTTCCTCGTCCTCGACACCGAGCTCACCCCCGAGCTCGAGGCCGAGGGCACCGCCCGGGACATGGTCCGGGCGATCCAGCAGGCCCGCAAGGACGCCGCCCTCCAGGTCTCCGACCGGATCCGCACCGTCGTCACCGCCGACGAGCGGACGGTCGCCGCCCTCGAGGCGAACCGCGGGCTCGTGGCCGGCGAGACGCTCTCCGCCGAGCTCGAGCTGCGCGTGGGCGAACCGGCCGTGGCCGTGTCCGTCGTGGGCGCCCCGACCGGGGCCTCCGCCGGCACCTCCGCCGGCACCGGGGCGGTGCGGGCGTGAGCGCCCCCTTCGCCGGGACCGGTGGGGCAGGGACCGTCGAGGAGGTCTACGCCCGGCTGCTCGAGCGCGCCCCCGAGAACCGGATGGCCCCGCGCCTGGACGCGATGCGCCGGACCATGGAGGTCCTGGGGGAGCCGCAGCGCGCCGCCCCCGTGATCCACCTGACCGGCACGAACGGCAAGACCTCGACCGCCCGGATGGTGGAGGCCCTGCTGCTCGCCCACGACCTGCGGGTGGGCCGCTACACCAGCCCCCACCTCTCCCGGGTCACCGAGCGGATCAGCGTGGACGGCGCGCCCGTCGACGACGAGGCCTTCGTGCGCGTCTTCGGCGAGATCGCCCCGTACCTGGGTTTCGTGGACGCCGAGCTGGCCGAGCGTGGGGAGCCCCGGCTCAGCTACTTCGAGACCGTCACGGCGCTCGCGTTCGCGGTGTTCGCGGACGCACCGGTCGACGTCGTCGTCCTCGAGGTGGGCATCGGCGGCTCCTGGGACGCCACGAACGTGGCGGACGCCGCGGTGTCCGTGGTGACCCCGATCGACCTCGACCACACGGACCTGCTCGGCGACACGCTCGGGGAGATCGCCGCCGAGAAGTCCGGGATCCTCAAGCCGGGCGGGTTCCTCGTCTCCGCCGCGCAGGACCCGGAGGCCGCCGAGGTGCTCCTCGCCCGGGCCCGGGAGCTCGGCGTCCCGTTCCGCTTCGGCGGCGTGGAGTTCGGCGTGGAGGCGCGCGCCACGGCCGTGGGCGGTCAGGTGCTCACGCTCCAGGGCCTGGCCGGGCGGTACCCCGAGGTCCTGCTGCCGCTGTTCGGCGCCCACCAGGCGGAGAACGCGGCCCTGGCCCTCGCCGCCGTGGAGGCCTTCCTGGGCGGCGGGGAGAAGGAGCTCAACCCCGAGCTGGTCCGCACCGGGCTGGGCGCCGTCGAGTCCCCGGGACGCCTGGAGCTGGCCCGCAAGGCGCCCCCGGTGGTCCTCGACGCCGCGCACAACCCGCACGGGCTCACGGCGGCGGCGGCCGCCCTCAAGGAGGCCTTCACGTTCGGGAAGCTCAACCTCGTGGTGGGGATGCTCCGGGAGAAGGACGCCGAGGCGATGCTGCGGGTCCTGCTCGACGAGTACGAGGAGTTCCACACCGAGTTCTGGTTCACCCGGTCCTCCTCGCCCCGGGCGGTCGACCCGCAGGAGCTCGTGGAGCTCGCCGTGGACCTCGGCTTCCCGGAGGACGTGGTCCACGCCGTCCCGCAGCTCGACGACGCGATGACCGAGGCCGTCCAGGACGCCGCCGCCCGCCCGGAGTTCGACGGCGCCGTGCTGGTCACGGGCTCGATCACCGTGGTCGGCGAGGCCCGCACGCTGCTGGGGCTGTGACCGTGCCCCGCGCCCCGCACCGACCGCACCCCCCCGCAGGAGAGGACCCGTCCCACGTGGCACGCATGACCAGAGCCCAGCGCGACCGGCGCCCCGGGCAGCCCCGGCCGCGGCGCTCGATCCGCACGATGTTCGCCTCCTCGGTGCTGGTCATGGAGGCGTTCATCGCGTTCTTCGCGGCCCTCACCGCCTATGGGGTCCTCGGCCGGGAGCTCGGGGACGGGGCCCGGGCGGCGATCCTGGCCGGCGGGACCGCGCTCGCGCTGCTCCTGGGGCTGGCCCCCGCCGTGCTGGGCCGGCCCTGGGGGTACACGGTCGGCTGGGTCCTGCAGGCCGTGTTCCTGGCCACCGGCTTCGTGCTGCCCACGATGTTCTTCGTGGGCGGGCTGTCCGTGCTCGCCTGGTGGTACGCCGTGCGCACCGGGGCGCGGCTGGACCGGGAGAACGCCGCCCGCGACGCCGCCCAGGCGCAGTGGGAGCGGGAGCACCCGGACGGCTAGGCTGGGCACCGACATCCTGGACCCGCACCTCGGAAGGACCCCCATGACCACGGAACGCACCCTCGTCCTCGTCAAGCCCGACGGCGTGGCCCGCGGCCTCACCGGCGAGGTGCTCGCCCGGATCGAGGCGAAGGGCTACCGCCTCGTCGACCTGCGCCTGCTGCACGCGGAGCGCTCCGTGCTGGAGCAGCACTACGCCGAGCACCAGGGGAAGCCGTTCTACGAGCCGCTCGTCGAGTTCATGCTGAGCGGCCCGGTCGTGGCCGCCGTCGTCGAGGGCCACCGGGTGATCGAGGGCTTCCGGTCCCTGGCCGGGACCACCGAGCCGACCACCGCCGCGCCGGGCACGATCCGCGGCGACCTCGGCCGGGACTGGGGCGAGAAGGTCCAGCAGAACATCGTGCACGGCTCCGACTCCCCGGAGTCCGCCGAGCGCGAGATCGGCATCTGGTTCGCCTGAGCACTGAGCCCTGAGCCCTGAGCCCGCCGGGCCCCGGTGCGCACCGACGACGACGGCCTCCGCCCAGCACGGGCGGAGGCCGTCGTCGTCGGTGCACTGCCGCGTCCGGCGGAGCCGCACGGCACCGGGCGGGCTCAGGCCGGGAAGATGACCCCGGCGAACCGGACCAGGACGGTCCCGAAGAGCAGCACGAGCAGGGCGGCGGAGACGAACCACGCCCACTGCTCGGCGCCGCGCGCCACGCCGGCCGGCGCCGGCAGCACCCCGCCGCGCAGGTTGCGGGTCGTGGTGTGCACCAGCAGGACGGTCTGCATCACCCACACGAGCATGCAGTACAGGCACAGGGCGTTGATCTCGAAGGTGGTCTGCCACCACAGCCACAGCACGAAGACCCAGCCGAGGGTCACCCCGATCTGCAGCCCCCACCAGTACCAGGCGGCGAACCGCGCACCCGCCAGCACCGCGAGCGCCACGGCCACGACGACCGCGTAGGCGACGATGCCGATGAAGGGGTTGGGGAAGCCGAAGGCCTCCGCCTGGGGCGTGCGCATGACGGTGCCGCAGGACAGCCACGAGTTGATGTCGCAGCTGGTGCGGTGGCCGGCGTCGAGGAAGAGCTGGAGCCGCTCGTACACCAGCGTGGCGGCGCCGTAGAAGCCCAGGAGCCCGGTCACGAGGGCCACGAGGCCCCAGCGCCGGTCGGCGCGGGCGTCCGGGCCGCGGGACACGGCGGGGGAGTCGTCGAGGCGGGGCGGAGTGGAGGTCACACGCCGATCCTAGGCGATGCCCCCTGATGCTCCCCGGGGGCTCTCCCGGCCCCGTGCCCGCGGGTTGCGGGCCGTGACGGAGCCAATCCGGCCCGCACCGGGGCGTCTGTGAGATACTGGCCACGGTCGAGCCCGCCCGTACGCGGGATCTCGGCCCAGTCGGACTTCGACCCCAGGTCGGCAGGACCCGCGGCTCTCATCGGATTGAGCGCGTCCGCCGCCGGCCCAAGACCGTTGCCCTCGTGAGCAGCGGCTCGAAGCCCCGGACTGGCTCGCTGCCGTCCCCGCCCGTTCGCGAGGTGTGCGGGACGCGACGGGTACGCACAGGACTTCTGGCCGCCGCGTGGACCCCCACCGGCGATACGCCGACCAAGCAGCTGCGGGGACCGGGTACGGACGGCGTACCGCGGCAGGAGCACAGCTGTATATGGATGCCGAACAGGTGAACCAGGCCGGGGCGCAGGACGCCCTGGACGCTGGTCAGCAGAACACATCGCACGACGCCCGCCGGGACCTCCCGGTGGCGGAGGCAACGGTGCAGGACACCGCCCCCGAGACCCCGGGCCACGTGCCCGGGGAGCCGTCGGAGGACGCGCCGGCCGTGCCGGACGCCGCCCCCGAGGTCTCGGGCCACGTGCCCGAGGAGCCGTCGGAGGACGCGCGTCCCGCGCCGGACGCCGTCCCAGAGGCCGGGCCCGGCACGCCGGGCGAGGTTCCCGGCGAGCCTTCGGAGACCGTGCCGTCCGCGCCGGCCACCGGCGACGCCGCGGGGACCGACACCCTCGACGTCGCGCCCGGGACCGCGGTCCCCGGCGACGAGCGCCCCGGTGCGGTGGCCGAGGAGGCCGTCGCGCCCGCGAACCCCGCGCCCGGCACGCCCGGCGCGGAGGAGGCCGCCGAGGGCGTCGAGCCCGCCGGCGAGACCGAGGACCTGGGTCCCGGGGCCCAGGCGCCGGCCGGAGCCGGGCAGGACTCCGCCCCGTCCGCCGAGGACGACGAGGCGGACACCGACGACGGCGCGGACACCGAGGACGAGGACACCGACGACGACGGGGAGCCGCGCACGGCGCTGGCCGCCGCGGTGACGGCGACCTCTCTCATGTTTCACGCCCCGGACCTCGACGAGCTGCGCGAGGCCGCTCAGCAGCGCGCCGCCCGCCGCCGGGAGGCGCGGCGCCGCCAGCAGGAGGAGAACGCCTCCGCCGAGGACCCGGGCGACGGTCCCGAGGAGCCGGACACGGCGGAGCTCGCCGACGAGGGCGAGGAGGCCGGCCAGGGGACCGGCGGGAGCGCCACCAGCCGCCGCCGTCGGCGCCGCCGCCGCGGCGAGGTCGACATGGAGCTCGTGGGCGGCAGCGACGACGACCCGCCCAACACGGTGACCCGGGTCCGGGCGCCCCGCGCCGCGGAGACCGCCACGGTCGACGAGGTCGTGGCCGTGAAGGGCTCCACGCGGCTCGAGGCCAAGAAGCAGCGCCGGCGCGAGTCCCGCCAGACGGGCCGCCGCCGCCAGGTGATCACCGAGGCCGAGTTCCTGGCCCGCCGCGAGTCGGTCGAGCGGCAGATGCTGGTCCGGCAGAAGGACAACCGGATCCAGATCGGCGTCCTCGAGGACGGCGTCCTGGCCGAGCACTTCGTCTCGCACACCCAGCAGGACTCCCTGATCGGCAACGTCTACGTGGGCAAGGTGCAGAACGTGCTGCCGTCCATGGAGGCCGCGTTCATCGACATCGGCCGGGGCCGCAACGCCGTGCTCTACGCCGGCGAGGTCAACTGGGACGCGTCGCGGCTCGAGGGCGGGCCGCGCCGGATCGAGGTCGCGCTGAAGTCCGGGGACTCGGTCCTGGTGCAGGTCACCAAGGACCCGGTGGGGCACAAGGGCGCCCGGCTCACGAGCCAGATCTCCCTGCCCGGCCGGTACCTGGTCTACGTCCCGGGCGGGTCGATGACCGGGATCTCCCGGAAGCTGCCCGACGTGGAGCGCGCCCGGCTGAAGAAGATCCTCAAGGACCGTCTGCCGGACGGGGCGGGCGTCATCGTGCGCACCGCCGCCGAGGGGGCCTCCGAGCAGGAGCTCACCCACGACATCAACCGGCTGCGCGCCCAGTGGGAGCAGATCCAGGAGCGGGCCGGGTCGACCAGGACGCTCGCGCCCGAGATGCTCTACGCGGAGCCGGACCTCACGATCAAGACGGTGCGCGACGTCTTCAACGAGGACTTCACCACCATGGTCGTCCAGGGCGACGAGGCGTGGGACAACATCGAGGCGTACGTGACCTACGTCGCACCGGACCTGCTCGACCGGCTCAAGAAGTGGGACGAGGACGAGGACCTGTTCGTGAACTACCGCGTGGAGGAACAGATCCAGAAGGCACTCGAGCGCAAGGTCTTCCTGCCCTCGGGCGGCTCCCTCGTCATCGACCGCACCGAGGCGATGACGGTGGTCGACGTGAACACCGGCAAGTTCACCGGCTCCGGGGGCAACCTCGAGGAGACCGTGACCAAGAACAACCTGGAGGCGGCCGAGGAGATCGTCCGGCAGCTGCGGCTGCGGGACATCGGCGGGATCATCGTGATCGACTTCATCGACATGGTCCTCGAGTCCAACCGGGACCTCGTGCTGCGCCGGCTGGTGGAGTGCCTGGGCCGGGACCGCACCAAGCACCAGGTGGCGGAGGTGACCTCGCTGGGCCTCGTGCAGATGACCCGCAAGCGCATGGGAACCGGCCTGCTGGAGGTGTTCTCCGAGCCGTGCGAGCACTGCGCCGGCCGCGGCGTGGTGGTCCACGACCACCCGCTCGAGGGCCGCTCCGGCGGCGCCACGAGCGAGTCCCGCGACCAGCGGCCGAACCGCACGGAGCGCAAGCGCGGCCGCGGGGGCCGCAACGAGCAGCAGCCCGCCCGGACGGAGCAGCGCTCCGCCGAGGCCGATCCCGCGGAGAAGGCCAAGGCCGAGGCCGCGCGGACGGCGTTCGCGACGATCGCCGCCGCCACCCACCACGAGGAGGCGGCCGCGGACGAGCCGGAGCGCGCCGAGGAGGCCGCCCAGCCGGCGGAGTCCCGGCCCGAGGGCTCGGGGCGCTCCCGGAAGAAGCGCCGCGGCAAGCGCAGCCGCGGACGCGGCCAGGGCGGGGACACCGCCGCCGAGCAGCAGCCGGAGGAGGGGGAGGACACCGCCCCCGCCGCCCCGGAGCAGCTCCCCGCCGAGGGGGCGCCGGGCGAGCAGGGCTCGCGCCTGACCATCAACGGCGAGGTCATCGAGCTGCCGCAGGGCCACGCCGTGGTCGTCGAGCCCGCCGAGGCCCGGCCGCTGAGCCTGGACTCCCTCGCGGAGGTCTTCGGGCAGCGGGGACCGGATGCCGGCTCCGCCGCCCCGGAGGCCGCCGCCGAGGCGGTCACCGGTGCGGATGACGCCGCGGAGGGGGCCACCGCCGCGGCGGAGGCCCCGGCCCAGGAGAGCACGGCACAGGAGCGCACGGCACAGGAACGCACGGAGCGGCAGGCGCCCGCTCCCGCCTCGGCGGTTGCCGCGGAGCAGGCGGACGTCGAGCCCGTGCGGCCCCGGCGGCGCTCCCGGCGGGCCTCGGCCCCGACGGCGCGGCCCGGCGAGGCCGAGGTGACCGCCGGCCGGGCGGCCGCCGCGGAGGGCGCCCGGCACGAGGCGAGGACCGTCGCCCAGCGCGCCCCGGAGGACCCCTCCCGCCGGGCGCCGACCGTCGTCGGCGTCGGCGTCAAGGCCGAGGACCTCACCAGCGGCCGGCCCGCCGACCGGGGCTGATCCGCCCCGCCGAGCAGCACCACGGAGGACCCCGACCGGCACGGTCGGGGTCCTCCGTCGTCGCGGACCGTCACGGACCGCCCCGGCCTGCCCGCCCTCCGCGCGGCGGCGTACCGTGGTGCGCACCACAGCACACCCGGGGCCGCCGTCCCGTCCGCCGGGAGAGCGGCCGCCCGTTCCAGGGAGCATCGCCATGACCAGTGCAGACACCATCCGCACCACCGGCACGGAACTGTTCGTCCACCGGGATCCGTCGGCCGTGGACCGTCACTACACGGAGGACTTCGTCCAGCACTCGCCGCTCGCGCCGAACGGGCGCGAGGGTCTCAGGCAGTTCGTGCAGAGCATGCCCGACGACTTCCGCGTGGACATGGTCCGGATGCTCGACGACCACGGGACGGTGGCCGTCCACTCGGTGTACGAAGGGCTCGGTCCGGAGCCGCTGGTCGGCTTCGACGTCTTCCGGGTGGAGGACGGACGGATCGCCGAGCACTGGGACGTCCTCGAGCCCCTGCGCACGGGCCCCGACGGCGCCCGCCCCCAGCTCGACGGTCCCGTCGCGGTCACGGACCACGAGCGGACGCAGGACAACAAGCGCATCGCCGCCGAGTGGGTCGAGGCCGCCCTCGTCGGGGGCGACCGCCACGCCGTCCAGGACCACATGAGCCCCCGGGGCTGCACCGAGCACACCGGCGGCACGCCGGACGGCCCGCAGCCCGCGTACCAGCGGCTGCGCCGCGTGGTCGGCGAGGGGAACTTCGTGCTGACCGTCGCGGAGGCCGTTCCCGGAGGGAGCCGCGACGGAGAATCCACCGGAACGGTCGCCTGCTACGACCTCTGGCGCCTCGACGACGGCCGGATCGCGGAGCACTGGGGCGTCGCGCAGCCGGTGCCCGAGCGGATGGCGCACGCCAACGGCATGTTCTGATCCCGTGCGGGGTCCGTGCCGACTCCCGCACGACGACTAGACTGGCAGGACACCAGACACGGGGTGCCGCACGAGCGGCTGAGAACACACCCGTCGAACCTGATCTAGCCAGTACTAGCGAAGGGATGTCGCAGATGCGCGATGCCGTACCCCCGTCCGACCGCACACCAGGACCCGGGAGGCCGGTGCCGCTGGACCCCGCGCTCGCCGAGGACGCCGCCGCGGCCCTGGCGGACCTGCGCGCCGTGGCGCCGCTGGTGCAGTGCATCACCAACGCCGTGGTCACCAACTTCACCGCCAACGTGCTGCTCGCCGTGGGCGCGTCCCCGGCGATGACCGACATCCAGGGCGAGGGCGGGGTCTTCGCGGAGCTCGCCGACGGCCTCCTCGTCAACACCGGCACGCCCACCGCCGAGCAGCGCGGCGCCGCCTACGAGGCCGTCGGGGCCCGGCGCCGCGCGGGCCGGGCCTGGGTCCTGGACCCGGTGGCGGTGGGTGCCCTGCCCGTGCGCACGGCGCTGGCCCGCGACCTGCTCGGGTTCGAGCCGGCGATCGTGCGCGGCAACGCCTCCGAGGTCATCGCCCTCGCCGGCGGCGCCGGCGGCCGCGGCACGGACGCGACCCACGGCGTCGACGCGGCCCGAGACGCCGCCGCCGCGCTCGCCGAGCGGGCCGGCTCGGCGGTGGCCGTGTCCGGGCCTGTGGACCTCGTGCGCTCCCCGGACGGCACGGTGGTCCGGGTGCCGCACGGCACGCCCCTGCTGACCCGCATCACCGGCGGCGGGTGCGCCCTGGGCGCCCTCATGGCGGCGTTCACCGCCGTGCGCACGGACCCGGCCGCCGCGGCGGTGGCCGCCACCACGGTGTACACCCTCGCGGCCGAGGACGCGGCCGCCGACTCCGCCGGGCCCGGCTCCTTCGCCGTGGCGCTGCTGGACCGGCTGCACGCCGTCACCCCGGAGGGGATCGCCGCCCGGGCGGAGCTCGTGCGCGAGGAGGTCGCCCGGTGAGCCCGCGCCTCGACCCCGCGGCCCTGGCCCTGCACCTGGTGACGGACACCGCCCTGAGCGCCCCCCGGACGGTCCCGGACGTCGTGGCCGCCGCCGTGCGCGGGGGAGCCACCATGGTCCAGGTGCGGGAGAAGGACGCCCCGGTCCGCGAGCTCGTCGCCCTGCTGACGGCCGTGGCCGAGCGCGTGGGCCGGGAGGTGCCCGTGCTCGTGGACGACCGCGCCGACGTGTACCTCGCCGCCCGCGCGGCCGGCGCCCCCGTGGCCGGCGTGCACGTGGGCCAGTCGGACCTGCCCGTGGCGCTCGCCCGGGAGATCTGCGGCCCGCAGGCCGTGCTCGGCCTCAGCGCCGCCACGGCGGAGGAGCTCGATGCCGCCGCCGCGCTGCCGGCCGGGACGGTCGACTACCTGGGCGTCGGGGCGGTGCGGGCGACCCGCACCAAGCCCGACCACCCCGAGCCGCTGGGCGTCGAGGGCTTCGCCCGCGCCGCGGCCCGCACGGCCCTGCCCTGCCTGGCCATCGGCGGGGTGCGGGTCGAGGACGCCCCCGGCCTGCGCGCCGCCGGCGCCGCGGGGCTGGCCGTGGTCTCCGGGATCTGCGCCGACCCGGACCCCGCCGCCGCGGCCGCCCGCTACCTGCGGGCCTTCGCCGCCGTGCCCGCCGGGGAGGTGGCCCCGTGACCGCCCGCGTGCCCCGCGTCCTGGCCATCGCCGGCACCGACCCCACGGGTGGCGCCGGCCAGCACGCGGACCTCAAGTCGATCGCCGCGATGGGCGGCTACGGGATGAGCGCCGTCACCGCCGTCGTCGTGCAGAACACCGTGGGCGTGCGCGACATCCACGTCCCGCCGGTCGAGTTCCTCTCGGCACAGCTGGACGCGGTCGCCGAGGACGTCGAGATCGACGCCGTCAAGATCGGGATGCTCGGGTCCGTGCCGGTCATCGAGGCCGTCACGCGGTGGCTCGGGACCCACCGGCCGCCGGTCGTGGTCCTGGACCCCGTCATGGTCGCGACCTCCGGGGGCCGCCTGCTGGAGCGCGAGGCCGAGGACGCCCTGCGCGCGATGCTCGGCCTCGCCGACCTGATCACCCCGAACCTGCAGGAGCTCGCCGTGCTCGCCGGGGAGGACACGGCGTCGTCGTGGGACGAGGCCCTCGCGCAGGGCCACCGCGTGGCCCGCGCCCACGGCACGCTGGTGCTCGTCAAGGGCGGGCACCTCACGGGGGACCGGACGCCCGACGCGCTTGTGGGCCCGGACGCCCCCGAGCCCCTCGTGGCGTTCGACGGCGCCCGCGTGCCCACCGAGAACTCCCACGGCACCGGGTGCTCCCTCTCCTCGGCCCTGGCCACCCTCCAGGCCCGGCACGGGGACTGGCCCCGGAGCCTGCGGATCGCCCGGGACTGGCTGCGCGGCGCCCTCGAGGCCGCCGGGGACCTCGAGGTCGGCCACGGCAGCGGGCCCGTCCACCACTTCCACCACGTCCAGGACGCCCTCGAGAGCTGGGGCACGGGCCCGGAGCGGTTCACCGACGAGCTGTGGGAGGCCTCCGCGGCCGTGCGGCGGGAGATCGAGGAGCTCGAGTTCGTCCGCCTCCTCGGGGACGGCCGGCTCGAGCCGGACCGCTTTCTCGCCTACCTCGACCAGGACCTGCAGTACCTCGACGGCTACAGCCGGGCGCTGGCCCTGCTGGCCGCCAGGGCGCCCGACGAGGAGCAGCGGCTGTTCTTCGCGGCCGGCGCCGTGTCCTGCACCGAGACCGAGGCGCAGCTGCACCGGGCCCGGCTGCGGCACGCCGGGGACGGCGGCGCCCGGGCCGGCGGTGCCCGGGACGGTCTCGGCGAGGTGACGCGGCGCTACACCTCGTTCCTGCTCGCGGCCACCGCCGCGGAGCCCTACCCGGTGGGCCTGGCCGCCGTGCTGCCGTGCTACTGGGTCTACGCGGACGTGGGCCGGCACCTGAACGAGCTCGCCGCGGCCGACGGGACCGACGGGCACCCCTACGCGGACTGGCTGGCCACGTACGCGGACGAGGGGTTCCAGGAGGCCACCCGCACGGCCCGCCGGCTGCTCGACGACGCCGCCCGGGCGGCCCCGGCGGACGTCCGGGCGAGGATGCGGGAGGTGTTCCTGGAGGCCTGCGCGCTCGAGCGGGACTTCTTCGCCGCGCCGGTGGCGGAGCGCCGGTTGGCGGGCGCTGACCGGATCGAGTAGTCTTGATCTTCGGTGCCCTGCCGGTGCGCGCGTGTAAAAACTCGACACCCCACCTGGCGGCACATGCGGGTGCAGTTCCTGAATTGCGGCGAACCTGCGCTGACCTCGGCCTAGTCCCACGGGCCGGTCACCGTCAGCTCGTCTCAACGTCGTTGGTCCTGACAGGTATGCGCTCGACCCACACTGTTTACACATGACGTCGAGAGAAGTGAGTTCCCAAGTGGTGTACGCGATTGTCCGCGCTGGCGGCCGCCAGGAAAAGGTTTCCGTCGGAGACCTCGTTACCCTTGACCGCGTCGCCGGCGGAGCAGGCAGCACCATCGAGCTCCCTGCCCTGCTGCTGGTCGACGGGGACAAGATCACCTCGGATGCCCAGACCCTGGCGAGCGTCAAGGTCACGGCCGAGATCGTCGAGAACCTCCGCGGTCCCAAGATCTCCATCCAGAAGTTCAAGAACAAGACCGGCTACAAGAAGCGCCAGGGCTTCCGTGCCGAGCTGACCACCGTGAAGGTGACCGGCATCGACGCCTGACCGGCCCGGTCCCCGTCCAGACTCCACCAGCCAGTAAAGACCCGAAGGTAGGCACACCTCATGGCACACAAGAAGGGCGCGAGCTCCACTCGCAACGGTCGCGACTCCAACGCGCAGTACCTCGGCGTGAAGCGCTTCGGCGGCCAGACCGTCAACGCCGGCGAGATCCTCGTCCGGCAGCGCGGCACGCACTTCCACCCCGGCCTCAACGTCGGCCGCGGTGGCGACGACACCCTGTTCGCCCTGGCCGCCGGTCAGGTCGAGTTCGGCACCCGCCGGGGCCGCAAGGTCGTCAACATCCAGGCTGCCGCAGAGTAGTCCACAGGGCCGGCGCTGCCGGCCCCGGTGCGGGTCACGACCCGCACCACCCATGTTTGGTCTGTAGAGGGTGGGTGCGTCCAGCGCCCGCCCTCTACAGTCTTAACGTGGCCCGTCCGTTCTTGAACCAGAGGAGTTCCCCGTGGCCAGTTTCGTCGACCGCGTCGTCCTGCACGTCTCCGGCGGCTCCGGCGGGCACGGCTGCGTGTCCATCCGCCGCGAGAAGTTCAAGCCGCTCGGCGGTCCGGACGGCGGCAACGGGGGGGACGGCGGCAGCGTGGTGCTGCGCGTGGACGGCCAGACCACCACGCTGCTGAACTACCACCACGCCCCGCACCAGTCCGCCCCCAACGGCGGACCAGGCAAGGGCGACCTCCGCCACGGGCACAAGGGCGAGGACCTCGTGCTTTCCGTCCCCGACGGCACCGTGGTCAAGGACCAGGACGGCAACGTCCTGGCCGACCTCGTGGGCCAGGGCTCCGAGTTCGTGGCCGCCCCCGGCGGGCAGGGCGGGCTGGGCAACGCCGCGCTGGCCTCGGTCAAGCGCAAGGCCCCCGGCTTCGCGCTCCTCGGCACGCCGGGCTCGGCCCGGGACGTGGTCCTGGAGCTGAAGTCCATCGCCGACATCGCGCTGGTCGGCTACCCCTCCGCCGGCAAGTCCAGCCTGATCGCCGCGATCAGCGCCGCCCGCCCCAAGATCGCCGACTACCCGTTCACCACGCTCGTTCCGAACCTCGGCGTGGTGGAGGCCGGGGACGTGCGCTACACCGTGGCGGACGTCCCGGGCCTGATCCCCGGCGCCTCCGAGGGCAAGGGCCTGGGGCTGGAGTTCCTCCGCCACGTCGAGCGCTGCGCCGCCCTCGTGCACGTCCTCGACTGCGCCACCCTCGAGCCCGGGCGGGACCCGGTCTCCGACCTCGAGACGATCGAGGCGGAGCTCGCCGGCTACGCCGTCGACGGCGACCTCGACGGCGGCCAGGCGGTGCCGCTCAACGACCGGCCCCGGCTCGTGGTGCTGAACAAGATCGACGTCCTCGAGGCCCGGGAGCTCGCCGAGTTCGTGCGGCCCGAGCTCGAGTCCCGCGGCTACCGCGTGTTCGAGATCTCCACCGCCTCCCACGAGGGGCTGCGGGCGCTGACCTTCGCCATGGGCGAGGTCGTGCAGGAGGCCCGGGCGACCCGCCCCGCCCCGGCGGAGGCCCCGCGGGTCGTGCTGCGACCCAAGGGGGTGCGCGGGCCCGAGTTCACCATCACCCGGGAGGAGCGCAACCTCGAGCCGCTGTGGCACGTGCGCGGCGACAAGCCCGACCGGTGGATCCTGCAGACCGACTTCAACAACGAGGAGGCCGTCGGCTACCTCGCCGACCGGCTCGCGAAGCTCGGTGTCGAGACGGAGCTGTTCAAGCAGGGCGCCCGGCCCGGCGACGCCGTGCTCATCGGTCCCGAGGACGACGGCGTGGTCTTCGACTGGGAGCCCACGATGGTCGGCGGCGCCGAGCTGCTGGCCGGGCCCCGCGGCACCGACCTGCGCTTCGCGGACATCGACCGTCCCACCCGCGAGCAGAAGCGCCAGCAGTACCAGGACCGCAAGGACGCCAAGGCCGCCGCCCGCGCCGAGCTCGAGGCCGAGCGCTCCGCCGGGGTGTGGACCGAGTCGGTCGACGCCCGGCGCGGCGAGGCCCCGGCCGGCACCGACGACTGAGCCCGCCTGCGGGGCGGACCGCGGCCGCACGTGCCGGACGCCCCGCGGCCACCACCCGACGACCGACCCGACACACCGACTGACCCGACACACCGACGACGCCCACCGGACGAGGGAGACGCCCAGGATGAACGAGCAGACGAACGAGATCGACGTCGAGCAGCTCGAGGAGGTCGCGGAGAAGTCCGCGGTCCAGCTCAGCAGCGAGAACCGCGGCAAGAACCGGCGCAGCCCCATCGAGCGCCGCGAGGACATCCCGCGCGCCCACCGCGTGGTCGTCAAGGTCGGCTCCTCCTCGCTGACGTCCATCGAGAGCTCGATCGACGAGCAGGCCGTGCGGATGATCGTCGACGCCCTCGGCGAGACGAAGGCCCGCGGCATCGAGCTCGTCTTCGTGTCCTCGGGCGCCATCACGGCCGGCCTGGCGCCCCTGGGCCTGTCCCGGCGGCCGAAGAACCTGGCCGGCAAGCAGGCAGCCGCCGCCGTGGGCCAGGGCCTGCTCATGGGCCGCTACATCGAGTCCTTCGCCCGCTACGGCGTCACGGTGGGCCAGGTCCTGGTCACCGCCGAGGACCTGATGCGGCGCAGCCACTACAAGAACACCCACCGCCAGATCGAACGGCTCCTGGACTTCGGCGTGCTGCCCATCGTCAACGAGAACGACGCCGTGTCCAGCCAGGAGATCAAGTTCGGCGACAACGACCGGATCGCCGCCCTGATCGCCCACCTGATCAAGGCCGACGTCCTGCTGCTGCTCTCCGACGTCGACGCCCTGTACACCATGGACCCCCGCAAGGGCGGGGAGCGGATCCCGGTGGTGAACGACCCCATCAAGGACCTCGAGGGCGTGCAGATCGGGTCGGTCGGCCGCGCCGGCGTCGGCTCCGGCGGCATGGTCACCAAGGTCCAGGCGGCCCGGATCGCCGCGGCCTCGGGCATCCCCGCGCTCGTCACCTCGGCCCAGAACATCACCCGCGCCCTGGACGGCGAGGACGTCGGCACCTGGTTCGCGACCTCCGGCGGGCGGCGCAACGTCCGGCTGCTGTGGCTGGCCCACCTAGCGGACATCAAGGGCTCCCTGACCCTCGACCCGGGCGCCGTCGAGGCGATCCGCGACCGCAACTCGCTGCTGGCCGCCGGGGTCACCGGCGTGTCCGGGACGTTCGAGGCGGGGGAGCCCGTCTCGCTGCGGGACCAGGAGGGCAAGGAGATCGCCCACGGGCTCAGCAACTACTCCTCGGACGAGATCCCGCCGATGCTCGGCAAGTCCACCTCCGTGCTGGCGGAGGAGCTCGGGGACGACTACAGCCGGGAGCTCGTGCACGTGGACAACCTCGTGGTCCTGCGCGCCCGCGGCGCACGGACTAAACTGAAGAAATGACTTCCGCCGCACACGATTCCGTGACCACCGACGAAGCCACCCGCACGACCGGCAAGGCGGTCGTGACCGACACCGGCGTCATCGCCACCTTCGGGGAGGACCCCGTCGTCGGCGTCGCCGCGATGGCCGACGACGCCCGGGACTCCGCCCGCGTCCTGGGCCGCGCCACCCGGGCCTGGAAGGACCGGGCGCTGCTCGCCATCGCCGACCGCATCGAGCGCAAGCAGGACGTGGTGCTCGCCGCGAACGCCAAGGACCTCGAGCGCGGCCGCGTAAACGGGACCTCCACGGCCCTCCTGGACCGGCTCAAGCTGGACGCCGAGCGGATCACCGGCCTGGCCGAGAGCCTGCGCGAGCTCGCCGCGCTGCCCGACCCCGTGGGCGGGTTCGTCCGCGGCAGCACCCTGCCCAACGGGCTGCGGATGCGCCAGGTGCGCGTGCCGATGGGCGTGGTCGGCGCCATCTACGAGGCCCGCCCCAACGTGACCGTGGACATCGCCGGGATCGCCCTGAAGTCCGGCAACGCGGTGCTGCTGCGCGGCGGGTCGGCCGCGGAGGAGTCCAACCGGGCCCTCGTGGGCATCATCCGGGACTCCCTGGCCGACGTGAAGCTGCCCGTGGACTGCGTCCAGAGCGTCGACGAGTACGGCCGCGAGGGCGCGAACGCGCTCATGGCGGCCCGCGGGAAGGTCGACGTCCTCATCCCGCGCGGCGGGCACGGCCTGATCCAGTCCGTCGTCCAGAACGCCAAGGTCCCCGTCATCGAGACCGGCGAGGGCAACGTCCACCTCTTCGTCGACCACTCGGCGTCGAAGAAGATGGCCGTGGACGTGGTCGTCAACTCCAAGACGCACCGCACGAGCACGTGCAACACCACGGAGACCCTGCTGCTGCACCGCGAGTTCGAGCACGGGGCCGCCGTGCTCGCGGCCCTCGACCGGGCCGGCGTCACGCTGCACGTGGACGAGCGGGCCGAGGCCCTGCTGCCGGCCGGCAGCCACCACCTGCGCGCCACCGACGAGGACTGGGGCACCGAGTACCTGTCCATGGACCTGGCCGTGAAGGTGGTGGACTCCCTGGACGAGGCGCTCCAGCACATCGACCGGTGGTCCACCCGGCACACCGAGGCGATCGTGACCAACGACCTCGCGTCCGCCGAGCGGTTCGTCGCCGAGATCGACGCCGCCGCGGTCATGGTCAACGCCTCCACCCGCTTCACCGACGGGGGCCAGCTGGGCCTCGGCGCCGAGATCGGCATCTCCACCCAGAAGATGCACGCTCGCGGACCCATGGGCCTGGAGGAGCTGACCACCACCAAGTGGATCGTCCAGGGCGACGGGCACGTCCGCGCCTGAGCCACGGACGCGGCGGGCCCGCCGCGGATTCAGTACGATGAGAGCCGTCCGGGCCCGCCCGGCCGAGGCGGCAGGGCCGTCCACCGACCACCCGCCGCCACGCCGGCGACAGAAGGGATCCCCATGTTCCAGCAGACCGTCACCACCGTCCTCGCAGCCGCCGAGGGCGGGCACGCCGCCGCCGAGGCCGGAGTTCCCCCGTGGGTCTGGGGCGCCTCCGTGTTCGTCGTGCTCATCGGCCTCATGGTGGTGACGCTCTCCTTCGCGAACCGGGGCCTCAGCCCGGAGGTCGGCCAGCACCAGGACCCCGCCGACCTGCCCGCGGACGAGCGCGCCATGCTCGACGAGTACGCGGCCAAGCGCCACGGCTGAGCCGGGGAACCCCACCGTCGTGACGACCGCTTCGCAGGACACCGCCGCCCGGACCCGGGGCCTGCCCCTGACGGGCACGGCCGTCCCGCCCCGGAGGCCGGGCCGCACCCGGCTCGGCGTCATGGGCGGGACGTTCGACCCCATCCACCACGGCCACCTCGTGGCCGCGTCCGAGGTGGCGGGGGAGTTCGACCTCGACGAGGTCGTGTTCGTCCCGACCGGGCACCCCTGGCAGAAGGCCGCCGGGGCGGTGAGCCCCGCGGAGCACCGCTACCTCATGACGGTGATCGCCACGGCCTCCAACCCGCGGTTCACGGTCAGCCGGGTGGACATCGAGCGCGACGGTCCCACGTTCACGGTCGACACCCTGCGGGACCTGAAGCGGCAGCGTCCGGAGGCGGACCTGTTCTTCATCACGGGTGCGGACGTCATGGCGGAGATCCTGACGTGGAAGGGCGCCGAGGAGCTCTGGCAGCTCGCGCACTTCGTCGGCGTCACCCGGCCGGGCCACGACCTGGCCGCGCCCGTGGGCTCCAGCGGCGTGAACCTGCTCGAGGTGCCCGCGATGGCGATCTCCTCCACGGACTGCCGCGCCCGCGTGGCCGAGCACAAGCCCGTCTGGTACCTGGTGCCCGACGGCGTGGTGCAGTACATCAACAAGTACGGCCTCTACCTCGGACCCGAGGACGGGACGACGACGGACCACGTCGGCGCCCGCGGCGTCTCGGCGAAGGCACCCTGATGGCCGGCGAGGACGACGTGCGGGACGGCGCCGCACCGGACCCCGACCGCGCCCCGGCGCCGCCGCCCTCCGGACCGGCGCCCATCATCGACCTCGGGGGGGACGGCGTGCCGGTCCGCCCCGTCAAGCCCCTCGGGCCGCGGCGGCTGGCCCGCCTGCAGCGCGAGCTGGCCGAGCGCGCCCGCGAGCTCGAGGAGGCCGGCGCCGGCCCGGCGGACCCCGAGCTGCTCGAGAAGCAGCGCCGGTTCGCGGAGCTCGCCGCCCAGGCCGGCGCCGCGCAGGCCGACCCGGGCGCTGACACCGCGGTCCGGGAGCCGGTGGCGGCTCCGGAGGCCCCGGCGCCCGGCTCCGCACCGCTCGTCCCGGGGCAGCCCGCTGCGGTCCCGCGTCCCGCGGGGGTGCCGGATGACCCGCAGGATCCGCTCGAGCAGATCACCGTCGTGTTCCCCGGCGGCGGCCCGGACGGGCCGGACGGGCACGTGTCCCACGACCCGGTGCACGTCGACCCGGCCCTGTTCAGCAACCGGCTCTCCCCGGAGGACCTGGCGGCGCTCACGCACATCGAGATCGTCGCGCCGCGGGCCCCCGAGCACCACGGCTCCACGCCGGTCGCGCCCGCCGCGGCCGGTGACCACGAGGAGCACGGGCACGCGGAGGACCCACCGGCTCCGCCGGGGGCCGTTCCGTCCGGGCCCGCGGCGTCGTGGCCCGCGGCCGAGGACGATCCGCCGGCCGCCCCCGTGCCGGCCAGCACCGCCGAGGGGCTCGAGCTGCTGGAGCCCCGGGAGTACCGCCGCCGCACGAACGGCGCCTGGTGGTTCCTGCTGCTGGCGGTGCTCGCGGCCCTCGCCGTCGTGCTCGTGCTGTTCGTGCTCTGAGCACCCCGCCGGCTCCACCGCACCGACCGTTCCCGCACCACCCGTACCTGCACGACTCGTCCACTCCAACCGTCCCCACGGGACGGGACCTCCGGTTCGCCGGGAAAGGATCCTCCTTGACTGTCAACGATCTCTCCCTCTCCATCCTCCAGGTCGCGGCCGCCGCGGCGGACGCCAAGCAGGCCCACGACATCGTGGCCCTCGACGTCAGCGAGGCCCTGGGCATCACCGACGCCTTCCTCGTCGCCTCCGCCTCCAACGAGCGGCTCGTCAACGCCGTGGTCGACGAGATCGAGGAGAAGCTCGTCGAGCGCCTCGAGCTGCGCCCGATCCGCCGCGAGGGCCGCTCCGAGGGGCGCTGGGTGCTCCTGGACTACGGCGACGTCGTGATCCACGTGCAGCACGACGAGGACCGGGCGTTCTACGCCCTCGAGCGGCTGTGGCGGGACAGCCCCGTGGTGGACCTCGGACCGCTCTCCGGCCGGACCGCCGCGGCCCCCGCCACCGACGATTTGCCTGGAGCCTGATCGGCTGTCTACTATGAATGCGTTGCCCAGCGAGGCGCTGGAACAACCGGAAAAGGGTGACTGAAAAGGAGCCCGTCAAGGTTGTGATAATGTCTCCGAGGTAACGACCTGGGGCTGTGGCGCAGCTGGTAGCGCATTTGCATGGCATGCAAAGGGTCAGGGGTTCGAGTCCCCTCAGCTCCACCAGGACGAAAGAGCCCGTTCCGCATCACGCGGGGCGGGCTCTTTCGCGTTTTCTCAGCTTCCTTCCCTTCCGTTCGTTGACGCGTCCTGTTACCGTCAGCACCACCGGCGGCCGTCCTGCGTGACCCGGGTCACAGCGAGCTCGAGGCCATAGCGTGGGGAGTTCCGTCGGGGACAAGGGCGTCGACGGTGGAGACCCACCGTGGACGCCCGTGACGGACATCCACCACGGAAGAGGTCATGATGGCAGGGAACAGAGCGGTCGCCTACAAGGGTCCCGGCAAGGTCGAGGTCATCGACACCGAGTACCCGGAGTTCGATCTCAAGGACGCGCCGGGGATCAACCCGGCCAACATCGGCCGGAAGGTCCCGCACGGGGTCATCCTCCGGACCGTGGCCACCAACATCTGCGGCTCGGACCAGCACATGGTGCGCGGGCGCACCACGGCCCCCACGGACCTGGTCCTCGGTCACGAGATCACGGGCGAGGTCATCGAGTGCGGGCCGGACGTCGAGTTCATCAAGGTCGGGGACATCGTCTCCGTCCCGTTCAACATCTCCTGCGGCCGGTGCCGCAACTGCAAGGAGCGCAAGACCGGCATCTGCCTCAACGTCAACCCGGACCGGCCGGGCTCCGCCTACGGCTACGTGGACATGGGCGGCTGGGTCGGCGGTCAGGCCGAGTACGTGCTGGTGCCCTACGCGGACTGGAACCTGCTGAAGTTCCCGGACCGGGACCAGGCCCTGGAGAAGATCATGGACCTGACCATGCTCTCCGACATCCTGCCCACCGGCTACCACGGCGTGGTGACGGCCGGGGTGGGCGTGGGCTCGACCGTCTACATCGCCGGTGCCGGACCGGTGGGCCTGGCCGCGGCGGCCTCGGCGCACCTGCTGGGAGCCGCGGTGGTGATCGTGGGCGACATGAACGAGCAGCGGCTGGCCCAGGCCCGCAGCTTCGGCTGCGAGACCGTCGACGTCTCGAAGGGCTCGCCCGCCGAGCAGATCGAGCAGATCCTGGGTGTCCCGGAGGTCGACTGCGGCGTGGACGCCGTCGGCTTCGAGGCCCGTGGGCACGGCAAGGACGCCTCCCACGAGGCCCCGGCCACCGTGCTCAACTCCCTGATGGACATCACCGCCGCCGGCGGGGCGCTGGGCATTCCGGGCCTCTACGTCACCGGGGATCCCGGAGCCGTGGACGAGGCCGCGAAGAAGGGGTCCCTGTCGATCAGCCTCGGCACGGGATGGGCGAAGTCGCTGTCCTTCACCACGGGGCAGTGCCCGGTGATGAAGTACAACCGGCAGCTGATGATGGCGATCCTGCACGACAGGATCCAGATCGCCAAGGCCGTCAACGCCAAGGCCATCCCGCTGGAGGAGGCGCCGCAGGGCTACGCCGAGTTCGACGCCGGGGCGGCCACCAAGTACGTGCTCAACCCCAACGGCTACATCAAGAACTAGTCCGCGGACCCCGACCGCCCGCGGGGCGGGCCGCACCGGACCTCCGGCGCGGCCCGCCCCGCGGGCGCCGCCGTGTCCGCGGTGTGCCCTGTGGAAGACTGGGCGCATGGCCAAGAAATCCAGCAGCTCGGAGCTCAAGCAGACCGTCGACCAGGTCGCCGAGGAAGCCATCAACGTGGGCTACCGCCTCGAGCAGCGGCTCCACCGGTTTCGGCAGCGGCGCGCCGAGGCCCGTGGGGACATCCCGGTCATGGTGGCCTTCGAGGGCTACGGCTCCGAGCACCACGTGCGGGTCCTGGGCCGGGCCCTGCTGAAGACCCGGGGGCTGATCGAGTCCACCGACGAGAGCGCCGAGTCCATCCGCGGCTGGCGCTCGTTCACCTCCGTGCCCATCGCCTTCGCCCACGTCAACATCTGGATCGACGAGTTCGAGTTCCACCTGGTGGCCGACAAGGGCGGGGTGGTCGACGTCGACCTGCAGGTGTCCCTGGCCCCCGGCGAGCACACCGTGTGGATGCAGACGGAGGGCTCCGAGACGGTCGAGTCCCGCGTGTTCGTCGTGGCCGACGAGCAGCGCATCGGGGTGGTCTCCGACATCGACGACACCGTCATGGTCACGGCCCTGCCCCGGCCCATGCTGGCCGCCTGGAACTCGTTCGTGCTCAACGAGCACGCCCGCACGCCCACCCCCGGGATGGCGGTCATGATGGACCGGCTGCTGCACCGCCACCACGAGGCGCCGTTCCTCTACCTCTCCACGGGGGCGTGGAACGTGGCGCCGACCCTGCGCCGCTTCCTCACGCGCAACGCCTACCCGGCCGGGGCCCTGCTGCTCACCGACTGGGGACCCACCACGGACCGGTGGTTCCGGGCCGGGGCCGCGCACAAGGTGCAGAACCTCGAGCGGCTGGCCCGCAATTTCCCGTACGTGCGCTGGATCCTCATCGGCGACGACGGCCAGCACGACCCCGAGATCTACAGCGGCTTCGTGCACCGCTATCCCGAGCACGTGGCCGCCATCGTGATCCGCAACCTGTCCCCGGCGGAGGCCGTGCTGGCCGGCACCCCGCTGGTCAACGAGGAGCGGCGGGTCACCATCCCCGAGGGCACGCTGTGGATCGAGGGCAACGACGGCGCCTCGATCTCGCGGCAGCTCGCGGAGCACGGCCTGCTCTGACCGCCGACCCGCCCTGACCGGCGACCCGCTCCGACCGCGGGCCTGCTCGGACCGAAGGTCTGTTCCGGCCGGCGGCCCGCCCCGGACCGTCCGTCGGGACCCGGCGGGCTGCGGCGTCCGAGCCGGGCCCTACCCTGGACCCATGACCAGCACCCGCAGCACCCTCCCCGCCCCCGCACCGGCAGACGACTCGGCAGACGTCCCGGCGGACACTTCGGCGGACTTCCCGGCCGTGGACGCCGCCGTCGCCGGTGCCCGGGCGGCCTTCGTGCCCGACGTCGACCTCGCGACCCGGCTGGACCGGCTGCACCGGCTCGAGGACCTCGTGCGGGAGAACCGGACGGTGCTCGAGGAGGCGCTGGCCACCGACCTCGGCAAGCCCCCGGCGGAGGCGTGGCTGACCGAGCTCGGCTTCACCCTCGAGGAGATCGCCGGCATCCGCAAGGAGCTCGGCCGCTGGATGACCCCGGCCCGCGTCCCCGTCCCGCTGAGCCTCGCCCCGGCCCGCTCCCGCGTGGAGCACCAGCCGCTCGGGACCGTGCTCGTGATGGCGCCGTGGAACTATCCCGTCCAGCTCGTCCTGAGCCCCCTGGCGGGAGCGCTCGCCGCCGGCAACACCGTCGTCGTCAAGCCCTCCGAGGTCTCCGCGACCGTCTCCGGGGTGCTGGCCGAGCTGCTCGAGCGCTACCTGGGGGACTGCGTGCGCGTGGTCGAGGGCGGCGTGCCGGAGACCACGCGGCTGCTCGAGCACCGCTTCGACCACGTCTTCTACACCGGCAACGGGACGGTGGCCCGGATCGTGATGGCCGCCGCGGCCCGGCACCTGACCCCGGTGACCCTCGAGCTGGGCGGGAAGTCCCCGGTCTGGGTGGACGGCTCGACCGACCTGCGCACCGCCGCCCGGCGGATCGTGTGGGGGAAGTTCCTCAACGCCGGCCAGACCTGCGTGGCCCCGGACCACGTGCTCGGCACCCCGGAGACGCTCGCCGCCCTCGAACCGGAGCTCCTGCGGGCCGTGGAGGAGCACTACGGCGAGGACCCGTCCCGCAGCGACTCCTACGGGCGGATCGTCACCGCGCGCCACCTCGACCGGCTGGTGGGGCTCCTGGAGCAGGTCCCCGCCCACGACGTCGTCTGCGGCGGGACCGCCGAGCCGGGGGAGCGCTACCTCGCGCCCACGGTGGTGCGCTCCGCCCCGGACGGCCCGCTCATGGCCGAGGAGCTCTTCGGTCCCGTCCTGCCCCTGGTCCCGGTCGCCTCCGCGGAGCACGCCGTCGAGCTGATCACCGCCGGGGACAAGCCGCTGGCCCTCTACGTGTTCTCCGAGGAGCGCTCGGTGAAGGAGCTGTTCCGCCGGCGCACGTCCTCCGGCGGACTGTCCTTCAACGCCCCGCTGCTGCACCTGACCAGCCCCCAGCTGCCGTTCGGCGGCGTGGGTGAGAGCGGCACCGGCGCCTACCACGGGAAGTTCTCGTTCACCACGTTCTCCCACGCGCGCGCGGTCCTGGACAAGCCGCTCGCCCCCGACACGCTGCGGGTCGTCTACCCGCCCTACCGGGGTCTGCGGGCCCGCCTCGCGGCCGCGGCGGTCGGGCTGCGCCGGCCCCGCCGCCGGACCCGACACGCCGTGTCCGAAAATTAATCCTGTCCACCGGCCGGGGGTCCCGCGGTGCGCACAGCCTGTGCACAACGGGACCCCGGCGGCGGGATTCCGCGACCCCCCGCGGAGGCCGCCTGTGGATGGCCGGCGGTGGTTCTGGGGATAGCGAGAGAGGAGCTGTGGACAACCCTCACCACTGCATCTAGGGGTCGCTTCCCCTTCCTGGCACTAGATGTAGTATTGAAATCAGCCACCCGGAGAGACCCCTACACCGCCGCAGACCCTGCGGAAGTCCCGGATCTCCCCCACAAACCACCCGATCGACCAAGGGGAAACAGCGATGTCCGTGACCGTGTACAGCAAGCCGGCCTGCGTCCAGTGCAATGCCACCTACCGGGCCCTGAGCAAGAAGGGCATCGAGTACAACGTCGTCGACGTCACCGAGGACGAGGCCGCCCTGGCCCACGTCCTGGCCCTCGGCTACCAGCAGGTCCCGGTCGTCGAGACGGCGACCGAGCACTGGTCCGGCTACCGCCCGGACAAGATCACCTCCCTGGCCGTCCTCCTCTCGGCCTGAGGCCGGGGCGCCGCCCGCTTCCCCGCGGCGCGCCGGTCCATCCACCACCGACCCCATTTCGGAGCGCGGAAGCAATGAGCACGCACCACCCCGGCACCCGTCCCGGGACCGCTCAGCAGGACCACGGCGACACCGCCGCGGCACCGGACAGCCACGCCCCACTGGTGGTCTACTTCTCCTCGGTCTCCAACAACACGCACCGCTTCGTCGAGAAGCTCGACGCCCGCGTGCTGCGCCTTCCTCTTCTGACCGGGGAGGAGCCCCCCGAGATCACCGAGCCCTTCGTGCTGGCCGCCCCGACGTACGGGCGGCCCAACGGCAGCGGGGCCGTCCCGCCGCAGGTCGTGAAGTTCCTCAACAAGGAGACCAACCGGCGGTTCCTGCGCGGCGTCATCGGCGCGGGCAACACCAACTTCGGGTCGGCGTTCTGCCTGGCCGCGGACAAGATCGCGACCAAGTGCGGCGTCCCCGTCCTCTACAAGTTCGAACTCATGGGCACCCCCGAGGATGTCCACCAGGTAAATCAAGGATTGGAACAGTTTTGGCGACAATTTCCGCAGCTCCGGGCGTGAGCGTCGAGCCCGGCCACGAGGACACGCGCGTCCCCGAGAAGTACCGGGGCTTGGGCTACCACGAGCTCAACGCCCTGCTGAACCTCTACGACGCCGACGGCCACATCCAGTTCGACGCCGACCGGCAGGCCGCCCGGCAGTACTTCCTGCAGCACGTGAACAACAACACCGTCTTCTTCCACGACCTCGAGGAGAAGCTCGACTACCTGGTCTCGCACCAGTACTACGAGCCCGAGGTCCTGGCGAAGTACAGCATGGAGTTCATCAAGGAGCTCTCCAAGCGGGCGTACTCCCGGAAGTTCCGCTTCGAGACCTTCCTGGGCGCGTTCAAGTTCTACACGTCCTACACGCTGAAGACCTTCGACGGCCAGCGCTACCTCGAGCGCTTCGAGGACCGTGTGGTCATGGTCTCCCTCTACCTCGCCGACGGCAACGAGCTGCTCGCCACGCAGCTGGTCGACGAGATCATCTCCGGGCGCTTCCAGCCGGCGACCCCCACGTTCCTCAACGCGGGCAAGCAGCAGCGCGGCGAGCTCGTCTCCTGCTTCCTGCTCCGCATCGAGGACAACATGGAGTCCATCGGGCGGTCGATCAACTCCGCCCTGCAGCTGTCCAAGCGCGGCGGCGGCGTGGCGTTCGCGCTGACCAACGTCCGCGAGGCCGGGGCCCCGATCAAGAAGATCGAGAACCAGTCCTCGGGCATCATCCCCATCATGAAGCTGCTGGAGGACTCCTTCTCCTACGCCAACCAGCTGGGCGCCCGCCAGGGCGCGGGCGCGGTGTACCTGCACGCCCACCACCCGGACATCTACAGCTTCCTGGACACCAAGCGGGAGAACGCGGACGAGAAGATCCGGATCAAGACCCTCTCCCTGGGCGTGGTCATCCCGGACATCACGTTCGAGCTGGCCAAGAAGAACCAGGACATGTACCTGTTCTCCCCGTACGACGTGGAGCGGGTCTACGGCATGCCGTTCTCCGACGTCAACGTGTCCGAGAAGTACCACGAGATGGTCGCGGACGGCCGGATCACCAAGAAGAAGATCAACGCCCGGGAGTTCTTCCAGACCCTCGCCGAGGTCCAGTTCGAGTCCGGCTACCCGTACGTCATGTTCGAGGACACGGTGAACCGGGCCAACCCGATCGACGGCAAGATCATCATGTCCAACCTCTGCTCCGAGATCCTCCAGGTCTCCGAGCCGTCCACGTACCACGAGGACCTGAACTACGACGAGGTCGGCAAGGACATCTCCTGCAACCTCGGGTCCCTCAACATCGCGCTGACCATGGAGTCCCCGGACTTCGGGCAGTCCGTGGAGACCGCGATCCGCGGGCTCACCGCGGTGTCGGACATGTCCGACATCACCTCGGTGCCCTCGATCGAGCGCGGCAACCAGATGTCCCACGCCGTGGGCCTCGGGCAGATGAACCTGCACGGCTACCTCGCCAAGGAGCACATCCACTACGGCTCCGAGGAGGGCCTCGACTTCACGAACATCTACTTCTACACGGTCACGTACCACGCGGTCCGCGCGTCGAACGAGATCGCGAAGGAGCGCAGGGCGGTGTTCGCCGACTTCGAGCGGTCCCAGTACGCGTCGGGGGAGTACTTCACCAAGTACACCGACCGGGACTGGGTCCCGGCCACCGGGCGGGTGCGGGAGCTGTTCGCCGAGGCGGGCGTGCACATCCCCACCCGGGCGGACTGGGAGCAGCTCAAGGCCTCGGTCATGGAGCACGGGATGTACAACCAGAACCTGCAGGCCGTGCCGCCGACCGGGTCGATCTCCTACATTAACAACTCGACGTCCTCGATCCACCCGATCGCCTCGAAGATCGAGATCCGCAAGGAGGGCAAGCTGGGCCGCGTGTACTACCCGGCGCCCTTCATGAACAACGAGAACCTGGAGTACTTCCAGGACGCGTACGAGATCGGCTACGAGAAGATCATCGACACCTACGCCGCGGCCACCCAGCACGTGGACCAGGGCCTGTCGCTGACCCTGTTCTTCAAGGACACGGCCACCACCCGGGACATCAACCGGGCGCAGATCTACGCGTGGCGCAAGGGCATCAAGACGATGTACTACTCCCGCATCCGCCAGCTGGCGCTGGAGGGCACCGAGGTCGAGGGCTGCGTCTCCTGCATGCTCTGACCGCCGGAGCCCCGGCGACCACCCCACAACTCCCCGCGCGCGTCCGCAGGACGCGCGCGGGGGTCCACCCCGTTCGAGGAAGAGACAGATCATGACTCTGGAGAAGAGCGAGAGCATCGACAAGGTGCAGCTGCTCCACCACCAGGCCCAGGCCATCAACTGGAACCGGATCGAGGACCCGAAGGACGACGAGGTCTGGGACCGGCTGACCGCGAACTTCTGGCTGCCCGAGAAGGTGCCGATCTCCAACGACGTCTCCTCGTGGAAGACCCTCACCGCGGAGGAGCAGCAGCTCACCATGCGGGTGTTCACCGGTCTCACGCTGCTGGACACCATCCAGGGCACCGTGGGCGCCGTCTCCCTGATCCCGGACGCCGTCACCCTGCACGAGGAGGCGGTGTACACCAACATCGCGTTCATGGAGTCGGTGCACGCGAAGTCCTACTCCTCCATCTTCTCGACGCTGTCCTCCATGAAGGAGATCGACGACGTCTTCCGCTGGTCACGGGAGAACCCGTACCTGCAGAAGAAGGCCGACATCATCATCAAGTACTACAAGGGCGACGACCCGCTGAAGAAGAAGGTGGCCTCGACCCTGCTCGAGTCCTTCCTCTTCTACTCCGGGTTCTACCTGCCCATGTACTGGTCCTCCCGGGCCAAGCTGACGAACACGGCCGACCTGGTGCGCCTCATCATCCGTGACGAGGCCGTGCACGGCTACTACATCGGCTACAAGTTCCAGCGGGCCATGGCCCTGGAGTCCCAGGAGCGCCAGGACGAGCTGAAGCTCTACACCTACGAGCTGCTCGAGGAGCTCTACGAGAACGAGGTGCGCTACACCGAGTCCCTCTACGACGGTGTCGGGTGGACCGAGGACGTCAAGAAGTTCCTGCACTACAACGCCAACAAGGCCCTGAACAACCTGGGCTTCGAGGCGCTGTTCCCCAAGGAGATGACGGACGTCTCGGCGGCCATCCTGTCCGCGCTGTCCCCGAACGCCGACGAGAACCACGACTTCTTCTCCGGCTCGGGCTCCTCCTACGTGATCGGCAAGGCCGTGAACACGGAGGACGAGGACTGGGACTTCTGATCCCGTGTAAATTGACAAGCTACTTGGACCTTTTGACAACATAATTGGTCCCCTGACATTCTGTCCGGTCCTTTGGTCCTGGAGTTGTCAGTGCGGCAGGCCGTAGATGTGCATAAGCATGTCAGGCCTGCCGCACGCCTTTGAAGCGGTATATCGACTTGCTGATGCGGGGCGTTGCGCGAGGGGCATGATTTTTCTAGACCGAAGTGCTAATAGTGCTTCGGTCATCAACTTACGGAACCGCCTACGCCCTCATGAGCAAACATCCGCCGCGTGGAGAAGGGACCCACCTTGAAATACTTCAGCGGTGAACCGGCAGGGCAACATCGACTGCGCGAGATGACGGAGCGGACCTACGCCTGGCAGAGCATGAATCAGAACGGCGTGAACCGCTTCCAGGAACGCTTGGCCCACCAAGCTGACATGCATTCAATCGGGATGCAGATCGCCGAATTCCAGGCGAAGTGGCAGAAGCAGTGGCAACTGAGTAACCCGGTGCTGGAAGCGGTGACTCAGTACCAGGAGGGCATCGCCCGTTGGTCTGACATTGGCGATACTCTGGCTCACATTTACGAGGTTCAAAACAGCGCGTTGCACAGAGCTCTGGAGGCAGCGGCTCCTCTGGGATTTATGGAATCGGTTGGCCAGCAGTACGCGAAGTCGATTCAACAGCTCCTTCCAACTGTTTCCATTCAACCGGAGTTCGCGGCTTCCGTAACCGCGAAAATCGCCGAGGCCATCCGTGAGGGCTGGGTCAACACCGAGGTCGTCGACGATGCTGTGGAGTACGTCGCCAAGGAGGCCCCTGGGTTTTCCTTGGCAGTGCGGGACTCGGTGGACGGACTTGTCGCCTGGGATCAGGCCAAGCGAGACGAGGTGGTCCTCGCCTGGAAGGTCACGATGTACGTCACCCAGTGCGTCATTCTTATGTGGTTGAGCGGGGTCTTTGAGGCAGAGTCTCCCCAAGATGCCTTGAATGCTGTGCTGGCCACGCTGTTCGAGGGATGGCTTGCTGACAAGGTCGTGAAGCCCCTCGTGAATCCCACGAGTATCAAGGGCTGAAAATTAGGAAACCGATAGAACCGTGCCAATCCTGGCCACTGTTGCACCGTTGAGAGGCACGGCGTTCAGGTGACGATGCTACTGACGGCAAGCCCATCCTGGATACCGCATCGGGGAGGCGCCCGACCTGGCAAAGCACATCACCACAGAGGGGATACCCGTCCTAGACGATATTCGCGGGTTGGCTACCGCAGGACGGTATTCGGCTGGAGCGGACCGCGCTTGTAGCATCGAGCGTCGCCTTGCGGTGTGACCGTCATGGGGCTGCCCATAGTAGTGGCGTGAGTCGCTCCACGCGCTGCCTCCCAGGACCACTCACGGGCCGGCTCGTGGGGCCTGGGCCTGTCCGTCAGTGACCTCATCCATGACGGCCCATCGGCCAGCACCATCCGGCCAGCCCCCGGGCGATGGCCACATTGGCCACAGCTGGCGCGGGTCCTGGAGGCCTGAACCGAGGTCGAGTCCAGCAGCGACTGTGGTGTGCACTACCGCATTTGAGGCATGATGTCACCAACCGACTTGTCCCGAGGCTGGGGACGGGTTATCACGCTCAGTCGCTGGCGCCGTGGTCGGCGCCGAAGGTGGGCCGCAATGCACCGTCTTGGCGGAGAAGTGCCTCTGGACTGGGATCCCCATGGCGTGTTCCCGCAGTCCGGCAAGAACCAGGCGCGGTCTTCACACCCGTACCAGGGAGTGCGCATCAAGGACGGTCTGGAAGAAATCCGATGGCACTATCCCGCTCCGATGGGGGGCCCACAGAAATATGTGGTGGACGGAAGGAATTCCTTCAGCGGTGACCTGACCCGCGCCGTGCCTATCCGGATCGGTCCCAAGTATCCGCTGAGGGCCCACCATGAAGGGCGCTACATCGTCGGCCAGACCCGCCAAGAGGTGTGGCACGAATCCATGGTTGAACGTTCGGCGCTCCTTCAAATTGAACACACGATGTCCATCGCCTCGATCGCCTCCCAACCGTGCTGCTTCCTGCTTCGAGGCGATGTGTACCACTATCCCGACTACGCTTTGCGCACTCCTGAGGGGGCCACCATAGTCGTGGACGTCCGTGATCTGCAGTTCACCGACCTCCACGACATAGATAAGTTCAATCGCAGCGCCCACCTGTGCGAACAGGCCGGCTTGGGCTACACCGTGATCGAATCTCTACCAGGATTCCAGCAGTCCAATTTGGAGAGGTTGGGCCGGTACCGTCATCACTTCGAAGCCCCGGACGCCGTCCTCCTCACACGGATCCTAGAAACCGCCGCCGAGCCCATCGCAGTGATGGACCTGGCCCGCCGGCTCTGCCTTGACCCCGAATGGCGGTATCTTCCGGCCATCCAGCACCTGATGTTCACCCGGGTGCTGGGCTACGACCGGACTGTGCCGCTGGACGATGACACCCTGGTCTGGAAGGCCTGAACGCGATGCACGACAATCCGCTACGGCTGGACCCTGCGCGGCCCATCACCATGGACGGTATCGACTATCTGGTGGAGGGCCGCCAGGGCTCCGACCTGGCGCTGTTCAACACGCTCACCGGTGAGACGTTGACGATGACGTATGCGGCGGTGATGCGTCGGTCGGGATTGTCGGAGATCCCAATGGACAACGTCGATGCCGTCCGGGCCGCCGAGAAGAAACTACAGCCGTTGCAGCAGGCCAGAAAAGATTTGTTGACTCCCCACGTCGAGGAAATCGCATACGGCAAGCCGCTCGACGCTAAGACCTACCGCCCGGAATACGACCCGGCGACCACGACCCAGGCTGAGCGCCTGGACCGCAAGGCCGCGGAGCTGGCCCCGTTGAAACTCCGCGGGACGTCTCGCTCGAACTTGAAAAAGCTTGTCCGCAAGTTGAAAAGCCAGGACACAACAGCTCTTGTGGACGGCCGATCCATCCGTGTCCGAAGCCCGTTCGATAACATCGACCCCCGCTTGTACTCGCTGATGGTCCGACGGGTGAATGCGGCGAAGGACGAGTCGACCGCTTCCACGCAGCAGCTGATTGCTGACATCCGTGGCGAGTGGGCGGACAAGCACCCCGACGAATTGGATCGGTTGCCCTCGGATCAGACCCTTCGCCGGAAACTCAAGATCATCACCCATGGCCGATATACCACTGGAAGCGCGATCAATCGCCGCACGAATGAGAGCGCCCGAAAGGGCTACCAAAAAGGTCGACCTGCTTACGCTCCAGGTGAGGAGTTCCAGATCGACTCCACCTTGCTGGACGTCATGGTGCGTGGGGACAACGGCCAACCGTTTCGTCCAACCCTGACGACATTTATCGACAAGGCCACCCACTGCATTCCCGCCTCCATGGTCACCGACGGCCTCCGGGGTGTTGATCTGGCGTACCTGCTGGCGAAGACCTTGACGATTCCCGAGCTGCGGCCAGGACCGAACCTGCCGTTCGACCTCAACGAGTTGCGCAGAATGCCGTGGGCCAAGGCGCTGATCGAAGCCGAGCTTGAGGGCAAGGACACCGGCCGGCCGCTCATCGTGCCCTCGCGCATCATGATGGACAACGGCAGGGAATACCAGTCGAACGTCTTCCACGCCGCCTGCCACCGCTTCTGCATCGACACCACCGACGCGGCCCCGGAAACCGGCACGGACAAGCCCGAGGTGGAGCGATCCCACCGTACGGTCAAAGACATGTTCGTCCGCTACCTGCCCGGATTCACCGGGGGAGACCCGGGCAACCGTGGGGACGACATCGAGAAACGGTCGGACCTGATCAGCGTCCACACCCTGGCCTATGTCCTGGACCTGTGGATCCGCCACGTGTGGAACAATTTGGAGACCGACGCGCTGGTCAACCCTGCGCACTCCGGCCTCCGTTACAGCCCCAACACCATGTATGAGGCTCTGACCTACAGAACAGGTTGCTTGTTCCGCCCCATCAGTGAGAGCACCTACATCGCGCTGTTGCCCTCCGTGGACCGGGTGCTCGGACGCAGGGGGATCACGATCAATTACCGTCGCTACGACAGCCCAGCTGTGGACTCGTACCGGGGACAACCCTCCGGGAACAAGCTGGCTGGCGACCAGTGGGAGGTCCACTACGACCCGAACAACCCGGCGGTGGTCTGGCTCCACGTCCCGGACTTGCCGGGCTTTCCGGATGCGGGATCGTACATCGAGTGTCCGTGGGTGAACTCCGGGGCGTTCGACGCGCCGTTCGAACGCGCGACCCGCGAGGCCGCGGAGAACATCGCGCAGATGGGTTACCAGATAGCCAAGAAGGACGCCCATGCCCTGTCCAGGCGTCTGGTGAGGGGTGCTTTTGCGGCAGCGGAGAAGGAGTTCCGCGACGCCGAGAAGCGGGAGGCCAGGGAAAGACTGGCTGTGGAGCAGGGAATGCCCCGTCCCACATCCACGACGGTCGTAGGCCCGGCCGACCCCTCGCACGTGTGGGCCGGCGTGAGCGACACTGGTGCGTATGACCTGTTCGATCCGGACACCGTCATCAACGCTGTCCCCCCGCACCACGGGGGCACCGACTCTGCCGAGCCAGGCCCGTCCGCCACGGCCCCTCAAAACGATGGGACGAGCACACCAGGGCCGGTCGACCCGGAAGCGCCTCAAGGCCGGACCGGACTCTGACGAACGCTGACCGAGATGTCCCAGAGCGCCCCACCCCCGGTCCCCGGGCCCATCGAGGAAGACCACTCCCTCATGCAGTGGGAGTCTCTGAACCGGCTGCTCGGACCCCACCAGGACCGGTTCACCATGCTGGACCGGGATGAATACGACGGTCTCGGGATCGACGAGAGGCTGGCGTTCAACAAGGCCCGCATCAGGTTCATGGCGGGGCAAATGATCATCACCACCGGCACGATCCGTGAGCTGATCGCGTTGTTCACGAAGGTCGAGATGATGAACGAGGGCTCACTCATCGGGCGCCGCGGTGTGATGCTCTCCGCCCCGGCGTCCTCGGGCAAGTCCACCGCCTGCCTAGCACTGATCAAGTACTACCTGTCCCAGTACGAGAAGGAACATCCCGGTGCTCTTCTGGCGGGCGCCGTACCGGCGGTGTACGTCTCCATCCCGGCGACCCGCACCATCAAAGGAACTCTGCAACGGATCGCCCGGTTCCTGGCTCTGCCGTTCAAGAAGTCCGACACCGAGACGGAGCTGGCGGCCATGCTGCAGGAAGCCCTGCCCGCGGTCGGCACGAAGATGATCGTCCTGGACGAGGTGCAGATGCTCAACGGCGCCGAGTCCACCGCCCGCCCGGCGGTGAACAATCTGAAAGACCTGACGAACTACTTCGAGGGCACTATCGTCTACTCAGGACTCAACCTCACAGGATCGGGACTGCTGTTCGGGGACGCAGGCCTGCAACTGAGACGTCGAGTGTTCAACGTCAAAGTCAGCGATTTCACCGGCACGCTGACCACTGAGCAGGCAGGGGAGTGGGCGAACATCGTCGGCGCCTTCGCCAGAGCCCTCCCGCTGTATGCCACGAGGCCGGAGGTGGTGGGCGCCGAAGCCGAATGGCTCCACGGGTACACCGGCGGAAACATCGGCACGCTCAAAGCCGTGATGGTCGACGCAGCTGCCCAGCTGATCCTCGCTGACGACCCCGGCAATGAATCCTTGACCCCAGATCTGCTGAAACAGTCCGTGAGGGACTATGCCGCCGAGGTGGGCCATGTAGGCGTCGACGAGCCAGCTCCACTACCTGGAGCCCGTAAGCGGAAGAAGCTCCTTGATGCAGGTTGACCTGAATCGTCCCTTGCCGCCAGCTCTGCGTCTGGCGGGGTGGCCGGGGGAGACTGTCTACAGCTTCGCTCACCGCCTGGAGCGGAGATTACATGCGACCAGGGGCGTCATCAGCCACCTCGCGTACGCCGACGTTTCGCGTGTATTGGGCACCCGTGCCGCCCCGGCTCAGGTCACGGAACGGATGGTCACCTTGTGTCAGACGTTGTGCCAATTGGAGCCTGGAACGCTTAGCTCCCCGATGGACAAGGGGTCTTTTTCGGCGCACCTGTGTGCTGAGTGCGTCGGAGACCCGGGAGCCGAGCATGTGTGGGATGGCCACAGGTACACCTGCTCAGCACATCACCGATGGGTTGCCCCCGGTCCCTCGCCCAAACGACCGTCGACCTATACGCCGCACCCACCGGGTGAGTGGACTGCACATCGGGTACCGCCGGAGGTCGTCGAGGCGGATCTGCAGATCGCTGATCTCTACAGCAAGGGACGCATCACCGCACGGTTGGTCGAGGAGGTGGTACGCCGAGTGGGGTCCGCCCGTGGGGCAGAGCACCACGGTGTAGCCCGTCCCGGAGACCTCTCGTGGGTTGCCGCTGTCCTGGCGTCCGTCATCGACCCCGAAGTGCAGGCAGTCGTGCTGGACGAGACGGTGCCGTTCGCGGATCGATACGCGCGGCTTTCCACCATGTTGGAGGCCAGGGTGCCGCAGCGCACCCCGGAACTGTGCGATCAGGTGTGGCTGCTCCTGAGGCCCACGGCCGTGTGGGTGCGCAGCGTCCTTCACGGTGAAGCTGCCGTGGATGCCTTCGAACCAGCCCTCCTCCCCGAGGCCGGCCTAGATCTGTCAGCTATCCGATACCCGATGGAACCGTTCTACCGATCCATGGATTGCCTGCGTACCGCCGGACGAGACGACGACCGGTGGTGGGAGAACCGTTACGTGGTCTCCCGACCAGCAACGGGCGGGGCGCTGTTGTTGATATGCGACAACGGACACGTCCAGCGCACCTCCAAGGGACATGCCCGCCGGTATACGGGCGAAGCATTTCACTGTTCCATTTGCTCCGGTCAACGTGTTGTGGCGGGCTTGAACTCGCTCGGTGACGTTTTTCCCCGTCTCCGCGCCGAATGGGACCATGACGCCAACGGGGATCTGACGCCGTTCATGGTTTCGCCCGGGACCAACAAGAAGGTCGGGTGGATCGATGACAAGGGCCACCGATATCGGGCTTACATCACCAACCGCACCAAACATGGAACCGGCTGTCCCGGTTGTGCCGGCAAAGCAGTCCAAGCTGGCTACAACGACTTGGCCACGACCCACCCGGAACTGGCAGCCCTGTGGGACCACGAGGACAACGGAGAACTTGAACCGACCAACGTCTCTGCCGGCAACTCCAAACTGAAGATTCATCTACGGTGCGCCCAGGGGCACCCCTTCACGCGCACCCCCGCCAAGCTGGTCGAAACGGGCGGTCGCTGCCAGAAGTGCATCGGCCGCATACTGATTCCTGGCACCAACGATCTGGCGACCCTTAGGCCCGACATCGCCGCGTGGTGGCACCCAACCCGCAACGGCGACCTCACCCCCTCCATGGTCAAGACAGGCAGCGAGGTGACGGTCTGGTGGCAGTGCCAGGATCGACACGATTTCCAAGAAACCATCACATACAGATGCCATCAGAAGAAGATCAACTGCCCTGTGGACACAGGCCGCCTACTCCTTGCCGGTGTCAACGACCTCGCGACCAAGGAACCAGGTCTGGTGAAAGACTGGGATCCAATCCTCAACCCGACGAAGCCATCTCAGACCGTGGCGACCAACCGCCCCTGGTCGTGGACCTGCCGGTTCGGCCACACCCAATCTGCTACGGTGGCGAACCGCCGCCGAGCGGGCGGTTGCACCGAATGTGCTCCCGAGGACCGCGTGGCACGAGGACAACGGAAGCTCACCCGGGGACGGCAGGGTTGGGACACGCGCAAGCGAAATGGGACAGCCAAAACCAGGGCGGGGAAGAGCCCTCTGCTGACGCAGAGTCTCCAGCATGGGCCTAGTTCAGGCCGGTCCTTCGCAGGCACTCGTCCCTAGGTCTCCGAAGTGCTGTGCGTAGCTTCCCTCGACCAAACGGGTAGCCCGCCACGATAAGCGATGCCACACTAACCACTGTCCGCCGCGACGGCACCAGCGCTGATGAGAGCCGCCCCGCTGGCCGAGGAATTCCCAGCACGCTTCCCAACTACCGCCAGACACATTCACGCAGCGTTGTCGTCCACTGATCGAGCTCCGAGAAGATGGACATCATGAGGAGACTGATGTTCATCAGTCAGTGTCCGCACATATGAGACAGTGACCACGACCGTCGGCACCGACCGAGTGCATTTGTGCGACCAGCCGCTGTGGCGGGTCTCTGAACGAATGGAGCACCCTCGATGACCACATCCGTCAAGCCCCGCCCTCTCCTGGCCAGCAAGGGGTTGCTCGTGCCGCTCGCGGTGATCGTGCTCCTCACCCTGCTGTACGTGGCCGGCGTGCCCTGGGTGGTCGTGGCTCTGGACAGTTTCTGGGAAGGGGTCGACCGCTTGGCTGAACACCCGAGCCTCATGTCTTTCCTCACCGCGCTGTCTTGGGCCGTCGCGGCCTTGTTCGTCTACCGCTTCTATCGCTTGTACCTCTGGAACAAGCGCGTGTCGTCCGCGCTGGAGGCGGTCGTGGCCCCGGCGTCGTCTGGGCAGCAATGGGCCTGGCGTTCGCTGAGGCACCTCGCTACGGCCGGGGGACTGCCGAAGAATGAGCAGGCCTGGCTGTCGGCCGTGCTCGACGATCTCCACGAGCTGGGAGCACACCAGCCCTCTACATCCCCCGTCTGTCAACGTTGCGGGAAGGGCTAACTGAATGAACATCCGGATGGATCCTCCTGTCGTTGAGCTGCTGTGGTGGCTGGACTATCTCAATGTCCTGGCCTGGGCCGGGACCTCGCTCGCGCTGATGGCTGCCGCCTACTTCTTCTGGCGTACTCACACGTTGAGGCGGCGCTCCGAAAGACGCGTACGGCAGTGGGAGTTACTGGCCAGAGCGATCGATCAGGCCCTCGATGCCCGGGAATGCCACCAGTTGCAAATCAAGATGCTCATCCTCGTGCACCTGGCCAGGCAACATGAGTTCCGGTTCGGTGATAACCAGTTGCTCGCCGACGTCAATGCCGTGCTCGCCCGGCGCATCGTTGCAGAGGATTTGTGCTCCGACCATGCACCGGACCCTGAGGTCGTCGCTGGATCATCAGCTATTGAGGGGGAGGGGAGTGCGCGATCGGTGCCCGACGTTCAGGAGAAGCGGCGGGGACGGCGAGGGCATAATCCGCTCGGAACCATGCGCGTCGAGGTGCTCCAACAAGAGGTGCCGTATAGCTTCGAAGAGGAGCGTGTGCTGCTTGAGCTATCCAACGAGCTCCAGCACGTCCTCAGCCGCCCATAGAACTGAGTCTCGGACCGACTGAGTGTGCCACTGCAAAGACCAATCCTCCTGGTTAGTTAGGTTGAGAGCTGACGCCTCGCACACACAGGAGGAACCGGGCATGGGCAGTACGTCGTCGGGCTATCGCTTTCCGCGCGGTCATACCCCGCACCAGTGGAAATTGGGCACCTGGGCCGAGGCGACGGTGCCGAAGCTCGAGGACGTCGCCTCTCACTACGGCGACTACATCTCCTACGGGGAACTCGCGGAGTATCTATTCGAGCGCACCAACGTTCGCACTGATCAGCGGTTGGACTACTGGATCAGGCATGTTCTGGGCATGGTTCTGGACTACTGCGACACCATGGGCCTGCCGGCCTTGCCCGCGTTAGTCGTGCAGAAGAAGTCCGGGATGGTCGGCCCCGGTTTCAGCGCGTGGCTCCCCAAGATCGGCCTTCCACCCACACAAGAGCCCAAAGTCGTAGAGTGGGTCGCAGCCCAGGAGCGGCTCAAGTGCTATCGGCACTTCGGCGCCGAGGTCCCGCCGGAAGCGCGACCGACACCCACGCGGGAGTACGGCGCGCTGCTGAACCGAGATGAGCGCAACACGTCAAAGCGGACTCCGATGCCTGAGGCGACGTGCCCGGGGTGCGGAACGGTACTGCCCATGTCCGGGCAGTGCGACACCTGTTCCTGACCGCCACCGCTTCATCGTGGCGCGCGCCGTACTGGCTCGGTTGGGCGACTGGCGCCCACCTCGTCTTGGGTGCCGGGTACCGTAGCGGCCGCCGTGCCTACCGGTCACACTGGTTCCATGGAAACCGAGGCCAACAAGCAGGAGCGGGTGCAGAAGGTGTTGGCACTCGCCCGCCAGATATGGCCGCATGAGACGGCGGAAAAGTGGATGCACGGGTCCAACGACGTTTTGGAAGGCGCTCGACTCATCGACCTGGTCCGGCGCGGTCGAACCGACGAGGCACTGGCAGCGTTAGAGGTGGAACGTGCCTGACACCTAAACAGCGGGCTCCGAGGGAATGAGCCCCAAGTACGCGCGGGCGGTGGAAGCGGAGCGCTATTGGTGGCGTCGCATCGAGTCCGAGCACACCTTTGTCGACGCCACGGAGACGGAGGTCGAGCTGATCCGCGCGGGCCGCCTGCTCGGCCATCACCACGGTGGCATCTAACGCTGCCCCGCATTTCAATTCGATGCCGGCACCGGTGAGGTCCTGCAAGTAATCAACGCATTGCTGGACGTTTCCCGGAACTATCAGGTGCCGGTACACGACGTGCTCATGTGGTTGTGCACCCGTTCTGCTTTTTTCGCAGAGCAGGATGAGCCCCTGAATCACTTGCATGAACCTGAAATGCTGCTGGCCGCGGCACGCGACGAGTTCGGAGCCGTGTGGTGAGCGCCAAGGACATCCCTGACGACAACCGGGAAGAGGAGCAGGACCCGGGCGAGGCCCGCCTGTAACAGCTCCTTGCAAAGACTTACGAGCGATACGAGCCGTTATTACGACGCCTAGCTGAGGAGTCGACCCCAATCCACCCTCGAGGACGACGCTTCGCTTCCAATGCTGTCAGCCGTTCGGCCGCAGTGAGGATCCCGCCCGTCCGAGATACCTTCCCCCATATCGATCCGGCTCACCTCAACAGCACGGATTCCCCGACGTCGTCGACCGCGCCCGGGCCGTGCTTCCGGGCGAGGTCATGCACACGCGGTCGCACCACACCCTTGTCTCCAGCCAGTCTGAGTTCGCCGGGATTGGCGGTGTTCACGACGCCCGGGAAGTTTCGCAAGCTATCGACGCGGCGGTCGCATGTACCGCTACTCACAGCCGCCTGCACCCACGCATTGCGGCCCGTCGTTTCCGCCGGTCCGACTCTGTCGCCGTGGTGTCGTGGCACGAGGCGCTGTATGACCTTTTCGCTTTCACGACGGAGGCCGTGGAGGATGGTGGCCCCATCTCGGGCGATACCATGTGGGGGTGCATTTGCCTGGCCAGCGCCTCGGCCGCTCAGATCGGCACGTGCTACGGATCCATCTGCGTCCACCACGCTGACGAGGACACCTGCACCCTCGTCCGCTGCCCCCGAAGTCCCCCGGTCGGTAGGCCGAGGTCATTCGTGCGGACGGCGCGACGCTGGCGCGCTGGCGCCGCTCGAGCTGGTCGTCCCCACGGCGCCCCGCGGCATCCTGGAAACGACAGTATTGGAGAACTGCATGACCCCCACCCGTATCGCCTTCCTCGACGTCGACGGAACGATTCTCGACCATGGCAAGGCCATCGCCCCCTCGACCGTTGCGGCCGTCAGGGGGGCGCGCGCGGCGGGTCATCTCGTGTACCTCTGCACCGGACGCTCAGCCGGGGCGATACCCCCTCAGGTGAGCGCCATCGGCTTCGACGGCGCAATCACCAATGGAGGCGCGTATGCCACCAGCGGCGCTGAGACCGTCGTCGCCGAACCCATGCCGTCCGACGCCGTGCAACGCCTCATCGACTATTTCGAGCACCGCGACATCCTTTTCTTCCTGCAGACCGATGCCGCCGTCCACGCGTCACCGCAGGTCCAGGAGAAGCTCGATGCGATGCTGCACCGCTGGCAGAGCGCACACGGTGAGCCGGACGAACCGCAGACGGCGCCTCAAGAGGTGCCACGATCCCGGGATCTCGCTGACGTCGATCTCGACTGTGTGGCGAAGGCAGTGTTCCTCGGGGATGCGGTGGACACGGTCGCGTGCGCCCAGGAGGAGCTGGGCGACCGGTTCCACGTCGTGCCCGGCAGCATGCCGCTGCCCGCCGGATCCAACGGCGAGATCGGCATGCGCGGGACCACCAAGGGCTCGGCCATCGAATCAGTGCTGGAACACCTCGATGTCGATCGGTCGGTGGCGATCGGCATCGGGGACAGCTGGAACGACGTGGAGATGTTCGAGGTGTGCGGCGTAGGCATCGCGATGGGCAACGCGGCCCCGGAGCTGAAGGCGCTGGCCGACGAGACCACCACGAGCGTGCGCGAGGACGGGGTGTGGAACGCGTTCCTGCGTCACGGACTCGTCGCTGTCTGAGGTTTCCTTTGTGGGGCTTTCGGACCCCGGTCAAGGGTCACGGGTCGTGCGCTAGTGCACGCGGAGGTCATCGACCATTCGGGCCACGTGCAGCGTCAGATAGGTCACCTCGTCCTCGGTGAGCGGTTCGCCGAGCCGGAGCTCGAGCACCGCCTGGAGCTTGAGCGCGGTGGCGAAGGCTTCTGGATAGGCCTCACGGATGGCGTTGCCCAGCTTGGTGGCGCCTTCGGCCAACTGCCGGCCGGTGTGAGCTCGGACAAAGAAGTAGCGCAGATGGGTGATGAACCGGGCGGCGTTGACGGTCTCCCGGTCGAGTGGCCGGCCGTAGGCCTGCTCGAGGACCTCGAACAGCTGGGCGAAGACCCCGGTCATCTGGTAGGTGAAGGACAGATCGCCGGTGGCGAAGCCGGCGTTGACCAGGTGCAGGGCGATCGGCACGGCCTCTGCCTCCGGCAACGGCTGCTCGAGACCGGTGTTGACGTGGTCGAGGGCCCGCTGGGCGGTCCGCAGCTCATCGGGGTAGAGGTGGGCGACCTCTGCCCGCAGGGGGTACTCGATGTCGATGCCCTGCCGCAGGCGTTTGATCGCGAAGCTCAGGTGGTCGGCCAGGCCCACCACCGTGGTGGAGCTCAGCGGGGTGCTCATCTGTCCCCGGGCGGCTTCCAGGGCCTGGTCCGCCAGCAGCAGGTGCTCCGGAGGGATGGCAGCCACCAGGGCTCCGAAGTTGTCCGCGTCGCGCCCGTCGTCGGGGACGAAGACGCGAACCACCTTGGACTCGTCGACCCTCTGCCCGGGCTTGGCCTGGAAACCCAGGCCGCGGCCGGTGAGGATCACCTCGCCTCCGGCCGGATTGCGGGCGAGGACGACGTTGTTGTTGAACACGCGCAGCACCTCCACGTCGTCCTCCTTTCTGTCGATTCCTCCGGAGTCGGCTCCCCGGAGAGGTGGTGGGGGCATTCTCGTGCCCCCACCACCGGGTGTCACAGCACGGCTCCTACTGCAGGGATCCTCCGTTGGTGGCGATGACCTGGCGGTACCAGTCGAAGGACTTCTTCCGGTAGCGCTGAAGAGTGCCGGTGCCGTCGTCGTTGCGGTCGACGTAGATGAAGCCGTAGCGCTTGCTGAGCTGAGCGGTGGAGGCGCTGACCAGATCGATGCACCCCCAGGTGGTGTAGCCCAGCAGCTCCACGCCGTCGGCCACCGCCTCGCGAGCCTGGACGAGGTGGTCGTTGAGGTAGCCGATGCGGTAGTCGTCCACCACGGTCTTCGTGCCGTCGACCTCCACGAGCTCATCGACCGCCCCGAGCCCGTTCTCGACGATGAACAGCGGCTTCTGCCACCGCTCCCAATAATCGTTCATCACCACTCGCAGACCCTGCGGGTCGATCTGCCAGCCCCACTCGGAAGCCTGGAGGGTGGGGTTGGGCGTCCCGCCCAACAGGTTTCCGGCGCTCGTGACCTTGCGGGCCGGGTCGCCAGTCTCACACGAGCTCATGTAGTAGCTGAACGACACGAAATCCACGGTGTGCGTCAGGTCCTCGCGGTCCTGGTCGGTGATCTCCAGCTCGATGCCGTTCTCCCGGAAGCGGCGCAGCAGGTACCCGGGATACTGACCGCGGCAGTGGATGTCGCCGAAAGCGTAGGAATCGTGGGCGGTGTGCATCGTGGCCACCACGTCCGCGGGGTCCGGGGTCAGCGGGTAGACCGGCATCGCCAGGATCATGCACCCCACCTGAGCGGTGGGCATGATCTCCCGGGCCAGCCGGGTGGCCCGGGCCGAGGCCACCAGCTCGTGGTGGACCGCCTGGTAGAGGTCCTGCTGGGACAGCTGGTCCTTCGGGGTGAGGATTCCGCCGGACATCAACGGGAAGTGCAGCACCGAGTTGATTTCGTTGAAGGTCAGCCAGTACTTCACCCGCTCCCCGTAGCGCTCGAACAGGACCCGGCAGTAGCGTTCGTAGAAGCCGATCAGCTCCCGGGACATCCAGCCCCCGTAGTTCCGCGCCAGGTGCAGCGGGGTCTCGTAGTGGCTGATCGTCACCAGCGGTTCGATGCCGTGCTTCTCGAGCTCGTCCAGAACTCGGTCGTAGAAGACCAGTCCCTCCTCGTTGGGCGTCTCCTCGTCACCGCACGGGAAGATCCGGCTCCAGGCGATCGAGAAGCGGAAGACAGTGAAGCCCATCTCGGCGAACAGGGCGATGTCCTCGGCGTAGCGGTGGTAGAAGTCGATCGCCTCGAGCTTGAGGTTGTCCGGGGTGGGGCCGTCCGTCGGGGGAGTCTTGATCCCGTGCGGCATGACGTCCTGGATGGACAGGCCCTTGCCGCCCTCGCTGTAGGCACCTTCGATCTGGTTGGCGGCAGTCGCGCCGCCCCAGAGGAACCCGTTCGGGAACGTGTCGGGGGAAGTCGTCGTCGTCATCATCTGCTCCTTCGTCTGTGGTCCATCATTCATCAGTCGTGTCTGCTCCGGGTCCTGTGCCGGTCCTGGTTCAGACCTGCACCGTGACCGCCGGCTGACCGTGGGTCACGGTGCCCCGGGCGACCGGGACCACGCCGGCCAGCTGGGCGGTGTTGGTGACGACCACCAGAGTGGTGGAGTCATACCCGGCTTCGGCCACCACATCGAGGTCGACGACGGCAAGAAGATCGCCGGCCTCGACGTGGTCGCCGCGGGCGACGGCCGGGCTGAAGCCGCGGCCCTCCATCTGGACGGTGTCGATGCCGATGTGCACCAGCACCTCGACCCCGTCAGGAGACTTGATGCCGTAGGCGTGCCCGGACTTCATGGCGGCCTTGACGGTCCCCGAGAGGGGAGCGTAGACGTGGCCGTCCGTGGGGACGATGCCCAGGCCCTGGCCCATGGCGCCGGAGGCGAAGACCTTGTCCGGAACGTCGGTCAGGGCCACGGTCGCGCCGTCGACGGGGGAGAGCACCTCCACGGTGCCGGAGACCTCGGTGCCCGTGGCCGTGCCGGTGGGCAGGGTGGCCTTGGCTGCGGTGGCACCGTTCGCCCCGGTGCCGGGCGAGGAGGCAGAGGACGTGGTGCCGGTCTGGTCGATCGGGGCGGGAGGCGCGGTGACGGCCTCGGACTCCCGGGTGCCGAAGAGGAAGGTGAGGGTGAAGGCGATGATCACGGCGATACCGGTGCCGATCAGCTGCATGGTGAAGCTTCCGACCTCGGTGTAGGCGGGCAACGCCAGGGCGGAGGCGAAGACGAAGGAGCTGGCTGCGCTGCCTCCGGCGGAGGCGATGGCCCCGCCGACGATGCCGCCGACGATGCCGAAGTAGAAGGGCTTCTTCAGCGGCAGGTTCACACCGTAGATCGCCGGCTCGGTGATCCCGGCCAGGAACCCGGACAGGGCGGCCGGACCGGCCACCTCACGCCGGGCGGCGTTGCGGGTCCGGGCGAAGACGGCCGCGGTGGCGGCGGCCTGGGCAAGCACGGCAGCCACCAGGGGCCCCATGAGAAGGGAGTAGCCCTGGGTGGCGAGATCGTTGATCATGGTCGGCACCAGACCCCAGTGCAGCCCGAACAGCACGAACACCTGCCAGAAACCGCCCATGATGGCCCCGGCCAGCCAGGGAGCGAAGCCGAAGATCGCGTTGATGCCGGCGGACAGACCCTGGGCGGCGAGGGTGGTGATCGGGCCGACCGTCATGAGGATGAACGGGACCATGATGAGGATGCTCAGCAGCGGGGTGCTGAAGTTGCGGAACGCCGCGGGGATGACCCGGTTGAGGAACCGCTCCAGGTATCCCTGCAGCCAGACCGCCACGATGATCGGGATCACCGAGCTGGTGTAGCTCATCATCACCACCGGCAGGCCCGCGAAGGACACCGGGGCGCCGGCGGCGGCCAGCTCCACGATCGAGGGGTAGACCAGGGCGCCGGCAATGGCCATGGAGGTGAACTGGTTCGTCTTGAACCGCCGGGCGGCGGTGACCGCCAGGAACAGCGGCAGGAAGTAGAAGATCGAGTCGGCAGCTGCGGCGAGAATGACGGAGGTCTGGGACTCGGCGTCCAGCCAGCCGAACTGAGTGGCCGCGCTCAGGAACGCCTTGAGCAGACCGGCTCCGGCCAGCGGCCAGATGATCGGCTGGAAGATCGAGGAGACCAGGTCGATGAACCGGTTGAAGATGTTCCCGCTGGGGGCATCGTCGCCACCGGCGGCCGCTTCGTCGTCGCCGAACTTGGTGATCCGGCCCAGTTCGGCATACACCGTGGGCACGTTGTCGCCGATGACGACCTGGTACTGACCGCCTGCCTGCATCACCGTGATCACCCCGGGCAGCTTCTCGACGGCGGCTTTGTCCGCCTTCGAGTCGTCACGCAGCTTCAGGCGCAGACGGGTGGCGCAGTGGGTGGCAGAGGCGATGTTGGCCTCACCGCCCACCTCCTGCACGATCCCCGCGGCCAACGACCGGTAGTCCACAACAGCCATGACAGGCCTCTCTCTCCGATTTCGGGCACAAAAAAAGACCCGAGATGCACCATTGGTGCGTCTCAGGTCTTGCCCCGTGTCCGGGTAACAATCCTTCAGGCGGAATCCGCCTGTTAGGAAGATGCTACGGGTGAGCAGCCTCACATGCAAGGGGGCCGCAGCATGAAGGCTTCTGTGTCGCACCGTGCCGAACATCTGTAGTGCACATCCGGCCCGGGTGGTGGGCGCGAGCCACGCAGCGAGAGAAGGGTCGGCAGTCACCCCGCCTCTGGCGTTACGACCGGGGGTGCTGGTCGGTGCAGGGAGTCCCGCCCTGTCGTTGGACAGCCCGCATGTGCTTTACTGATCAATAGTTGACGGGGAAAGTAAATGTTGTCATGCTGTCAGGGACCCATCGTTCCTTTCCCGGGACCTCTGCCAGGTGCCGGCGTCACCAGGAGAATGTCATGTCCATCGACCCGGTCCGCCTCAATCACGCCGTGCTGTTCGTTGCTGATCTCCAGCGTGCTGCACGCTTTTACACGGAGGTGTTCGGGATGAGCGTTGTCGCCCGCGAACCGCGTGCCGATGCGGCGTTCTTGCGTCTGCCGCGCTCGGGCAATCATCACGACCTGGGGCTGTTCGGCCTCGGTGCCGGTGCTCCGCCGAAGCGCCGGGGCGGGATCGGGCTGTACCACCTGGCCTGGCAGGTCGACACCATCGAGGAGCTCTCCGGGGCGCGCGAGCAACTCGTGGAAGCCGGTGCCTACACCGGGGAGTCCAGCCACGGGGCGACCAAGAGCGTCTACGGTGTCGATCCGGACGGCAACGAGTTCGAGATCATGTGGATGCTGCCCCGCTCCGACTGGGGCCGCTACGAGACCGAGGCGCCGGTCGATGCCCTGGACCTGGCCGCGGAGCTGGTCCGCTGGTCGGGCGTCCGAACGGCCGGCAGCGTGCAGACCGACACGACCTCGTCGTCGCAGGGAAACCTGGGGGAGGGCGCGTGAGCGCGACGTTGTTCGACGACCCGGTGGTGGCCACTGCCGGGTCCACCGATCCAGGGGCCCCGCTGGTGGTGCTGTTGCACGGACGCGGCTCCCACGAACGGGAGATCCTCTCCCTGGCCTCGCGCCTGCCGGTGGGGCCGGCCTACGCGGCGGTGCGCGCCCCGATCGCCGAGGACGGGGGGTTCGCCTGGTTCGCCAACCGCGGCATCGGCCGCCCGGTGGCAGAGTCGCTGGCCGCCACCACGGCCTGGTTCCGCACCTGGCTCGACCGGGTTGCCCCGGCAGGACGGCCGGTGGTGCTCATCGGCTTCAGCGGCGGGGCCGCTTTCGCGGGGGCCCTGCTCCTCCAGGAGCCTTCCCGGTTCGCCGGGGCCGGGATCCTCTACGGCACCCTGCCCTTCGAGGCCGGGATTCCCGTGAACCCGGCATGGCTGACCGGGGTCCCGGTGTTCGTGGCCCAGGGGGAGCAGGACTCCGTCATTCCGCGCGAGCTGCTGGACCGCACCTGGTCCTACCTCCTCGGGGACTCCGGCGCCCCTGCCTATGCCCGGCGTGACCCCGGTGGGCACGGCATCACCGTGCCCACCCTGGCGGAGCTCGGTGGCTGGATCCAGGAGCGTCTGGCATTCCTGGACCGGCGCGGACCACTGTCGCCGCCACTCGGTGCCGCCACCTGGGCTGATGCGCTGGACGGGCGCCTTCCCGTCCGGTCCAGATCGAGGCCGACGGTGTCCTGGACCATTCCACAGGAGCAGCTCACCGACATCGCCCCGCCCGGACTTCAGGAGCGTCTCCTCGCCCGGCTGGCCGCGCTGCCCGGTGTGACGGTGCGGCAGTCGGCGATATCCGTGCCAGGAGCCCACGGCCTGATGCTGGGGCCCACCGCGGCCGGTCCGTTGGATGCTTTTCTCGTTCCGCCGGCTGGGGAGTTCGCCCATCAGCACCCCGGTCACGACGGCTCCCTGCACGTGGCCCTGCCCAGGCCGCTGGTCGCCGAGGCGATCACGAAGGGCTGGGCCCAGGCCCACCCGCTGGCCGGCGTGCGACTGACCCCGGGCATGGTGATGGTCTACGGCCCTCGGAACGAGCCCGAGCTGGAGACCGTGGCCGGGATCGTGGCCACCGCCCACAGCTACGCCGCCGGTGGCACGCGCGCTGCCGAGGGAATGCATCCCAGCACCTGAACGGCGCAGGGCCCCGGGGTGCTCCCCGGGGCCCTGCGCCGGCCGGCGTGCGTCAGATCCAGCGCGGGTTCTCGACGTCCGCGCCGACCTCGAGGCGGGCTCCGCCGCGACCGGAGGCCCACTGGGCGACCACGGCCAGGTCCCCGCGCACCAGGATCCCGGCGTCCTGTCCCGCCCCGGCCCCGAGCTCGCCGAGCTCCGGGGCGTCGGAGACCTGGATCCGCAGCCCGGGGTCCTTGTCCTGTCCCGCCCAGTTGCCGAGGATGTCCGTGAGCAGCCGGGTCAGGACCTCGGCGGGGACGTCGGAGAAGCGGGCCCCGTTGTCGAGGTCGACCGCGTGGATCCAGACCTCGCGGTTGCGCATCCAGACGGTCTCCGTGGCCGGCACGGTCCTGCCCTGGGCGGTGCGCACCTCGTGGGCCCACGCCTCGTCCGGGGTGTCGCGCCACTCGACGTTCAGGGACACCGAGGCGTGGTCGTTGAGGTGGCGCAGCGCCCGGGCCGGCAGCGTCGCCCCGTAGGCGATCTCCTGGTTGCGGGCGGCCGGGGAGGAGTACATCGGGGTCTCCACCCCGGTGTTGGCCCACTGCACGAGCCGGGTCAGGGCGCGGGCGTTGTAGCCGACGTGGGCGATGACGTGCCGGCGGGACCAGCCGTCCAGCAGCGAGGGTCCGTCGAGCTCGTCGTCCGTGAGCTCGTTGACCTTGCGGGACCAGAACGCCGTGCCGCGGCGGACCAGCAGCAGCTGGGCCTTGAGGTCCTCGTCGGTGGTGAGGTCCTGACGGGCGACCATGGCTGACTCCTCTCGTGCCCGCGCTCAGGCGGGATCGACGATCTTGTTGGTGAGCACGCCCAGGCCGTCGATCTCGACCTCGACCACGTCGCCGGACTTCAGGAAGATCTGCGGGTTGCGGGCCCGGCCCACCCCGCCCGGTGTGCCGGTGAGGATGATGTCGCCCGGGCGCAGCGGCAGAATCGTGGAGAGGTAGGAGACCAGATAGGTCGGGGTGAACAGCAGGTCCCCGATCGAGTGCTCCTGCATGGTCTCGCCGTTGACCGTGGTGCGCAGGGTCGCGGCCGCGGGGTCGAACTCGTCGGCGGTGACCATGACTGGGCCCACAGGGGTGGACTTCGCCCAGATCTTGCCCTGCAGCCACTCCTTGGTGCGGAACTGCCAGCCACGCATGGAGATGTCGTTGGCGGCGGTGTACCCGGCGATGTACTGGCCGGCGTCCTCCTCGGAAACCTTATGCGCGGTCTTGCCGATGACGACGACGAGCTCGCCCTCCCAGTCCAGCTCCGGGTCCTCCGCCACGGCCTCCACCGGGTCGTTGGGCCCGGTCAGGGTGTCGGCGAACTTCGCGAACATCGTAGGGTGACTCGGCAGGTCCCGGCCCATCTCCTGGATGTGGGACTTGTAGTTGAGCCCCACACACAGCACCTTGGAGGGGTTGGGCACCAGCGTCTCCAGCTGGACGTGGGCGGCCTCGTGGCGCGGGCCCGAGGCGTTCTCGGCCAGCCGGCGCCAGTCGGCCTCGGTCAGCAAGGCCCCGAGATCGGGGTAGCCCTCGATCTCGGTGAAGACCTCACCGTCGAGGCGGGCGGCCGCCGTAGACCGGTCGGTGCGCAGGGTTGCAAGCTTCATAAGGTTCTACTTTCCTGGTTCGGGGTACGTGGGCCAGCGAGTGGCGCGGACTGCGCCGCGCGCCGGAGGGGTGGGTGGGGCTACTTCTCCTCGCCCTCCACGAAGGTGCGGTTGAAGTTCAGCTTCTCGACGATCGGCTGGTCGCCGAACTTGAACAGGTCGAAGCCGGTTTCGGCCTGGATCTGCCAGGCCGTCCAGGACGGGACGACCACCAGGTCGCCCTTCTCCACGACCCGGACCTCGCCGTCGAGCACGAACTGCCCCCGGCCCTCGAAGACCTGGTAGACGCTCGAGCCGACCTCGCGGACGGTCCGGGTCTGGGCTCCGGGGCGGAAGCGGTGGAACTCGGCGCGGATGGTGGGCATGACGTCCCCGCCGGTGGTGGGGTTCACGAAGCGCACCGCGGCGTGGCCGGGCTCCACGGTGGCGGGGTAGCCCTCGTCCTCGATGGCCAGCTGCTCGGACAGCGCCCGGTCGGTGTGCTCCCACCGGTAGGCCCCGATCGGGGAGGACACGGTGTTGCCCAGACCCGACAGCGGGCGCAGGCCCGGGTGGCACCACAGCCGCTCGCCGCGGGAGAACTCCGGGGTGGACTCGTCGGTGACCCGGTCGATGCCGAACTCGAAGAACGCGGTGTCGGTGTAGTGCACGAACGGGATGTCGAGGCCGTCGATCCACGCCATGGGCTGGTCGAGCTCGTTGTGGTGGCCGTGGAAGTTCCAGCCCGGGGTCAGCAGGAAGTCCCCGCGCGACATCCGCACCGGGTCGCCGTTGACCACGGTCCACACGCCCTCGCCCTCGACCACGAAGCGGAAGGCGTTCTGGGAGTGCCGGTGCTCCGGGGCGACCTCGTGGCCGCCGAGGTACTGGATGGCGCACCACAGGGTGGGGGTCGCGTACGGGCGCCCGCCCAGACCGGGGTTCGCCAGCGCGATGGCCCGCCGCTCCCCGCCGCGGCCCACGGGCACCAGGTCCCCGGCCCGCTCGGCCAGCGGCAGCAGGTTCTTCCACTCCCACACGAACGGCACGGCCGCCGAGGCCGGGGCCTCCGGCATGAGGTTGCCGATCTCCGTCCACAGCGGGACCATGTGGCCCGACTCGAAGTCCTGGTAGAGGGCATCGAGCTCGGCCTGCTCCTGAGGCGTGGGGGCCGGGACCGTCATCTGGTTGTCGTGACTCATGGTGAGCTCCTCGATGTCGATGGTGAATAGGCGGTTGCTAGGTGCGTTCTGTCCGCAGGGCTGCGGCGGCCTGAGCTTGGTTCGAGGCCGGGTGGTCCAAGCGTGGACACGGTCTGGCTACATTCTGGGGGAGGCTGTGGGTGCGGGCTTCTTTCGCGGAACGGTCAGGACGGCGATGATGCCGACCAGTGCGGCAATGGACCAGACAGAGAAGTTCGCGAAGGTCCCGAGTTGCGCGGCGACCAGGACGCCGCCGCCGGCGATGGCCAGCACCGCGCCGATGCGTCCGATGCCCAGGGTGACGCCCAGAGCGGTGGCCCGTGTGGCGTCGGTGAAGTAGGTGGCGACGAAGCCGTTGACGAGGATCTGGGCGCCGATGGAGCCGAAGCCGACGATGGCCACGAGCAGGTACATGGCCCACAGGGGCATGATTCCGGTGGCCATGAGCAGCAGCGCGGCTCCGGAGGACAGGAACGCGAAGGCGGTCAACGGCCGGGGCCCGAAGGCGTCGGCGAGCCGGGAAGAGACGAGCACCCCGACCACGGCGCCGATGTTGACGGTGAGCAGGAAGCTGAGAGAAGAGGTCAGGGAATAGCCGGCGAGGACGAGCAGCTGCGGCATCCACGTGCTGAGCCCGTAGACGAGGGTCTGGCCGGCGATGCCGGCGAGACAGAACAGGACGGTGGCAATCGCCCAGCGGCCGGTGAGGATCGCCCGGAGCCGGTTCGGTGCTTTGGGCTGCTCGTGGATGCTACCGGCGGCGGCGGCGGCCTCTGTGGGTGAGTCCTCAGCGGGGGTGGGCAGGCCGTAATCGTCGACAATGCGAGCTGCCTCGTCATGGCGGCCGCGGGCGCGCAGGTAGGCCGGGGACTCGGGCAGCAGGAAGAACAGCAGCGGGACTACTGTGATCAGGGGCAGGCCGCCGATGGCGAGCATGCCGCGGAAGCCGATGGCGCCGAGCAGGAGGATCGCCAAGAGCGCGGCGAGGATGCCGCCGATGGCGTAGCCGGAGAACATCAGCGCGTTGTTGAAATTGCGCCGGTGCGCGGCGGAGAACTCCACAGTCACCGCGATGGCGGTGGGGATCACTCCGCCCAGGCCGAGGCCGGCCAGGAACCGGAAGAGGCCGAAGAGCTCAGGGCTCGGGGCGAAGGCCGTGGCAACCATGAGCAGGGAGAACATCGAGATGCTGGCCAGGAGCACCTTGCGACGTCCCACGACGTCGGTGAGGTAGCCCACCACGATGGCGCCGATGAACATGCCGGCCAGGGCGTAGCTGCCGTAGGCGCCGGTCTGGACCGGGGTGAGCCCCCATGGCTCGTATGCCAGGAGGGATGGGACGATGGCGCCGTAGACGATGAGGTCGTAGCCGTCGAAGACGATGGCTACGAAGCACAGCAGGATCACCACGGCGGCGGACTTCCGCGGCCGTGTGGTCCTATTCTCGGGTGCGGCCTGACGGCCGTTGGCCTTCAGGCCGTTGGGCGAGTCATTCATGGGGTACTCCTTGATGGGCGATGGTGCCCCAGCGTCGTGGCGAGCACCCGGAGCATATGTAACACTTAAAATGTGAACACACAGTGAGTTGTTTCACAAGGGGGAGTCGGTAGTTGTTGAAAAACGCCGTCGAGGAGGAGACGAGATGCGACCCAAGGACTTGGTGATGGATCTCTTCGGGGACTACGTCCGCTACATGGGTGGCAGCATCCGCCTGAGTCAGCTGAGCCAGTTGCTGGAACTGTTTGGCGTGGAGCCGGCCACCACTCGCGTGACCCTGTCGCGGATGCGCAAGGACGGCTGGGTGGAAACGCGGCGGCACGGAAGGGAGATGGACTATTCGGCCACGCCCAAGCTGCTGGAGGTCCTGGATGAGGGCCGGGAGCGGATCTTCGCCCCGCCGCGTTCCCCGTGGGCGGGGCAGTGGACGATGGTGCTCTACCAGATTCCCGAATCTCGCCGGGCGGAACGGGACCAACTGAAGAAGGCGTTGTCCTGGGAGGGCTTCGGCCAGCTCAACCCCACCACCTGGGTAGCTCCGCGCGACGTGCGGGAGAAGATGTGTGCGGCCCTGAGTTGCGACGCCGACGAGAACATCCACGTCGTGACGATGTCGACCGGTGCCCTAGAGCGGGACCGCGGACTGGCCGTGCAGTGCTGGGACCTCGAGGATCTGGCGGCCGACTACCGGCGTTTCATTGCTCAATGTGCTGAGTGGACACCGCTGGACCCGGGCGAGCTCACCCCGGAGGAGGCCCTGGTCGCCCGGGTGGAGCTGGTCTCGGCCTACCGGCGGTTTCCTTTCCGCGACCCGCAACTGCCCACTGCCCTCCAGCCGGACGGGTGGCCGGGGGACGAGGCGTATGAGACGTTCGTCCGGGCGCACCAGGCCCTCGCTGGTCCGGCCACCTCCTATGTGTCCTCCGTGCTGACCGTATCCGCCAGGACGACCACGCCGTCACTCAAAACAATTGCGTGACACTCTTTCACTGATGCGCGTTGTGTTGTTACAGTTGTGAGGAGACCTCGATCACATCGAGACCATCCACACGAGGGAGTGACCCACCATGACGATCCGAGTCGCATGCATTGGCGGAGGACCCGGCGGCCTGTTCTTCTCCACCCTGCTCAAGCGCCAGCTGCCCGAGGCCGAGGTGGTGCTCTTCGAGCGCAACCAAGCCACCGACGCCTTCGGTTTCGGTGTGGTGTTCTCCGACGCCACGCTGCGGCGGATCACCGAGGCCGACCCGGTGCTCAACGACGCCCTGTCCGACCATGGGTGCCACTGGGACGCGATCCAGGTGTGGCTCAAGGATCAGCGGCACGCCTTCTCCGGCAATGGCATGGCCGCCATCCACCGCAAGACCTTGCTGTCCCTGCTCCAGGAGAAGGCCCGGGAGGCGGGGGTGGACCTGCGGTTCGGCACCTTCGTCCCTGATCTGGCGCAGCTGGCCGACTTCGACCTGGTGGTCGCCGCCGATGGCGCGAACTCCAACACCCGTCAGCAGATCGGTGAGGAGGTCCTGGGCCACGAGGTGGTCGAGGCGACCGCGAAGTTCATCTGGTTCGGCACCACCTACATGTTCGAGGGGCTGACCTTCGTGCACCGGCAGAACGAGCACGGCAACTTCGCCGCCCACGCGTACCCCATCAGTGACGAGCTCTCGACCTTCATCGTCGAAGCCGACGAGCAGACCTGGCGCAACGCCGGCCTCGACGAGTTCGACCCCACCCAGCCCCCCGGGGTCTCGGACATGAAGTCCAAGGACTACCTGGAGAAGCTGTTCGCGCCGGACCTGCAGGGCCACGAGATCGTGGTCAACAACTCCCGCTGGGGCAACTTCCGCACCCGCCGCACCGCCCACTGGCACCACGACAACGTGGTCTTCATCGGTGACGCCCTGCACACCGCGCACTTCTCCGTGGGGTCGGGGACCAAGATGGCGATGGAGGATTCCATCGTTCTGGCCCGCGAGGTCGCCGCCCACCCGCAGGACCTGCCGACAGCCCTGGCCAACTACGAGGCCGAGCGCAAGCCCGAGGTCGCCAAGGTCCAGGACGCTGCCCGTCCCTCGCTGAGCTGGTGGGAACACTTCGGCCGCTACCACAACGCCTTCGACCCGCTGCAGTTCACCTTCCACTTCTTCTCCCGATCCATTCCCCGGGAGAAGATCCGCCAGCGCGACCCAGAGCTGGTGGCCGCGGTGGAGCAGGAGTGGTTGCGCCGTCACGGGACCGACCCGCTGCGCACCCCGGTCGTCGTGGACGGGACCGAGTTCTCCGGTCGCCTGCTGTCCGCCGTGGACGATGGGCTGACCGACGGCACCACCACCTTCTCACTGGACGCCCCGGCCCTCACCGTTCTCGAGGCTCCCGCCGACGAGACTGGTCTGGCCGAGGTGTTCGCGCAGGTGCCGGCTTCCGGCACCGTTCTCGTGCGCGGCGGCACCGCTCTGACCCGCCGCCTGGTCTCGGAGGAGGCACGGCTGGGCCGAGGTCTGACCGCGATCCTGTTCGAGGACGCCACCGAGGACGCGGCGGCCACCGCGGTCCTCTCGGGCAGGGCCGACGCCGTGGCCGTCGGCACCGGCGTGGCCTCCCAGGGCTCCGACGCCGTGACCGCCGGAGGTGCCCGATGACCAGCTCCCTCGACATCAATCCGACCCAGTCCGTCACCGGCCTGGAGGCGCTCTTCGCTCCGCGCGCCGTCGCGGTCGTGGGTGCTTCATCCACCCCGGGCAAGCTCGGGGCCGTGATGGCCCAGGCCGTCGCCTCCTACGATGCGCCGATCGCGCTGGTGAATCCCCGGGGTGAGGGCATGCACCCCTCCATCGGAGCCGCCGCTGACGCACTGGACAGCCCGATCGACCTAGCCATCCTGTGCGTGCCGGCCTCCGTCACCGCTGAGACCCTGCGCGCCGCCGCAGCCGCCGGAGTACAAGCAGCTCTGGTCTGCGCCGGCGGCTTCGCCGAGGCCGGAGGCCCCGGGGTGCAGTACCAACAGGACGTCATCGACGCTGTCCGCGAGACCGGCATCCGCGTGCTGGGCCCCAACACCTCCGGGTTCTTTGCTCCGCACCGCGGCCTGCGCGCCAGCTTCGTGCCCGGGGTCTCAGCCATCAGCCCTGGACCCGTCGGAGTGATCTCCTCCAGCGGCGGGGTCAATCACGCCGTGTCCTTCCGCCTCCAGCAGGCCGGTGTCGGGGTGAGCCTGGGGGTGGGCCTGGGTGCCGGCATCGACGTCACCGCCCCGGACGTGATCGACCATCTCGCCGCCGACCCGCACACCACCGCCATCGCCCTGCACATCGAAACGGTCACCGACGGACCGCGCATGATGGATGCCATCCGACGAGCCACCAGGGTCAAGCCGGTCGTCGCCCTGGTCATCGGGCAGAACGACGTCGCCGAGTTCGCCCAGTCCCACACCGGGGCACTGGCCACCTCCTGGCGCACCAGCCGCTCGGTCCTGCGCCAGTCCGGGGCGGTGCTCGTCAACGACGAGACCGAGCTGGTCGACGCGGTCACCGCACTGGCCCGCACCCGCATCCCCGCTCACCCGGCACCCGGGATCGGTCTGATCACCGGCCAGGCCGGGCCCGGGCTCATCATCGCGGACCAGCTGGCCGGCGCGGCCGTGGCCGTGCCGCGCCTGTCGGAAGCCACGACCGCGACCCTGTCGACGCTGCTGCCGCCGCTCACCTTCCAGGGCAACCCCGTGGACACCGGCCGACCCGGCCCCGAGTTCCCGGACGTGGTGCGCGCCGTGGCGGAGGACCCGGCCATCCAGGCCGTGGGCCTGTACGGAATCCTCGAACCCGTCGTGGACCTGCCCGCCGCTGTGACCGCGGCCGGCATTGAGAACACCCCGGCGCTCATCGCCGTCGACGGGCCGGCACCGGAGGTGGCCTCCGTCGTGGCCGACGGCGCCCAGCGGGACCTGCCCGTCGTGACCGGACCCACCGCCCTGGCTCGCGGACTCACCGCACTGGTCCGCGATGCCCAGGCACAGCACGGACTGGGCCACCCGCTCGTGGCAGCACCGGCCATCGAGACCGGCGACGGCCCGTGGGACGAAGCGGAGGCCAAGGACCTCTTCGAGGCCGCCGGCATCCCGGTGCCCACCCGGGCCCGAGCCACCACCCACGAAGCGGCCCGCACCGCTTTCGCCGACCTGAACAAGCCTGTGGCGGTCAAACTGGTGGACGCCGCGGTGCTGCACAAGACCGAGATCGGCGGTGTGCACCTCGGCATCGCTACCGAGTCTCAGCTCGACGAGGCACTGGCCGCACTGGACCGGGCCGGGGCCAAGGAGTACCTCCTGGAGGAGATGGCGTCCTCCGGCATCGACCTGGTGGTCGGCGCCCGCCGCGATCCCGTCTTCGGGCCGGTCGTGCTGCTCGGACTGGGTGGCACTGCAGCCGAGGCCCTGGCCGACGTGGCTCTGCGCGCCGCACCGATGACCGAGGGCGCCACCGAGTCGATGATCGAGGAGCTGGCCGGCAAGGCCCTGCTGCGCGGCTGGCGCGGCGGACCGGCCGTCGACACCGGGCAACTCGCGCGCATTCTGGCCATACTGGGCGCCACCCTGACTGCCGACACCGGCATCAGCGAGATCGAGATCAACCCCTTGCGACTCACCGGCTCCGGGCTCATCGCCCTGGACGCCGTGATCGTCGCCAACGGCACTTCGGTCGAGGAGGACTGAAACACATGGTCAAGCACACCAGCGAGGGCACCGTTCCCTGGCCCGCCGAGTACGCCGAGCTCTACCGCACCAAGGGGTACTGGGAGGACAAGCCTCTGGGCGCCCACTTCCAGGAGGCCGCCCGGGCGTTCCCCGACCGAATCGCCGTCGTCGACGCGGCCGACGGTACGCGAATGACCTATGCCGAACTCGTCGGCCGGGCCGACGCCGCCGCAGAGCGACTCCTGCGGCTGGGCCTCGAGCGTGACGACCGCGTGCTCGTGGTGCTGCCCAACGGCTGGCAGTTCATGGTCTTCACCTTGGCCTGCTTCCGTGCCGGGATCATCCCGGTCATGGCGCTGCCTGCCCACCGGCAGTACGAACTGAAGTTCCTGGGCAAGCTCGCCGAGGCCCGCGCGATCGTGGCCGCCGACGAGGTCAAGGGCTTCGACTACCAGCAGCTCGCCGCTGAGCTGCGCCCAGAGATTCCCACCCTGGAGTGGACCCTCGTCTCGGGGACGCCCCAGGACGGCAATCTGTCCTTGGAGGACATCCTCCGCCCGGGCGATGATCCCGATGGCGCCCGCGCACGCCTGGACGCCTCCGCCCCGGCCGGTACGGACCCGGCCCTGTTCCTGCTCTCGGGCGGGACGACAGGTCTGCCCAAGCTCATCACGCGCACCCACAACGACTACGCCTACAACATCAAGGCGTGCGCCGCGGTGGCCGGTCTGACGGCGGACTCCGTCTACCTGGTGTCCATGCCCGTCAGCCACAACTTCCCGTTGGCCTGCCCCGGTGTCCTCGGTGCCCTCTTCCTGGGCGCCCGCGCCGTGACGCTGCCGTCCCCGAACCCTGCCAAGGCGTTCCCCGTGATCGCGGCCGAATCCGTGACAATCACCGCGGTGGTGCCGGCGGTGGCGCAGAAATGGATCGAGTACCAGGAGGAACACCCCACCGACCAGCTCACATCCCTGGAAGTGTTGCAGGTCGGCGGTTCCCGGATGCCCGACGAGGTCGCCCGCAAGGTCAAACCGGTCCTGGGCTGCACCCTGCAGCAGGTCTTCGGCATGGCCGAGGGCCTGATCAACATGACCCGGCTGGACGATCCGGAGGAGGTCATCTGCACCACCCAGGGCCGGCCCGTCTCCGAGGCCGACGAGGTCCGCATCGTCGACCTGGTGGTCGACGAGGAGCTGCCCGATGGCACCCCCGGGTCCATCCTTACCCGCGGGCCCTACACCCCACGTGGCTACTACGCCGCCCCGGAGGCCAACACCAAGTCCTTCGAGGACGGCGGCTGGTACGCCTCCGGTGACATCGTCGAACGCCGCCCCGACGGCAACCTGATTGTGCAGGGACGGGACAAGGACATGATCAACCGCGGCGGGGAGAAGGTCTCGGCCGAGGAGATCGAGTCTCTCGTCTACCAGATCCCGGGTCTGAGCATCGTCGCCGCGGTCTCCATGCCGGACCCGGTGCTGGGGGAGAAGGTCTGCCTCTACGCCGAGATGGCCGGCGGAAAGCCGCTGACTCTCGAACAGGTCCAGGCCCACCTGAAGACAGCCGGTGTCGCCGCGTACAAGATCCCCGAGAAGGTCGTCGTCGTGGATCAGATCCCCACCACCAAGGTCGGCAAGATCGACAAGAAGGCCCTGCGTGCCGACATCGCCGAACGGATACAGCTCGAGGTGTGATCCGTCCCGAGTGCCGAGCCGCCGCATGACCGCGGCGGCTCGGCACTCCCGTGCACGGTGCGGGCACGGCTCGCCGGTCCGCCGTCGCACGGACTGCCTCCCGGAATCTGGCACCGAAGCCCCCGGCTGATGGGCCCGCACTGAGCGGCCCGGACCCGCCTCGAGAAAGGACGGCTCACACCCATGGCGATGATCGCCGTCTCCATGCGGGCCCGTCCGGGCCACGAGGACACGCTCCGCGACAGGGCCGGCGCGCTCTGCGACGCCGCCGGCACCTTTCCGGGCTATCTCGACGCCCACCTCACCCGAGAGGATCAGGAGGGCCACCAGCTGCTGGTCGTCCTGACCTTCGACAGCACTGAGCACCTCCTGGAGTGGGAGCGCAGCGACGAGCGACACCACCTCCTCGATCAGTGCCGGGACTCCATGCTCGTGCCGAGCAGCCGCTTGTCCGCCGCCGATCTGAACGGCGCGCTGCTGGGAGCGCGTCCCGGCGAAGCGGTCTCGCCCCCGTCACGATGGAGGACCATAGTGTGGGTGTGGATCACGCTCTTCCCGACCTCCACCATTCTGGGCTACCTCCTGGTGCCTCAGCTCGAGCCGCTCCCGCTTCCCGTGCGCACCCTGATCACCACCTTCGTCACAGTCCCGTTCCTCATCCTGATCGCCATACCTGCCGCTCAGCGTCTCCGCGACTGGCTGCTGGGCCCGTTCCGGATTGCTCATCGATGAACACGGCCGCACGGATGCACGTGTGACCTTGCCCTCCGCGGAGGAGAAGACACTGACCGGCAATCCGCTCCGCACCCCATCACGCGGGCCGGGCCGGGCGCCGTCGTCGCGGACGACCGCACGACGATGGGCGCACCCCGCCACGGCGGAGAGCGCCCATCGTCGTGGCCCCGAGGTCGGGTCAGTCGGCGAAACTCACGATCGGCTTGATGACGGATCCGCTCTCCGAGTCCTTGAACCCCTGATTGATGTCGGACAGGGCGTAGTGCCGGACGAGCTTGTCGAAGGGGAACCGGCCCTGCTTCCACAGCTTCACGAGACGGGGGTTGAACACCTGTGGCACGGAACTCTCCGCACATCGTCGCGCCGTCGGTTCATTGCCTGCTCTGCTGACCAGGCGTTTCCCCAGCTTTTCGGATGCTTCGAGCATTGAGGGTACGTGCCGGTCGAGGTCTTCGCGCATGGAGTAACTGACGATCCCGATGGCCGCTTTGAGGACTTGTCCCTCGGCCGTGGTTGGTGAAGCGGCGGATCCGAGTGGTCTTCTACCACTTGCGGATGAGCTCGACCCGGCCCTTTGGTCGGCCGTAGGGGTCGAGCAGCGTGTCGATTCTGGGCATCCCTTTCCCCGATGTCTCACGACGTCAATGGCCTCTTGAAGACGTGTAGCAAGAATGGCTCGAGGGACTTGTTGATACACGGGATACCTTGTCAGCTGAATCATTCCCCTGGGAAACACCCTATGAAACGGAATGCAGGCCTCCCATGTTGAGGGGGAGGCCTGCATCTACCTGGAGGCTCTTTAGCGAGCCTGCTAGCCGAAGGGCAGTGTCATCTCGCTGGTCTCACCTGATGTCGGCGACTACTCGGAATCCGATGTTGCCGGAGGTGGATTCCGGGGTGTTGGAGTTGCGGGCCGCGACCCTGTAGCGATTGCAGTAGGAATCGTGGCACAAGTAGGACCCACCGCGCAGCACACGCCGGGTGCCGGATGCCGGACCGTGAGGATCATTGAGTGGGGTCTGGGAATAGTAGTCCGCCTCGAACCAGTCCCGGCACCATTCCCAGACGTTGCCGGCCATCTGCCACAGCCCGTACCCGTTGGGTCGATAGGTCTTCACCGGTGCGGTGATCAGATATCCGTCATCGGCAGAGTTCTCATGCGGGAACCGGCCCTGCCAGATGTTGCAGTTCCACGTTCCGTCCGGGGTCAGCTCATCTCCCCACGCCAGGCGTTTTCCCTGCAGGCCGCCTCGGGCGGCGTACTCCCATTGGGCCTCGGTGGGAAGACGGGTGCCGGCCCATTGGCAGTAGGCGGTTGCGTCGTCCCAGGAGACGTGGACGACCGGGTGGTCCTCCAGTCCGGTCAGATCAGATGCCCGTCCGTGGGGGTGTTGCCAGTCGGCTCCTTTTACGGCCAGCCACCAAGGGACACCGGCGGCCTGGTTAAGGATGTCGGTGCGTTGCGCCTGGAAGGCGGCGTAGAAGACGGCCGAGATACCGAACCGTTCTGCGGTGGTCCGGTAGCCGGTGGCCTGCACGAACTCCTCGAACTGGGCGTTGGTGACCGTTGTGCTCTGCATACGGAAACCCTCCAGAGCGACCTGGTGGACGGGGGTCTCCCCATCCTTCGGGTGCCCCTCATTGTGGTGGTCTCCCATGGCGAAGCTGCCGGCGGGGATGTCGGCGAACTCACCTGGTGCTTGCTGCCGGATGGCCCTGCCCGACAGGGTGGGCTGAGGATGGATGGAGCTGGTTGTTGTGACCGAGCCGGATGAGGAGAGGTCATCACCTGACGGCGAGCAGCAGTTACCCATTGGTGGCGGTCTCCGAAGCATTCTTTTCAACCGCCCAATCCATGACGTACCACTTGTCAGCTGCAGCAGGCGCGTTTTTGTTGACGGCTTCAAAGTCGACGACGGCGACACCGTTCTCTTCGGCGTACTGGTCCCACTTCCTGCTCAGATCGTCAAGGACGTCCGGGCGTTCGGATGCGAGGTTCGTGGTCTCGCCCGGATCGTCTGACAGGTTGTAGAGCGAGTACTCACCCGTGCCACCCATGGGTGCAGGGGCGAATACCAGCTTCCAGTCACCGGAACGGTAGGCGCGGTGTCCGAAGTGCTCCCAGCCGAATTCATCGTCCCCGATGGTTTCCGCGGTGCCCTCCAGCAGCGGGCGGGCGGAATCACCGAGGAGGTTGCCGGCCGAGGCGAGATCCGCCCCGGCGTACTCGGCGAAGGTGGGGTAGAGATCGGTGATATGGGCGAACGTATCGACAACCCGTCCACCAGCATCCCCGTTGGTTCCCGGGGCCTTGACAATCGCCGGCACCCGGGTGCCACCCTCGAACAGGGTGTTCTTGGCCTGGAAGTAGGGTCCGGAGGAAACTTGAGCCCAGGGGAGACCGATGGACGCGAAGGATCCCTGCTGACCGTATGCCTCCATGTCCCCCATCAGTGGGTAAGCCCGGTCGTGCCAGCCTTCTTCAGTGCTGAATCCGAGGTAGTTGGCCTGGGTACTGGCGGCTGCGCCGTTGTCGCTGACCACCGCGATGAGCGTGTTGTCGTACTCGCCGCTGTCCTTGAGGTGGTCAATGACCCGGCCAATTTGTTCATCTGCCTCATGAATGACGGCTGCGTAGGTGGCCATGCGGTAGGCCAGATCCTGCTGCTGGAGGGGGGTCAGGGACTCCCATTCAGGTGTGCGATCCAGCCACCGGGTTTCCATGCCTTCGTCGATGAGATCGAGTTCAGCCATCCGTTGGATACGTTCGGTTCGAATTTCTACGAAGTCCTTATCCATGTACATGTCTAGGTACTGCTCGATGAGTTCTTCGTTTTCCACATGCAGGGGATCATGAGGAGCGGTGTAAGCGAGGTAGCTGAAGAACGGCTGGTCAGCTTCCACGCTCTGATCGACCATCTGAAGCATTTCATCGGTATAGGAACGCGTGGAGAAGAAATCGTCCGGCAGCTCGTCGACCCGTTCGCCGCTGCGCTCATGGATGACGGTATCTACCGGCTCCACCGGCCTGTCAAAGAGGCGGTGTCCGTCGGAGAAGTAGGAGGCGCCGGCATCGTAGAGGGTGAAATTCTGGTCGAAGCCGAGGTCCTGGGGGGTCTGGCCTTCTTCCCCTCCCAGGTGCCACTTGCCCACCTGGTAGGTGTCGTACCCGGTGTCGCCCAGCAGCTCGGCGATGCCGGTGAAATCACCCTCCAGACTGCCCTTGTAACCAGGGGTCGTCTCAGGCACTCCTGGCGGGGTCAGACCCTCCATGGAGCCCAAGCCGACTCGGTGCCGGTCCTGGCCGGTCATGAGCTCTGCACGCGTGGGAGCACACAGGGGAGAGGCATGGAAATCGGTGAACTGAGTGCTCTCCTTGGTCAGGGCATCCAGGTGCGGTGTGTCAATTTCACTACCATATGCGCCCAGGTCGCTATACCCCAGATCATCCAAGAGGATCATCATGATGTTCGGCTGTTCCTGCCCGTGTGCAGCAGGCGTGATCTCCTGTCCGGCGGATTCTGAGGACATTCCGCAACCGGCCAGGCTGGATGCAAGGAGTACGGAGCCCCCTACCGACAGGATCGGCCAAGCCAGCCGGCCAGGGTGAGGTGTGGGAAAAGAGTTCATGAGCTTTCAACTTTCAACAGCGCGGAAAGAGGGGCAGCTAAAGGCGACCGGACCCACCTGGGAAGGGGTAGGTGCTCGCCGATTCATGAGAGAGGTGGAGGAGTTCTACCGGTCGAGCACGACGAGGAGCTTGGCACTCAGCTGGACAGCTTCACGATCGGCTTGATCACGGATCCGTTCTCCGAGTCCTCGAAACCCCGATTGATGTCGGACAGGGCGTAGTGCCGGACGAGCTTGTCGAAGGGGAACCGGCCCTGTTTCCACAGCTCCACGAGGCGGGGGATGAACACCTGGGGCACGGAACTTCCCTGAACCACCGTCTTGAAGGTCCATCCCTTGACCAGGGAACCACCGATCTCGAAGGGCACCTCCGTACCCGGGGCGGCGGCACCGACGAGCACCAGGGTGCCGCGGATCCCCAACGAATCCGCCGCCTGACGGAGGACTGCCGGCACCGCGGTGGTGTCCACGGCGTAGTTCACGCCCTGCCCGTCGGTGATGCGGCGCAGTTCCTCTACAGCATCGGTCGTCCTGCCGTTGATGGTGTGGGTGGCTCCGAGGTCGGTAGCCAGCTCCAAGCGAGAGTCGTGGAGGTCCACTGCGACGATCGTCGTACACCCGGCGACCCTGGCGGCCATGATGGCCGCCGAACCCACCGCACCGGTGCCGAACACCACAAGAGACGTCCCTGGTTCGGGCCGGAGCTCGTTGAGCACCGCCCCGGCGCCGGTCTGGAGGCCGCACCCGAGCGGGCCCATCAGCTCCAGCGGGACCTCTCGGTCGATGACGACCACGCTCTCCTGGACCACGTTGGCGTAGGTGGAGAACGAGGACTGGCCGAAGAAGTGCGAGGAGATGCGTTCCCCGTCCGCGGATAAAGCGGTCGAACCATCGCGGCGCCGACCGCCGAAGTCCTCGGCGAAGAGGTTCTCGCAATAGGCCATGCGCCCGGCCCGGCACTGCCGGCACGTGCCGCAGTACGCGGCCGAGAGCACCACGTGGTCACCGACCTCGACGGCGGCGACCTCGTTGCCCACGGCCTCGACGACACCGGCACCCTCGTGACCGAGCACCGCCGGCAGGGGAGTGGGGTACACCCCGTCGCGCACGATCGCATCCGTGTGGCAGATGCCGGTGGCCACCAGGCGCACCCGCACTTCGTTCGCCTGCAGATCGTCGAGCTGCAGCTCTTCGATGGCGAGCGGCTCGCCCAGAGTACGGGCCACTGCTGCTGTGACTGTTGTCGTCATGGACTTCATCCTTTTTTCGGGACACCTGTGTGGACGCTCTGTGGGCGACTACGACCTCCCGCGGTGGGTCCGTCGATCACCGGGGTCGATGTCCGATGTGGCCCGCCGCCTGTCGACGCTGTACCGACCGTCTCGATGCCGCGGTGCGGGACAACACCGTCAACAGGGGATGGCGACGTAGTCGATGCCCCATTGTGGTGATGTGCTTCACAATGTGTCAAGAGTAGGACGTCCGTTATAAATCTGAGTTACACAGCGCCCGGGGCATTCTGTGTCCCGACGGGCCCAAGGAGGGTGTCGACATGACCCTCGGCGCTCGTGCGAAGGACGCCCCGCGCCTCCAGGAAGAGTTCGTGGGCTTCGCATCCCATCCACCGGGCGGGCAGGAGGTCGGTTGGCAGGTCGGGGTCACGGAACGGGAACTTCCGGTAGTCCTGGATGAGGCGAGTGCGCTCCACCAGCGCTTCCCGGGCCGGCATGCGGCCCGACCGGAACCGGGGCATCAGCTGGCGATACCGTTCCACGAACTCCACATAGTCGTGGTTGAGCTCCGTGAGATCCCAGCAGCGCTGAGCCATGTCGCGGTCATAGGTCAGTCCCTTGGACTGGGCGCGCAGCAGATCCAGGCGTACGGCCGGAATGCCGGCGAACTTTTCCTCGACCGTGGTCAACCGGTCGTGTGGGCAGATCCACGTGGAGGCGGCCAGTGCGCCGAAGCCCAGCCAGGACAGCTCCTTGCGCAGCTGCTCCCGCAGGGCCCGTTCGGGTTCGGGGACGTAGTAGATGACCATGTGCCACATGCCGCCCCACTCGCTCTCCGCGCGCGTGAAGATCCGCTCCCGCCCCTCGTCCAGGATCCGCCAGCTCTTCTCGGTCAGGGAGTAGATGACGCCCCGGCCGCTCGGATCCGGTTCGGTGCTGAACCACCCCTCCTTGCGCAGCCGGGTCAGTGTGACCCGGGCTGTGCTCTCCCCGACGCCGAAGCACTCCAGCAGCGCGGTCAGGTCCCGCAACCGGGCACTTCCTCCCCGGTAGCGCAGGTAGTCGCCGAAGAGGTCGATGACGATCCCGCGTGGTTTCACGACGGTCCTTCCTGTCGGGCCGGGTCCGGCACTGCCCACCGGTCAGCTCTCGTTATTGTGATTCATCCTATTGACGTACGTCGGACAATCGTATTGACTGTGTGATACACGGCACAGCCGTCATCCGGATCGGACGACGGGCTCCGCCACGACGTCCCCATGAGGTCCCAAGGCCCGAGCCGCGGCGACTGCACGGCACGGTCACAGCGGGTCAGTGCTGCATCAGGCACCCGGAACAGACTCGCCGGCGCCACTGCGACTCTGCAGGCCGACCCCGCGCCGACGACCACTCCACCTTCCCACGCAGGAGGAATTCACCATGACCATCACTCCCACCAAGACTCTGCAGATCGGTCACCTGATCAACGGCGAGATGACCAGCGGCGACAACTTCCGGGACCACCGGGATCCGGGGCGGCTCACCGAGGTGGTGGCTCGTCTGGCGGTGGGCACCCCGGCCGACGTGGATCGTGCCGTGGAGGCCGCCCATCAGGCGTATCTGTCCTGGCGCACCGTGGCCCCGGCGGAGCGGGCGGGCAAGCTGCTCGAGGCCGCCGAGGTGCTTTCGGGGTCCGCGGAGGAGCTCGCGCCGCTGCTGGTGCGCGAGCACGGCGGGGTGCTGTGGGAGGCCCAGACCGATTTCGCCCTGGGTGCCGGGGTGCTGCAGCACACCGCGAGTCTGACCGAGCAGTTCTTCGTCCCGGTCGAGTACGACGACGAGACCAGCTTCATCCGGATCGAGAAGATAGCCCGCGGTGTCGTGGCGGCCATCGTGCCGTGGAACATGCCGATCGTGCTGACCATGATGAAGCTCGCCCCGGCGCTGGCCACCGGCAACACCTTGGTGCTCAAGCCTTCACCGTTCGCCTCGGCCGCCCTGACGCTCGCACTGCAGCGGATGGCCGAAAAGTTCCCGGCCGGGGTGATCAACGTCGTCCACGGTGACGGCGACGTCGGCCAGGCGCTGACCTCCCACCGGCTGGTGCGCAAGATCGGCTTCACCGGCGGCACCGAGACGGCCAAGCACGTGGTGAAGGCCGCCGCCGACACGATCAAGAACGTCACCCTGGAGCTGGGTGGCAACGACCCGGCGATCGTGCTCGACGACGCCGACCTCGAGGCGACCCTGGACCGGATGCTCGCCGGCATTTTCACCCGGTCCGGTCAGATCTGCTTCGCCGTCAAGCGCATCTACGTGCCGCGAGAGATGCACGACCGTTTCGTCGATGCCATGATCGCACGCGTGCAGGACTACGTCGTGGGGCACGGTCTGACCGAGGGTGTGAACTTCGGGCCGCTGGCCACGCAGGCGCAGTACGAGAAGGTGCGCGGGTTCATCGAGTCCACCCGGGCCACCGGGGCCGAGGTGGTCGAGCTCGGGCGCCTGGCGGAGGGACTGGACGCCGCGGACGGCTACTACGTGCTGCCGCACATCGTGGCCGACGTGGAGCACGGCTCCGAGCTCAGTGGTTGCGAGCAGTTCGGGACGATCATCCCGGTCACCGCCTATGACGACGAGGAACAGGTCATCGCCTGGGCCAATGACAGCGAGTACGGGCTCGGGTCCTCGGTCTGGACTTCCAATCCCGAGCGCGGTCTGGCCATGGCCTCCCGCATCGAGGCCGGCAGCACCTTCATCAACACCCACTCCTTCGAGTCCCTGGACCTGCGGATGCCCTTCGGCGGGATCAAGCAGTCCGGCCTCGGCCGGGAGTTCGGCGAGGCCGGGCTGGCCGCCTACGCCGAGGACCACGCCATCCGCCTCCTCAAGTAGGGAGCTGAGCTACAAGCTCAGGGCCGCGCCGTCGGCCGATTCCCGATCGTGCAGCAGCCCCGATCTCGTCGGACGAGGTCGGGGCTGCTGCACGCCGCTGGAGAAGTGCGGCCGCCGTGCGGGCGTGCTCTCAGGCGAACGGCTGCGAGGCGTCGTCGAGGGCGCCCAACTCCTCGTTCGTCAGGCGCAGGGAGGACGCGGCCAGCAGGGCCGGCAGTTGCGAAGGCCTCGATGCCGAGGCAATCGGGGCGGTCACACCCCTGGCCCGCAACCACGCGAGGGCGACGGTGGGAATGTGCGTGCCGTGGGCAGCGGCGATCCGGTCCAGCGTGTCGACAACCTCCAGCCCGTCCGCCGTCAGATAGCTCTGGGCGGCGTCCTGCCGCGCCGAGCCCTGCAGGTCCTCGGGTGTGCGGTACTTGCCCGTCAGGAACCCGGAGGCCAAGGAGTAGTAGGAGAACACCGCAGCGTCGAACTCCGCCACGAGAGGCCGGTACTCCTGCTCGTACTCCTTGCGGGCCACCAGGCTGTACTGGGGCTGGATCGCGACCGGGATCGTCCTGCCGTCCTGTCGCGCGGTGGTGAAGAACTCCCGCATCCTGGCGGGGGAGTAGTTGGACAGGCCGACTCCACGGATCTTGCCACTGCGCACGAGCTCGTCGAAGGTGTCCACCTGGTCGGAGATCTCCACGGACTCGTCGTCGTAGTGGGCGTAGTAGAGATCGACGTGGTCGGTCCGCAGGCGCTTCAGGGAGGCCTCCAGCGAGGCCACCACAGTGTCGTGAGCCAAGCCGGTGAACTCGGGGTGAGCTCCGGTCTTGGTGGCGATGACCACCCGGTCACGATTGCCGCGGGCGGCCATCCACGCCCCCAGGATCTCCTCGGACTCCCCGCCGGAGTGCCCCGGAACCCACGAGGAGTACATGTCGGCGGTGTCCACGACGTTGCCGCCGGCATCCTGGAAGGCGTCGAGCACGGCGAAGGACTGCTCTCGGCCGGAAGTCCACCCGAAGGTGTTGCCACCCAGATGGAGCGGGACGATCGGAGCCCCGAGGCTGGGGTTGGAAACGGTGGTGGTCATGTCTCTCTTTTCTTGATGCGGGTCTCCTGCCGTGTCGATCCGTTTCGGCGCGGCGGCCCTACTGATGCAGTGCCTGAGGCGAGGGCCGGCCGGCGGCGTGCTTCACCGGCCCGGCCCCTGACAATGTGCGCTCAGCTCGTGGGCGAGGCACCGGTGACGTCACCAGTGGTGGTGAACTCGGCGATGTTGGTCAGCGCGTACGACAGGGCGGCGCGCTGCCAGTCGGCATTGATGCTGGACGTGGCGTCGGTGACCAGGATCGGGCGGTAGCCGTGGTCGGCGGCGTCCCGCACTGTGTGCTCCACCGCCATGTTGGTCCAGACGCCTGCCACGAGAAGGTCGGTCACGCCGGCGTTGCGCAGGAGGGCGTCCAGGCCGGTGCCGTTGAAGCCGCTCATGCGGTTGCGGATCAGGACCGGCTCCTCCGGCAGGGCCTCCAGGCCCTCGAGGGCCTCAGCACCCCATGATCCCAGCTTGAGCGACTCCGGTCCGATCATGCGGAAGATCGGGGCATTGTCGCCGCCGTAGCTGCCGCCGGGGTAGAACACGATGCGGTTGTGGATGACCGGCATCTCCCGCCCCCGGGCCCAGTCGAGGAGCTCGCGCACGTTCGGCACGAGGTTCTGTTCTGCGGCGTGATCGGCTGCTCCGGAGGCGGCGAACGCGCCGTTGGGGTGGACGTTGTCGTTCTGCAGGTCCACCAGCAGCAGGGCAGTGTTCGTGGGGTCGAGGGTGGTGATGTCCATGGGTGCTCCTCAGGGGTTGTGGGGTGTCGTCGGGGACCGGGACGAGCGGCTGACCGGTTGCGTCGAGCCCGGGTCCGTGGTCTGCATCTCGTGGGACTGTCAGATTCCGCGCTTGTGGTCGGCGGTGGGCCGATCTCTCGGTCAGGTCCTGGTCCGGCAATGACGACATCCACACTACCTCGGTTCGAGGTATAGTCATGGCCATCATGCTTGAACTGGCGATTCTGGGATTCCTGGCGGAAGCTCCGCTGCACGGGTACGAACTGCGGCGCCGGGTGGCGCACTTGTCGGGCCACTCCCGGCCGGTCAGTGACGGCAGCCTGTACCCTGCGATCAATCGGTTGGTCCGTCAGGGGTTGCTGGAACGACGCACCGAAGCCGGCAGGGCTGCCGCCCGGCGCCACGTGCTGCACCTGACGGAGGCCGGCCGGACCGACCTGCTGCAACGGCTGAGGCGGCCGCCCGAGCAGGACATCACCGACTTCAACCGATTCGCTGTGGTCCTCGCCTTCCTCTCCCAGCTGCCGGACGTTGCCGACCAGCATGCCGTCCTCTCGAGGCGACTTGCCTTCCTGGAGGAGCCGGCCAGCTTCTTCTACGACGGCGACCGCCCCCTGCGTGAACGCGAGATGGACGATCCCTACCGCAAGGGCCTCTTCGTCGTCGCGCGGGCCACGAGCCGGGCCGAAAGGACCTGGTTGCGCGGCGTCCTGGACGGCGACCACACCCACGACTGATCAGGAGGCGATGTGCGCGCAGTCTGGTACGAGCAGCAAGGTCCGGCCGGTGACGTGCTCCAGGCCGGGGAGTTGCCCGATCCCGAGCCGGGGCCGGGGGAGGTCCGGGTGCGCTTGCGGTATTCCGGGGTGAACCCGGGGGACACGAAGAAAAGGCGCGGCTGGCTGGGGTCGACCATGGCCTTCCCTCGGGTGGTCCCGCACAGTGATGGGTCCGGTGTCCTCGACGAGGTGGGAGATGGTGTGGACCCGTCGAGGATCGGGCGGCGGGTCTGGGTCTACGGTGCCCAGTCCTACCGGCCTCTCGGCACCGCCGCCCAGTACACCGTGGTGCCCGCCGACCAGGCGGTCGATCTGCCTGACGAGGTCGATGACCTTCTCGGGGCATGCCTCGGCATTCCTGGGATCACTGCCCACCGTGCCGTCTTCGGCGACGGCCCGGTGGATGGGGCGACCGTGCTGGTGCACGGGGCCATGGGGGCGGTCGGCTCGCTGGCCGCCCAGCTCGCCCACCATTCCGGGGCCCACGTCGTCACCACCGTCCGGCGTTCCGAGGACGCGTTCCGGTTGAGAGGGGCGGCGTTCGGGCACACGGTGGTCCTGGGAGAGCCCGACCCTGCCGGCGCCGTCCGCGCCCTGGCGCCGGACGGTGTGGACCGGATCGTCGAGGTCGACTTCGCCGGCAACATCGACCTGGATGCCGCCGTGGCGAAGAACGGCGCCGTGATTGCCGCCTACGCCAGTGGCCGCGACCGGCCGGACTTCCCGTTCTGGCCGATGCTGTTCGACAACATCACGGTCCGGCTCCTCGGCAGCGACGACTTCCCGCCCGCAGCCAAGCGGCAGGCGGCCAGTGACCTCACCGCTGCCGCGCAGGTCGGTGCGCTGAGCATTCCCGTCCGTCCGCCGTTCCCCTTCGAGCAGGTCGCTCTGGCGCACGACCAGGTCGACGTCGACAACCGGCGCCGCGTCCTCCTCGCCATTCCGGACTGAGAGCTCGCCGCCGGCCCGGCCTGGACGTCCGGCGGTGACGGAAAACATGCCGAGCGAGTGGAATATCAAATTAGATTACCTCGTTTCGAGGTATATCCTCGACGAAGTCCTGCCCGAGACCCGCCAGCACGAGCTGTTCCCCCGAGCGGTCAACGCCACAGTGAACGACGCCGCCTCGTGCGTGTCGTCCTCGTGGTCCTGGACCAGCCCGTCGCTCCAGAGCTGTCCCACATCCCGGGCCGGCTCCGATGCGCCGCCGGTACCCAGCCGTGCCTGTGGGCCGGCGCCACACCAGCACCCCGGTGAAGCCCATGCTTCTGTCCCGACCCGAAAGTCAGCCATGATCGAGTTCCAGTCCGTCACCAAGACCTACGCCGACGAGTCGGTCGCGGTGGACGACTTCTCCTACACGGTTCCCTCGCACCGGACCGTGGTGCTCGTGGGCTCCTCGGGGTCCGGCAAGACCACCCTGTTGCGGATGGTCAACCGGATGCTCGACCCCACGTCCGGGGCGGTGATGATCGACGGGCAGAACGTGCGGTCCCTCGACAAGATGCGGCTGCGCCGGTCGATCGGCTACGTGCTTCAGGCGGGTGGGCTGCTGCCGCACCGCACGGTCCTTGACAACGTCGCCACCGTCCCCGTGCTCAACGGCACCCCGAAACGCCAGGCGCGGTCGACGGCCCTGGAGATGCTGGAGCGGGTCGGGCTGAGCACAGAACTTGCCGTTCGGTATCCCGCGCAACTGTCCGGCGGCCAGCAGCAGCGCGTCGGCGTGGCACGGGCCCTGGCCGGCGCGCCCGACATCCTGCTCTTGGACGAACCCTTCGGGGCGGTGGACCCCATCGTGCGCACCGGCCTGCAGGAGGAGCTGCGGCGGCTGCAGGCCGACCTGGGCAAGACGATCGTCCTCGTCACCCACGACATCGACGAAGCCTTCGCCCTCGGGGACGAGGTGGTCGTCCTGCGTTCCGGAGGGCGGATCGCCCAGACCGGGACACCCGCCCACCTCCTCGCCCACCCCGCCGACGACTTCGTGCGGCAGTTCATCGGATCCGACAGCGCCAAGCGCACTCTGCGCATCGAACAGCTCGAAGGTCGACAGATCGTCGTCGACCGCGACGGGCGCCCCGCGGGGCTGTTGGCACCATGACGTGGCTGCTGCAGAATCTGCCGCTGGTGGAGGAACTGCTCCTGACCCATCTGCTGCTGAGCCTGGTGCCGGTGGTCGTCGGACTCGTCGTCGCCCTGCCGCTGGGCCGGTTCGCGTTCCGCCACCCCGCCCTCGGGGCACCCCTGCTCGGTGGCGCGGGCATCCTGTACGCGATCCCCTCTCTCCCGCTGCTCATCATGATCCCCACGGTGTTCGGCACGCCCCTGCGCTCCGCCGCGACCATGACCATCGCCCTCACCGTCTACGCCGCGGCGTTGCTCATACGCACAGCCGCGGACGCGTTCGCCTCGGTCCCCGATCCGGTGCGCCAGTCCGCCACAGCGATCGGATTCTCCTCCTGGGCGCGCTTCTGGCTGGTGGAGCTGCCCCTGGCCGGTCCGGTCCTGCTCGCCGGGGTCCGGGTCGTGATGGTGAGCACGGTCAGCCTCGTCACCATCGGCGCGGTCATCGGGATCCGCAGCCTGGGCACCCTGTTCACCGACGGCTTCCAGCGCGGTCTCCCCGGAGAGGTCCTGACGGGGCTGGTCCTCACGGTCGCCCTGGCGCTCGCCCTGGACGGGCTGTGCGCCGCACTGGGCCGCTCGGCCATGCCATGGACCCGCTCCGGGCGCCGACGTCCGATGAAGCCGACCCAAGCCCGGACGATGCCATGAACCTCCTGACCGAGGCCCTGATCTGGATCGGCGACCCCGCGCACTGGGCCGGCACCGACGGCATCACCCGCAGGCTGCTCCAGCACCTCGGCATCGTGGCACTGGTGGTGGTCCTCGCCGCAGCGATCGCCCTCCCCGCCGGGGTCCTGGTCGGCCACACGGGCCGAGGCCGCGGCCTCGTCGTCACCGCCGCGGCCGCCGGCCGGGCGGTGCCCACCCTGGGACTGCTCACCCTGGTCGGTCTCCTCGTCGGGATCGGGCTGCAGGCACCCGTGCTCGCCCTGGTCGTGCTGGCGATCCCCTCGATGCTGGCCGGCGCCTACTCCGGCGTCGAAGCCGTGGACCGGGCCACGATCGACGCCGCTCGAGCTGTGGGAATGACCGAGTGGCAGATCGTCCGTCGCGTCGAGCTGCCGCTGGCCGGACCGGTCATCGTTGGAGGCCTGCGCTCGGCCGTCCTGCAGGTGGTCGCCACTGCCACACTCGCCGCCTACGTCGCGGACAGCGGTCTCGGCCGATACCTGTTCACCGGATTGAAGGCCCGCGACTACCCCCTGATGCTCGCCGGATCCCTGCTCGTCGTGCTCCTCGCCCTCCTGCTCGACGGCGCGCTGGGCCAGGCGCACCGCCGGATCGCCCGGGCCACCACTCCTGACGCACCCCCGCGTCGCTCCACCCCCACGGAAGGACTCCGATGAACCCCCGTACCCTGCCCGCGCTCGCCGGCACGCTGCTTGCCGGCACCTTGATGCTGACCTCGTGCTCCGATGCCGTTCCCTTGTCCCGAGCCTCCGGCGACTCCACCGACGGGACCGGGGAGAAACCGACCATCGTCGTGGGTTCCCAGGACTACTACTCCAACGAGATCATTGCCGAGGTCTACGCCCAAGCCCTGGAGATCCACGGGTACGCGGTGGAGCGACAGTTCCGCATCGGCCAGCGCGAGGTCTACCTGCCCGAGATCGAGAGCGGCGAGATCGACCTGTTCCCCGAGTACACGGGTCCGCTGCTGCAGTACTGGAAACCCGACACCACTGCCCGCCTCACTGAGGACGTCTACGCGGAACTTGCCGGCACCGTCCCGGAGGGCCTGCGGATCCTCGACCAGTCCTCTGCCACTGACCAGGACTCCTATGTCGTCACCCGTGCGTTCGCGGAGACCTGGGACCTCACCGGCATCGGCGACCTGGCGGACGTCACGGAGCCGTTGACCCTCGGCGGCAACTCCGAGGGCGAGACGCGGCCGAACGGACCGCGGGGGCTCCAGGAAGCCTACGATGTCGACGTCGACTTCACCCCGATCGAGGACGGCGGCGGCCCCCTGACGGTCAAGGCCCTGCGGGACAACAGCATTCAGCTCGCCATCGTCTACACCGCCGACCCTTCGATCGCCGAGAACGATCTCGTGTCCCTCGAGGACCCCGCCGGCCTCTTCCTGGCCTCGCATGTCGTGCCCCTGGCCAGCGACGACGTGGACGAGGCCGCCGCCGCGATCATCAACGAAGTGGATGCGGCGCTGACTCCGGAAGGGCTCATCGAGCTGAATGCTCGGAGCGTGCAGGAACAGGCCCCGGCTGGGACGATCGCGGCGACGTGGCTAGCAGAACAGGACCTGTTCTAGGGACGACTCTGCCCCGTGCCGAACCGCACCGGGGCCGTGCCGTGGGACGGGCTCGGTCAGCCGCGGACCGCGCCAAGGACGCATCCCCGTCGATGCCGACGGGGATGCGTCCTGTGCCGGGAGTGCCTTTTCCGGCTGGTCTTCGGTGACGGCTGGGGTCCTACTTGGTCTGGCCCTCCTTGGCGAGGACGTAGTCGTAGACGACCTCTTCGCCCGCCCCGCCGTCGGTGCGCGGGGTCGGGTCGAGCATCAGCTCGGGCTTGACCGCCGAGGCGATGTCGTCCTCGTTGTGCGGGTCGCCGGGGAAGTACAGCTGCTGGGTGACCAGCTGGTAGCCGGGGGCGGAGACCTTGATGTGGATGTGCGCCGGGCGCCAGGCGTGCCAGCCGGCCGCGGCGATCAGCTGCCCGCAGGCCCCGTCGGTGGGGATCTGGTACGGGGCCGGACGCTTGGTGTTGATCTCGAAGTAGCCGTTCTCGTCGGCCTGCACGGCGCCGCGGAACAGCCACTCGGGCAGCTCCGGGGCGTACTGGGAGTAGAAGCCGTTGGCGTCGGCGTGCCAGATCTCCACCTGGGCGCCCTGCAGCGGGTTGCCGTCGGTGTCGGTGAACCGGCCCTTGAACAGCAGCGGGGTGCCGGGCTCGTCCTCGCGCATCTGAAGGGTCGCGGGAGTGGGCAGCACCGGGGCGCCCGGGACGTAGTAGGGGCCTTCGATGGCGCCCACCGCACCGGGTCGGTGCTGGGAGTTGACGTCCTCGATGGTGTGCTCCAGCCACACGTCCAGGAACAGCGGCCACTCCCCGTCGGTGCCGACCTTGATCAGCCACGCCTTCAGCGCGTTGTACTCCTCGTAGGTGACCTGGTGCTTGACCGCGATGTCGTTGATCGCCTTGATCGCCGCACCGGCCAGCAGACTCACCCGTTCCTGGGACACCTTCAGGGAAGTCAGCTTGCCGGCCTGGGTGAACCGCTCGGTGGCCTTGGACCCGGCCTCGACCGCGGTGCCCTCGTTCTCCTTGCGGTGTTGCTCTTGTGTCTCGGTCATGATGTTCTCCTCGTCGATTGTTGGTTCGGTTGATGCTGGTCCGGCCCCGTCCTCGGGCGCCGGGAGGGTTCGGGCGCGGCGCCGGCCGTGCGCCCGAGCGGGGGGCTGTGAGACCGGGACGACATGCTTACGGCTGTTGCCCGGTGCTGTTGGACTGCGCAGGAGGACGCCACCGGCGTCGGCTGGTCCTTGCCTCGTAGGCCTGCGGGGAGGGGTAGCTCACGAGTTCCACCGTGCTGCCCCACGGGGTGCGGGCGTACAGATAGCGGTTACCGGGGCCGGTGTCCCCTCCGGGCAGTTCGCCGGGTGGGCTCAGCAGCCGGCCGCCGGCGTGCTCCAGCCGGTCTGCGGCCACGTCGATGTCATCGACGTAGACACAGAAGTGCTGGAGGCCGAGATCGCTCGGCACCACCGGGTCCCGCTGGGCGGTGCCGGAGTAGGTGAACAGCTCCAGGTTGGGTCCCTCGCCCAGGCGCAACATGCGGATCGCCTCGATCCTGGCCCCGGAGGGTATGCCGAGGCCGGCCTCGACCTCGGGGCCGGCGAGGGGTTCGTCGAGCATGTCGTAGATCTTCTCGGCCCCGAAGGCCTCGGCGAAGAACTGGGTGGCCTGCTCGAGGTCGGGCACGGTGATGCCGATGTGCTCGATGGCGCGGACTGTCATCGGTTTCTCCTCTCAGACCTGGGACGCGGCCCAGAAGCCGGACTGGGTCGCCTCGTACATCCGTCCGCCCCGCAGGCGGGTGCCGATGATGTGCACGCGGTCGTCGTCGACGGTCTCGGACAAGCCCTCGTCGGACGCACGGTCCTGTGCCCACACCACCCCGGGGCCGGTCGGAGCCTGCTGTCCGGTGAGTACGGTGACGTGCTTGGCGACGAGCAGCTGGGTCAGATGGGCGCGCTGCATGTCGTTGGTGTCCAAGCCGATGTCATCGCTCGGGGAAGAGAGGGTCACCTCCCGGCCCTGTTCGGCCAGCCACAGGGCGGCGAACAAGGCGATCTCGGTGTCCCCGTGGACGGTGACCTGCTGTGCATCGGGAGGGCGGCGGGTGGCCAGCATCTCCACGGCGTCCAGCGCATCGTCGGGTGCCCCCGTGCTGACGGTCCCCGTAGCCAGCAGAACGGTGTCGTAGTCGGCGAAATCCGCTTCCTGGACATCAGTGCCCAGCCGGAGATCGACACCGGCGTGGTTGAGCTCGGTGCGGTAGAAGTTGATCAGGGTCGAGATCTCCGTTCTGAGCACCTCGGCCGCGGCCCAGGACCGGAGCTGGCCGCCGATCTCCGCTTCGCGTTCCATCAGTGTCACCGCGTGCCCGCGCTCGGCTGCCAGCATGGCCGCTTCGCACCCGGCGGGTCCGGCCCCCACGACGAGCACCCGCTTGGAGACAGGCGCGGGGTGCCGAGCCTCCGAGGCTCGCTTCTCCTGGGAGAGTGCGGGGTTGATGACGCACTGGGTGCGCTGCCCGTTGAACATCCACCGTGAGATGCACTCGTTGACCGCAATGCAGCGTCGCACGCGAGAAGTCTCCCCGCGCCGGGTCTTCTCCACCGCTGCTGGGTCGGCCAGCTGGGCACGCCCCAGGGCGACGAAGTCGAGTTCGCCGGCAGCCACGTCGTCGTTGAGCTCGTCCAGCAACCAGGTCAGCCGGCCGACGCCGATGACAGGCACGGACACCCGCTTCTTCACGGCCTTGGCGTAGTGCAGCAGGTTCCCCGGGGGATGCATCGGCAGCAGGACGTCGGCGGTGTCGTAGTTGCCCGCCGATACATCGAGGGCGTCGACGTACTCCTCGAGCATCTCGCAGAACGCCAGCCCGTCGTCGAGGGACAGGCCGCCCTCGTACGGCTCCTCGACGCTGAGGCGGTACAGGACGGGGAAGTCCGGGCCGACCTGCTCCCGCACCGCCCGGACCACCTCGAGGGCAAAGCGTGCCCGGTTCTCCAAGGAGCCGCCGTACTCGTCGGTGCGCTTGTTGGTCTTGGGGGAGAGGAACTGGGAGAGCAGGTATCCGTGCGCACCGTGGAGCTCCACCGCGTCGAAGCCGACCTCTTTCGCCCGCCGGGCGCCCTGGGCGTAGCGCTGGATCAGCCCTGGGATCTCCTCCAGTTCGATCGCCCGAGGAGCCGTGCCGAAGGCGCTGGTGATACCGGCGGTCGGGGCGATCGGGGGCTCGTTGCGCTCCGTGTTGCCCTGGGAGTTCTGACGGCCGGTGTGGTGGAGCTGTACGGCGATCTTCGCACCCTCGTTGTGCACGGCTTCCACCAGGTCGGCCAGTCCGGCCCGGAACCGGTCGTGGTCGATCCGGATGGGGTGGCCGACTGTGCGGCCGAGCTCCCAGTCGACCGATGTGTTCTCCGTGATGAGTAGGCCGGCGCCGCCGCGGGCCCGCTCCCGGTAGTACTCGATGAGCCGGTCGCTCACCTCGCCCCACGTGCCGGCGTACTGGGTGAAGATGGGGGACTGGACGAATCGGTTCTTCAGGATCATCCGGCCGATGCGGCCGGGCTGGAACAGGGCGCTGTGCTTCACCGCGCTGTGAGGTGATGTGCTGAGCATCTCGACTCCTTCGTTGCCGGGAGGTGCCTCCTCGGTTGTCAGCAAGTATTGAAGGGCCGCAGGGGTTGAAACTTGCCGTGATGCGCACAAGAACGCGCACCACGTGCACAGTGTGAGCTAGGTCATGTCTGGCGCCGTGCGTTTCGTGCCGCCCGGGGCGACAGGCCGAAGGCGGTGCGATAGGTGCGGCTGAAGGAGGACGGGGTGTCGAACCCGCACCGGTGAGCGACCTCGGTGATGGACAGACCTGTGGCCGACATCAGCAGTTGGTGCGCCGCTTCCTGGCGTCGGCGCATCAGGTACTGCCGGCAGCTCTCGCCCGTCTCCTGGAACAGCAGATGCAGATAGCGGGTTGACACCGCGTTGGCCGAGGCGATGGTGTCCACGGTGAGCTCCGAGTCGCCGAAGTGTGCGTCGATGAAGGCCCTGATCTCCATCAGCCGGATCGTCCGGGTGTCCAGGACCACGTTCGAGGACGCGCCGATCGCCGAGGTCAGCAGGTCAACGGCGACATGTCCGGCTGTCGCGGCGGCGGTGCCGTCCAGGTCCTCGGTCGACGTCGACGTCTGCAACCACGAGAAGAGCAGGCGCAGGCTGGGGGAGTCGGGCACGGTGCGGGCGACGATCGCATCCAGAGGGGGCATGGTGTCGCGGCACACGTCGCGCGGCATGAAGAACGTGGTCTTGACGAGGTCCTGACCGCTGACGCACTCCCCGGGACGCACACCGTCCCAGATCACCGCGGTGCCGGCGCCGACCTGGGCGCGCCGGCCGTGCTGCGTGAACGTCTCCGTGCCGTGCCGCACCAGTAGGACCGCTACGTATTCTCCGTCCGTCCGCCGGATCTGCGGAGCATCACGCCGTCCTGCCATGCCGCCGAGACGACAGTCCACGGCCCACGACTCACCCATGTGGACCGTCCTGTGCTCCAGAACGCTGCCGCGGGAGACGTCAAGCCGCCACGGCAAATGGCTGGTGGAGAAGTCCTCCACCATCTCATCGCTCACAGCAGCTGCCATCGACACGGATGTCCTCCTTAATAGGGGGCCGGATTCCCCTGGCATCGACGGTCGCCGACGCCTGGTTGCGCCGGAAACCGCCCCTGGCGCGTCGGCGGCGGGACGGGCACACACACCGGAAGCCCTCATCAGCCATCATGTGATCTACGTCGCACCACTGTGAGCCAGTGTAGCGGTGACCATGTCCTTCGAGCCGAGACGTCCTCTGTTCGGGACCCGTGCTACGTCATGGACGTGCCAGGAAGCGCAGCGAGGCTACGAAGGCGGCGACCTCACGCGCCAGGAGATCGGGAGCCGCTTCGTTCGCCACGTGCCCTTGACCGGCGAGCGTGGCTCACGAGGATCGGGGCGGGGCGTCGTGGACCGCCTGCGAGACCATGATCAACCAGGACGGGCTGACTTCACCGGCCATCATCAGCGTGGGTATCTCGATCGACGACAAACGATCCATATCGACGGCGTAGCCGTCGATGGCGACGAGTTCCCGGCTCCAGGTCGGCGCCATGGCCACCAGTTGTGACCACGATGGGGCCTGTGCGAACATCTCGACCTCCGTGGGGGAGAGGCCGACAAAATGTTCCAGTCCAAACCGAAGAGCCGCCTCAGCATCACCAACGGCTACCAGATCGGAAAAAGCCTCCACGGCGGGGCCTCCGACGGGCCCGTCCAGGGCGAGGCCGGGTTCGTAGAGGATGAGACCCCGCACGCTTCGCTGTGCAGCCCGAGCGAGGGAGACCAGTGCGCCGAAGGAGTGGCCGAACAGGACGGCCTCAGGACCGGCCACGTCGAGAACGGCGGTCACATCCTCGATCTCCCGCTCCAGACAGTGCGAGGGATGGTCTCCACTGGCGCTGCGGCCGCATCGGTTGAGAAAGTATGTCGTCAGCTCGGGCGCGAGCACCCGAGTCACGGCCTGCCAGTCCCCGGCCATGCTGAGAGAGCCCGGGACGATGACGATCGGCGGGCCGTCGCCGGTGACGGTCACGGCCAGCGATGTGCCGTCCTTCGACGTCAGCTGCAAAGGAGCGGGCTCTGGCTGTTGTGCCATGCCGGATCCCCTCATCGTGTTCTGCGCTGTGCAAAACGCGTACGGCCGTGGTCATGCCTCATTGTTCGCTGCTGGTCAGGGAGCATCCTTCCCGCCGACAGCGGGCGCGCAAAGGCGCTACCGAGACTGTAGTCGGGCTCACTTTTCCTGGGCCAAGACTAATTCCGGCCTCACTGATCGATGGTCGGTATAGAAGCGGCCCACGTTCAGCCGAGCCGGATGACTGACCGAAGATGCCGACACGTCCTGTTCTCCGCTCGGGGCATGCCTATGCTGGGTCCACTGGCAACATCCACGGGATCTGCTCGATCCGGCACTGACGGCTACGACCATGGGACGAAACGTTGGACATCAAGGAGCTGGAAGCGTTCGTCGCGGTGGCCGAGGAACTCCATTTCAGTCGAGCAGCGCAACGGCTCCAGATGGCCCAGCCTCCGCTCAGTTACCGCATCCAGCAGCTCGAGAAGGAGCTCAAGCTCAAACTGTTCGTCCGCAATACGCGCTCGGTGACTCTCACGGACGCGGGGGAGCGTCTTCTGGGGCCGGCGCGAAAGGTGCTGGCCGACGTTGAACTGGCCCATGCGGCAGCGCGTGCTCTGACTGCAGGGGAGTCCGGTCGGGTACGGCTCGGCTTTGCCGGCGCTTCCAGCAGCAAGATCCTCCCTGCTCTGGCGCAGGAAGTGCGTCGCCGATATCCCGGCATCGACCTGGTGCTGCAGGGGCAAACCTACGCCGGGGCTGCGCTCGATCAGGTGGTGCGCGGCCAGTTGGATCTCGGTTTCGTCCGGCTCCCCGTGCGGCACTCCGAGGTCAGCTATCGCGTCATCGAGCACGAACGGCTCATCTGCGCTCTGCCTTCCTCGCATCGGCTGGCGGGGGAGGATGAGATCTCGCTGGCCAGCCTGGCCGATGACCCCTTCATCAGTTTTCCGGCGGAAGGCGGATCCACCCTTCGGGCTGCCCTGCTGGATGCCTGCGCTAAGGCCGGAGTGTCACCGAGGATCGTCCAGGAAGCTCCTGATTCCTACACCATCCTTGCCCTCGTCGCCGCAGGCGCCGGGGCCACGTTGACTCTCACCTCGGTACGTCACGTCCAGCCCACGGGTGTCGCCTACATCCCCATCGCCGGGGAGCCGATCTGGCTGCACGCCGCCTTGGCGTGGCGCACGGACAACGCATCCCCGGCTCTGGCGCGGGTGCTGGACATCTGCGCCGAGGTACTGCCGGAGCCGGCCCACTGAGGACATCCCCGACAGGCAGAGGGTACTCCCCATCTAAAAACAGTCATAGTCGATCAGTGACTGGTATTTCCCTCTTATAGACGGCCGTTCTAGCCTTTTGGGGAGATGTAGCGCACATCACACCCAATGGGTGTTGCCGATGGTGCTGCAACAGTCTCCCAATCCACGCCATGGTGCTGAGCGCTCAACAGGACTGTCACCGCGCCATGTGCTACTCGATCGACCTCGACCAACAGTGAGGCCAAAGCCATGACAGTGAACGACCCGCCCACCACGACCGAGGTGGAAGCTAAAGAATTCGGCGGCTCAGGAGGCCGTCAAAAGCCGGGGCGGCTCCCGGCTCTGCGCTGGGCCGAGCTTCCCAAGCCCGTGAATTTCCGCAGGATGGCGGGCCCCGGGGTCATCCTGGTCGCCGTGGGGATCGGATCGGGTGAGTACATCTCTCATCCCTACATCACCAGCCAGGTCGGCCTCACATGGTTGTGGGCCGCAGCGCTGGGGATCGGCATTCAATACTTCCTCAACACCGAAGCGGCTCGATACTCTCTGGCTACCGGCGAGACGGCGATGACCGGATTCGCCCGGCTGTGGCGTGGATGGGCACCGCTGTTCATCGCGATGACCGTGATCCCTTTTGCGTGGCCGGGATGGATGAGCAGTGCGGCCACCATGGCCACGTTCACCGCTGGTGGCCGTGGCAATGTGCAGTGGATCGCCATCGGCGGGCTCGTCGTGATCGGTTTGGTGCTGACGCTCTCGCCGATCGTGTACAAGACCGTCGAGAAGCTCGAGTTCCTCAAGGTCATCGGAATTCTGGTCTTTGCCGTGATCATCTGCCTGGTCGTGATCGGCTGGGGGCCGTGGGCCGCCCTGCCGGCGGACACGGCCCAAGGCTTCGGTCGTCTGCCGGAGGGCATCCCGGTGGAGTTCCTGGTGACCTCGGTCGTCTTCGCCGGTGGCGGGGGTGTCATCAACCTGACCGTCAGCAATTACACCCGCGACAAGGGATGGGGGATGGGGGCGCACGCTCCCCGCATCGTCTCTCCGATCACCGGTCATGAAGAGGCTGGCACCGCCACGGGCACGCAGTTCCTCATGACCCCGGAGAACCAGTCGCGCTGGAAGACCTGGTGGAAAAATGCTTGCGCAGAACAGTTCTGGACCTTCTTCGTGGTCGGGCTGTTCAGCATCACGATCTTTTCACTGCTCGCCTACCGCTTGATCCCGGTGGGCAGCTACGAAGGCAAGGCCGACCTGTCCTTCATCCAGGTGCAGGCGGGCGTCCTCGGCGACCAGTTCGGAGGCGGACTGCAGTTCTTCTACCTGCTCATCGGCACCGTCGCCCTGATGTTCGCGAACCTCGCCGTGGTGGATCTCGTTGCCCGGGTCGTCTCGGACGTCCTGACCGTGAACTACCTGCGCGGGCACACGTTCTGGACGGAGGCCAAGATCTACAGCTCCTTCGTCTGGATCATGGTGGGGCTGGGCATCATCATCCTCGGGGTCGGCATCACCCAGCCGATCACGCTGCTGGCCATGGCGGCAGTGCTGAACTGCGGAGTCATGGTCGTCTACTCGATCCTGCTCGTGGTGCTGAACCGCCGTCTGCACAAGGTGATCCGCATGCCGGGCCACCGTGTGGCCGTCATGGGCATCGCGACCGTTTTTTACTCGGTCGTGGCGGTCTACACCCTGGTGATCCAGGCGCAGAAGCTGTTCGCCGCCTAGCGCGAGACAGTCCACGGCGGTGGGCCGGGCTGCGATGCCCGGCCCACTTCCTTGTTCGTTCTGATCCGAAGCGCATGTGCGGGCCAGGCTGCGACACCGCCAACGACTCTCGGCGGATGCGGTCCCGAGCCGCAGTTGTTCACCGGGCGCCGGCCGTCAGCCGGGGCCGGTGAGGGTGAGCGGCACCGTCTGCCCTGGCAGATCACTTCGGGCTCGGTGAAGGCTGTGCAGTAGTCAGAGGATGGCGACGGCATTGGCCGGTGAGCCGACTCCTCCGGGCAGTTTCAACGGGGTGGCGACGACCATGAAGTCGTACCGCCCCTCGGCGGCGCAGGTGTCGGCAAGCTCGTCCAGCTGCCACAGTTCACCGATGACCAGTCCCAGCATCGGGATGAGAATCCGGTGGAGCATGCCGGTGTGGGATGAGGCCGGGAGGGTTCCGTCGAGCTCGGCTCTGACGCGCAGGGCGGAAGCCGTCGCCGGCCAGGCCTCCAGCGCCACATTGTCGGCAGCGGCCACGGCGACCCGGTGGTCCCAGAGCCAGGCCGCGGTCTCATGGCTCGCCTCCAGCCCCACCGACACCAACGGGACCGGTGCTTCGGAGGTCGCGTCGACGTCGCCTGCGTTCGATGCGTCCCGAAGCTGCGCGAAGCGGTGTCCCAACCATCCGAAGCGGATCAGCAGGATGTCGCCGGGTTCGAGGTCGACGCCCTGATGGACTGCCGTCTCCTCCAGCACCTGGGCAGGGACGGGCTGTGGATCGGCATGGTCGATCGGCTCTCCACGACGAGCGAGGTGCCGTTCGACGTCCAGGAGCACCCCACGGCCGACGATGCCGTGCTCGGCGAAGCGCTGGACGCCCAACAGGGGATCGCCGGCGATCAGCCTCTGTGGATCTGCATGGTTGTAGAAGCCGTGGTCCGGGTGCCCAAAGTGGCGGAGGCCGTCGATTTGACTGGTGGCTTGAGGAAAAAGGTTGTCGATCCGGTCGTCGCGGTGGAATTCGTTCAGGCCGAAGACGCTGTGCTGCAGGGCGCCGCGGTGAGGAATCAGTGGCTGGGGAAAGGCGTCCAGGGGAAGATCCAGTGAGAACGTCCGGCCGCTGCGCACGAGACCGGCTGCCCGGACCCGTTGCTCGGGCGCGAGAAAATTGAGTGTGCCGATCTCATCATCGGCGCCGAACAGTCCCCAACTGCTGCCCGGGGGCACATCGGTCCGGGCAAGGAGGCTCTCATAGCTGGGAACGTCGGTAGGCCGGGGCATGCGGTGTCCTCTCGTGATGTGGTGATGGACTATCGACGATTGTGCCGATCAAGTCCATGGGAATGTAAGAGCCACCGGCGAGCAGGGCTGTCCGCCTGAGGCCGTGCAGTCATGTCGTGCTGTGGGTGCGCCTGGACCGGGAGGCCTCGATCTGGCACATGGAAGGCTCATCCCATGGCAGCCGCATCGCCTCCATGCCCACGGCACGGAGGCGATGCGGTGCGCTGCAGCACCTCGTGGATCAGCGCTCTCGTGCGGCTGTGCCCTCAGGAAGGCGGTCTAGCTCCGGAACGAGCAGGACCTTGCAGGCCTCTCCCTGGAGCAGTGCGATGGCCTCGTCCATGGCCGAAAGCGGAAGTCGGTGCGTGATGAAACGCGCGAGGTCCAGTCTGCCGCTGGCGACGACCGCTACGAGTTGCTCCCACGTTTCCCACAGAGCGCGGCCGAAGCTGCCGCGGAAAGTCAGGCCCTTCTTGATGAGGTAGGCGGCCACATCCAACTCGATCGGGCGGCCGGCAATACCCACGGCGACAACGGTTGCCTCCTTGCGCACTGCCTCCAACAGCGGTCCCATGGCGGCCGGAACGCCGGAGGCCTCAAAAGCGATATCGAATCCGTTCTTGTCGCCGGAGACCGTGCGACAGTGCGTCACGACGTCATCCTCCGGGTGCATTGCCGTGGCGCCGAGTCCTTCGGCGAGCCCGCGGCGGTATGCATTGGGCTCGACGACGACCACGCGGGCGGCTCCCATGACGTCGACCAGGGCGGCGATAAGCAGGCCTACGGGCCCTCCGCCGCTGATGACCACGTCGGCCCCGGCAGGATTGAGACCCGAACGCTGGATGGCGTGCATGGCGACACCAGCCGGCTCCAGCAGGGCCGCCTGTTCCAGGGAAAAGCCGGAGGGCAGTTTGAAGCACGCCGAGGCGGGCGCGACGAGACGCTCTGCAAAGCCGCCATCGACGTGCAGCCCGAGCAGCCGCATGTTGAGACAGTTGTGGGCATCGCCCGTCCGGCATGGGTAGCAGGTGCCGCATGCCCAGTGGGATTCCAAGGCGACCTTGTCGCCGACGACGAGAGACGTCACGCCGGCTCCGACTTCGAGCACCGTACCGGAGCATTCGTGACCCATGACACCCGGGATGTTGAGATCAAAGGCCTGAGCCATGGGGGTGTACTCGTAGATCTCCCGATCACTGCCGCACACGGAAGCCGCGGCCACCTTGATCTTCACCTGCCCCGCGGCAGTCTCCGGTTCGGGATAGTCGGTCACGTATGTCGATCCGGGGCTGGGTCGATGTTTGAGGACAGCGCGCATCAGTTTGCCTTCCGAGGCCTGGGGAATGTCGACAGCCGAAGTCAATACTTCTCAGGAGAATACTGAGCGCGACGGCGCAGACCTGTCGGTGCGGTAGGCAGTGAGCTTGTCCTCATCAACGATGGTGCCGACACCCGGTACCTGGGGAACGGCGATGCGCCCGTCGGAGATGATGATCGATTCCGCGAGGAGATCGTCGGCCATGTCCAAGTAGTTGGACAGTTCTGCGGCGCGCCGGGAGGTATGCGCGAAAGCGGCGCCGAAGACCACGGAGGCGATCGTGCCGACCTGGGTGTCGATCTGGTTGCCCACGTACACGTCCACCCCCATGCCCTCGGCCATGCCCACGATCTTGGCGGCCTCGGTGAACCCGGAGCGGGCGGTCTTCACGGCCAGCAGGTTCGCCCCGCCGGTGAGGATCTCCTTTGCGGCCTCCCCCAGGTTCGGGGCGGACTCGTCGGCGGCGATCGGGATGGGGGACCGCTCCACGAGCCGGCGCCGGCCGAGCACCTCGCGGGCGTCGTCGGGCTCCTCGAGGAACTGCAGGCCCAGGTCGGCCGTGCGGCGCAGCACCTCCATGGCCTCGTTGGCGGTCCAGCCGCGGTTGGCGTCCATGTAGAGCTCGGCGTCCTCGCCGAGGCCCTCGCGCAGCACGGCCGCAGCCTCGACGTCGAGGCCGATCGGGTGCCGACCGGTCTTGAGCTTGAACGTGGTGATGCCGTAGGTCTCGCGGAACTCCAGGGCGAGGTCCAGCAGCTCCTGGGCCGGCTTGAAGCCCAGCATGTGGGAGACCCGCATGGAGTCCGTGAACCCGCCCAGCAGCCTGGTCACCGGCTGCCCGAGGAACTGGCCGATGACGTCCCACAGGGCGATGTCCACGGCGCCCTTGGCGGTCTGGTTGTGGACGGTGCGGGCCAGCACGGCCTGGACCTTCTCGCGGTCGAGGACGTCCAGGCCCACCAGCTGCGGGGCGAAGAGGTCCTCGACGACGGCCACGATGGACTTCTGGGTCTCGCCGTAGGTGTAGGGCCGCGGCGGGGTGTCGGCCGTGCCCACGATCCCGTCGTCGGTGATGATCCGCACCAGCACGTGATCGGCCGTGACGACCTCACCGCTGGCGAACTTCAGAGGAGTGACATAGGGGATCTCGTAGGGAATGGCTTCGACGCGCTGGATCTTCATGGGGCTGTGACAGCTTTCTCGTGACGGACAGTTTTTCGAACAGACCTGACGTGCACCGACCTCCGTGCGAGGGGAGACTCCTTCGGTCGGGTGGCAGTCGGGGGTCACAGGGCCTTGCCCACTGTCAGGCCTCAAAGCACGCGGACCGACGTCTTGCCTCTGCTTTCGTCGGAGCCCATCGTGCTCCGGATCCGAATCCCAGCCCTGAGCGGGCCGGCGCCGCGGAGCAAGGAGGTTCGGCCAGAACCTCGGAACTCGCACCGGAAGGGAGGGCGCAGTCACCCTTGACCACTCCGACGCGCTCGTTCCGTTGTTCCCTCCCGGGGCCGGAGGGCCGTGCTTCCACCTTCCCAGTCCCTATTGCACAGCGTCCAATACCAATCCAACACCCGGCCATACAGAAATCAGATGGATAGGCTGTGGCGCCGCATCCACCGGTGACTGCTGTGTCCGATGTGTCATCTAATTTCAGGATGAAGCATTGGAAGATCGGTATTGGATTCCAATCAATTCCTTGGGCAGACTTGTGACATCCGCCACCGGATCCAGAACATCCGCCACGCCAGGACCACGCGTGGCGCCTCCAACGCCAACTCTTCAGGAGACCTGCGTGAAACTCCGCCTTCATCATGTGAATGTCTGCACGGACGACATGGGACAGCTCGACTCGTTCTACGGCACCGTCCTGGGGTTGCAGCAGCTGCCCACCCCGCCGATGGTCGGACAGTCCGAGGCCGACACCGACGGTTCCGCTGAATGGGGCGGAACGGCCAGCTTCTTCGTGGCCGGTCACGAGTCCGAGCTGCAAATCCACGCCACTCGCCGTCGTCCCGATGCCTCGTACGAGCACAAGCAGTACGTCAATCCGCTGCTCAACGGTCACTTCTGCTTCCGCACCGACGACATCGAAGCCGTGCTGCGCCGGCTCGAGGAGCACGGCGTGCCGTACTCCGACTACGGCTACTGGGCCCTCAAGGGATGGCGGCAGGTGTTCCTGTCCGATCCGGCCGGCAACATCATCGAGATCCACCAGGTCGATGGCGTGGAGGAGCTGGAGGAGTTCGTGCCCGCCGGACTGCTCCGCCTTCATCATGTGAATGTCTGCACGGACGACATGGGACAGCTTGACTCGTTCTACGGCACCGTCCTGGGGTTGCAGCAGCTGCCCACCCCGCCGATGGTCGGACAGTCCGAGGCCGACACCGACGGTTCCGCTGAATGGGGCGGAACGGCCAGCTTCTTCGTGGCCGGTCACGAGTCCGAGCTGCAAATCCACGCCACTCGCCGTCGTCCCGATGCCTCGTACGAGCACAAGCAGTACGTCAATCCGCTGCTCAACGGTCACTTCTGCTTCCGCACCGACGACATCGAAGCCGTGCTGCGCCGGCTCGAGGAGCACGGCGTGCCGTACTCCGACTACGGCTACTGGGCCCTCAAGGGATGGCGGCAGGTGTTCCTGTCCGATCCGGCCGGCAACATCATCGAGATCCACCAGGTCGATCAGTCATGAGCGCCGACAACGCGCAGCGGCGGGCCGTCATCGTCACCGGTGCCAGCGGCCTCGTCGGAGGAAGCGTCGCTCGGACCGTGGCGGAGACGGGCTATGAAGTCGTCCCGGTCGATGTGCGAGCCGGCACGGTGGGCGGGCTCGACGTCACGGCCTGCGACATCACCGACACACAACAGGTGGTCCAGCTCATGGAGAGCATCCAGACCGGCGGGGCACAGCTGTACGGACTCGTCAACGCTGCAGCCGTCATTCCGACGGCCGGCTTGTGGGACGTCCAGGTCGACGAGTTCATGACCGTCCTGAAGATCAACACGTGGGGCAGCCTCAACATCGCCCGCGAGGCATCCAAGCTGATGGCCGCCGGCGGGGCCGGCCGCATCATCAACATTGCCTCCGTGGCCGCCTACACCGGAGGGCTGGTCGGAGGACCTCACTATGCCGCCTCCAAGGCCGGGGTCATCGTGCTGACCAAGGTCCTGGCCAAAGAGTTGGCAGCCCAGGGGATCACGGCCAACGCGATCGCCCCAGGGGCTCTGGACAGTCCTGCGACGCAGGCCTTGCCGGACGAGGCGCGCACCGCGTTGGTCGATCGCATTCCCGCGGGCCGATTCGGCACGCGTGACGAGATCACAGGGGCCGTCACCTACCTGCTGACGCCGGCAGCCGGCTACATGACCGGGGCGACCCTAGACATCAACGGCGGCGTCCACCTTCGTTGAGGAGCCTGTCGAGGCCGCACCGTGCCTCGTCCGGTCCGGGAGTGCGCTCCTATGGCCGCGCATGAGAACCCCTCGACACGGGCATGGGCCGGACGAGGGCCCGGTCTCTCCGGCGATCCCTCCACCGTCCTCGTGAAGAAGCTCCCGAGGACTACTGCCCGCCTCAATCCTGCTGTCCGCACGGTCACCCACTGCTGACGGCATCATCGTCCAGCTCTCGGCGTGTTCGCGCCTTGAACGAAGCCCAGAGCAACTACCTAGTGGAGTCAACCGTGAAGAAACATGCTCTCGTGACCGGAGGGTCGGGCGGCATCGGCCTGGCCATCTGCGAAGCCCTCGACGCCTCCGGATACCACGTCACCTCCATCGATCGTGTCGAGGGTCGCTACGACACGCTGGCGGGAGACTTGTCCTCAGCGGACACCGCGGCGCAGCTAGCCGATGAAGTGCTGGACCGCGTCGGCCGAGTCGATGTCCTAGTCAACAATGTAGGCGCAGTGTTCCCGGGTGCACTTGCCGACCTCGACCCCTGCTCCATGGAGGCGTCCTTCCGCCTGAACTTGATGCCCGCAGTCATCCTCAGTCAGAAGATGACTCCCGGCATGGCGAAGGCAGGCTGGGGCCGGATCGTCAACATCACGTCGCGGGCAGCACTCGGTAAGGCCGAACGCACGGCCTACGTCGCTGCCAAGGCCGGACTCATCGGACTGACGCGAGTGTGGGCTCTCGAATACGCTGCCGCGGGCATTACCGTGAACGCAGTGGGACCCGGCCCCATCGAAACTCCCCTTTTCGCCGGCGCGAACTCGCGGCCGTCCGACGGAACCGATTTGGCGGAGTCCGTTCCGGTGAAACGGATGGGCAAGCCGTCCGAGGTGGCCCACGCCGTGAACTTCTTCGCCTCCGAGGAGGCCGGCTTCGTGACCGGACAGACGCTCTATGTCTGTGGCGGCATGACGGTCGGCGCCAACCACTTCTGACGGAGGGGGGCACTCGCTCGCAAAGGCGGCTCTGACGTACCGCTCAGTCGACCTCGTCCCGTGCAGCGCGGGACTCGCGCACTGAACGAGTGACCGGGGGCTCCGCGCGAGCAGTTCGGTACGGCCAAGTGTGCACCGCCCGTCAGAGTCCGTAGCGGCGGATCCGCTCGTAGAGCGTGCCGCGGGAGATCTGCAGACGGTCGGCTGCATCGGACTTGTTGCCGTCACAGGCAGCGAGGACGGCCGCAATGATCTCCCGCTCGGCGGTCTCCAGCGGGCTCAGCGAGGCACCGGCAGCCACTGGCATCTCACCCCTCAGCGAAGCTTGCGCGAAGGCTGCGGCGTCGACGTGTCCGACGACGAGAGAGCATCCGGCGGTGACATCGCCAGGGTCGACGAGCACCACTCGGGCATGCCCCCCGGCAGGCAGCACCACTTCTGCGGCGCCGGATCCCGCACGCTCCAGCAGCGCCCAGATCGCCGCCCGTTCACCGATGGCGGGACCTGTTCCGTCCGCGATCACGGTATGGCGGTCCAGGGTGACGACGGCAGCGCGGGTGCCGGCCTTGACGCGCAGGTGGGCCTCCATCAGACGGCGATGGCGCGCCTGCGAGGCCCGGCTCAGCGCGGTCTGAACCTCGTCGATCACGTGCTTCAGCGCCAGCTTCAAATAGGGATTCGCCTCGTTCGCCAGGCACGTCACATTGACGGCGCCCAGCACTTCCCTGGACGCCGGGTGGAGCAGCGGGCCCGCCGCACAAGTGAGCCCCTTCCACCGCTCGTCCTCGTGGTCGGCCCCGTGGATGATGGCGGCGGCACGGCGCGCCAGGGCGAGACCGATGCCGTTGGCCCCGGCGGCTCCGATGGCCAGGTCCACGCCGGCGTGGACGTCGGCTCGCTGAAGCTGCCGCCTCAGCCGGTCGCTCGACGACCACTCGTACACGACGCGCCCGTCCGCGTCACTCAGTGCGAGCCAGGTCGTCGTGCCTTCCAGGGCGGCCCTCGTGGATGTCAGCGCCTTGGTGGCAACTCGCACCAAGGGCGCGGTGCCTCGATCTGGATCGGTCATCATTCCTCCCCGGCCTTGCAGTGAGTGAAACGGTGGGCCTCTAGCCGGCTGTTCAAGTTCTGCACACATCCTCCGGGAAGTGTGCCCGGCGTCACAGTATGGGAGCACCCCTCCCGCCATGAGGGCGTCATGACGACGCCGTCGCTGAGCGGACCACCCGACCAAGGAGCAACTGACGATCATGGTAGGACGCGTGCAGGACAAGAGGATTCTGATCACCGGGGCCGGCAGCGGCATGGGCCGCACCATCGCCCTGAAGCTGGCTGATGAGGGTGCCCAGGTCGTGCTCTTCGACCTGAACGTGGACGCAGCCCACGCGGTCGCCGAAGAGATCGAGACAAAAGGCGGTCGGGCTGTCGCCGTGGGCGGCAACGTCACGGAACGCGGCGACGTGGCCGACGCGGTGAAGAAGTCCGTGGACGCCTTCGGTGGACTCGATGTCCTCTTCGCCATTGCGGGCATCATCAAGCCGATGCACTTCCTCGACGTCACGGAGGAGAACTGGCGGACGACCTTGGACGTCAACGGCCTCGGCACTTTGATCTGCCAGCAGGAGGCGGCCAAGCAGATGATTGCTCAGGGCACCGGAGGCAAGCTCATCCTGACGTCGTCGATCGCCGGGCGTCAGGGCTATCCAAATTTCGCCCCGTACTGCGCCAGCAAGTTCGCCGTCACCGCGCTGACTCAGGCGGCTGCCCGGGGCCTGGCCGTGCACGGCATCACCTGCAACGCCTTCGCCCCCGGCGTCGTCGACACTCCCCTGTGGAAGAAGCTCGACCTGGACCTCATGGAACTCGGCGACAGCAAGGCACCGGGTGAGGCGTTCTCGGAGTTCTCCAGCGGAATTCTCGCCGGCCGCCCCGGTACCGCCGACGACGTCGTCGGCACGGCGCTGTATCTCGCCTCCGGCGACTCCGACTACATGACCGGACAGATCGTCATGATCGACGGCGGCATGGTCCTCGTCTAGAGAATCCGGCGTCGTCCGCTGCATCGAACCGCGAGAAAAGGAACGAAGAACATGGAACGCACAGAGAACGGAAAGGTCGCGCTGGTCACCGGTGGCGGTCAGGGCATCGGCCGGGCGATTGCCGAGCGGCTGCACGCCGACGGCTTCAAGGTCGCGATCGCGGACCTGAACATGGAGACGGCCGGTGCTGTCGCGGAGAATCTCGGCGGTAAGGACGGCGGGGCGATCGCCTTGCCCGTGAACGTCGCCGACCGGGACAGCGTGTTCGCCGCTGTCGCCGAGGCGGCCTCCGCGCTCGGTGGCTTCGACGTCATCATCAACAACGCCGGCATCGCTCCGCAGTCTCCCATCGAGGACATCACGCCCGAGAGCATCGACAAGATCTTCTCGATCAACTTCAACGGCGTCGTGTGGGGCATCCAGGCGGCCACGAAGGCGTTCAAGGATCTCGGCCACGGCGGCAAGATCATCAGCGCCGCATCGCAGGCGGGCCACGTCGGGAATCCTGGCATCGCACTGTACTCGGCCACGAAGTTCGCCGTACGGGGCCTCACGCAGAGCGCAGCGCGAGATCTGGCTCCGCTCGGCATCACCGTGAACACGTACGCCCCGGGCATCGTCCGGACGCCGCTGATGGAGGATCTCGCCAAGAAGACCGCGGCGTCCGCCGGGCAGTCCGAGGAATGGGGCTGGGCGCAATTCACCCATGGGATCACGCTCGAGCGGCTGTCCGAGCCGTCCGAGGTGGCGGGCATCGTCTCGTTCCTGTCCGGGCCCGACTCGGACTACATCACGGGACAGTCGATCCTGGTCGACGGCGGCATGGTCTTCAACTAGAAAGTGATGGGCGCACGCACAAGCGGCCCCTGATCCGGCTCGCACCAGGGGCAGCTCGGCTGCAGTGCGCGGGCGGCGGTGGGTTGTTCTCATGAAGACCTACTTGCGGTTGCGTTCTCACCGGCGGTGGGCTGCGGCGCATCCGTGCATGTCGGGTGACGGCCAGAGGGATCGAGCGGTGATGCCTGGACGACGACGGAGCCGAGTTTCGCAGAGCGAAGCCCGGCTCCGTCGAGGCGCTGAGGAACGGGCCGCGGGCCGATCACGGGTGGACGTCGATGACGACCTTGATGACCTCGTCCTTCTTCTCGATCACGGTCCTGAAGGCCTCGATCACGTCCTCCTGTGGGAAGTGGTGCGTGACGACCGGGGTCGGATCGTACTTCTCATCACCGAGGTAGGACACGACCTGCGCGATGTCGTCGTTGTCGTAGGCGGTGGAACCGATCATGGTGAGCTCTGACAGGACGAACTGCGTCTGCGGGGCCTCGATCGGACGCGGGGTCAGTGCCAGGACGACCATGCGGGAACCGGCTTTGCCACCGCGCAGGTAATCCGGGATGGCAGTGGGGGCACCGGCCGAGTCGAAGTAGATGTCAACGTCCGGACGCTGCTCACCGAGGAAGTTGGCCACGGTGCCGAACTTCTCCTTGGCGAACTCGATCGGGTCGACCTCCATGCCGTTCACCGGGATGCCGCCCATCTGCTGCACCACCTCCAGCTTGCTGTGGATGATGTCCGAGACGATGACCTCGTCCACCCCATTGGCCTTCAGGTTGGCCAGCACACCCAGGCCCACGGCACCGGCGCCGAACACCAGGGCACGCTCACCCGCCCTCGGCTCGGCCAGGTTCACTCCATGGTTGGCCACGGAGAACGGCTCGATCACCACCGCCTTGTCGAAGCTGACGTTGTCCGGCAACGGGTGCAGGTTGTAGCCGATCGTCGCGTCCTGAACCGAGATGAACTGCGTCAGGCCGCCGGCGGAGTCGGTGATCTCCAGCTTCGTCCGGCCATCGTCGCCGCGCTTGGAGGTGGAGGCGTTCACGAACACCCGCAGGCCAGGGACAATCCGCGGATCTTCCACCTCCGCACCCACCTCGACAACTTCGGACACGAACTCGTGGCCGACCAGTCCACCGGGGAAGATGCCCAGGTCATCGCCACCCTTCGTGTAAGCACTGATGTCGGTACCGCAGATACCGGTACGCATGTTCTTGACCAGCACGTCCTTCGGGCCGATCTCGGGAACGGGGCGATCCTCGACGACGAGTTCACCAATGCCCTGGTAGACAACTGCACGCATGATTCCAGCTCCATTTCTGTTCGGACATGCCCTGTGCGGGCACTGTCGACTGCTTGCACTAGAGAACTTGTGGGCGACCACAACATTGGTTGCGCCATGTACTGCCTATTGCTCGTAGTCGAAGAAGCCCTTGCCGGTCTTGCGGCCGAGCTCGCCGCGGGCCACCATGTCCCGCATCAGCTGCGGGGGCGCGAAGCGCTCTCCCAGGGTGGACTCGAGGTACTCGGCGATGCCCAGGCGCACGTCCAGGCCCACGATGTCGGTGAGGGCCAGCGGGCCGACCGGGAACTTGTAGCCCAGCACCATGGCGTTGTCGATGTCGGCGGGAGAGGCCACGCCCTCCTCGACCATGCGGATGGCCTCCAGCGCGATCGCCACGCCCAGCCGGGAGGAGGCGAAGCCGGGGGCGTCGTTGACGACCACCGGGGTCTTGCCCAGGCCCTCGACCCACTGCACGGAGAGCTTCTTCAGCTCCTCGCCGGTGTGCTTCGAGATGACGACCTCCACGAGCTTCGAGGCCGGCACGGGGTTGAAGAAGTGCAGTCCGCAGAACCGCTCGGGGCGCTGCAGCTGCTCGGCGAGCCCGTCCACGGACAGCGAGGAGGTGTTGGTGGCCAGCCACGCGGTGTCGCCCAGGTGGCGCTCGACCTCCTGCAGGGCCGAGACCTTCAGGTCCCACGCCTCGGGGACGGCCTCGACGACGAGCTCGCAGCCGGCGAGGTCGGCGTGGTCGAGGGAGACGGTCAGGTTCTCGGCCCACTCGTCCAGGTTGCCGTCCACGCTCCCGCGCTCCAGGGACTTGGCGAGGTCCCGCTCGACCCGCTCGCGGGCGGCCTGTCCGGCCTGCCCGTCCCGCTCCACCACGGTCACCCTCGCCCCGGCGAGCAGGAAGGCGTGGGCGATGCCCGCGCCCATGCGGCCTCCGCCCAGGACACCCACGACGGCCGGGACCGAAGCGGGAGTGGTGGAGGCCTGCTGGGGTTCCATGACGGGGGCGTTCCCGACTGTGCTGCTGTGCTTGGTGGTCACTTCTGCTCCTGGTGCTGGTCCTGCGGCGTCTGCGCCGGAAGGTTGGGACGTGGAGGAGTCTGATTCGGCTCGGGCTTCTGGGTTTTCTTGCGGTCCAGGAAGGATTGCATCCGGTCGAACTTCGCCTGCGACTCGAAGAGCACGGCCTGGGCCAGCTCGTCGATGTGCGGGTGAGCCTCGCGCGGAGCGGCGAAGACGCGCTTGGAAATCCGCACGGCCAGGGGGTCCTGGGTGCCGATCCGGTCGGCCAGCGCATGCGCCGCGTCCGTCAGCTCCTCGGGTTCCACCAGTTCGGTGACCAGTCCGACCCGCAGGCAGTCCTGGCCCGTGAGCACTGCGCCCGCCAGGAGGAGCTGCTTGGCGACCGGCTCGCCCACCAGCTCCTTGAGCCGCCAGGTCGCCCCTGCCGCGGCCATGATTCCCAGTCCGGTTTCAGGATTGCCCATGCGCAGGGTCGGGGTGCCGAGGCGGAAGTCGGCGGCGTAGGCCAACTCCGCGCCGCCGCCGAGGGCGTAGCCGTCGAGAGCGGCGATCACGGGCATGGGCAGGTGGTGGATCCGGTCGAAGATCCGGGAGTTGATGCCCTGTAGGGCGTCGTCGCGGCGGCGTTCGCGCAGCTGGGCGATGTCGGCGCCGGAGGCGAAGATCCCCCGGCCGTTCACCTCGGTGCCGGAGAGGATCAGGACCTTGGGGTGCCGCTCGAGGTGGCCGCACACGGTATGCAGCTCCTCGACCATGGTCGCGTCGATGGCGTTGCGCACGGCGGGGCGGTCCAGGACCACGTGCAGGCGGTCCTCGCGCTCCTCGAGCCGCAGGGCGGTGAACTCCGCGCCGAGGATCTCGCTGGGCCCGGCCATCAGAGCTTCTCGACGAGCATCGCGGTGCCCTGTCCCACACCTACGCACATGGTGGCGAGGCCGCGGTCGGCGCCCTCGCGCTCCATCCGGCCCAGCAGGGTCACCACCAGTCGCGAACCGGAAGATCCGAGCGGATGACCCAAGGCGATGGCCCCGCCGTCGTTGTTCACGGTGCCAGGATCGAGTCCCAGCTCGCGCATACAAGCCAGGGACTGGCTGGCGAAGGCCTCGTTGAGTTCCACAGCGCCCAGATCGCCGACCGTGATGCCAGCGCGCTGGAGCACCTTGCGGGTCGCCGGGACCGGGCCGATGCCCATGACTTCTTGGGACACGCCGGCGGAAGCTCCATCGGCAATGCGCGCCCGGGCGACCAGGCCGTATTTCTCCACGGCCCGCTCCGAGGCGACGATGATCGCGGAGGCGCCGTCGTTGAGGGTCGAGGCATTGCCGGCGGTGACCACGCTGCCGCCCTTGACGACCGGGCGCAGTCCTGCGAGCACATCCAGGCTCGTACCGGGACGCGGACCCTCGTCGGTGTCCACGACCGTCTCCGCTCCCTTGCGATCGGTGATCGTGACCGGGACGATCTCGCCGGCGAAGCGCCCCGCCTCGATCGCAGCGGTCGCCTTTTCGTGGGAGCGCACTGCGAAGGCGTCGCAATCCTCACGAGAGGTGCCGAAGACCCGGGCCACTTCCTCGGCGGTCTCGGGCATGGAATAGGTGGCCTTGCCCTCGCGCGAGAGCTCCCCGGAAAGAAAGGTGGGGTTGGGGAAACGCCAGCCGATGGAGGTGTCGAAGACGTCGCCGGGCTTGGCGTAGGCCTTGGCAGGCTTCTCCATCACCCAGGGGGCGCGGGACATGGACTCCACGCCGCCGGCGACGACGATGTCGGCGGCCCCGGCCTTGATCATGTGCGAGGCCATGATGACGGCCGACAGCCCGGAGGCGCAGAGCCGGTTGACGGTGATGCCGGGGACAGTGTCGGGGAAGCCGGCGAGCAGCCAGGCCATGCGGGCGACGTTGCGGTTCTCCTCGCCGGCGCCGTTGGCGTTACCGAGGATCACCTCGTCGACGTCGTGCGGGTCGATCCCGGCCCGCTCGACGGCGGCTTTGACGGTGAGGGCGGCGAGGTCGTCGGGGCGCACGCTCGAGAGGGCGCCGCCGTAGCGGCCCACGGGGGTGCGGGCCCCGCCGATGAGAAATGCTTCGGGCATGGAGAGAACTCCTTCGTTCTGCTGAGAGCTGGTCATACAGAGGTGCGGCACTGGAATCAGCGGAAGGCGGAGATCCCGGTGATGTCGCGGCCCACGAGCAGGGCCTGGATGGAGTCGGTGCCCTCGTAGGTGGAGACCACCTCCATGTCGGTCAGGTGCCGGGCGATGTGGTTCTCCAGCAGCAGCCCGTTGCCGGCCAGCAGCTCCCGGGCCTCGTTGCAGATCCACTTGCCCTTCTGGGACGTGGACATCTTCACCATCGAGGCCATGGCGTTGGTCAGCTCGCCCCGGTCGGCGAGTTCCGCCATGCGGTTGCAGAGCAGCTGCATGGTGGTGAGCTCGCTGAGCATGTTCGCCAGCCGGGCCTGGACGAGTTGATAGCCGGCGATCGGGTTGCCGAACTGCACGCGCGTCGCGGCGTAGTCGGCGGCGATCTCGAAGGCGGCCATGGCGTGGCCCACGGCCTCCCACGAGGCGCCGCCGCGGGTGGCCTGCAGGACCCGGGAGACGTCCGCGAAGGAGCGGCACTCGACCAGCCGGTTCTCCGCGGGGATGCGCATGTCCTCGATGACGATGTCGGCCTGTTGGATCGCGCGCTTGCCGACCTTGCCGGTGATCACCGTCGGGGCGTAGCCGGCCGGGTGGTTGCCCTCGGCGTCCTTCTCCACGACGAACGCGTTGACCTTGCCGTCTTCGACGTTGCGGGCGAACAGGACGACGACGTCGGCGGCGTGGCCGTTGCCGATCCAGCGCTTGTGCCCGTCGATCACCCACTCCTCGCCCTCGCGGCGGGCGCTGGTCTCCAGGGCCACCGAGTCCGAGCCGTGCTCCGGCTCTGTGAGGGCGAACGCGCCGGTCTTCTCCAGCCGGGCCATCGCCGGCAGCCAGCGCTGCTTCTGCTCCGCGGAGCCGAGCATGTTCAGGGCGCCCATGCACAGGTTGGCGTGCACGCCCAGAAAGGTGTTGATGCTGCCGTCCACCCGGGCCATCTCGCGGGCCACCATGCCGGCGGCCTTGCGGGTCATCCCCGGACATCCGTGGCCCTGGATGGTGGTGCCGATGATGCCCAGCTCGGCCAGCCCGGGCAGCAGCTCCCAGGGGAACTCCGCGCGCTCCCAGTAGTCGTTGATGATCGGCTGCACCCGACCCTCGGCGAAGGAGCGGACCTTGTCCCGGATCGCGATCTCCTCCGGGGTGAGCTCGTCGTCGAGCCGGAAGTAGTCGGAGGACGCTCCGGGCATCCGGGGCGTGGACGTGGCTGAGGGGGTGACAGAGGTGGTGGTCATGATGGGTCCTTTCAGCAGCGGTTCAAGATCTCCGGAGCGCATCGGCCGGGAGCGAGACAGTGGGAGTGCGCACCCAGGACAGGATGGCCTCGCGGTCACCGTCGAGGGCCGGCGGTGCCAGGTCGTACCCGGCAGGCGTGCGGGAGAAGGCGACAGGATGGCGGATCCCGGGCACGGCCTCGGTGCCGTGGCCAACGGTCACCACGGGTTCCAATCCGATCTGCTCGGCGAACTCGATGCCTCCGCGGACATCGTTGATGGGACCGCAGGGGATGCGGGCGGCAGTGAGAATCTCGAACCACTCGACGGCGGTTCGATTCGCAAACGACTCCTGCAGGAGCGGGCGCAGCTCGGCACGGTTGCGACTGCGCTCCGGGGCGGCGCTGAAACGCGGATCGTCGGTGAGGTGTCCGGCCTGCAGCGCGTTGCACAGCTTGCGGAACTGTCCGTCGTTGCCGATGGCTATGACGATGTCCCCGTCCTTGGTGGGAAAGGGCTCGTACGGGTAGAGGCTGGGGTGGTCATTGCCCATGCGCTGGGGCACTGTGCCGCTGAGCAGGTACCCACCGGTCTGGTTGACCATGCCTGACAGTGCCGAGGACATGAGGTTCAGCTCCACAAGCTGCCCCTTGCCGGAGTCGTTGCGATCATGCAGTGCGGCGAGAATGCCGATGCTGGCGTGGAGTCCGGTCATTACGTCGAACACGGCCACCCCGGAACGGAACGGGGATGTGTCCGGGCCGCCGGTGACGCTCATCAGACCGGACATCGCCTGGACGAGCAGGTCATACCCAGGCAGCGATGCACCCCCCGCAGTTCCGAATCCCGTGATCGAGGCGTAGATCACCTCCGGGTTGCCCGCCGTCACGGCCGGATAGTCCAGGCCGTACTTGGTGAGACCGCCCGGCTTGAAGTTCTCCACCAGCACGTCGGCGCGGCGAGCGATCTCCTGGGCCACCTGCAGGTCGTCAGGGTCGTTGAAATCCAGGGCGATCGAGCGCTTGTTCCGGTTGATCGAAAGGTAGTACGTGGATTCCCCGTCACGTACCGGTGGCATCCATGCCCGGGTGTCATCGCCGGCGGGGCCTTCCACTTTGATCACCGTGGCTCCCATGTCCGCCAACAACATGGTGCAGTACGGGCCAGCCAGCACCCGGGAAAAGTCGGCCACTACCAGGCCCGTCAGGGGACCGGTGCCTGTGGCATCCAACAGATCTTCGGACAGGGTCTCGAACCGGGCGGACGCACCGTTCTTCGTCGCTGTCATCATGCACCTCACATCGTTGGTTGGACTGAATTCCACCTTCCCACCCCGGATTACTGCAGGTCCAATACCAATATGTCGGGGAGTATTGCGTATGTTGCAATAATGGGTACATGGACTTCCAACAACTCCGCCTGTTCATCGCAGTGGCAGAAGAGCTGCATTTCGGTCGCGCCGCAGAGAAGCTGCACATGGCCCAGCCACCGGTGACTCGGGGTATCCAGCAGCTGGAGCGGGAACTGGGAACCAAGCTGTTCGACCGCAGCACGCGCAGCGTGCGGCTCACGGCGGCCGGTCAGGCGCTGGTCCAACCGGCCCGGGACGTTCTCAGCGCTGTGCAACGTGCTCGAAGAGTGGCCCTGGCCGCCGGGCGAGGTGAAGTGGGACGGGTGACGCTCACTTACGCGGGTGCATCCACCCATGTACTGGTCGGTGTGCTGGCTCGAGAGGTGCGCCGACACCATCCCGGAATCGAACTGGGCCTCTACAGCCAGAGTTTCGCCCTGCCCGCCCTGGGTCGAGTGCTGCGCATGGAGATGGACCTGGGACTGGGACGCTGGGACGTTATTCCTGCGGACATACGGACCCGTGTCGTCGCCGATGAACACCTGGTGATCGCCGTACCTGCCTCGCACCGCCTGGCCGACGCCGACGGCATGCACATGGTCGAACTCGCCGGAGAACCCTTTGTGGCTCTGCCCCCGCACGAGGGGGCCGTGCTGGGGGACCGATTGCGGCGGCTCAGTCACGGAGCGGGCTTCGAGGCGGAGATCGTCCAGATCGCCCCGGACTCCTGGACAGCGATGGCCCTCGTTGGTGCGGCGGTAGGCTGCTCGCTCACTTTGTCCTCCGTGGCGGAGAACGTCACGGATTCCCACGTACGCTTCGTGAGAGTTCTCGACGACACCCTGCCCGTCCAGCTGCGCCTGGCCTGGCGCGCCGACAACGACAATCCCGCCCTGACCGCGGTGCTGGCGCTCACCGAGAAGGTATGGCCCGCAGAACCCGCATAGACACTACTCATCTGGGCAGGCCGCCGGAAAGCTAGGAGCCTCGCGGCCTGCACGCGGCGCACGCAGGCAGCCGGACGGAACCCCATGATGTGACCACGGTCAAAAATCGTCGTCGCTGTTGTGCAGGGACCCGTGTGGTGCCCCTGCACAACAGCGACAACGCAGAGCGGAACGCGGGGCTGCTCAGCCTTCGACGATCGCAGCAGGGTCACGGATGAGCTTCTGGTTGGCGAAGGCGATGAATCCGTCCTTGGCCAGTTCGCGTCCCATGCCGGAGCGCTTCACCCCGCCAAAGGGCAGGTCCGGTGCTGACCGGGAGACGCTGTTGAGCCACACCATGCCGGTCTCGATCCTCTCGGCCACCGAGCGGGCCCGGCCCTTGTCCTGACCGAAGACCGTTCCTGCCAGACCGAAGGGCGAATCGTTGGCAAGGCGCACTGCCTCGTCGTCATCAGTCGCAGAGTGGACCACGGCCACCGGTCCGAACAGTTCCTCGCGGTAGGCCCGCGCCGGCTCCACCACGTCCACGAGAACAGTCGGCGGGAAGTACGCGCTCTCATCTCCCTCCGCGCGACCACCAGTGGTGACGCGGGCCCCGTGCCGCACGGCGTCGGCAACGAACGCGTCGAGCTCCTGAGCGGCCTGTGCCGAGACGAGCGGACCCAGCGCGCAGTCCTCGGTCATCGGATCGGAGGGTGTGTACTGGGCCATCTCCTGGGTGAACCGCTCGACGAACTCGTCGTAGATCCGCTCGTTGACGATGAACCTCTTGGAAGCCGTGCACGTCTGCCCACCGTTGACGAGACGTCCGGCGGCAGCCACCTTGGCCGCCTCCGCGACATCGGCGTCGTCCAGGACCACGAACGGATCAGCGCCGCCGAGCTCCAGCACCGCGCGCTTCAGATGACGTCCGGCCGCCGCGCCCACGGCCTCGCCGGCACGCTCAGACCCGGTGAGGGACACACCGGCCACCCGCGGATCGGCGATCGCCCGCTCCACTTGGGCCGATGAGATGAACGTGTTCGTGTAGACCCCCTCCGGCACTCCCGAGGCACGCAGGACCTGCTCGATCATCAAGGCTGCTTCCGGACAGTTGCGGGCATGTTTGACGAAGACCGCGTTTCCCAGTCCCAGGTTCGGAGCCACGAAGCGAACCACCTGGTAGTAGGGGTAGTTCCAGGGCATCACGCCCAGCAGGACGCCGATCGGCTCGTTGCGGATCACCGCGCTGCCCTCTCCGCGGATCGGCAGCTCGGACTCGCCGAGGAACTGCTGAAGGTGCTCCGCGTAGTAGTCAAAGATCGCCGCGACGATGTCGACCTCTTTGCGGGCTTGGGAGATGGGCTTGCCCATCTCCCGGGTCAGGACCGCAGCGAGCTCCTCTCGCCGTTCGCGGTGGGCTCGGGCCACGGACGCCAGGACGGTGGCGCGCTCCTCGGCGGGCCGAGACGCCCAGGCCTTCTGCGCCTGCGCCGCCGTGGTGATGACCCCATCGAGCGCCTCGTCCGAGATCTCCTGGTACGTGGCCGTGACCGTTCCGTCGGCCGGATTGGTGGAGGTGTATACACCCAATGGAAAACTCCTTGTCGTGTCGTGCGAGGACTGCAAGCGGAAGGCTGGACTTCAGGCGTCGACCGACACAGAGGAGGTGAGGCCGGAGTACCCGGACTGGGCCTCTTGCGACATCCTCTGCCGGTAGTTCGCCAGGCCGCCGAGGTAGAACAGCACACTGCGCTTCTTGCCCGGAACGTTGGCACCGAAGATCCAGGAGTCCACACGGCCGAACAGCGAGTCCTTGGCCAGTTCACGGCAGGTCTCGCTCCACTCCTGCTCGCTCTCTTCGGTCGGCTCCAGGCGCTGGATTCCCTCGCGTCGGGCGTGGTCGACGGCGCCGGCGATCCACTCCACCTGGACCTCGATGCTGGTGGGAAGGTTGGTGAACGGACCCTTGGGGCCCAGCACCATGAACCAGTTCGGGAAGCCAGGCGTGGTCACTCCGAGGTAGCTGGTCGGGTTTTCTGCCCAGTGCTCGCTGATGCCCACGCCGTCACGGCCCGTCAGGTTCATGCGGCGGTAGTTGCCGTCCACAGCGTCGAAACCCGTGGCGAAGACGATCACGTCGAACTCACGCAGCACACCGTCGGAGGTCAGGATGCCCTCAGGAGTGATCCGCTCGATCGGGGTCTCCTTGATGTTCACCGGCTCGACGTGGGGCAGGTTGAAGGTCTCGTAGAACCCGTTGTCGCACAAAGGACGTCGGGCGTGGAGCCCCTCCGGCATGATCTTCCGTGCCGTCTCAGGATCCTTGACCGTCTCGGCGATCTTGCGGCGGATGAAGTCTCCGGCGAGCCGGTTGGCCTTTTCGTCGGTGGCGAGATCCCCGAAGGTGCTGAACATGAACCGGAATCCACCGCCCTGGTCCCAGGCCTGCTGGAAGATGCGCTCTCGCTCCTCCTCGGTCGAGTCGAAGATGGACCGTTCGACCTCGTCGATGCCGAAGGCCAGAGCCGATTTCTTGATCTCGTCCCACATCTGCTCGTAGCGCTGATGCGTGTCTTCGACCTCGCCCTCGCGCATCGGGCGCAGCCCCACGGGCACGGAGTACTGCGGGGTGCGGACGAAGACGCTCAGGGCATCGACCTGCGGGCCCAGGGCGGTGACCACCTGCTGGCCGGTCGAGCCGGTACCGATCACGGCCACGCGCTGGCCGGTCACGTCGAGGTCCTCGGGCCAGGCGGCGGTGTGGACCAACCGGCCCTGGAAGTCGTCACGTCCCGGGATGTCAGGCATGTTGATGGCCGCGAGCAGTCCCACGGCATTGATGACGTAGGTGGCACGGATCGTGGCGCCGTCGTCCGTGGTCAGGACCCACTGGTTTGCTTCCTCGTCAAAGCGCTGAGCGGACACCCCCATGTTGAAGCGGAAGTGACGGCGCAGGTCGAACCTGTCGACGACGCCCTCCAGGTAGGACAGGATCTCCGGCTGCGTCAGGTAGGTGTTCTTCCAGATGGTGTCCTGGTACAGGTCCTTGTCGAAGGAGTACTGGTAGACGTAGCTCTCGGAGTCCGACAGAGCACCGGGGTAGCGGTTCCAGTACCAAGTGCCGCCCGGTCCTCCCGCCCGGTCGAAGCCGACGGTCGTCAGGCCCAGTTCGTTGACCAGTTTGTGCATGGCGTAGATGCCGCCGAATCCGGCTCCGATGACGACGGCGTCAACAGTCTCGTGAGTACCCATGGAATCCTCCTGTGTGCGGTAGCTTCGTGGTCTCCGGCATGTGTGACCCCGACCACTCCTGATAAGGACTCTATGGAGTGATCCAAGTCACTCGGTGTTCCGCTTTGGTACAACCCGCTGTGGGTGGGATAGCTGGCTCGGATCGGCACCACCGGACGTCTGGGCGACCTGGACCAGCCCGCGGTGCAGACAAAGGAACCGTTGCGGCGTCATGATTGACATATCGTCGAAAGGAGGGGAGCTATGAGCGGCGGACAGTACGACGCTGACGATCCTGTGCGCGCTGCGCTTCGGCGTCTGATCGATCAAGGCTTGATGTCCGACGTCGGGATCGATCACGTCGTGCCCCCGGCGATCCAGAACAGCTGGCGACGTTCGATCGCTTCGAAGGTCGATCCCTCAGGGCATCCCCGCATCGAGGACATCGGCTCCCAGGAGGACCTCATCCGTGAAGCTGCCGGCCGGGTGATGGACCGGTGGTACGGCTCCTTGACCAACACCCGGGCCACCCTCCTGCTGGGCAATGCCCAGGGCCACATCATCTGGCGACGGACCATCGATGCCCGGGACCGGCGCACCCTCGACCAAGTGGGAGCGGTCGAAGGAAGTGATTTTTCGGAGGGCTCCTCCGGGACGAACGGCCTGGGGACTGCGATCGAAGGGCGTCAACCCATCCTCATCCGCGGCAGTCAGCACTTTCTGGAGTCTCTGCGCGACGTAGCCTGCGCGGCAGCCCCGGTCATCCATCCGCTCACCGGCCGGGTCACCGGATCGGTCTCACTGACTTCTCCCGCACAGGAAGCCAACGACTTCATGGTCGCGCTGGTGCGCCAGGCCAGCCAGGAGATCTCCGACTCCTTGCTCGAGGGCTCCGACAGTAGGGATGTGGCTCTGGCGCGGGCGTTTCGCAAGGCCCGGTCGGGCAGTCGCGGAGTGGTGGTCATGAACCGGGATACCGTGATGTCGGATCTGCCGGCGCTGTCCTATTTGGACGCTGAGTTGCAGGCCCAGATCTGGGACCAGCTCGTCAGTCGGCTCGGCGTCGGCGAACAACGGAACTTCGATCTCCCAGAAGCCGGTCTGGCGGGAACTGTCAGGAATGTCGGGGCGTCCTCCGAGCCGGTGCTGGAACTGCAACTGTCCGCACCGACAGAAGACCCCCAGCAAAAGCTGGCCTCCTCCAGTCGTCCACGACCGGTAGCCGCTTCGGACGCGGCTTCAACGCCGCCCCCCGAGGAGGCCGATCAAGCCGTCGCTGCATGGTGGTCCGCGATGAATCGTGCGGCAGTAGGTAAAGGCCGGGAACTACCGGTCCCGGTCCCAGCGGGATCTGATGGGGAAAAGTGGATCCGCAGCTGGTCGAAGGCCTCCGGCAGGCCGGCGCGCGCTGTGGCCGCCTCCCTCGATGCCGGTGAACGGGGGTCGGAGGACATGGCCGCGGACGGTGTACCCGTCTTTCCGACCTTGCGTCACCGCCGCTCCGCCCTGGCAGACCTGGCCCGAGGGGCCTACCGCGGAGAATCCCCACCGCCACGCTTCACCGCTGAGGCGCTGAGCGCTCTGCTGTCGTGGCACTGGCCCGGTGACATGGCCGAGCTGGCAAGGACGGTCAACGGACTTCGGCGGACCGCGGAGAACCCGTGGACCGTGGACGTTAACGACTTGCCCCCACAGTTCTTGGCAGCACCGCGGCGGCGGCTGAGCAGATGGGATCAGGCAGAGCGCGACTCTGTTCTCGCCGCGCTGGGAGAGGCAAAGGGAAACAAGTCAGAGGCCGCCGCGATGCTCGGCATCGGGCGGACCACCCTGTATCGGAAAATTCGATCCCTGTCGATCGATCAACGGCAGATAGACGCGGTGGCAGAAGTTCTGAGCCTTGCAGAAACTAGTTGATTAATCGTCGGATCTGAGGGGCGGATTGAAAAACCCATCTGGCCTGTGGCGCCGATGGATGAACAGCCACGGGTGTGAAACCTGCGAAATGCTTCCACGAAAACGCGGAAATAATTCGCCATCATCAGGACCGACAGCCGGAGCCACTCAATTGTTCATGTGACGTGGCAGGCTCATCGCAGATGATGGAAACGGCGCGGGAGAGATCTCAGGTGGAAGTTATCGCCGTGATGAGCATCAGGACTGCCCGGTGGTGGGGTTGTTCTTGACCACGACCTTGCCGGTGGCTGTGGAGTCGTGGTTCAGCATCCAGCCCATGCGTTTGTGGGTGCGCACCCCGACGTCGGATTCCACGACCTGGATTCCGGGTGCGGCGGTCTGCAGCCCGGCTTCGATGTCGAGTATGTCTCCGGGGGTGCGCAGCCAGAGCAGGAAGGTGAGGTTGGTGTCGCCGGTGGTGGAGGCGCACAGGCGCAGGGTCCGGTGGGAGCGCAGATGGCGCACGGCCGCTTCGAGCTGGGCCGGTGGCACCCGGACGTACCACTGGCAGGACAGGGGGTAGCCGGAGTGTTCTTGGGCCAGTTCGCAGCGCAGGGCGATCGAGCCCGTCTCGATCGCTTGGCGCAGGTGCCGGGCCGCCGTCGTGGGGTGGGTGCCCGTGGCCGCGGCGATCTCTGCGGCGGTGGCGCGCCCATCAGCCTGGAGCACGGCTGATATTTCCTCGAAGCGCGGGGGAGGAGTCCCGTGCGGGCGTAGCGCCTCGAGGCGCAGGGCGCTCACGCGGCGCTGCTGCTCCGGGGACAGCACGTCCAGTCGCCAGGTGCTGCCGGTCGCGTACAGGCGAGTGAGCACGGTGACCTGGGTGCGCAGGATGCCCGGGTCGGCCCGCACCAGTGGGAGTACATGGCTGGCCATCTGCTGCCAGGTGTGGGTGAGGACGGTGAGCCGGAGGTCCCAGGCCCGGGCGGACTCCTCCACGCTGTCGATCTCCGGTGCCGCGCACAGCCGCTCCAGCACCTCCGCCCGGCGACCCGGGCGGCACTCGAGGCCGATGAAGGTGGAACAGCCCTGCGCCCCGGAAATGCCGAGATGACCGGTGACCCACGCGCGGCCGTCGGCTCGCAGCCGCTCCCAGCGGGCGGCCAGGGTGGTGGGATGGCGCCCCAGCGCCGCACCGAGCTGGGTCCACGTGGCCCGCGGTGCGATCTGCAGGGCGTGGACGAGTTCAAGATCCTCGACGGGCAACTCCATGCTGAATCCTTCGGTAAGAACATGCCTTCATGCAGTTTATCGACCATATCGGGGCATGACGACTGATACCGAGTGAATCTCAGGAGAGACGCGTTCCACACCGGACGACCTGTTCTTCGGCGCATCCGCGGGAGGTTCTCCCCGTACCGTACGGGCCCGGTTAGGTGAGGGCGACGTCCTCGCCCCTTGAGTTCTTGCCGTGTTCGCCTGATCCTTCCCTGGGAGTTCTCATGAACCTGCGCACCGCTGTCGACGGCGCCTCCACCGACATCCTGTCCGTGGCCAACCTGCCCGTGCTGTGGATCTGCGCCCTCGGCGTCTTCGCCGTCATCGTCGTCCAGACCCTCATCTACGTCCGGGCCGCCCGTGCGGCGGCCCCCGCCGCCGGGGTGAGCCCGGCCGAGCTGAGAACCTCCTTCCGCGCCGGGGCGGTCTCCGCCGTCGGGCCGTCCCTGGCCGTGGCCCTCGTCGCCGTGGCGCTCCTGACCGTCTTCGGCACCCCGGCCGTGCTGGTGCGGATCGGGCTGATCGGATCGGTGTCCTTCGAGACCGGTGCGGCCAGCATCGCCGCGGGCACCATGGGAGCCGACCTGGGCGGCCCGACCTACACGCAGGGCGTCTTCGCCGTGGCGTTCATGGCGATGAGCCTGGGCGGGGCGATGTGGATGCTCGCCACGCTGGTCCTCACCCCGCTGCTCAAGCGCGGGGACGTCAACCTGCGCAAGGTCAACCCCGCCGTGATGACCGTGGTCCCCGGGGCGGCCCTGCTGGGGGCGTTCTTCGCCCTCGGGCTCGGGGAGCTGCCGAAGTCGGGCAACCACGTGGTCGCCTTCCTCGCCTCGGCGGCCGTGATGGCGGTGTGCCTGGGCCTCGCCAAGGCGCTCCGGGCGCAGTGGATCCGCGAGTGGGCCCTGGGCATCGCCATCCTGACCGCGCTGGTCGTCACCTACCTCACCGTCGGCGCCGGCGTCTTCACCGCCTGAGCCCGAGACCACCGAAGGACTTCTGCCATGACCACCGTGAACCCCGCTGCCGTCCCCGCCCTGGAGCAGTTCGACGCGACCACCGCCCGCTGGGGCCGGCTGACGATGATCGCCGGGCTGCTCTTCGCCCTGGCCGGCCCCGCCTACCTCGTGCTCTTCTCCGGCCTGGACGTGGACCAGGCCCGGATCTGGACCGCCCTGCTGGCCATCGCCGGCACCTTCGGGGTGCTCTGGATCGTGGAGCCGCTGACCTACTACCCGATCCTGGGCCAGGCCTCGATGTACCAGGCCTTCATGATCGGCAACATCTCCAACAAGCTGCTGCCCTCGGCGCTGATCGCCCAGTCCGCCATCGGTGCGAAGCCCGGCACCCGCCGCGGGGAGCTGGCGGCGGTGATGGCGATCAGCGGAGCGGCCATGGTGCACCTGGTCTCGCTGCTCGTCCTGGTCGGTCTCCTGGGCTCCTGGCTGGTGAGCGTCGTCCCGGCCGACGTCGTCGCCGTGGTCCAGACCTACATCCTGCCGTCCGTGCTGGGCGCCGTGCTCGTGCAGGCCATCGTGTCCCAGTGGAACCTGCGCATGACGGTCGTCGCCGCCGTCGTCTCCGCCGCGGTGGTGTTCGTCCTCGTGCCCGCCGTCCCGGCCCTGGCGTTCTTCGGCACCGCCATCGCGGTGATCGCCACCGCTGTGCTGGCATGGTTCCTGCGCGACAGGTCGGCCCACCCGAACCCCGTTGATCAGCCGGTGGACGAGGCTGACGAGGCCCCCGCCCACGAGCCCGCCCGCGACTGACCCCCCATAGAAAGGGACACTATTCATGATCACCACCGACGCGGTGCAGCTCACCGACGACCTTCGTGAGCAGATGCACCACCTCTACCGGCACCTGCACGCGAACCCGGAGCTGTCCATGCAGGAGCACGCCACCGCCGAGCTGATCGAGGACCGGCTCGCTACCTTGGGCATCGAGAACTTCCGGTGCGGCGGCACCGGGGTGGTCGGGGTGCTGCGCAACGGCGAGGGGCCCACGGTGGCCTTCCGCGCCGACACCGACGGCTTGCCCCTGGCCGAGGACACCGGACTGGACTACGCCAGCACCGCCACCGGGCGGCTGGAAGACGACACGACCGTGCCGGTGATGCACGGCTGCGGCCACGACACCCACGTGGCCGTGCTGCTCACCGTGGCCGAGCTGCTGGCCGGCGCGCGGGAGGCCTGGGCCGGGACCGTGGTGCTGATCTTCCAGCCAGGGGAGGAGACCGGCGCCGGCGCGAAAGCCATGCTGGCGGACGGGCTGTGGGACAAAGCCCCGGCCCCGGAGGTCGTCTACGGTCAGCACGTCATGCCCGCCCTGGCCGGCACCGTCCGCTATACGGTCGGGGACGCACTGACCATGGCCGACTCCTGGCGGGTCACCGTCCACGGCAAGGGATCCCACGCCTCCCAGCCGCAGGACGCCACCGACCCGATCGTGCTCGGGGCGCACATGATCACCCGGATCCAGACCATCGTCTCCCGCGAGATCGACGCACGCCGGGCCGCGGTGGTCACCGTGGCGACCTTCCACGGAGGGCTCAAGGAGAACATCATCCCGGCCTCGGCCGAGTTCACGCTCAACGTGCGCACCCTCGACCCGGCAACCCGCGACCACGTCCTCACAGCGCTGCGGCGGATCATCTCGGCGGAGGCGGCAGCCTCCGGGGCCCCGGAGCCGGGCATCAAGGTGCTCTCCACCTTCCCGCGCACCTACAACGACCCCGAGGCCACCACCGCCCTCGTCGAGCGGTTCCGCCAGGTGTTGGGGGAGGACAACGTGGTGGAGGTCGAACCCGTCACGGCCTCGGAGGACTTCGGGGCCCTGGGCGCGGCGATCGGGGTGCCCTCGGTGTTCTGGATGTTCGGCGGACACGACGTCACCACGATGGACGCAGAAGGTCCGGTGCCGGTGAACCACTCCCCGTTCTTCGCCCCCGCCATGGAGCCGACCCTGTCCACCGGGGTCCAGGCAGCGCTCACCGCGATCCTGTCGCGGGTGGGCCACTGATCCCAAACGTGTCTGCCAGACGTAGCGGTCCGGCCCCGTCAACGAAACCGGACCGCTTCATTGCAACCACACTTCAGCCTTCATCTCACGGAACGGAAGAAACGTTCACCCCATTTCTGGGAGTTCCGCAATAAAATTGATTATAGATCTGGGGTGCGTGTCAAACGCCCCTGGCGTTCCAGTAGGAGTTTCCTCACGGGCGCGCTGGGTCCAAGGGTCTGGCCGTACATTCAGGACTGGAACGGTTGCTGGTTGGCCCGTGCAACGAATCGAAGAGCGGCTCCATTCTTTTTGCTTAACATATGGCCGGGTTAGCGGTTCTGGCGGCCAGGGCGCTTGTCATTTAGCTGACCCGCCCGCGGGCCGGTAATGAAGACATGGGGCAGGTCGGAGTCAAAGAGACCCGGGGTAGTCCCTCAAAGTATTTTTGAGTTACTGAGAGCATGTTCCTCACACGTAGAAGCGCAGGAGTCGGGACTGACGCAGAAATGCTTGCTACACCGTCTCTGCGACAGTCCCTGGATGTGTGGGCGAGTAGGGGTCGATGTTGGGTGGTTGGAGTACGACGCGAGCTGGATCCAGGTTCGGTATCGGTCCGATGGGTGAGGAAGTAAAGGGTCAGTTAGTGGGCACCGTGGGAGCGACGGCGCGAATCACATGGGCGGCGAGCTGTTCGTAGACTTGTTCGGCTATCTCGCGGGAGTCGCCCATGAGGTTGTAGGCGTGGTCCACTCCGGGCAGGTCATGGTGTTCCACCAGTGCGCCGGCCGCCTTCAGTTGGTGGGCATAGGCTGCCCCTTCGTCGTGCAGGCGGTCCAATCCCGGGGTCACGACGATGGCAGGGGCGATGCCGGCGATTCTCTCGCCGTTGGACCCCCAGGCCGGGGACACCAGGTGGTGCCGCCGCCGCGCAGGATCGGGTACGTAGGCGCGGTCGAAAACTTTGGCCATCCAGGGCTGGATGACCACTTTCTTTGCTCCGGCGCGCTTGTCCTTGGCTGGAGTCACCAGATCCAGCGGCGGGTAGTTGAGCACCTGCAGGCGCAGGGTGGGTCCGCTGTTGTCCAGGGCCAGTCGTGCGGCGCCGGCTGCGATGGCGCCGCCGGCGCTCTGCCCGCCCACGCATAGACGTGAGCCGTCCCACTCCCGTTCGGGTGTGGCGGCCCACTGGAGCACGTCGTAGACCTGTTCCACGGGCACCGGGAAGCGCGCCTGCGGGGCCACGGAGTAGTCGACGTTCACGACCACCACTCCGGCCCGGGAGGCCAGAAAACGGCACCAAGGGTCATCCTGTTCTGGGCGGGCGATGATGTAACCGCCACCATGGGCGTTGACATACACCGCCGGGCGCACCGACCCGGACGGCGCAGGCCAATAGAGCGTGCAGGCCACGTCGCCGTGGCGGGTCGGCACGGTGGCCTCGGTGGTGGTACCGGGGATGTTCACGAACTGCAGGTGGGCCTTGGGGATGGGATCTACGACCTTTTTCAGCAGCCGGGCGATGGCATCTGGGACGAATTGAAGGGCCAAGACGTGTCCTTTTCACGGGAGCGGACCAGGGACTGGGAATGGCTCAGACCGTACGTACGCAGTGGAACTCTAGGCTGACGCCCACCGGTGCATCGTTGGCGAACACGGGGCTGAGGGTACCGATCAGCACCGCGTCATTGAGCCAGGCGTAGCGTCCTTCGGGGGCCTCGATCCGCGGGGAGGTCAACCCGATCGGATCCTGCCCGGCGGCGATAACCCCGGTGTTGGTGACGGTGAGGACGGTGCCGTCAATGGTTCGGATGAGGTAACGGGCCGCGACCTTGAAGGTGCCGTCGGTCCTGGCCACCCCCCAGTCCGCCCCCAACGGCAGGATCTCACCTTCCAGCAGCGGGCCCTCGACCGTGCCACCAATGATGGGAATGATGCTGCTGGCCTCACCTGTTGCAGTCACCCCGCCGTCATAGGGCTCGGCGATCTGGACCTGCAGACGTGCGAGGAGCTCGAGCTCGAGGGTGGGATGGGTCATGGTGGCCTGCCTTCCGAACCAACGATGAATCACTGAATGTGACATGCCTCACCATATCCTAACTGGAGCGCGATGCTCCGGTTGTACTGTGGGAAAGGTGGGAACTGAGAAAGAGCACAGGCAGCCGCTACAGATGCGCGCTGACGCCCGGGAGAACCGGCGTCGCATCGTTGAGGCGGCGCGGGACCGGTTCGCCACTGCAGGGTTGGCGGTCAGTGTCAACGACATCGCCGCCCACGCCGGGGTCGGGGTGGGCACGCTCTATCGGCGCTTCCCCCACAAGCAGGACCTGGTGAATGCCGTGTTCGCCTCGGTCCTGGATGAGTTAGAGGACATTGTCCAGCTTGCGACCCGGTCTTCTTCGGGATGGGAGGGGCTGGTGGCCTACCTCGGTGCCGCCTGTCAGCAGTTGCTTTCGAATCGAGCGTTGCGCGAAATCGTCTTCGGTCCCGGTCTTACCGGCACGCAGTTCCAGGACGTCCACGAACGCCTCAGACCACCCCTGAAGGTGCTCGTCACCCGGGCGCAGGCCGAGGGGCGGATGCGCGCCGATGTCAGCGCCGAGGACATTCCTCCCCTGCTGTACATGCTGGGCGAGCTCGGCCCCTACCTGCAACAGATTCCCGGGATGTCAGTGGAACGCTATTTGGGCATCCTTATCGACGGCCTCCGGGCCCACCCCGGCACTACATTCCTGCCTTCGCCCCCCACCGAAGGGGCCATCGCCGCCTTCATGTCCTCCTCCAGGAAACACAAAACCTGAGCACCTCGCCGGCTGTCTACTGACGCATGGTGCCGCAGCGCAGTTGCGCCATAACTGCTCCGCGCGCCCAGGGCCTCTCCTGCGCGACTGTGGACACAGTCGGTGTCGAAGGCATCGGCTCCTGCGGCGCCGGGCAGGCCCGTTCGGGGCGCGCCACGAGGATACGGCTCGTGGCGCTCGAGCTACCCCAACTGATGGAGCCGGCGGATCAAGGGAATGTTCGAGTCGCTCGACGCTTATGCCGCCGCAGTGGCGGTGATTTCCGGGCGCGCCCGGGGAGTCTCAAAGGACCGCGATGGGATCGTGGAATCCACCCGCAGGGTGGACACCATTCGCCGCTCAGCGATCACGGCTCGAACCCAGTGCACGAACCCGGTCCATGCCGAACTGCTGACCGGTCTTTCAGGACCTGCGGGAAGAGTGCGAAACGCTCCATGGTGAGGTGTAGATCCGCCGAATGGCTCGGTTGCGACCCCCCGTGAGTTGGCCGATCCAGCCGCTGTGGCACGGTTCACGCTGCGGTCTCTGGCGCGTTGCCATCAGGGTGTCGGTTCCGGTCGAAAGGTCGGCTGAATTCCCGGTTGCAGCGGAGGGTGGGCAACTCGCCGGGCTCAGCTCGTGCTTGATCAATCACTTCATTCTTGCAGGCGCGAAAAACTTTGGTGTGTGAAAACACGTGGCGACATATATTTACGGAGCAAATACCTGGCATCCGGGCAAGCGACTTCCGCCAGGGGCGGTCCGGCAGGAGAGTAGTGGCCAGGATCACAGGACGTCCGTGTCGGCCGTCCCGGAGGGCGAGGAGAGCACGTGGACCGCAGCGACGCGATGGGCAGCATCGAAGAGATGGCCGCCCGATGCCGCAACTGGGGCCGATGGGGCGCCGAGGACGTGCTGGGCACGCTGAACTTCATCGACGACGCCAAGCGCGCCCAGGCCGCTTCGCTGGTGCGCTCCGGGACGGTGTTCTCCCTGGCCCAGGCCTTCGACACCAACGGCCCGCAGAACGGGTGGCGGCGCCGGACCAACCCGGTGCACACCATGACCGACACCGGCCTGGAGGCGGAGTTCGGGGACCAGGGCTTCCCGCACGGCTTCGGCGGGGCCGACGACGTGATCGCGATGCCCCTGCAGTGCTCCACCCAGTGGGACGGGCTCGGGCACATCTTCGATCGCGGCCGCGCCTGGAACGGCCGGCGCGCCGGGTCTGTGGTGACCTCCGACGGGGACCAGGTCACCGGCATCGAGACCGCGGGCGCGCACCTGGTAAGCCGGGGCGTGCTGCTGGATGTGGGTCGGGTCCTCGCAGCGGAGCTGGGGCTGGAGCACCCGGAGCTGCCCGACGGCTTCGCGATCACGCCTGCGCATTTGGAGGCCACCATTCAGGCCCAGGGTTCCTCGGCTGCGGTGGGGCGCGGGGACATCCTCCTGGTGCGCACCGGCCAGTACGCCCGCACCCGCCGCGAGGGATGGGGCTCCTATGCGGGCGGGTCGGCCCCGGGGCTGTCCTTCACCACCGCCCCGTGGTTGCACGAGCGAGAGGTCGCCGCCGTCGCGACGGACACGTGGGGTTTCGAGGTGCGGCCCAACGAGTTCGACGACGCCTTTCAGCCGCTGCACCAGATCGTGATCCCCAACATGGGGCTGTTTATCGGGGAAATGTGGGCCCTGGACGGGCTCGCCGCCCACTGCGCGGCCGACGGGCGCTACGAATTCCTGCTGTCCGCCCCACCGTTGCCGATCACCGGGGCCGTCGGCTCCCCGCTCAACCCGGTGGCTTTGAAGTAGAGCTCCCGTTCACCGCACGCACCAGCACACCAAGTGGCAGCCGGATTGGTTGTCGCTCGCTCAGGAAGGACATCATCATGCCCGCTGTTCAAAGGATCGGCATCGTCGGGTCCGGCATCGGAGGCCTCACCCTTGCTGCCCTACTGGCCGACGCAGGCCTCGAGGTCGAGGTGCTGGAGAAGGCCGCCGGCCCGTCGACCCTGGGGTCCGGCATCACCTTGCAGGGCAACGCTCTGCGCATCTTCCGTGAACTGGGTATCTGGGACCAACTGCAGGAGAAGGGCTATCCCTTCAACAACTTGGGTCTGCGCGCCCCGGACCTGGCGGCCACCGTCATCGCCGTGCTCGATGATGTGCGCGTGGGTGGGGAGGACCTGCCGGCCACGATGGGCATTCCACGGCGCGACCTGGCTGCCATCGTGCGAGCCCGGGCTCAGAAGGCCGGAGCCGTGATCCGCTACGGGGTGACCGTCACCGGCCTCGAACAGGTCGACGACGCGGTGACGGTGACCACCGCCCCCGGGGAGACGCTCACCTACGACCTGCTGGTGGGCGCTGACGGGCTCAACTCCGCCGTGCGGGCCGCCATCGGGATCACCGAAGAGCCGCGGCGAACCGGCATGGGTATCTGGCGTGCCTTCGTTCCACGCCCGGCCGAGGTGACCCGCAGTGACCTGTACTACGGCGGTCCCGCCTACATCGCCGGTTACACCCCCACAGGTCCCGACAGCATGTACGCCTACCTGGTCGAGGAGGCCCAGGAGCGCGACGTCCACGACGGACCGGCGATCATGGGCGAGCTGGCCGCGGCCTACGGCGGGCCCTGGCACGAGATCCGCCAGAACCTCGACGAGGACGCCAACGTCAATTACACCCACTTCACCACCCACCTGGTGGATGGCCCCTGGCACCGCGGGCGGGTGGTGCTGCTCGGCGATGCCGCCCACAGCTGCCCACCCACCATCGCCCAGGGCGCGGCGATGGCCGTAGAAGACGCCGCCGTGCTGGCAGACGAGGTCCTGCGCGCGGACGCCTTCGACGAGTCGGTGCTCACCCACTACCGGGACCGACGCCTGCCCCGCGCCCGCACCGTGGTGGAGGCCTCCGTGCAAATCGGGCAGTGGATGCTCGAGGGCAAGAAAGACGCCGACGTCCCCGGGCTGATGCACCTGGTCGCCGACACGGTCAAGGTGCCCGTGTAAGCGTTGCCCCGGGGCCTGTGCCCGCCGACCACCGCATCCACGCTTCACCACCGAAAGGAGTCCCGTGGCTAAGATCGCCCGCTGGGCCCAGGCCGACACCGTCCGCACCGGGTTCGTCCATGAGGGCCGTTGCCTGCCCCTGCCTGAGCATTACACACCTCAGGACCTGTTCGAGGCGGGCCTGCAAGCCACCCTCGAGCTGGCCGCCCGCACCGTCGCTGAGGCCCCGGCCGACGTGCCGACCCTGGCACAGGTGCAGCTGTTGGCTCCCCTGGTGCCGCGCACGGTGCGGGACTTCGTCACCTTCGAGGAGCACGTCGAGGGAGTCACTGCCAGCATCGACGGCGTCAGCGAAGTCGTCGAGGAGTGGTACGAGGCCCCCACCTTCTACTTCACCAACCCGCACACCGTCCAGGCCACGGGGGAAACGATCCCCGTGCCGGCCGGGTGCTCCCGGATGGACCTGGAGACGGAGGTCGCCGCGGTGCTCGGGGCGGTCGACGGGCTCACCGGCACCGACCTCGAGCCCGCCGACGCGCACCGGATGATCTTCGGCTACACGATCCTCAACGACTGGTCCGCCCGCGACGTCCAGGCCCGAGAGATGAAGGTGCGGCTGGGCCCGTGCAAGGGCAAAGACTTCGCCTCCACCCTGGGCCCGTGGATCGTCACCGCCGACGAGCTCGAGCACCGCCACGACGCCGAGGGCTTCCTGGACCTGGCGATGACCGCCTTCGTCAACGAGGAGCCGCTGGGCACGGACTCGCTGGCCCACATGGGCTGGCCGTTCGCGGAGCTGGTGGCCTACGCCTCCCAGGACTCCCTCGTGCTCCCGGGCGACGTACTGGGCTCCGGGACGTCCGGCCGGGGCTGCCTGGCGGAACTGTGGGGCCGCAACGGCGCCCTGGTCCCCTCCCCGCTGCGGGCCGGGGACCGGGTGCGCCTGGTCGTTGCGGGTATCGGGGAAATCGAGAACACCATCGGAGAACGCCGCCACAACCGGATCCCCGCCGCCCGCGCCCGCCGGCGCGGCCGGGCCCGGACGGGCGCACCCGTGGACCCCGCCGCGGGGGGTCGGTGATGCCACAGGGCCGGGGCATGATCGGGATATGAAGGACGTCGACCTCAATCTCCTGCCCTCCTTGCAGGCACTGCTGGAGCTGCGCAACGTCTCGAGGGCGGCGGAGCGGATGCACCTGAGCCAGCCGGCCATGAGTGCAGCACTGTCCCGGCTGAGGCGCCACTTCAACGACGACCTGCTGGTGCGCGCCGGGCGCGGCTACGAGCTCACCCCCTTCGCCCAGGCCCTGGCCCCACGGGTGGACCAAGCCCTGGCCGACGTCCAGGACGCTCTGCAGCTGCGCACCGACTTCGACCCGGCCGGCAGCGACCGCACCTTCGTTCTGGCGGCCTCGGACTACGTCACCGGGGTGCTCATCCGCCACCTGCGGGCCCTCATCGCAGTCGAGGCCCCCGGAATCGCCGTGGACTTCGTGCCCACCTCCCGGGCACGGATCAAGCCCGGGCTGGAGTCCTTCAGCAACATCGACCTCATCGTGGGCCCGATGGGCTTCGACCTGGCCGGCAGCACCCGGCAGCTGTTCCGCGACGAGTTCGTCATCGTCATGGACCCCACCCACCCCCTGTTGCAACGGGAGGCGCTGACGGTGCACGACATCGCCACCACCCCTCAAGCGGTCGGGGAGTTCGGCGGCAGCATCGTCACACCCCCCATGCAGTTCTTCCAACGGATGGGGCAGTCCCCGGTGGTCGCGGCCCGGGTGGCGGGATTCCAGGCGCTGCCCACGGTGGTGGAGGGCACCGACTTGGTGGCTCTGGTCCCGAGCATGCTGGCCGTACGCGCGGCACGGTCCCAGGGCATCACCGTAGTGAGGTTCGCCGAGGAGTTGGAGGTGCCCCTGGTGGAGTCGATGTACTGGCACCCTCTGCAGACCGCGGACCCGGCCAACATGTGGCTCCGCTCCCTGGTACAGCGGGCGGCCCAAAGCTTGGATGAACCTGTCCTCAACGTGCATCCCATACGAGTGGAGGTGGCGCCTCACAGCTGAGTCGGCCCCACAGGGGCCGACTCAGCCATGAGGCAGGATCAAACAAGACACAATTAGCGCAGCGCGTCGGAGATCGACTTCGCGCCACCGTGGGACGTCTGGCCGCCGTCGACCGGGATCTCCGCACCGGTGACGAAGGAGGCCAGAGGGCTGAGCAGGAAAGCCACGACGGCGGCGACCTCCTCCGGGGCCCCGGTGCGCCCCAGCGGCGTCTCGGCCACCGTGGCCTCCCGGAACGCAGGGTTCGCCCCAGCAGTCATGGGGGTGTCGATGAAGCCGGGGTGAACCGTGTTGACCCGGATCCCGCGTGGGCCCAGCTCGGTGGCCGCGGCCGCGGACAGCCCGCGCAGGGCCCACTTGCTGGCGGTGTAGGCCACCGGATAGTGCCCGGTCAGGGCGGCGACGGAACCGACGTTGACGATCGAGGCGCCGGCGCCCATCAGCGGCACACACGCCTGAATGCCCAGCAGCGGCCCGGCGACGTTGACGTCGGCCACCACGGTGAGGTCGGCCGGGGTGACCTCGAGCAGGCGAGGCCGACGCGTGATCCCGGCGTTGTTGACCAGCCCGTCGATCCGCCCGACTTCCTGCGCGGCACGGTCCGCCAGGGCAGACCAGTCACCGGGGCTGGTGACGTCCAAGCGCAGGTACGTCACGGCTCCGGCGTACTCGGGCATCACTTGCTGCAGTTCTCCCGAAGGCTCGGGGGTCAGGTCCCCGGCAAGCACATGCGCGCCGGCCGCAACGAGCAGGCGTGCCTCTGCCAGTCCTTGGCCGCCGTTGGCGCCGGTCACGACGACGACCTTTCCTCTCATGTCGATCACGGGGTCACCTTTCGTAGGGTGGGGTGTGGGCGCAATCCACGCCGGGCCCATACGGGTGAGGTGTGGTGTCAGGTCTCAGTGTGGGGCCGGGGGCCGCAGGGAGATCCTGCGGCCCCCGGATGCCTGCTATCGATGCCGTCGATGTCACTTCAGCAGGTGGGTCAGATGGCCGACTGGCCCAGCGTGGCGCGGAATCGTTGCTCAGCAGCCTCGATCTGACCCAGTTGACCCAGGATCTCCTTCGGGTTGGAGTCCCCGATCACCTTCTGCAGCAGCGGGGTGCGGTCGAAGATGGCGTCGCGGACCGGCTGCAAGGGGCGGGGGGCGTGATGGAAAGCCTTGCCCGAAGCCCAGGCGATCTGGGTGTGACGGGCGGTGTGCGGACGGCGTGGGGCCTCGAAGCCGGCCAGGGCCGCCCTGACCTGGTCGTGGTCGCGCAGATCCACTCCGGCCAGGGCCCGGCCCAGGAAGTACCCGTCTTCGATCGACATCCCGGCCCCGTAGGCGGCATAGGGAGAGGTGGGGTGGGCGGCGTCGCCCACGATGGTCACCCGGCCGGTCGACCACTGCTTCAGCGGTGCGCGGTCGCGCAGCACCCACCGCTGGACGTTCTCGGGCGGGGTCGCAGCAATCAGCTGCGGCAGCGGGGCCGGGAAACCGGCGGCCAGGGCGGCGGCGGTCTCGTGCAGGTCGGCGGTGAACTCTTCGGCGGCGTCGTGGGCGGTGAGCACCCACCACTGGAACCCGTCGCGGCCCTTGCGGCGGATCGAGGTCCACGCCCCCTGGGTGACGCGGTCGTGGGAGACCACGCACAGCCCCGGCTCGGCCTCCACCGGAGGGTCGTAGATGAACCCGCCGAAGATGTGCAAATTGTGCTCCCGGATCGGCTGGTCACCCCACAGGGTTTTGCGGACCATGGAGTTGATCCCGTCGGCACCGACGACCACGTCGGCTTCAACCACCTCCCCGTCGGTCATGAACAACCGGGCCCCGGTGCGATCCTGCTCAATGCGCTGCACCGCGCGGTTGGTCTGCAGCACGCCCTCGGGCAGGGCGGTCAGCAGGCGTTCGTAGAGCTCCGGGCGCAACAGGCCGATGAAGCCGCCCCCGTACTGGTCGATGACCTCCTGCGGCAGGTTGATCGCGGCCCGGACGTGGCCGGTGACGCTGCGGAACTCGGAGCGGCAGGGAGCCCCAAAGTCCTCCAGGTCCACGCCCATCAGCCCCAAGGCCTTGAGGGGCGGGGGCCACAGATTGAGGATGTTGCCGGCCGGGCGGGCCTGGGCGTAACGCTCGAACAGCTGCACCTCGTGCCCGGCCTGATGGACGGACAGGGCGGTGGCCATGCCGGCAGGGCCGGCGCCGATGACCGCAACACGGCCACGAGTGGGAGTGGTGTTCATGGTGATCCTCGAAACGGTGTGAAGAAACAGATGGGCAGATCGTGGTACGACGGACAGGTGGTGCAGGAGAAGCTGGAGCAACCTCAGGAGGCCGGTTTTGCCTCGAGCAGGCGCATCTGCGGGTCCCCGTCGGTCAAATCGGCCACGGCAGCGAGGAACTCCCCGGTGTGGCCGTGCTCCATGTGGGCGTCAAGGGCAGCCTGGGAGGCCCAGATCTCCACGCTGGTGACCGCCTCCGGATCCTCCAGGCTGAGATGGAACCCGTACTCCACGCACCCCTCGTCGCCGCGCGAGGCCTCGGCCACGCGCCGGCAGGCCTGCAGCAGTTCCTCTCGCCGACCGGGGGCGGGGCGGGCGATGCCCAGGGCGATGATCATGGGTCCTCCTCGACGAAGCGATTGTGGTGGACGAGCAGAAACGTAGTGTGCGCTACGCTTTAGACAGAAGGATGTGGCCTGCTTCACAGTGGTGTCAACCCCTCTCCGGGGGACATCTCGCCACGGAGGCTGCACGACAGATGAACGGGAGGCACTGATGCCGGGGCCCTACGAAGCGAGCGAGGACGTCGACTACGGCGTCCGCCCACCTCTGCAGCAACGCAGCCGCCAAGCCTGGGAACGCACCCTGGCCGCCGGAGTCGAGCTGCTGCGCGAAGGCGGGTATGAGGCCTTCACCATCGCGGCGGTGTGTGAGCGGGCCGCGGTGCCACCACGGGCGATCTATGCCCGGGTGGACACCAAGGAGGCGCTGTTCCTGGCCGTCTACGAGCACGGCCTGGCCCAGGTGCGAGAACAGATCGGGCAGGTCTTCGACGGGATGGGCCCCTCGGGCGATGTCCCGTGGCACATGGTGGGCGAGGTCGTCCACGGAATCGCCGAGGTGTTCCACCGCCATGAGGCCTTCCTGAAACCGGTCCTGCTGCTGTCCAGCACCCATCCGGAGGTCCACCGCCGCGGCAGCGCTTACAGCCAAGAGCTGGGTGAGAACTTCGTCGCCCTCCTGCAACCACTGGCCTCGCGGCTGCCCCATGAGGACCCTCTCGGGGCCTTGCGTTTCTGCTTCGGGCTCATCCACTCGGCCGTGGTGATGCGCACCATGTACGGACCCGGCTTCGCGGTCCCGGCCGTGCCCCAGGAGCAGTTCCAGGACTCGCTGGCCGACGCGGCCATGCGCTATCTCTTCTCCCAGTCCATGGAGTGATCTCCTGGTCGAGCCTCCCCACGGAGTATCCACGGCGCGGATACTTGCTATGCACAGAGGCCGATTCCCCCGACCGGGGAACGCCTCCACGATGGTGGTCAGGATCACAACCGGTCCCTATCCCGAATGAAAGGTTCCCCGTCGTGGAGAAGCTGCTGGCTCACCTGAGCCACCTGGAGATCACCAGCCCCGACGTCGAGGCCTCCGCGGCCTTCTACGTGGACAAGTTTGGCCTGCGCGAGGTCCACCGCGAAGACGGCCAGGTCTACCTGCGCTGCTGGGGCGACTACGACACCTACAGCCTTGTCGTTGTACCCGGCGAGGAGCCGTCCCTGCACCGGATGGCCTGGCGCACCACGTCGGCGGAGGCGCTGGAGGCCGCCGCGGCCCGTGTGGAGGCCACCGGCGCTGCCGGCACCTGGTCCGAGGGCGGCTACGGGTACGGCCGGGCCTACGAGTTCACCGGCCCCTACGGCCACCCCATGCGCCTGGTCTGGGACGTCGAGAAGTACAAGGCGCCGGCGGAGCTCGCCTCGATCTACCCGGACCGCCCCGAGAAGCGCAGCGCCCACGCGGCCGCGCCCCGGTTCCTGGACCACGTCACCGTCGCGACCTCGGACGTGCGCGGCTTCGCGGCCTGGTACTCCGAGACCCTGGGCTTCCGCACCATGGCTTTCACCGACCTCGACGAGGCTCCCATCACCGTCTTCTCGGTGCTGACGACCAACGAGAAGTCCCACGACCTCGGCGTGGTGCTGGACACCTCCGAGCGGGCGGGCCGGGTCAACCACATCGCGTTCTGGGTGGACACCCACGAGGACCTGCTGCGCACCGCCGACGTGCTGATGGAGCACGGCACCCCGATGGAGTACGGGCCCTCGATCCACGGCATCGGGGAGCAGAACTTCCTGTACTTCCGCGAGCCCTCGACCCTGCGGGTGGAGCTGAACTCCGGGGGCTACCGCAACTACGTCCCCGACTGGGCGCCCAACACCTGGAAGCCCTCGGAGGGAGCGGCCAACTTCTACCGCAACGGGGCGATGCCGCACTCGATGACCGAGTCCTTCCCGCACGCCGAGGGCTTCACGGCCACCGAGGAAGGGGCCTCGGAGGAGATGAAGGCCGCCATCATCAACCCCTATGCCGTGCAGGGACGTGGCTGAGCAGTGAACCGCATGCCGGGGCGGTACTACCCGGGCGCCTGGGTCCGGCCACCGTCGCGGTGGCCGGACCCCCGTTACCCCCCCGCAGGAGGACAAGTGAGTAGCAGACAACCAGGGAGACAGGGACGCCTGGTGGGCAAGGTCGCGGTCATCACCGGCACCGCTTCCGGCCAGGGTCGGGCCGCTGCCTGCGCCTTCGCCCGGGAAGGAGCCACCGTGGTCGGTTGCGATCTCGACCTGGACGGTGCGGCGGCCACCGTCGCCGCCGTCCGCGCCGCAGGCGGCACCGCCGACAACGCCTGTCAGGTGGACCTCACCGACGAAAACGCTGTGGCCGCCTGGGCCGCCGACGTCGGTACTGCCCACGGGCGCGTGGACGTGCTCTACGCCAACGCCGCCGCCACCCGATTCGCACCCGTGGAGGAGATCTCCTACGCGGACTGGCAGTGGAACTTCCGCCACGAGGTCGACGTCGTGTTCCTCCCAGTCCGCGCATTTTGGCCTCTGCTCACCGCCGCGCGGCGGGCGGCGGTGGTGCTGGTGGGCTCCACCGCCGGCGTCACCGGGTCGGTGACCAACGCCCGGCTGGCGCACACCGCGACCAAGGGCTCGGTCGTGGCAATGACCCGGCAGCTCGCCGCCGAGGGCGCCCCGGCCGGCATCCGGGTCAACTGTGTGAGTCCCGGGATGATCCGCACCCCAGCCACCGAGTCCAGTCTGCTCACCGAGGACCACCCGATGCGCGCAATCGCCGGCCACATCCCGCTCGGAAGGGTGGGTGAGGCGGAGGAGGTCGCAGCCTGTGCGCTGTTCCTGGCCTCGGAGGAGGCATCCTACGTCACCGGGACCAACCTCATGGTCGACGGCGGCTGGTCGGCCGTTCTGCCCGGCTGACCCTAACTTCCCCGTTCTACGAAAGGACCTGCTGTGTTCGAGTACTTCCCCGGCAACTACGTCTGGAACCTCGGGGTGGTCGCCGCCCTCAACAGCGGCGGCCTCATCGACGAGGTCGACCGCGCCTGCCGCCCGCTGCGCGATGTGGCCACCTCCAACGAGGACGTCGGCACGCAAGACTTCCTCACCGCCTGGACCGGACTGGTGGACCAGCTCGTCACCCAGGCCCAGGAGATGGAGGCCACCGGCCGCACCCGCACCGCCGGGCAGACCTACGTCCGGGCCACCAACTACCTCATCAACGCCGAACGCATGCAGGCTGCCGGCTCCGAGGGGCGCCTGGACACCTACCGTCGCTGCCTGGACCTCATGGAACGCTCCTTCGCCCTGGCCGATCCGGCCACCACCCGGGTGGAGGTTCCCTTCCGCGACACCACCCTGCCGGCCTACTTCACCCAGGCCCCGGCCACCGCCGAGAGCCCGGCTCCGGTGATGATCATGTTCAACGGGCTGGACTCCACCAAGGAGCACATCTACTGCTCCGGCCACGGCGCCGAGCTGGCCGCCCGCGGGATCTCCACCCTCATGGTCGACACCCCCGGCACCGGCGAAGCCCTGCGCCTGCAGGGACTGACCTCCCAGATCGACACCGAGGAATGGGCCACCGCCTGCGTGGACTACCTGCAGACCCGCGAGGACGTGGACCCGGCGCGGATCGGGCTGGCCGGCTGGTCCCTGGGCGGCTACTACGCCCCCAGGGCGGCGGCCTTCGAGAAACGCCTGGCCCTGGTCGTGGCCTGGGGGGCGAACCACAACTGGGGCGCGGTCCAGCGCCGCCGCCTGCAGAAAGAGGGGGAGCGGCCCGTTCCCCACTACTGGGAGCACGTGATGTGGGTCTGGGGCCACGACGACCTGGACACCTTCATCGACTTCGCCGACGACGTCCACCTCGACGGTGTCGTGGAGAACATCACCGTGCCCTTCCTGATCCTTCACGGGGAGAACGACCGCCAGATCCCCCTCGAGTACGCCCACCGCTCCTACGACCAGGCCGTCAACAGCCCCAAACGGCAGCTGCGCATCTTCACCAAGGAAGAGGGCGGGGCCGAGCACATCGGCCTGGACCACCTGCCCTACGTCAGCGCCTTCGTCGCCGACTGGGTCGCCCAAACCTTCCAGGAGCTGACGGCGGGCACCCTGACCTCCGACCGGGAGGCTGCTGCCGTGTCCGGACGGGCACCCACGAAGTAACCGGAACAGCGACAATGGCTGGGGGTGTGGAATGTCCCACGCCAACACATCCTCGAGGCCCCGTGTTTGATCCTTCAGGGCGGTGCCGACCCCTGGCCACCGCAAAAGCCCAAGCGTCCTTTGTTCAAGCAGCACGGTACCCATGGGACCGACGCGCTGCTCTCTACACTCGGCAGATTATTGACCATGGTTTGGGGCGCGATGCTCCGCTGCTGGCCGTCGGCCGGGTGACCCCCGCCCCGTCGGCGGTGTGACTCTGCGGGCCGTCCATCGGGTCATGCGGTGGCACTCCGCTCATCCACAGCATCTGAAAGGAACATTCCATGCTCGAGATCCGCACCTACACACTCGCCTCGGTGGAGGCTCTCGACCAGTACGCAAGCGTGCACTGGAAGCGTCACATCCCTAGTCTCGCCGCTCATGGCATCACCACACACCACGTGTGGCGGGAAGTAGCAGCGGACGTCCCGCGCCTTGTCGCCCTGGTCGAGTACGACAACGGCGCTGATCCTGCCGAGGCCACGAAGACCTTCATGCACAGCGCCGAGTTCGCAGCCGACATGGCCGGCTTCGACCCGTCCGGCATCGTCGACGTCCGGTCCGTTTTCGTGGAGCCTGCACCCGCCGACCCGTCGCGGAGCGATTCGGCGCACCGGTAGCAGCACCGTAACGCATGCGGCCCGCGACGGCGACGCTCCGTCGAGCGCGACAAGAGCGGGTGAGGCCATCCGAGTATCCGGCCTCTGTTGCGTTCGCTCGCCTTCAGCGAGCCGGGCGGCAACGAGATCGCCGTACCGCGATCGGTCGTCGCCGCTCAGCAGCGGCCAGTCTGCGCCAGGCCTTCACCGACTCCCAAATCCGCAACGCGCTGACAATCGAAGGCGGCGAGCCGGCCATCCAGGCCGCCCGGGACCTGGGCATGTCGGGGCCGCCCTCTACCGACGGATCCGCGAGCTGCCGCAAGCGACGACGATCTGAGTCCGGCCTCTCTTGTGGACATCGTGATGCGCATGTCGCACGGGATCTGGCTTTTCACCGCGCGGGATAGACGGGCATCAACCACACCGGGCTTCTCGCCGAAGTACCAACACACCCACAGTCGGACCGGCAAGGGTCCATCAATGAAGATACCCGCCATTCGGCGGGGCGTTTCCGCCGTTCGACGGCTCTGCTGTAAGACAAATAAGCACCATGCTGGCGTGAGCGACATCACACAAGGTGTCGGGTCGATGTTGAAGGAGCCTTCCATGACTGAGTCTGTGCAAGCACCACCCGTCGTCGAGGTCGGACCGCCCCCGCCGTTCGACCCTGAGGTCGCGGCCGCGGTGCAGGTTCTCAACCAATTCATGCCGCCGGATGCCTTTACCTTGGAGGCCATTCCTGTACTGCGCCAGGGCAGGCCGGGAATAGAGCCGCCGTCGAATGAGGAGCTGGCCCGCGGTGGGTTCTTCGAGGTCGAGGAGCGACTGGTCCCAGGCCCGGAGGGCGCGCCTGAGGTGCCCGTGTTGATCTGCCGGCCGGCGGCAGTGGGCGGCGATCCGGTGGCTACCGTTTACCACATCCACGGTGGGGGCATGGTGGTCGGGGACAGCCGCACCGGCCTACCCGAGGTGCTGGACTGGGCCCAAGAGCTGGGTATGGCAGTGGTGTCGGTGGACTATCGCCTGGCTCCGGAGACTCCACACCCCGGGCCGGTGCAGGACTGTTACGCGGGTCTGGTGTGGACGGTTGAGCACGCCGAGGAGCTGGGGGTCGACCCGGAGCGGATCGTCATAGCCGGCGGCAGTGCGGGTGGGGGACTGGCCGCCGCTGTCGCACTGCTGATCCGCGATCGGGGTGGGCCGCAGCTTGCGGGACAGCTGCTGGAGTGCCCCATGCTCGATGACCGCAACAACACCGTCTCAGCCCACCAGATGGCCGGGCTAGGCGTGTGGGACCAGGCCTCCAACCATACCGGGTGGACGGCGTTGCTGGGGGAGACCTGCGGGGGCCCGGAGGTATCCCCCTACGCGGCCCCGGCCCGGGCTACGGATTTGTCCGGATTGCCCCCAACGTTCATCGATGTCGGCTCGGCCGAGACCTTCCGCGACGAGGACGTCGCCTACGCCAGCCGGATCTGGGCTGCCGGTGGTGTCGCGGAGTTGCACGTGTGGCCCGGGGGGTGCCACGGGTTCGACCTCTTCGCACCCACCGCTCCAATTTCTCAGCAGGCAAAGGCGGCGCGACTGGCTTGGCTGCGGCGCCTGCTGGAGAGCTGAGACCACCGGGAGTCTCACCATCCCGGCAGGGTGGTTCTACCAATGCAGCGGTAGGACCACCCTGGCGGGATGGTCGCGGCGGGAGGACGATGAAGCGGTGAAGGACCTGACTGTGCGCCTGTCAGCGTTGGACCCCGAGGCCGGCGCCGCCCTACGGGCGATCACCTACTTCGACACCCTGGCCCAATCCCGTCCGGGCCTGTCGGCCATCGTGCGCGGGGCCGTAACTCTGACCGGGGCCGCGGCCGGGATCGTGGATCCCGGCCGCCACGTGCACCTGCGCGTGGGTGAGGACGGGGTATCCCACTATGATCCAGAAGCCTTGGACCCGCAGTGGTTGAGCGCCTCGCTCGGCAGTGACGACGGTGACAATGCCGTGCTATGGATCGAACGCCCCGGCCCGGCCCGCACTGTTGACGCGGTGGTGCTCGAGCGCGCTGCCACTCTGGCTCGAGAGGTACTTGAGCGCACTCGCGGCCGGGGACAAGCCCGACCCGGTGACACTGAATGGGCGCAGGTGCTCATCGATGCTGAGGTGCCGGAGTCCACCCGACGGCACGCCGCTCGAGCCATGGGTCTGCCGATCTCCACGCTGGCCCGGGCCCTCGCCCTGCCCGGAGGGAAGGCGCACATCCAAGTCATGACCCCTGCTCCCGACGCATCCTCTGGGGCCTTTCGGGCTGGAATTGGGCCGGCAGTGCCGGTGCTGGAATTGCCCGCTTCCTGGACAGCAGCCCAGGTGGCACTACGCCTGAGCGCCGAAGGCACACCCGAGGACCCCGGTCCTCGGACTGTGTACGCCGAACAGATGGGGGGACTGGCCCTGCTGGCCCACCACGTAGGCCCCAACACCCCACTGACCCCAGACGAAATCGCCCTGCAGCGCGCCGCCACCACGACCCCGGGAGTCCTCATCACTTTGGATGCCGTCGCCTCCACCACCAGCCTGCGTGCCGCCGCCGCGCACCTAAGAATCCACCATTCCACCCTCCAGGAACGACTCCTCCGCGCCGAAAGAGCCCTGGGATGGTCCGTCACTGACCCGCACGGACGCCTGCGCTTCCAGCTGGCACTCGTGCTGCACCGCCTGCACCGTCCCGCTCCCTGAGCAGGAGGACTCCCGTGCTGTAGAAGCAAGGCGAACTGGCTGGACGCGCGCGGTGGTGACACCCTAAGCCCCGAGGTGGTGCAACCACCGCAGGAACCCAGCCAGGGTCTCCTTCCGCAGATGTCCGCCAACTTCTCGACCCCGTCCATGCTCCAGGACGGGGCCGTGCGGCAGGTGCCCCATTGGTGGGCGATCCGCGAGGACGAGCGGCCACACTCTATGCGAGGAGAAGATGTGCAGCGCCAGAGGTGCCGATGAGACAGCCTCTCGTGTTGCCTTCGCCACAGCCGGTTTCTACCGTTAAGGGAACTTTTATGAAGGGCGGGGCGTGGCGGAACCCAATATTACTGCTTTGCGGGCGTTCGTGGCGGTGGCGGAGCAGTTGCACTTCACCCGGGCAGCACAGTCGTTACACATGACCACTCCAGCTCTGAGCCAGCAGGTCCACCGCCTGGAGGCCTTGCTGGGCACGTCCTTGTTCGCCCGTTCCTCGCGCCGGGTGGAACTCACGGCCGAGGGACGGGATCTGTTGCCCTTGGCGCAGGAGGCCATCAATGTCCACGACCGCATTCGCCATTGGTCGAGTCGGGCCCAGGAGGCGGTGGTGCGGGTCGGGTTCGTGCATGTGGGGGCTCCGGAGCTGCTGTCGGAGGTGTTCGCGGCGGTTCCGGAGCGCCTGGCTGGGACCCGTCTGGAGTTTCGCCACGTCACCCGTGACGGCATCGCTTCCGCCCTGCGGGATGGTGAGGTCGATGTGGTGTTCTCCTGGGGTCCGAACTGGTTGGACGGGGTGGCCACCCGGACGCTGACCACGGCCCGACGGGTCGTGCTTCTCCACGCCGGTTCCGACGCCGGCCTGAGCGACCCCACCAGCTTGAGCGACTCCGATGGCGGCGAGACCTCGGTGGCGCAGTTGTCCGCGGCGACGTTCTTGGTGCCGGAGGCCACCGATGACCGCTACATCAGCTGGGCACTGGTGGATCCGCGCCCGGACGGTGGCCGGCCTCGGCGGGGACCGCAGGTGCGCAACCTGGAGGAGGCCTTCGCCATGGTCGCCACCGGGTTGGGGGTCCACCTCGTGCCCGAGCCTGTGGCTCTGGCTACGCACCACCCCGGGGTGAGCTGGGCGGCGGTGACGGATATCCCCGGCGCACCGTTCAACATGTCTCTGCTCCAACGTCCCGCCTCCACGTTGCTAGGGCGCTTCGCCGGGTTGGTCGACGAGTATTTCCCCACTGGCTCGACCGCCTCCTGACCCAGGACAGGCCCTGGCGGGGTCAACCCGGAGGGGGCGCGCGGCACCGGTGGGGCCGCCCGGCGCTACCCCCGGCGATCGTTCAGGTTTTGTTAATGATCTCCGCTTATTTCGACATGGACCAAGTGTGCTCCGTGTCACATCCTGGAGGCAGGTCCAGATCCACCGTGGAGCTGGAGCCTGTGGGAAAGGACCGACGATGATCAACTTCTGGCTGGCCTCTCGCCCCCGGCCCGGTGCGGACCGGGAGATGTTCGACTACGAGTGGGGGGTCATCCATGTGGCCCTGATGCTCACCACCCCGAGCGTGATGGCGGGGTTCATCAAGTACTCCCAGCACAGGGCCCCCGACGAGGTGCCGGAGGAGGCGTTCCCCTATGGCCGGCACGAGAAGGGGTGGTACTCGATCGCCAACCACATGATGCCTGACGTCCATGCCCTGAAGGAGATCTTCGGCGGGGAGGACTACCCGCGGCGGATGCAGCCGCACGCCTTCGGAGACAAGGAGTTCGTCATCGAGCTCACCGGGGTGGTCGCCGACCGGTCCTTCGGTCCCGGCATCGTCCCGGGCACGGGGGTGAAGGTGGTGAACTTCCTGGCGCCAGCCGCCGGGGTGGACCGGGACACCTTCGAGAAGCGCGGCCGCGACGAATACGCCGAGCGGATCTACGAGCTGGCCGCCGACGGCAACGACCTGCGTCGCTACGTGCAGAACACCCAGCTGCCCCTGGATGCGGCGATGTTCCAGGGAACCCTGTTTGAGATGGGCGGGGTGCAGACCTACACCGCCATCGAGGAGCTGTGGTTCCCCACCCCCGAGGCGGCCCGCAGCTTCCGGCGACGCCGCGAGGCGGACCCCGTCTGCCAGGAACTGGAGAGCCAGTTCATCGACGCTGAGCGCAGTTTCTCCATGGTCGTAGTGGAGCGGGTGGTGTGGGACTACTCCGGGGCCGATGCCCCACCGCGGCCGGCGGTCGAGAACCCCGCCAGCGTCGAAGCATCCACCTTGACCACCGAACGGGCCTGGGGACAGTGGAACACCATCGTCCCGGCCGCCGAAGGAGCCCTGCAGTGACCGAAGAGACCAGCACCCGCACCGGCCCGGCCTGGACCCGCGAGGAGCAGGCCCGGACCGACGCGCGCCTGGGCCGCACCTACCGACCGGGCCGGGCGCCCACCGAGCCGTTGCTCGGCGCCAAGCCCCACCCGGGGTTCGGGTACCGCACCGAGGAGCACGGGAACATGCTCATCGAGCGCGACGTGGCGATCCCCACCCGACGCGGCACCGTCTACGCCGATGTCTTCCGGCCCCTGGGCGCGGTCCAGGCCCCGGTGATCGTCGGCTACGCCCCCTTCGGCAAGCACCCCCACCTGGACATCGCCACCATGTGGGCCGGTTCCGGCATCCCCTTCGAGACCCTCTCGGAGTTCGTGCCGTGGGAACAGTTCGACCCGGTGCGCTGGACGGCGTGGGGCTACGCCATCGCCATCGTCGACGGGGTGGGCAACTGGTACTCCGAAGGTGATGCGACCTTCTTCACCCCCGAAGAGGCCTGGGTCGGCCACGACGTCGTCGAGTGGCTGGCGGGACGCGACTGGTGCACCGGCAAAGTCGGATGGGGCGGGGTGTCCTACTTCGCGATGACCGCATGGTCGGTAGCGGCGACCCGACCGCCGCACCTGGCCGCGATCCTGCCCTGGGACGCGGCCAGCGACTGCTACCGGGAGGCCTATCTACATGGGGGCATCCCCTCCTTCCCCTTCATCCACGGCTGGATGATGCTCACCGGCACCGGCCGGCAGCGCGTCGAGGACATGGAAGCCGGGATGCGCGACCACCCCACTTTCGATGAGTACTGGCAGTGCCGGGTCGCCGACTGGGAGGCGGTCCAGGTCCCGGCCTACGCCGTCACCGAGTTCCCCAACAACCTGCACCTGCGCGGGACCATCGAGGCGTGGCGCGGCATCAGCTCACCGGAAAAGTTCCTGGAGATCCGCGGCGACAAGGAATGGGAAGGGTTTTACCAGCCCGAATCCGTCCAACGCCAGAAGGAGTTCTTCGACCGCTACCTGATGGACGCCGACAACGACGTGGCCAACTGGCCCCGGGTGCGCATCGGGGTGCGCACCCGCGAGGACCAGTGGAGCTTCCGTGACGAGCCCGACTGGCCCCTGCCCGATGTCAGCTACCGCACCCTGTGGCTCGACGCCGCCGAAGGGTCCCTGGGCGACCAGCGCCCCGAAACGGCCTCCACGGTCTCCTACGTCTCCACCGACGAGGACGGGTCGGCGACCTTCGACCTCAGCTTCCGGGAACGCACTGAGATGACCGGCAACGCCAAGCTGAGGCTGTGGATCTCCACCGACCTGAGCAACGACGCCGACCTGTTCGTCGGGGTGGAGAAGCTCGATCCGGACGGGAGCCGGGTGCCATTCACGTTCTCTCAGATGTACAACGATGGCCCGATGGGCTTCGGCTGGTTGCGGGTCTCGCACCGGGCTCTGGACGAGGAACGCTCCACCCCGGAACGCCCCTGGCACTCCCACACCCACCGCCACTGGCTCGTGCACGGCACCCCGGTGCCCGTGGACATCGAGATCTGGCCAAACAGCGTCGTCTTCGAACCCGGCGAGACCTTGCGAGTCATCGTCAAGGGCGCCCCGATCCAGCGCTACAGCGGTCCGTTCGAGATCGTCTTCGCCCCGCTACACAACGCCGGCCACCACATCATCCACACCGGGGGCCAGTTCGACAGCCACCTCTACCTGCCCGTCATCGAACGCTGACCCGACCCGGCCCCTGAGGCCACATCGGCGGCCTGCTCGGACACCCCTCGGAGCAGGCCGCTGGTCTCTCCGCCCAACATCCCACGGCACGCCCATGCGTCTTCCCGAGGACGGGGCCGGGAGGGGATGGCAGGCATCGAGCTTCCTCTGGGTGTGGGATCCATCGCCGCAGAGCGGCAACAGCAAGGGTTCCTCCGATGGCGGCGGTGGCATCGAATGGCTGGAGCTCGAGGTTGAGGTGGTGGAACACCGAGCTCTGCACGGATCGGTCCCCTTATGAACGGAGGGCCCGGAACGGTCGGCGGGATCGGCGACCTCCTGCACGCTGCCGGTGAAATCCGCCGCTGGCCGTCAGCCGCCGGTGCCACTCAGCCCAGAAGTGTTCCCCGGACCACTCGAATCGGGGGTGTTTCTTCGCCAGGAACGCCTGTTGGCCGATCCGGGCGTCGGGCCCGTCGAGGACCTGGCGGAAAAGGGCCTCGGAGATCTCGTCCGTGCCGAAGGCGGCGGCCTCCGTTTCGGCGCTGTGGGTCTGGCGGATGAGGTGCTTGTGCGCCTGCATGGTCAGCTGGGACCGCTGGGCCAGACCGGTGACAATCTCGCCCAGCACCGTCTCGAAGTGCTCATCCTTCACGACGCGGGTGAGCATGCCCCAGGCCTCGGCGTCGGCGGCGGTGACGGTGTCCCCGGTGAGCAGCAGGTAGGAGGCCACCCCGGGGCCGACCAGGCGCACGAGGTTCTGGATGCCGGTGGCCGGGAAAATGATGCCAATCCTCGCCGGGGTCAGCCCGATGCGCAGGGAGGTGGTGGCGATGCGCAGGTCGCAGGCCCCGGCCAGCATCCAGGCCCCACCCATGCAGTACCCCTCCAGGGCGGCCACGGTGGGCTTGTGCACCGCCGTCAGGGCCACCTCGGCCTCGGTGAGCAACCCGCCGCGGGGCAGGCCCGTGCCGGGTTCGCCCAGGCAGTCGAAGACCTCAGCGATGTCGGCCCCGGCCGAGAACACCCCACCGGCACCGCGCAGGCCGATCACCCGCACGCCCGGGTCGGCGTCGAGCTCCTCCAACAGGGCGGGCAGATCCGCCCACATCGCCGGGGACAGGGCGTTGCGCCGCTCGGGGCGCTCCAGCACCACCCATGCCACGGGCCCTTGGCGGTGCACGCTCAGGGCGCCGGTGGAGGTTTCGGGGATCGGTTCAGCAGTCATCGGGGTCCTCCGGTGGTCGAGGCGTGGGCCCGAGGTGTGTGCGCCACCCCGCGGTCAATGAGGTCGTCGATCTGCTCGGGGGTCAGGCCGGCGCCGGTCAGGATGTCGACGGTGTCCTCCCCCAACTGCGGCGGCACCTTGTGCACCGCGGTGGGCACCCCGTCCAGGCTCAGCGGCCCGCGCAGCAGCGGCAGGGCGGAGCCGTCGGTGCGGGTGAGGTGCTGGACCATGTCCAGGGCGCGGACCTGCCCGTCGGCGAAGGCCTGCTCGTAGGTGTAGATCGGTCCGCACGGAATCCCGGCGGCACGAATGGTCTCCATCCATGCTGCGGCCGGCCGGGCAGCCAGCAATTCCTCCAGCCGTTGCTTCAGGTCGGCGCGGTGCTGGGTGCGCAGCCGCCCGGTGACGAACCGGGAGTCGGTGGCCAGCTCCGGGTCCCCGAGCAGTGCGCAGAACTGGACCCATTGGCGTTCGTTGCCCACGGCGATGATCAGCGGGATGTCGGCGGTGCGGAAGGTGCCATAAGGGGTCAGCGAGGCATGGTCGTTGCCCTGCGGGGTGGGGATCTTGCCGGTGCTCAGATATCCCTGACCATGGAAAGCCGACAGGGCCAGGGCCGATTCCAGCAGGGAGGTGGCCACTGCGGTGGCCTGGCCGGTGCGGGCGCACCCAGCCAGGGAGGCGGCGATGCCCAGGGCGGTGAAGATCCCGGAGACCATGTCGATGATGGGCACCCCGAAGCGGTAGGGGTGCTCGGCGTCGGGGCCGGTGACCGACATTAGCCCGGCCATGCCCTGGGCGACCTGGTCCAGACCGGCGGCCTCGCGTAGCGGCCCGGTGGTGCCGAAACCGGTGATGGAGGCGATCACCAGCTCGGGCCGCTCCCGTCGTAGCTGTTCCAAGTCCAGGCTGAGCTTGGGCAGCACCCCGGGGCGGAAGTTCTCCAGCAGCACATCCGCCTGTTCCACCAGGCGGTGCAGGATCGCCTGACCGTCGGGGGAGTAGAGGTCCAGGGCGATGGAGGACTTGTTGCGGTTGGTGGATTCGAAGTAGAGGCTATGCTCGTCCTCGAACGGGGGCCACAGCCGGGTGACGTCTCCGCCCTTGGCGCTTTCGATCTTGATCACCTGCGCCCCGAGGTCGGCCAGCAGGGCGGAGCAGTAGGGCCCGGACAACGCCCGGCTCAGATCCAGGACCGTCACCCCGGCCAGGGGTCCGGGGGTGCTCATCGCAGGGCCTTCCCGGCGGCGGTCTCCGTGGCGGCGTGGCGGGCGTCGTTGCCGACCACGGTGTTGCGCAGGGTCCCGAGCTTGTCGATCTCGACCTCGACGACGTCGCCGGGCTGCAGCAGCCACTGCGGGTCGCGGGCGTAGCCCACCCCCGACGGGGTGCCGGTAGCCAGCAGGTCCCCGGGGCGGAGGGTGAAGGTGCGGGAGATGTGGGCCAGGGTGTCCCCGACCGTGTAAACCATCTCGGTGGTGTTGCCGTCCTGGACGACCTCGCCGTTGACGCGGGTGACCACCTGGAGGCCGTCGCGCAGGTCCCCGACTGCGGCGGCCGGGACCATCGGGCCCAGCGGCCCGGAGCGGTCGCTGTTCTTGCCCAGGATCCACTGGGAGGTGAGCTTCTGTGCCCGGCGGGCGGTGAGGTCGTTGAAGGTTGAGTAGCCCACGACGGCGCTCAGGGCCTCTTCCGGGGTGGCGTCCACGAGGGAGCCGCCGACCCAAGCGACGATCTCGCCCTCCCAGTCCAGCCCGTCCTCGTTGGCGGGCACCGGCACCTCCGCCCCGCCGACCGTCAGTGACTGGGTCCAGCGGGCGAACAGCGTGGGGTGTTCGGGCAGCTGCTGGTCCTTGTAGGACCCCTCGGCCACATGCTTGAGGTAGTTCAGCCCGATGCAGACCACCCGTGCCCCGGGCAGGACCGGGGGCACGAACTCCACCTCGGCGGCAGGCAGCACCTCTGCGGAGGCGGCAGCCGAGAGGTGGGCGGGGGCGTCGAGCCAGAACTCCTCGAGCCCGGCCAGGACGGTGACCTCGGTCCCGTCCTGGGACAGGGTGGCGACTTCCACTGGGCCTCCGTGGCGGCGGATTCCGACGATTCTCATGCGTTGCCCCTTCCGGTGCCGGGGTGTCCCGGCCACACATAAACCTCTAAAACATTCGCATCTTTTGTGCTTGAATAGGAGCATGACACAGAACACAGGGGCGGTACATCCCCCTGGCCAGGATTCCGGGACAGCACCGATTTCCTCCGTCGAGGCTGAAGCCCTCAAGCTGCCGGGCCCGCGATCGCGGGCCGAGCAGTTGGCTGCGGCCCTGGACGATCGAATCCGGGGTCAGGGGCTGCAACCGGGTGACTTCGTGGGGACGCTGCAGTCGTTGCGGGAGGAGAGCGGGTACGCCCGCTCCACGGTGAGCGAAGCGGTGCGGCTGCTGCGCGAACGCGGGGTGCTGGAGATCCGCCCGGGGCGCAGCGGGGGCCTGTTTATGGCCGAGCCGACGCCGGTGGTGCGGTTGCGCCACACGCTCTTGAGCGTTGACGAGCACCCCTCCGCGGTACTGGATGCGATCGAGCTGCGGGACCACCTCGAGGAGCTCATCGATGTCGGGGCGGCCCGGTGCCGCACGGCCGCCGACGTCGGGGACCTGCGCCGGTTGCTGGGGGAGATGGAGGCGGCCGGGGACTGGGACGGGTTCATGCGCGCCAACTGGGCTTTGCACGCCCGGATCGCCGAGATCGCTCCCAACGCCATGGCCCGGGCGGTCTATACCGGCACTTTGGGCCATCTGTCTTCCACGGCGTCCTCGCGCTTCGACGCCGAGGACCCGGCCGCGGCCGCCTACCGCACGCAGCGGCACCGGGTGCACGCCGCGCTGGTGGAGGCCATCGCCGCCGGTGACGTCGAGGCCGTTCGCGTCGCTGTCGCCGACCACAACACCACCCACTGACCCGCCCACCTACTTGATCAGCACGAGCCATTCGACCAGCACGAGGGAGTGCGCCATGACCGACGTCGAGTCCAGCAACGAGTCCACGATCCAGTCCACCGCCGAGTTCCGCCAGTACCTCTACCCCGCCGACCACCCGCGCCTGACGGAGGTCAAGGGTCTGGACGCATACGCCTACCGGGAGGTCGCCCGGGAGCCGGGGACCTTCACGGGGGAACTGGTGCGCGGCTGGACCCCGCTGTACCTCAACAAGTTCCGCGGGGTGACCGAGGGCGGCATCCTGCGCCAGGGGCTGTACCCGCTGGCACCGGCCGAGCCTGGGGAGGAAGCCCCGGTGGTGGCCATGGTGGCCGCGGCCGAGGCGCTGCTGGCGGCGGTGTCGGAGGAGGATCGGGAAAAGCTGACCCACGCGGTGGACGCGGTGGAGTGGCAGACCTGGGCGAATCCGGAGTTCATGCAGTTCGACACCGGTCTGCGCCTGGAGTTCCAGCCCAAGCAGGTGCGGGAGAAGGCGCTGGCCCTGATGGAGACGTCCTTGAGCCCGGAGGGCTACCGGCTGGCCCACGACATGATGCTCATCAACGGCTTCCTCGGGGAGGTCGTGGGCCTGGAGAATGTGCTCAACGAGTTCAGCTACAACATCGCCCTCTACGGCACCCCGCACCCCACCGCCCCGTGGGGCTGGCAGCTGTACGGCCACCACTGCGCGGTCAACTGTCTGGTGGTCGAGGGGCGCATGGCCATCGGCCCGGTGTTCTTCGGTGCCGAGCCCAATGAGGTCGACGCCGGCCCCCACGCCGGCACGGCCGCCTTCGGGGACCGCATCCGCCTGGGCACCGAGCTGATGGCCGCCCTGCCCGCCGATCAGCGGGCCGCAGCGACCGTCTATGAGCAGATGGTGGACCCGGCCATGCCCGCCGGCCGGGTGCATCCGGGGGACGAGCGGCACCTGGCCGGGGCGTTCCAGGACAACCGGGTCATCCCGTTCGAGGGGATCCGGGTGGCCGAGATGCCGGACGAGGCGCAGCGGTTGGTGCTGTCGATCGCCGAGCAGTTCGTCCTGCCCCTGCCCGAGGGCCCGCGTACGGCCCGGATGCGGGAGATCGCCGAGCACCTGGACGAGACGTGGTTCAGCTGGATCGGCGGCCACGAGTCCGGGGACGTGTTCTACTACCGGATCCAGTCCCCGGTGGTCATCGCCGAGCTGGACCACCACTGCGGGGTGTTCCTGGACTACGACATCCCGAAGCACTTCCACATCCACACCGTGCTGCGGACCCCGCACGGCAACGACTACGGCCGCGCTTGGGTGCGTCAGTGGCAGGCCGCCCACGCCGAGGAATCCCGGTGAGTGCCGGGGCGGCAGAAGCCCGGCACCGGGTCGCGAATCTGTTGCACGGCTACACGGAGATCGCCGACCGCAAGGACGTCGACGCCGTCGTGAACTTGCTCGGTAGATCCCGGGTGCGGTTCCCCGCCGGCAGATCCGACGACGCCGAGAGCGCGCGGGCCTTCTTCGCCGGTCTGTGGAGCGCTCCGGTGGGCCATCGCCATGATGTGTCCAACCTGGTCGTGGAACCGGCTCAGGAGCCGGGGACGTGGCGGGCCCGGGCGCACTACACCCGGTGGGTGCTCGCCCCCTCGGCCCCGGTGCTCCACACTCTCGGGGAGTACGAGCTGCTCATCGCCGAGAAGGACTGGTCGGTGCGGGAACTGACCGTGACCCGTACCTGGACCGCTGCGAGCTGAGCTAGGGTGACGCGGTGACGACCCTCTCGCGGGCCAGCCTCATCCTGGACGCCATTGCCGAGAGCCGGGGGCCCTTGACGCTGACCGAGCTGGCCGCCCGCACCGGCCTGCCGCGCTCCTCCGTGCACCGCACCGTGCAGGACCTGGAGGCCGAGCTCTACCTCGTGCGCCTACCGGATCGGCCCGGCTACGCCCTAGGGCCGGGGTTGCTGAAGTTCGGTCTGGCCGGGCACCTGCAGCTGCTCAGCGCCAACCGCTCCCGGCTGGTGGCCCTGGCCCGGGAGACCAACGAGAACGTGGAGCTGGCGATCTTCAGCGGCCGCGAGGTGGTGGTCGTGGACCAGGTGGCCTCCCCAGAGCGACTCAAAGGCGTCACCCAAGTCGGCAAGAGCTTCTCCCTGCACGCCAGCTGTATCGGCAAGGCGCTGCTGGCCTTCCTGCCGCCTGCGCGGGTGACCGAGCTGCTACCGGCTCCGCTGCAGCGGTTCACCGAAGCGACCACCACCGACCGTGAGGTCCTACTGGCCGAGCTGGAAACGGTGCGCACCACCCGGACCGCCGTGGATGTCGAGGAGCACAACGTGGGCATCTGCGCGGTGGCCACCGCGCAGATCGGGCCCACCGGCGCGTTACAAGCCGTGGCCGTGGTGGTACCTACCCGGCGGTTTGCGGCCAAGCGCACCGTGATCCTGCAGGGCCTGCAGCGGCTTAACCCAGCGGTCGATCTGCGAGCGGCCGGGGAGCAGGTGGAGACGAGGATGCGGGCCGGGCTCTGATGAGCCCGGCCCGCCCCTGTCAGCGGTCCTCCCGTGGTTGCAGTGGGTTTACCAGGCCGGGGGATCTGCCACCGGGGCCGGTTCTTGGCAGTGTAGAGCGGTAAGGGGTTTGACGGAGGTGTGCCAAGGTAATCGCCGGGTGGAGCGTTCAGCGCTCCATCCGGCGATCTCTCCGACCTGCTGTGCGGGACCGCTGGTGCAAGGCCTCGTCAGCCGGCGGTGAGGACCAAGGTGTCGGCGTGCAACCCGGTGAGGAACCCTGTCGCCAGAGCCGCGGCACCAGTGGCGCCCCCGGTGCCATAGAGGTGGAAGTCGGGTCGGATCAGGACAACGTCGGCGGGGGAGGCCTCTGTGCCGAGCTCATCCAGCCAGTTCCGATAGGTCCCCTCGACGTCTTTGACGACGAGGATGCCCTCCGTCGCGCCCGCATCCTCCGTGCCCTCCAGGGCCACAAGGCGGATGCCCAGGCGCTGCAGTGCGCGGCGGTCAACCGAAGAAACCTGCTGCAGCATGTCGGCGTGACGGGCAAGGAGGGCACCGGGGCCGCCGAGCAGATCATCGAGCAGGACCGGTGCGCTCTCGCCGTGGATCACACGGCCCTGGAGGGCCAGCTCACCGCCGTGGGGTCCGGTGTGCAGGCCCGGGCCCAGACCGGGGCGGGGCGGGGCGGGGGCTGTGTGGGTGGCTTCCCATTCGGTGATCATACGGGCGTCACGGGCGGCGGCCTCGGCTGGATCGGTGAGGCAGATGACCTGGCCCAGTCCCATGGAGAAACGCACGAACGCGATGGCGTGCTGGGAGCGTTCCGGGCCATAGGTGTCCAGCAGGGCCTCACCTGCCAGGCCCTCGAGCACCGCCGAGAGCTTCCAACCCAGGTTCATCACATCGCGCACCCCGGCTCCGAGGCCCTGGCCGGCGAAGGGCGGCATCAGGTGCGCGGCGTCCCCTGCCAGCAGCACCCGCTCGCGGCGCCACCGGGTGGCCCAGCAGGCCTGGAAGGTGTAGACGGAGTGACGCTCCAGTTCGGCGTTGTCCGGGGTGACCCCGAAGGGTGCCAGTAGTTCCCAGGCCTTCGCGGTGCGGTTGAGCTCCTCGCGGGTCTCTCCGGGCAGGCGCATGAACTCCCAGCGCCGGCGCCCGGGCCCACCGGGCACCATGGTGGCCGGCCGGGCTGTGTCGCAGACCTGGTTAGCTACGTGCGGGAAGTTCAGCTCGGGGCCGGGCTTGACGTCGACCACGAGCCAGTCGTAGAAGAAGCCCTCGTCGTGCCATTGGATCCCGGCCCACTGGCGGATCGCGCTGCTGGCCCCGTCGGCGCCGATGAGCCAGTCCGAGATCACGGTGCACTGGCGTCCGTCGTCGGTGCGGCGCAACGCGGTCCGGGTGGCGGCTTCGTCCTGGGACAGCTCCCCGGCCTCCCAGCCGCGCAGCACGGTCACCGAGGGCAGAGCGGTCACCAGGGCGTCCAGGCGGTCTTCGAGGGCCGGCTGGTTGAAGAAGTAGGTGTTGTACCACCCGGACTCCCCGTGCCCGCTCCAGTCGACCTCCACCAAGGTGCGCCCCTCCCCGTTGCGCCACACGTACATGTCGTCGTAGGGCAGAGTCACCTCCGGGATGATGTCCGGGGCCAGGCCGATCGACTGGAGGATGCGGGCGAAGTCTGAGCAGTGCGTCACCGCCCGCGGCAATGGATAGCCGCTCTGCTTGCGGTCCACGACCACGACCCGGTGGCCCTTGCGGCCCAGCTGGATCGCCAGCAGTTTGCCGACGGGGCCGAAGCCCACGATCGTCACGTCGGCGATCAAGATGTCGGGGGTATCTGCATCTGCAATGGGGTTCATGGCCGGCCTTCCGTCTCGAGCCCCCGGTAGGGCGGGGTGCCGCCCACCGTACGGAGCCCAAGGTGACCTGTCTCACATGGTGTCCCGAGATCCGGGACACCATGTGGTAGGTCTCATAGGGTGTCCCGGATTCCGGGGCAGATGTGTTGTTCACGTCACAGACGCTCCTCACCATTGCCAGGAAGCGCTACCCCGTCCGGGGTCGCACGGCTGGAGGAGTACCCCATGCACGCACCATCCCTAGTCTCGCCACTCATAGCATCACCACGTTTGACTGCCTGGGGCGCTCGACCCACAACTTGCTGGCCTTCGCCGAGACGCTGCGGGGCAGGGGAACCGGGTTGCGGGTGCTGAACCTCGGTGGGGGGGGGGAGATGTGGACACCCACACCCCGATGGGCTCGATGGTCTTCACCGTCATGGCAGCCCTGACGCAGATGGAGTTGGAGATCAAGCGGAAACGGATCATCGAATTGGTGGCCAAACTCCGAGCCGCCGACAAGGATCTGGGCAGGCGGCGCCAGGCCTTCACCGACTCCCAAATCCGTAACGCGCTGCGCCTCATCGAAGGCGGCGAGCCGGCCACCCAGGCCGCCCGGGACCTGGGCATGTCGGGGGCCGCCCTCTACCGGTGGATCCCTAAACTGCCGGTACCGACCAGCTGAAGTCGCAGTGGGCGGTCCGTCGGGTTTTGTACAGAGCGCCGACTCCTCACGCGCAATGGGGGGCGACGTGAGTTTCCCTCCGTCCTGGTGAACGGAGGGGCACTGACCGTAGGGGAGCCCTTAGGCGTAGAAGCGGCCGAGGAAGGTGGCGACCACAGCGGGCCGCTCCTCGCCCTCGATCTCGATCGTGGCATCTGCCACCACGTGGAGCCCGTTGCCCTTGACCTCCTGGACGTCGGTGATGGTCACGGTCATGCGGATCCGCGAGCTCACCTTGACGGGAGAGGTGAAGCGGACCTTGTCGAGGCCGTAGTTGACCTTGGTCCGCACGCCGGTGACGTCGAAGAGCTCGGACCACATCGGGATGAGCAGGGACAGGGTCAGGAAGCCGTGGGCGATCGGGGCGCCGAACGGTCCCTCGGCGGCGCGCTCGGGGTCCACATGGATCCACTGGTGGTCGTCGGTGGCGTCGGCGAACGTGTTCACCTGCTCCTGGGTGATCTCCCGCCAGGCGGAGTGCCCGAGACTCTTGCCGACGAGGTTCTTCACCTCGTCGAAGGCGACGACGGTCTGGGGCTGGGTCTGTGCTTCGGTCATGGCGTGTCCTCCGTGGTGGTGTCCGTGATGGATCGTGTGGCGTGGGGTGCCCGTGCTCCGTCGAGGCCGAGCAGGCGCACGGCGTTGTCCTTGAGGATCTTGGGGCGGACCTCGTCCGTGAAGGACTGCTGCTCGAAGGCGCCGAGCCACTTCTGCGGGGTGATCAGCGGGTAGTCGGTGCCGAAGAGGACCTTGTCCTGCAGCATCCGGTTGGAGGCCTTCACCAGCGAATCGGGGAAGTACTTGGGCGACCAGCCGGAGAGGTCGATCCACACGTTGGCCTTGTGGGTGGCGATGGAGTTGGCCTCCTCCTGCCAGGGCACCGAGGGGTGGGCCATGATGACCTGCAGCTCGGGGAAGTCCGCGGCCACCGCGTCCAGCAGCAGCGGGTTGGAGTAGCCCAGCTTGATCCCGCCCCCGCCGGGCAGCCCGGCGCCCATGCCGTTCTGCCCGGTGTGGAACAGGGCGGGGACGCGCAGGTCCTGGATCGCCGCGTAGAGCGGGTAGAACCGCTCGTAGGAGGGGTCGAAGCCCTGCAGGGAGGGGTGGAACTTGAAGCCCTTGACGCCGTGCTCCTCGACGAGCATCCGGGCCCGCTCCACCGCGGCGGAGCCCTGGAGCGGGTCCACGGAGCCGAAGGGGATCAGCACGTCGTTGTTGCGGGCCGCGCCGGCGGCGATCTCCTCGATGGAGTTCGGTTCGTGGCCCAGGGCCGTGGTCGCGTCGACGGTGAAGACGACGGCGGCCATCCGCCACTGCCGGTAGCGCTCGGCGATGGTGTCCAGGGACGGGGAGCGGTCCTCGGCCTTGAAGTACTTCGTGGAGGCTTCGTTCAAGATCGGAGGTAGGGAGGAGTGCCCGTGTCCGTCGCACTCGATGTGCACGTGCATGTCGATGGCGTCCACCGACGCCAGATCGATCCCGTACTCATAAGCCATGTTCCGGTTCCTTACTTGGTCGCGGTCTCGGGCTGGAGCTCGGCCGGCAGCGGGGGCAGGGTCTCGCCGACCGGCTGCAGGCTGCCCTCGAGGATCGCGGGGAGCTGCTCGCGCAGCGCCTCGAAGGTCCAGCCGCCGTCGCGGTACTCGGTCGCCACGGGCCGGGGGTGGCTGAAGACCTGCAGGCGGTCCCCGCCGGCGCCGATGGCCTGGCCGGTGACCTGCGCGGCGTCGTCGGAGGCGAGCCAGGCGATCAGCCCGGCGACGTCGGCGGCGTTGCCGAAGCCGAGGTCCTTGCGGAAGAACTCCGGCATCGGCTCGCCGCGGCGGTCGGCCTCGACGGCGGAGGCGAAGAAGGGGATGGTCTCGGTCATGGCGGTGGCGGCCACGGGGATGACGGCGTTGGCGGTGACGCCGGCCTTCTTCATCTCCAGCGCCCAGGTGCGGACCATGCCCACGATCCCGGCCTTCGCCGCGGCGTAGTTGGTCTGGCCGAAGTTGCCGTACTGGCCGGTGGGGGAGCCGATGGTGATGATCCGCCCCGGCACCCCGTTCTCCTTGAAGTACCGGTAGGCCTCGCGGGCGCAGGTGAAGGTGCCGCGCAGGTGCACCTGGATGACCAGGTCGAAGTCCTCGTCGGTCATCTTCAGCAGGGACTTGTCGCGCAGCACCCCGGCGTTGGTCACGAGGACGTCGAGGCGGCCGAAGGCCTCCACGGCCCCGGTCACGAGCGCGGTGGCGGTCTCGGTGGAGCCCACCGGCGCCACGACGGCGACGGCCCGCCCGCCGGCCTCGGTGATGGAGGCGACGGCGCGCTCGGCGATGGCCTGGTCGACGTCGTTGATCACCACGGCGGCACCCTGGCGGGCGAGCTCCTGAGCGTAGGCGAGGCCCAGACCCTGGCCGGAGCCGGTGACGACGGCGACCTTGCCGGTCAGTGGTGCGGTGCTGTTATCGGTCATGGGAGGAACTCCTTCGATGGGTACGCGGTGACGGACATCAACGACGTAGTGGTCTGCTGTTCTCCGACCATTTCAAGTCAGATAGTTTAAAAAGTCAATAGTTTAGTTCAGCTACAGATGAGATTATTAAGTACTTCTAGGATGGGTCCCATCCGATCTAGCCACCCAGGAGCCCCCTCATGACCTCTTACCCCGCCCTCTGGCGTCGCCGCTGGGCGACTGGTCAGTACGGGGCTGGCCGATGAGTCGATCTTCCTCATGGCCCGGGCTGCCTCGATCGGCTCCTCGGAGGCCAACCGGCGGCTGGCCAATCTTGGCTTGAAGGTGCGCCACTACTCCGTCCGGGCCATCATCTGCAACGGTGAGGAACCCACTCAGCGGGAGCTTGGGGGAGTTCCTCGTCCTGGATCCCAGCCAGATGGTGGGACTCATCGATGAGTTGGAGCGGCGGGGTGCCGTCGAGCGTCGAGCCGACCCCCGTGATCGGCGGTGGAAGATCATTGCGCCCACCGCCGCGGGGCGGATGCTGTACGCCGAGGCGGAGGAGGTCGTGGCTGGTGCCACGGAGCATTCGTTGGCGAGGTTGGCTCCTGCTGAGCGTGAACAGCGGCGCCAGTTATTGACTCAAGTGGCGTTCTAGCCTCGCCCTTTGCCGCCGAAGGCGCAGAAGTGTGGAGTTGCCGGTCGCGGTATGGCCTACAGTTTCCCGGAGTCGTCATGCCTCTGTGCAGGCATGGTCCAGCGAAGGGACTCACCTCCGGTGAGGCAAGGTGGTGGGCAACCATGCCGGTCGTTGTTGTTCAAAATCGGCGATAGCGTTGGAATGTTGAAGGGTCAGGTCGATGTCGTCGAGGCCATTGAGTAACCGCCAGCGGGTGTAGTCGTCGACGTCAAATCCCCGCGAAAGTCGCCCGGCGGTGATGGAGCGGCGGTGCAGGTCCACGGTAATCTGCACGCCGGGTGACCTTTCGGCAACCTCCCATAGCGCCTCGATGTCCGTCTCGGACACCTGCGCCGCCAACAGGCCAGCCTTGCCGGCGTTGCTGCGGAAGATATCGGCGAAGCGAGGAGAGATCACCACTCGAAATCCATAATCCAGCAACGCCCAAACGGCGTGCTCTCGAGAGGAGCCCGTACCGAAGTCGGGGCCGGCAATCAGTACACGGCCCTGGGCATAGTGGGGATCATTGAGTACGAAGTGGGGATCCTTGCGCCAGGCGGCGAACAGGCCGTCTTCGAAACCGGTGCGCGTGATGCGCTTCATGTAGGCGGCGGGGATGATCTGATCCGTATCGACATTGCTGCGCCGTAACGGGACTCCGGTTCCGGTGACGGTAGTGAACGGCTGCATCGGCGTGGGTTCCTTGTCTGCAGAGGGGCGGAGGAGTCCAAAGATCGGTGGCTTTATGGCTGAGGGGTAGTCCGCGCACGGCTTCTCTCGACGCGCATGCTGGGTGCGGCGACTCAAGGGCCCCGGGAAATGGCAGTGCGCGGGTCGAATAGCCTCAAAGGTGTCGTGGCAGGCCGGGCTAAATGATCGGTACTGCAAACCCCACTCGGTTCCCCCGTAGGGCATGAGCTGCCCCGACAACAGCACGAGCGATCACACCATCAGCAACGACGCGTGAGGCGGGAATGGGCAGGCATCCTCGTGCGGTGTCCACGGGCGCAGCACCGGAACTGCCCCCTCGGTGCTGAGCACACCAGCGGTCCCACGGCCTAGACACCATCGGGTCAGGGCAGCCAGAGTGCCCTCCATGATCACGGTGTGGCCAGGCGCGGCGCCTTCCTCCGTCCGGGGCGTCAGCGTGTTCCTGGGGTGAGGTATGCGGTGGTCAGCATCCCGATCTGTGGGCCGGAGGATAAGCTGCGGGCGCGTGTCCCTCTGCGCAGACCGCGCACTCCAGTCGTCCAAGGCGTCGTGGAGGAGACGTTCGAGTAGTGGCGGTGGGAAGTCCTCCAGCCGTGCGCCGACGTTGAGGTCCACGGCATGGACCCACACTTCACATGCTCGTTGCCAGGCAGTATCTGCAACGTGCACCGAGGATTGGTTGTCTCGGGTGAAGACCGTACTCCACCGCTCGGCGGGGAGGTCGCGCCATTCGACGTTGAGGTGGACGGCTGCGTGGACGTGGAGATTGCGCAGGGCGGCGTCGGGCAGGGTGGCCCCGTAGTCGACGTCATGGGCCTGCGGCAGATCTGTCTCTGCCACAGGCATGCCCGTACGGACTTCTTCGATGAGATGGGCCAGGCCCCGGGCGTGGTAACCGACATGGGCCACCACGTGCGCCCGGTCCCACCCGGGGATCAGGGACGGTCCCCGCATGTCCTCCGCGGTGAGCTGGGTAAGGTAGCGGGAGAAGTAGGCGGTGCCCCTACGGGCCAGCAGGAGCGAGGCGGTGATCTGCGGATCGGTGACCTGGTCATGTCGGGCAGCCATGTGGCGTCCTCAGCCGCGGCTGCCGGGCAGGAACCGGCCGGCCTCGGGAAAGTAGGTGCGCTGGAAGTGCAGGCGCTCCACGATCGGGGCATCGGAGAAGCGGAACAGGTCCAGCTGGTCCTCGGACTCCAGCGACCAAGCCACCCAGGAGGGAACCACGAAGACGTCACCGCGCACGAGGTGGCGGGGTTCGCCGTTGAGCAGGACCGTTCCGGATCCTTCGAAGACCTGCCAGACGGAGGATCCGACCTCCTGGCGTACTGCTGTCTTGGTGCCGGGACGCAGACGGTGGAACTCGCAGCGCATCGTGGGCAAGACATCCCCGCCGTTGGTGGGGTTGGTGTACTTGATCGCGGCGTGACCGGGTTCGACCGTGGCCGGGTGGCCTTCATCCTCCAGGGCCAGCTGCTCGGACAAGGCGCGGTCGGTGTGCTCCCATCGGTAGGCGGCGATCGGGGTGGAGACCTGCTCGTGCTGGGAGGCCAGGGGTGTCAGACCGGGGTGGGCCCACATCCGTTCGGAGCGCGAGATCGCCGGGGACGCCTCATCGGTGACGCGTTCGGAGCCGAACTCGAAGAACCCGAAGTCCACGTCGTGGGCGAAGGGCACGTCCAGCCCGTCAATCCAAGCCATGGGTTGGTCGGTGTCATTGTGGTGGCCGTGGAAGTTCCAGCCCGGAGTCATCAGCAGGTCCCCTCGGCGCATGGCCACCGGGTCCCCGTTGACCACCGTCCACACGCCCTCGCCTTCGACGACGAAGCGGAAGGCGTTCTGGGCGTGGCGGTGCTCCGGTGCCGTCTCGTGCGGGCCCAGCCACTGGATGGCGCACCACAAGGTGGGGGTGGCGTAGGCGGTGGGGGCCAGCCCGGGGTTGGCCAGCCCGATGGCTCGTCGTTCCCCGCCCCGTCCCACGGGCACCAGATCACCGGCGCGCTTAGCGATGTCCAGCAGCTCCGCCCACTTCCACACGAACGGCACCGCCGCCGGCTTCGGCTCCAGGGGCATCAGGTCGTTGGTCTGCGTCCACAGCGGTGCCGTGGAGTTGCGGGCGAAGTCGGCGTAGAGCCGATCGAGAGCCTCACTGGGCTCCGGCTGCCCCCCGGGCACGGGGGTCACCTCGGTCAGGTTGTGCTCAGTCATGGTCTTTCCTTCCGGAACGGAGGTTCGGCAATATGGGGGGCGACGGCTCTGGCACCGGCCTCGGTGAGGAAGGATTGCGATGCCGTCGATGCCGCGTCAGATAGTCGTTCTCTCTCATCCCTGTTGGAGAACCCGCGCGTCGTGGCGGGCTCCGGGACGGTCGGCGTAGGCAATGGCGTGGCGTGCGGTGGTCTGGACCTCGAGGGTGCCGATGTTTTGGATCATCAGCCGCACCAGGGAGCCATCGGAGAGGGCGCCGACTCCAGCCGGGGTGCCGGTGGCGATGACGTCGCCGGGGTGCAAGGTCATGACGGAGCTGGCGTAGGCGACGAGTTCGGCGACGTCGAAGATCAGCTCCGAGGTGTTGGTGTCCTGGCGCAGCTCACCATCGACCCAGCAGCGCAAGGAGAGGTTGTCGGGGTCCCCGACCTCATCGGCGGTGACGATCCACGGGCCCAGGGGGGTGAAGGTGTCGAAGGACTTGCGCGTGGAGCGGTCCTCGGTGGAGCGCACCGTGATGTCGAGGGCACCGGTGTACCCGAAGACGTAGTCCAGGGCCTGATCGACGTCCACGTGGCGGGCCGTGCGGCCGATCACGATCGCCAGCTCACCCTCCTGGTCGGTGCGCTTGTCGGTGTAGGGCAGCACGACCTCCTCCCCGGGACCGATCACCGAGGTGTTGGCCTTGAGGAAAACCCCGTACTCGGCGATGGTCTTCTGCTCAGACATCTCCACCTTGTGGTCGAGATAATTCACCGGGGCGGCCACGATCTTGCCCGGCCGCGACAGCGGAACCGCCAGGCGAACCTGCGACAGGGGCTGCTGCGGGCAGGCGGTGAGATCGATCTGCTGCAGCTGCGCGATGGCCCCACCCTCCTCCAGCCAGGGAAGCCAGGGCCCGCCGTAGCGACCGGCGCGGGTGGGCAGATGATCGGTGACATCGTAGACGACCTCGTCGATGACGATCGCGGCGCGGTCGCCGTCCAAGACAGCCAGTTTCATGATGGTGCTCCTTCGGTCAGCGGGGGAGGGACTAGGCGAGGGTGGCGCTCACCGGCGTGGCCGGCTCGGTGGGCAGGGCAGGGATCCTGTCCTGATAGATCCAATCCGTGTACTCGAAAAGGTCGACGTCTCCTTGGGCGAGGAGCTCGTTGCGCAGCAGACGGGCCGTACCGGTGGCGTGGCAGATTTCTCCGAACATCCGGGCGCGCTGCTGTACCTGTGCGGTGCGGGGGATGCGGGCTTCGGTGTAGCGGCGAGTGACCTCGCTCCACGGGGTGGACCCGGTATCGCGGGCCTGACGGGCGAGAGTCTCGAGCGTCTTGGCGTCCTCCAGGGCCTGGCAGCAGCCCTGGGCCAGGTACTGCAGCATGGGGTGGGCGGCGTCGCCGGTGAGCACGATCCGGTCTTCGCCCCAATGTTCGGCCGGTTCCCGGTCGAACATCGCCCACCGCTGATGCCGGCCAATGTGCTCGAGGGTCTCCCGGACCCGCGGGTGGCAGGCAGCGAAAGCAGCCTCCAGCTCCTCGACCCCGCCGAACTCCTCCTCCCCGCGCAGGAACGACGGAGATTCGAAGACCGCAACCACGTTGAGGACGGCCCCGGCCCGCAGCCGATACTGGACCACGTGACAGGCAGGACCGACCCACACCACCACATCATTGAGTCCCTGATCGGTCGGGACGTCTTCGCTAGGAACGGTGCCCCGGTAGGCGACATAGCCGGAGGGCACCGGCTGGTCCCCGACGATGCCCTGGCGCAGCACCGAGTGCAGGCCGTCAGCACCGATCGTCAGATCCGCCTCGAAGGCCTGGCCGTCCTCGGCTACCGCCCGCGTTCCGGTCTCGGTGCGCTCCACCGCGCCGATGCGGACATCAGTCTGCAACGTCACCCCGGCCTCGCGGCAAGCTTCCAGCAAGATCGAGTGCAGGTCGGTGCGGTGAATGACGACATACGGGGCGCCGTAGCGCTGCACGAACTCCCCAGTCAGCGGCAGTCGGGTGAGCTCCTCGCCCGTGATGGCATCCCGCATGACGAGATTCTCCGGCAGGCAACCGACGGCTTTGACCTGGTCCATCAGGCCCCAGGAGTCGAGGATGCGGGTGGCGTTGGGACCGAGCTGAAGGCCCGCTCCGACCTCGCCAAAGGCCGGGGCCTGCTCGACCACCGTGGCCGAGTACCCCGCTTTGACCAGTCCAAGAGCCGTGGCCAGCCCGCCGATCCCGCCGCCGACGACGAAGGCATTTTCCAGTGAAGTGCTGTTGGTGTGAGACATATCACGACCGTACGGAAGGGATGGGGTGACATGGAATACAATTCCGCTATGCGCAACCCACCTTTGCCTGAGCGGCCCACCGGAGCTGTGGGATCGCTGGATCGGGGGTTGCAGTTGCTGCAGTTTTTGCGGGACTACGGCAGCCTGCGGGTCATGGATGCCGCCGCCCATCTGAACATCTCGCGCTCCAGCGCGCATCGGCTCCTACAGACACTGGTCTACCGCGGTTTCGCGATGCAGGACGAGGAGCACATCTACCGTCCCGGCCCGGCGATGGACGCCGGCCCGGCGCGTCTGGCCTGGATCACGGACTTCCGCAAGCTGTGCGAACCCCACTTGGAGGTCCTCTCGCGCCGCAGCGGCGAATCAGCGAACCTGATGATCCGGGTGGGCGCCAATGTGCGCTTTCTGGGCACGGTCCGGGCACAGTCGGTGCACGCCACCAACGACCGCAAAGGCATCGTGATGCTGGCCCACCAATCCTCCGGGGGAAAAGCACTGCTGGCGGAACTGACGGAGGACCGGCTCGCCCGGCTGTACCTGGAGAATCCACGAGGCGACAACCCGTACCTCATGACTCACGACAACTTCACCGCGTTGACGGAGGACCTCGCCCGGGTACGCAAACAGGGCTTCGCCGTCAACTTCGAAGAAACCGAACGCGGCGTCGCGGCCGTGGGAATGGCAGTGCACGATCGGTTGGGCGAGCCAGTGGGGGCGATCTCGGTGTCCACCCAGACTCGCCGTTTCGCCAGTCAGATCGAGAAGGCCCTGCTGGATCTCCTCCGAGACGCCAGGACCCAGATTGAGCGCGACCTGGCCCTCATTGATTTAGGCGTCGAACGACGCTCTTAAAGGCGTGTACACGAACTTATTACTCACGGGTCAGGAGGCCGAGTCACAGCTGCACGTCTTCGTGGAGCGAGCCCGTGGGTATGACACGTACGTCGGTCACGACATCGTTGACCCCGTGTCGGCGTCGTCCCGGGCCCCGCCCCCACCGGGGGGCAAGGCCGGGGGCCCCCCCCGTTGTTATGACTGGGCACGCAGGAGCGGTTTATGTAGCTTTCCGGTGGTGG
>NZ_JAFCWG010000001.1:0-16551 GCF_049897445.1 Kocuria sp. LHG3120 | reverse complement strand
CTCTGGGGTGTCGCCGGCCGGTGGTTTTCCCCCTGCGGGGGGCCACTACGGGTTGCCCCCGGGGGCGGGGCGGCCGCGGACGCCGCCGACACGGGGGTCAATGGCCGTGGACCACCACGGTTCTTAGGACTGGGCACGCAGGAGCTGTTTCTGTAGCTTGCCGGTGGTGGTGCGCGGAAGCTGCTCGACCACCACCACTTCCCGGGGCAGTTTGTAACCGGCCAGGCGGTCCTTGAGCTGGGCACGCACCTGCTCCCCGGTCACCTCCGCGCCGGGGTCGAGGACAACGAAGGCGCGACCGCTCTCGCCCCACTTCTCATCCGGCACACCGATCACGGCGGCCTCGCGCACGCCGGGGACGTTGAGCAGGGCGTTCTCGATCTCAGCCGGGTAGACGTTCTCCCCGCCGGAGATGTACATATCCTTGATGCGGTCCTTGATCCACATGTAGCCGTCCTCGTCCACCACGGCGATGTCACCAGAGTGGTACCACCCCCCGGCCAGGGCTTTGGCCGACTCCTCAGGCTTCTTCCAGTACCCGGACATGACGTTGGGGCCCTGAATGATGACCTCTCCGGGAACTCCGGCAGCCACCGGGTTGCCGTTCAGGTCGACCACCTGGTTCTCGGTGAAGAACATGGCGCGCCCCACGGAACCGGCCTTGACGATCCCGTCGCGCGGTTCGAGCATGCACACACCCGGGGCGGTCTCGGTCATCCCGAAGCCCTGCATGATCTCCACACCCCGTTCCTGCCAGGTGCGGATCATCCGCTCCGGCACCGGCGCGCCGCCGGCCGCCAGGGACCGCAAGGAGGTCAGATCTATTTCGTCGAAGCCGGGCTGGTGGGTGAGGGAGTCGAGCATGGCCGGGACCATGAACGAGGAAGTCACCTTCGAGTCGGCAATTTCGGCGAGCACGTCAGGGGCGCGGAAGGCGCGGTGGATGATGATCTGCCCGCCCAGGGTGAAGGTGGGCACGGTGAGCATGTTCAGCCCCGCGATGTGGAACAGCGGGGCCACCGCCAGGTGAACCTCGTCCTGGCGGATGTCCTGGCCGATGAGGGCATTGACGTACTGGTAGAAGAGGTTGCGGTGCGTCAGCATCGCCCCCTTGGGCCGGCCAGTGGTACCGGAGGTGTACATGATCAGCGCCAGATCCTGCTCGTCCACCTCCACCTCCACTGGGTCCTCGGCGCCAGCGGTGAGGAAGTCTTCGAACAGGGTTCCCGGCCCACCTCCGTCCACGCTGAGCCAAGTCCGCGCCGGTTGTTCAGGGGCGAGCTGCTCGGCGGTGGCAGCCTGTTCGGCCCCGTAGGCCACTACCGCCGCCCCGGCATCGGCGAGGATGTAATCGACCTCGGCCGGCTTCAGTCGCGGGTTGACCAGCACGCACACGGCCCCGATCAGCCCGGTGGCGAAGAAGGATTCCAGCAGCGCCGGGTGGTTGAACCCCACGTAGGCCACCCGATCCCCCTTGGACACCCCAGCTTCCATCAGCGCGTTGGCCAGACGGGTGACCCGCCGATCGACCTCACGGTAGGACCACTGTCTTCCCTCGAAGACGATGGCGATGTCATCCGGGCGCAACTTGGCTCGCCGGGCCGGCCAAGAGCCGATACCAAGATTCACGGGGATCTCCTTCAATTCGAGGTGAATGCTGCGTGTATGCGAGTCAGGCAGAAGTAGGGGTAAGGGCAGGCGCTGGCTCGTCCAGATTGCGATCGTTTGACTCGGGCATGGTGATCACCGTGATGAGGCTGACCGTCGCGATGGCCGCGAGGTAGAGGATGACCGGTGTGAGGGACTGCCCTTCAGCGCCGTAGAGCCGGGCCAGAACGATTGGGGTGAAACCGGCACCCAGCAGGGTGGCGATCTGGTAGCCCATGGATGCCCCGGTGTAGCGGGAGGTCGTTTTGAATCGCTCACTGATGAACGCGGCCATCGGCCCGTAGAGGACGGTCTGGGTGACGATGCCCAGGGTGAAGGCCAGGAAGATCAGACCGATGTTGCCGGTGGACAGCAGCGAGAAGACCGGCACAAGGACGAGGATGAACAGGATGTTGCCGGCGATCATCAGCGGCTTGCGCCCGAGACGGTCGGAGATCCTGCCCATCAGCAGGGTGGTGAAAACGCTGATCAGTCCGGCTGCCGCATAGGCAAGCAGCACCTGGGAACGCTCTGCCCCCACGGACACGGCATACGTGATGGAGAACGTGGCCAACAGGGTCTGCAGCGCGAAGGCCGAGGTGGCAGCCAGGATGACCTTGATCAGCAGTCCCGGACTGCGCAGCACCTCCCACAGCGGTGCGGCCGGGCGGGCGGTCTTGGTCTTGATGGCCTGCTCGTCGAGGCGCTTCATGGCCTGGTCGAACACCGGGCTCTCGGCCACACGGGCCCGCACGTACAGGCCGACGAGCAGCAGCAAGAAGGAGAACAGGAAGGGCACCCGCCAGCCCCAGGCCAGGAACTGCTCCTGCGGCATGGTGGCGAAGGCACTCATGGCCAGTAGGCCCAGCACCGCGCCGGCCGGTGCTCCGGCGTTGGTGAACGAGGCGGCGAAGCCGCGCTTGCGCGCATCGGCGTGCTCCAGCGCCATCAGCGCCGCACCACCCCATTCCCCGCCGATGGCGATCCCTTGCACCACTCGCAGAGTGACCAGCAGAACAGCTCCCCAGGCCCCGATGAGCTCCGGGGACGGGATCAACCCGATGGCGGTGGAGGCCACACCCATCACGGCCATTGAGATCACCAGGAGCTTCTTGCGCCCCAGACGGTCACCGAAGTGGCCGAACACGACACCCCCCAACGGGCGGGCGAGATAACCGGCGGCGAAAGTGCCATAGGCGGCGATGGTGCCGGCCCACGGGTCCAAATTCGAGAAGAACACCGGTCCGAAGACGATGGCCGATGCCGTGGCGTAGAGCAAAAAGTCGTAGAACTCGATCGTGGTGCCCAGGAAGCTGGAGAACACGACGCGACGCTGATCGCGGGTCATTTTGGCCTGGCTGGCCGGAGCGGCCGGAGAACCTTGGCGGGTAGAAGACATCTTGATCCCTTGGTCGGTGGGGCCCTGAGACGAATCACCGATGGACGGGGTGAGTTAATGAGGCCTCAGGTGCAGATGTCCGAAAGTATGATGTGGACCACACACAGAAGGGCGAGTCTTTCGCATCAAACGAATAATTGGAGGCAGGGGTGGCACGATCCTCAAAACAGGAATCGGCTCTCTCTCGGGCGCTGCGCGTACTGGAAGCCTTCGACCCGTCCAGCAACGAGCTGTCGCTGACGCAGATCGCCACCCGGACGTCCATGCCCATCTCCACAGCCCACGGGATCGTGTCCGAGCTGGTGAAGCTAGGGCTATTGGAACGACGTGATCGGGAACTGATCTTGGGCGTGCGCCTGTGGGAAGTCGCCGTGCGCGCACCAGGCGCTTTCGGTCTGCGCGAGACAGCACTGCCTCACCTGGAACAGGTCCGCGACCAATTGCAGCAACATGCTCAGCTGGCCATCCTCCAAGGCGCCGAGGTGTTGTACCTCGAACGACTCTCCAGTGCCCAATCCGTGGTCAACATGACCGCCGTGGGGGGACGCATGCCCTGGTACGTGACCTCCAGCGGGATGATCTTGGTGGCCGACACCCACCCCGAAGAGCAGGAAAAAATCCTGGCCGAGCCCCGGCCGCGCTTCCGGACCGAACCACCTTCAAGCACGAAAGAACTGATAGGGCTGTTAGCACAAGCCCGCCGCGATGGGTACGCGGTGACGCGCGGCTACCTCCACCCCGACGCCACCGCTGTCGCCGCTCCCATCAAAGGACCCTACCGCCAGACAGTTGCCTCATTGTCGGTCGTCGTGCCCACCGAGGGGTTCCAGTTGCGCCCCGTCCTGGAAGTTCTATTGCCTGCAACCCAGGCCGTCAGCTCGCAACTGGCCAAATCCTTCCTGGGCCAACCCGATTCTGCTGTTTGAGAGGGACTATTGCAGTAACGGATGCTTCTATCGGTGTTCAGGCGCTGCAAGTTTCCGCTGGGCGGTCTCGTCGAGTCAGGTGGGACTGGTGCGCGACGCGGCCCCGCCCTCGCGTTGTGGGAACGAGGGGGCGGGGCCTGATCTTGTGGCGGGCCAGGGGTTATTCGTAGCGCAGGGATTCGACGGGGTTGGCCCGTGCCGCGCGGGCGGCGGGCAGGGTGCCGGCGAGGAAGGCGATGATCATGACGAGCAGGATGATGGTCGTGATCGATACCGGGTCGAAGGCGATCAGGGTCAGGCCGGGCAGGTCGGCCAGCAACGCCCCGGACAGGACCGAGCTGGCTGTGGTGCCGGCGAGCATCGCGATGACCACGCCCACCGCGCTGCCGAGGAACCCGATGAAGGCGGCTTCGAGGCTGAACAGCCCGAACACCTTGCTGCTGCTCATGCCCATGGCTTTCATCAGCCCGATCTCGCGGGTGCGTTCCTGCACGGACATGTAGAGGGTGTTCACGATGCCGAAGCTGGCGGCGAGCAGGGCGATCACGGCGAAGGTGTTGAGTACGATAACGATGGCGTCGATGATCGTGGTGATGGTGCCCAGCTGGTCGGCGACCGTGGTGCCGGTGTAGCCGGCCTCGGTCAGGCGGTCCTTCAGGGCGGTCACCTCGTCCTCGGTGGCTTGGGGGTTGAACCAGATGCTGGCCTGGGCGTAGCGCTGGACCTGGTCGGCGGGCAGACCGGTGGTCTGGGCCTGGTACAGCTCGTCGGTCAGGGCGTCGTTGGGCACGATGGCTGCCCCGGTGGGGGAGGCGATGCTTTCTTCGGCCACGCCCACGACCGTCGCCTCGACCAGGTGCTGGGTGCGTTGGGCGTCGGTGACGGCGATCGACACGGTCTGGTTGAGGGCCGCCTGGTTGTCGGTGAAGCCCATGGGCTCGACGTAGGAGACGGGCAGCACCAGTTGCAGCTGCTCGGTGGTGTCGTCGGGTTCGGTGCCGGTGGTGAGCTGGAGGGTCTGGCCGGCGACGAGGCTGCCGGCGCTCACGACGTATTTCGTGCTGTCGTCGGCCTGGATGTAGTCCGGGGTGACGGACTTGGTGGCCTGCACCTGGAGCACCCCGTCGACCTCGGCCAGGGCGTTCAGGTCGGTGGGGGTCAGGGCCACGACCGTCGCCTCGGAGGGGCCGGGCCGGCCGGGCTGGTTGCTGGCCACGGTGTCCGGGTTGTACTCGGCCGGCCCGGAGTCCTCGCCGGGGCCGGTGGTGGTCTCGGAGGGTTTGGTCACGGTCATCACATCGGTGGCCCCGACGGCGGTGACGGTCTGATCGAGGTAGGCGTTGATGCCGGTGCCCAGCCCGTTGGTGAGGGTCAGGGTGAACGCCCCGACGAAGATCGCCAGGATCGTCAGCAGCGTGCGGGTCTTGGCGCGGAACGTGTTGCCGACGGCCGAGGCCACGAGGTCGAGGGTCTTCATGCCGCCACCGCCGCGGAGTCCTCCACCAGCAGCCCGTCGCGGATCAGCAGGCGCCGATCGCAGCGGGCGGCCAGCTCCTCGTCGTGGGTCACCACGATCAAGGTGATGCCGTGCTCCCGGTTGAGCCCGAAGAGGATGTCCTCGACGACGGCACCGGTGGTGGAGTCGAGGTTTCCGGTGGGTTCGTCGGCGAAGATGATGCGCGGGTTGTTCACCAGGGCCCGGGCGATGACCGCTCGTTGCTTCTGTCCGCCGGAGAGGTCGGAGGCCTTGTTGCGGGCTTTGTCGCCGAGCTCGAGCTGCTCCAGGGCGGCCATCCCGCGTCGGGTGCGCTCACCACGCCCCACCCCGGCGATCTTCAAAGGCAGGGTCACGTTCTCCAGCACCGTGGAGTTCGCGGTGAGGAAGAACTGCTGGAAGACGAATCCGAAGGTCTTGTTCCGGGTGGTGTTCAACCGGCGACCCTTTAAGGCGGTCGCATCGAGGCCTTCGAGCTCCAGCGTCCCGGTGGTCGGGGCGTCCAGCAGCGCCAGGGTGTGCATCAGCGTGGACTTGCCCGAACCGCTCTTGCCGACAATCGCCACACTCTCGCCCTCGTCGATCTCGAAGCTGACCCCCTTGAGCGCTTCGAAATGGTTCTGGCCGCGGCCGTACGACCTGCGTACGTCCTGGACCGAGATGAGCGGGGTGGTCATGAGGGGCTCCTTGAAACAGACACGCCGGGGTGTTCCGGCTGATGTGTCCAGTCTCTGCAGGCCCCGGCGGGAGCACATCACCCCGGCGCAGACACTGCGACTACCACGGCCGTGGTAGCTCGGGCACCACGGACGCAGGACGTATGCGGCTGCGGGCCCGGCCATACTGAGGGGTATGGCTCATGCGGTCGGTCCCCTGGTGAACCCCGCCGATCCGCATCCCCGGCTGCCGGGGTGGGTCGGTGACGTGATAGCCGCCGCGCTGATCATCTCCGCGGCGTTCATGCCGTTTCCCGGTGCGGAGTTCCGCCCCGACGATGCCCTGTCCCTGGTCCTGGTGCTGGCGCCGGCGGCTGTGCTGCCGGTGCGGCGACGCTTCCCCGGCCCGGTGCTGGGGTTGTGCCTTCTGTTCTACGGTGCGGCGGCGTTGACCGGCACCCTGGCCCCGGGGGTGGTGGTGGCGACCGCGGTGGCGATGTTCGGCCTCACCAACCGTGTCCCCCGCAGGGTGAGCCTGGTCGCGACGGGCACGGCAGTGGTGGCGATGATCCTGCTGAGCCTGCTCGCGGCGATCGGCAGCGCCTGGGATCCACGCGCCATCCAGTTCGCCGTGACCGTGGCCTTCGCCGCCGCTGCCGGGGACGCGACACGCTCGCGCCGGCAGTACATCCTGGCCGTCACCGATCGGGCCGAGCGGGCCGAGCGGACCCGGGAGGCAGAAGCGAAGCGACGGGTCAGCGAGGAACGGCTGCGGATCGCCCGTGATCTGCACGACGCCGTGGCCCACCAGATCTCGGTGATCAGCCTCAACGCCGGGGTGGCCTCATCGGCCCTGGAATCTCGGCCCGAGAAGGCCAAGGAAGCCCTGGGCACGATCCGCAGCGCCGCACGGACCGTGCTGGGGGAGATCGGGGACCTGCTCGCGGTGCTGCGCGCCGACGAGGACGATCCCGAGAGCCGCTCCGCCTCACCGCTAGCAGGACTGGACCGGCTCGAGGAGCTGCTGCGGCAGTTCTCCCAGGCCGGTCTGCAGGTGACCGTGCGGGTGGACGGTGACCCCTCGGCCCTGTCCGGGGCGACCGATCTGGTGGCCTACCGGGTCATCCAGGAAGGCCTCACCAACGCCCACAAGCACGGGGCGCACCACCGCGCCCACGTGTTGATCGACGTCGACGAGGCCAGCGCACGGATCGTGGTCACCAACCCGGTCTCACACCCCTCCACCGAGGACGGGCGCGACCGCCCGGAGGAACCACGATTCGGCGGCCACGGTCTGCTGGGGTTGCGCGAACGTGTCGCCTCGGTTCGGGGCACGGTGGAGACCGGACCGGTGCCGGGTGGCTACCGGGTGGCCGCCACGCTGCCCCTGACAAAGGAGGCCCCTTGATGACCAGCGTGCTCGTGGTCGACGACCAGTCGCTGATTCGCCAAGCCGTCACCGACATCCTCACCGGCCAGGACGGGATCACCGTCGTCGGTGAAGCCCTCAACGGCCGTGAGGCCGTCGATCTCGCCTCGAGGCTGGGCCCGGATGTGGTGCTGATGGACATCCGGATGCCCGTGCTCGACGGCATCGAAGCCACCGCGGCGATCTGTGCTGACCCCGCTCTGGCCGGGACCCGGGTGCTGATCCTCACCACCTTCGAAGAAGACGAGTACCTGGTGGCCGCCCTGCGCGCGGGCGCCAGCGGATTCATCGGCAAGGGTGCTGAGCCCGAGGACATCGTGCGCGCCGTGGAAGCTGTGCACGCCGGAGAGGCACTGCTGTCCCCGGCGGCCACGCGCAGCCTGATCACCAGATACGTCCTGCCCCCACAAACTTCCGCCGCCACGACCGGGCCCGGCGGGGCGGTGCCTGCGGAACTGGCCCAGCTCACCGAGCGTGAACGCGAGGTGCTGCTGCTGGTAGCGCGCGGGCGGTCCAATCAGGAGATCGCCGAGGAACTCGTCATCTCCCCCCACACCGCCAAAACGCACGTGAACCGCACCATGACCAAGCTCTACGCCCACGACCGGGCGCAACTGGTCATCATCGCCTACGAGAGCGGGCTGCTCGCCCCCGGAACCACCTGAACCGGGCCTTCTCCGCGCCCGGACATACCGCCGCGGTACCCACGATGCCGCGGGCGGCGGACATGGTGACAGCCCCTACCACGGGAACCCAATGATATGTCTCCTCTGGATTTCACCACGCTCCCAATTACCGTCGGTACCGCTGCCGATGCCGTTGGACTCGTAGTCAGCCTTAGCGATCTCGAACTTCGTAAAGACGTCCTCGAATCTGTGGCGATGAGGTGCCGTCGAGTCCGTGGACTTGACGGCACCTCGTTGCCCAGGGTCAGCCTGTGTGTAGGGGACTCAGCGGCTGGTGGTCTCAAGTTCACGGGCCACGGAGGGGGAGTTCGGGTTGCCCAACTGGTGGGTCTCCAGCCGGTAGGTCTCTCGCATGGTCAGGACCGTGACCGTCGCGATTAGTCCGCAGACGCAGCAGAAGATCGCCACGGGCACCCAGTTGGTGAGTCCCGGCCCGGCCAAGGCGGCAGCGATCGTGGGGGCGAACCCGCCCAGGGCGAAACCGAACTGCGTGCCGATGGCCATGCCGGACATCCGCACCCGGGTTTCGAACTGCTCGGAGAACACGCCCAGTCCGGCTCCGCCGTAGGCGGAGTAGACGATGCCCGAGAGCAGGATGCCCCACACGTACATCATGGTCACGTCGGCCTGGCTGAGGGAGTGGATGAACGGCCATATGAGGGTGGCCGAGCCGAGCGCGCCGATGATGAAGACCGGCTTGCGGCCGATCCGGTCGGCGACGATCGCCCAGAGCGGGATGCTGATCACGCCGAAGATGTTGGCGATGATCAGCATCCAGAGCATGGTGGGGCGTTCGATGCCGATGGTGTTCACGCCGTAGTTGAGGGCGTAGACGCTGAAGATGGTGCTGGTTACCGAGACCAGGGCTGCGAAGACGACCTTGATGACGTCGGCGGTGTAGTAGCGGAACAGGTAGCGCAGGGGCGCCTTGTGGTCCTGGTCCTGGTCCTGGTGGGCGGACTCCTCGGCCTGCTCGGCCTGGAACTCCGGGGTCTCGCTGAGCGAGTGGCGGATCCACCAGGCGACGGCCATGACCACGATGCTTAGCAGGAAGGGAATGCGCCAGCCCCAGCTGAAGAACTGCTCGTCCGGCAGGGCCGAGATGGGCAGGAAGACGGCGGTGGCGAGGATGAAGCCGAACTGCGTCCCGCCCAGGGTGAAGGAGGAGAAGAAGGCGCGCCGCCCGTGCGGGGCGTGCTCCATGGTCATGGAGGTGGCCCCGGACTGCTCACCGGCCACGGCAATGCCCTGGAGGGCGCGCAGCACGACGAGCAGGATGGGGGCCGCGATGCCGATCTGCTCGTAGGTGGGCAGCAGGCCGATGAGGAATGTCACCGCACCCATGCCGGCGATGGTCAGGACCATCACGATCTTGCGGCCGTGCCGGTCCCCGATGTGGCCCATGAGAAACGAGCCGAGGGGACGCATCACGTAGGCCACGCCGAAGGTGCCCAGGGACGCCAGTACGGCACCGGTCTCCCCGAGGGGTCCGAAGAACAGGCGGGGGAAAATCAGTGCGGCGGCGCTGCCGTAGATGAAGAAGTCGTAGTACTCCAGGGCGCTGCCGATCCAGGCGCCGGCGGCGGCCTTGCCGGGCATCCGCCTCGCAACGGTGGTCTGCCCGTCGCCGGGAACGGTGGTGGGAGTGGACATGGTTGTGCCTTCCGTGTGGAACAGGGATGAGTGAACCGTGATGGGGCTGGTGACGGTGGTCAGGGAGCTGGCTTGGTGCTGCCGCGCACCACGAGGTGGCAGGCCACGCGCACGGGCCCATCGGGGACGTCCTGGCCGGCCATCACGGCCAGCAGCAGGTCCATGGCCCGGGTCGTGATCTCGGTGACCGGCAGGTGGACGGTGGTCAAGGGAGGCTGGACTATCTGGACGGCCCAGATGTCGTCGTAGCCCACGACGCTGGTGGCCGCTGCCCGCGCCGGGTCGGTGGCTTGCAAGACCCCGACCAGCCCCAGGGCGATCAGGTCGTTGAAGCACACCACCGCGGTAGCCGAGGTGGCCTGCAGGTCCTCCACCGCGGACCGCCCGCCGTCCAGCTGCGGGGGTCGGGGCGGGAGCTCGAGGAGGTCCACGCCCTGGTCCTGCAGCGCGTCGATGAGGGCGTTGTGGCGTTCGCGGGCCGAGACAGTGTCCTGGTCGACGCCGATGTAGGCGACCTGCTGGTGTCCCAGCTGCACCAGGTGGGCGACCACTTCGCCCATGGCCTCCCGGGCGGAGGCCACCAGAGCCGGAACGCCCTCGGCGATGCGGTTGACCAGCACGATCGGAACCTTGGCCGCGAGCTGCTGCAGCTCGGCGCCACTCATGCGCGGCTGGAAGAGGATCATTCCGTCCACCTGCCGACCCAGGGCCGCGACCACCTGGCGGTCCGAGGCGGCCTCGGCGTCGCGATCGGCCAGCAGCACCGTCATCTCGTGCCGACGGGCGATCGCCTGGGCAGCCTTGACCGTGGGCGGGTGGACCGGGTTGGCGATATCGGGGACGAAGAGCCCGATCTGACCCGTGCGCCCGGTGGCCAGAGATCTGGCGATCCGGCTGGGGGTATAGCCCAGTTCTCGGGCGGTCTCCAGCACCAGCCGGCGGGTCTCCTCCCGCACCGCCTCCGGACGGGAGAACGCGCGGGAGACGGTGGCCTTGGAGATGCCCAGTTGCAGGGCGACGTCGTCGAGGGTGGTCACGAGCACCTCTCCTTACTGACAGGCCGGGAGGCCCACCTCGTTGCTGCAACCGGTTACTGCAACCGGTTGCAATCTGTTGTTGTGAAATGGTTCACTACTCGGGAAGCATCTGTCAACACCTCGGTGCGGTGTGCGTCACACTGCCGAGACGGCATGAAAGGCCTCCCATGCAACACGCGATCTCCGGCCCCCTGGGCTCCGGCGCCGCCGCCTACCCCTGGCCCGCCCCCCGGCGAGGGGAGTTCGACGAGCTGGTCCTCGATGGTCTGGTCTACGCCGCGCCCACCGGCTTCCGCCCGCTGTCGATGGAACTGCGCGTCCCCGGCAGCTCCGTGGCCCGGCCCGCCCCACCCACCGGAACCGGCCCCGAGACCGTCCCCGTCCCCGCACCTGTGGTGGTCTGGGTGCACGGCGGCGGGTGGAACTCGGGAGGCCGGACCCGCCGGTCACCGAACCTGCAGGCCCACTGGGTGATCGAGCGGCTGGTGCTGGCTGGATTCGCCGTGGCCCTGGTGGACTACCGCCACGTCCCCGAGGCCCCGTTGCCGGCCCCGGTCGAGGACGTGCGCGCGGCGGTGCGCTGGCTGCGGGCCCACGCCGCGGACCTGGGGCTGGACGGACAGCGCATCGTGCTGTGGGGAGAGTCCGCCGGGGCCCACCTGGCCTGCCTGGCAGCGTCACTGACCGATGAACAACTCGATGAGCAGCTGGACGGGTCATCCGGTGCCGGACCCACTGCGCGCGAGCACACGGAGCACGCCGCGGCCGTGCAGGCACTGGTCGACTGGTACGCCCCGATGGATCTGCCCATCACCCCCACGGCCGCCGAGAACGCCGAGAGCGCGAAGGACGCCGCCCCGGACCCTCTGGCCGGCAGCGCCTGGACCGCCGAGCAGTTCTCCCCGTTGAGCTGGGTGCACCCCGGCCTGCCCCCAACCGTTGTGGCCCATGGTCGCGATGACGAGCTGGTGCCAGTGGAACAGTCCCGCCGCTACCGTGACGCCCTCCAGGCGGCCGGCGTGGAGGTGGAGTACATCGAAACCAATGGCGGGCACGTCTTCCAGGGCGGGCCCGTGCTGGCGGTGCTCGAACGCACCGTGGCGTTCCTGCGGGACCGCTTGGACCTGCCCCAGGCGCCGCGACTGGACTTACAGACCGCCGAGGTCGAAGACGCCATGCGCGCCACCGGCCGCTTCCCGCTCTTCGCCATCGACGACGCCGCCGAGGCCCGGGCACGCGGGACGGAGATGCGCGCCCGGTTCTACCCGCCCCGGCCTCAGCCCGTGGCCACCGTCAAGGACCTCACGATCCCCGGGCCCGGTGGAGACATAGCGCTGCGGGTGCAAAAGCCTCCCGTGCCCTCCGACGTGGTGGTGCTCTACATCCACGGCGGAGGCTGGGTGCTCGGGGACCTCGACTCCCACCAGGGCACCGCCGCCCGCCTGGCCGCGGCGACACCGGCCACCGTCGTGCAGGTCGACTACCGGCGTGCCCCCGAGCACGTCTTCCCGGCAGCCGTCGATGACGCCGTGGCCGCTGCCGAGTGGGTCCACGCCCACCTGGCCGACCTCGGTGGGCGCCGGCTGGTCCTGGCCGGCGACAGCGCCGGGGGCAACATCGCCGCCGCCGTGGCACTGCACTGCCGAGACCACGAGATGCCCGTGGAAGCTGTGCTGCTGCTCTACCCCGCCACGGACTGGACGGTCCAGCCGATCGGCGGCCTCGTGGCCTCCTACGTTCCCGCCGGCCAAGAGCCAGCCGATCCGCGGCTCTCGCCGGCGCTGGCCCCCTCGCTGGCGGGCCTGCCCCCGACGATCCTGGGCGTGGGCGGGCTGGACTTCCTGTTCGAGGACAACCTCGCCTACGTCCACGCCCTGCGTGGCGCCGGAGTGCCCGTCAGCCTGCGGGTCTTCCCAGAACTGAGCCACGGCTTCTTCAGCTACGCCACCATCTCCGCGGCCGCCGACCGCGCCTCGGAGCGGATGTGCCGCGACCTCTCAACACTCCTCTGGGGGCTGGCCAACTGAAAAGTGCAACCGCTTCACCACACCTCACTTCCGAGGGACTGCCCCGACTTACGTTCACAGTGACCTGCCCCATGGCCTGCTTACCCCTGTGTCAAGGAAACCCGGGGCAGTCCCCGATGCAGACCTTTCCGAAGTGTGCGACCCACGGCACCGTAGCTCCGCACTACCTTTTTACATATGGCCCGGTTAGCGGCTGGCTTTTCAGGTGGAGCCGTCGAGATGGTTCTTACCGCCAGGCCGGCATCTGCCGTGTTTCGTGTGGACCGCGTTGCAGCCAGGACGCTGGGTGGGTGCCAGGACAACCCCGTGGTGCTCTGGGTGTCGTCGTCGGCTCCTGTTTATCGCCGTGACTGCAGGTGTCGCCTGTCACTGCGCATTCGGGCCCGTCCCCGTAGACTGGAATTCAGTTGTTGAAGTTTCGTTCAAGCAGTTCAAGCAGTTCGCCCGACTCCGGGCGCAGCAGTTTTTCTGAGAAGACGTTTTGGCAGGCATCGCAACGCCCGAGCACCCCGATCGCCGGGGACGCTCCGTTTCCCAGAAAGACAGGTTCCCCATGACTACTGGCACCGTGAAGTGGTTCAACGCCGACAAGGGCTTCGGCTTCATCACCCCCGAGGACGGCTCCAAGGACGTGTTCGCGCACTTCTCCGCGATCAACTCCGGCGGGTTCCGCTCCCTCGAGGAGAACCAGCGCGTCGAGTTCGAGACCCAGGACGGCCCCAAGGGCCCCCAGGCCGCGAACATCACCGTGCTTGCGTGATCACGCTCTGATCTCCTCGTGAGATCTCCGGCGCGGGGCTGAACGCCCCGGCGTCGAGCTGACATCGCCACCGGGCTCCGGCCCGGTGGCGATGTCTCGTTCCGGGGCCGGTTCTTGGGTTGCACCATCCATCCTGCTGCGCTGGCGCAGCACTGGCTGCGCAGACTCGCCTCAAGGCCCGGTGTCAGGGAACACTGCCGAGTGCTCGCCTGGCGTGCGAACGGCGTGGGATCCTGCGTTCAGTAGTGTCAGGAGCCGTCGAGGAAGTGGGCCGGGTGCGTCGTTCACAAGCAGATAGACGCCGATCGCGACACGACGGGTTCCGCAATCGAGGTACCCGCAGGATCGTGGTGCTCCTGGGCATCGATGGGGCCGGCAAGACGACCACGGCAGAAGCGCTGGCGGCGGCTGGTCGGGAGTCGGGGCGGCCGGCGATCGTGCTGCGCAACCGCTCCGGTCGCCGCTGGTTGGCACGCGTCTCGGCGCGCTGCGGGCTCCAGCTGCCCGTGCGGTGGGCGGACCGGTTCGAGACCGTGGTGCGCACCGTCAACGTCGCGGTGTCCCAGGCGCGGGCCGGCCGCCGGAAGGGTCTGGTGGTCATCGACCGTCACCTGGTGTGCCAACTGGTGCTGCGCCAGGGCCGGGACCTGCCGCCGGGCCGCGTGCTGCCGTGGTTGGCGGCCCGGTCGATCCGCCCGTACGCGGTGGTCGTTCTCGACATCCCGGCACAGATCGCCCGGCAGCGGATCCTGCGCCGTGGAGAAGACCACGAGTCGCTGGACTACCTACAGATGGCCCGCACCGCCTACCTGGAGCTCGCCCGCGCCGGGGGCTGGAGCGTGGTGGACGCGACCGCAACGACCCACGTGCTGGTCGCCCGGATCGCCGAGGCCGTCGACCTCTGACTGATCGGCAGAACCACGGTCATCCCCGGAGCGCGGGCCTCCGTCCCATGTCCGGCCGGCTGTGAGGGCCGCAGACAATGCCTGTACTTAGCATCCCGAGAGTCGTGCACTTGCGCTCCATAGCTCAGGGTGACGGCGGCGACGGGGACCACGTTGGTGAACATCACCGCCCCAGCGGGCGATTTCTAAACATCGAGGACGATCTTGCCCGCGAGCATGTCGGCGACGGTGGCCACCATGTAGCCCTTGGGTGCCTTCCTCGTCAGGTTGCCCCGTGCGGGGGGCAGGTCCTGTCCTCATGGGCGTGCTGGCCGTACTTGCACGCTCCCCACAGAGATGCTGTCACCGAGGAGCAATCGGTCAGGAGTCGTCGTCCTGGCTCCACAGCCAATGCAGATAGATGGCGCCCCATCCCGGGCCCAAGGCGTCCACCAGGGCGTTGGCCACCGTGCGGGCCTCCACCCAGGGGTACCACTGACCGATCCGTGTCGCTTCCTGGCAGATTCTCTCCGGCTCGTGCCCCTCGCGGTGAAGGGCGACCGCGGCTTCATTGACCCGGGCCTCAAAGAGCCGTCGATCCGTCAGGGGCACGGGCTGAAAGGTGATAGACATCAGGCTCCCTCAGAACAACGATCGCCCAAGGGAGCCGGAGTTGCTCCCACGAGCAACTCCGCAAATGGTGGAGACATAGTAAGCAACATCACACTCGAATGGCTATTCGAGGCTTTATCTCATGTGGTAGCCACCACGACTGGTTTACGTATGGCCCCTTAGCGGCGGGCTGCGTTGGCCTGGTTTGTCAACGGCGCGGGAGCGACGCGGCAGGGCCCCGGAGCTGTTCCTCGGGGCCCTACCGCGTGGACGGGATCAGCGGCGCCGTGCGGCCGGTGCCAGTTCGGTTTCGCCGTAGCTGTTGTCGGCCGGGTTGATCGTCTCCCCGGGGGCGACGAGGGCGTCGATGCGGTCCAGGACCTCGGTGCTGAGGGTGGCCTCGGCGGCCGGCAGCTGGGATTCGAGCTGCTCCATGGTGCGCGGTCCGATGATCGCCGAGGTGACGGCCGGGTGGCGGATCACGAAGGCGATGGCGAGTTCGATCAGGCTCAGCCCGGCCTCCTCGGCGAGCCCGGCGAGGCCTTCGACGGCCTCGAGCTTGCGCTGGTTGGCGGGCAGGGACAGATCAAACCGGTCCGCCAGCCGCTTCCGGGCCGGGGAGGTCGGGGACATGCCCTCCTTGCCCTGGCGCCACGTGCCCGATAGCCAGCCCCCGGCCAGTGGGCTGTAGGTGAGCACCCCCATCCCGTGCCGGGCGGCGGTGGGCAGTACATCGGCCTCCGCCCCGCGCACCAGCATGGAGTAGGGGGGTTGTTCGGTGACGAACCTTTCGAGGTGCCGGTCGTGAGAGGCCCACTGGGCTTCGACGATCTGGCTGCCGGTGAACGAGGAGGACCCGATGTAGCGCACCTTGCCCTGACGCACCAGGTCGGTCAGCGCCCCGAGGGTTTCCTCGATGTCCGTGTCTGGGGAGGGCCGGTGAACCTGGTAGAGGTCGATGTGGTCGGTGCGCAGCCGGCGCAGGGAGTTCTCGACCCCCTGGATGATCCAGCGCCGGGACCCGCCGCGGTGGTTGGGGTCCTCGTCCATGGGCACGGCGAACTTGGTCGCCAGCACCACCTCCTCACGCCGCCCATTGGCCAAGGCCTCCCCGAGGATGTCCTCGGATTCGCCGTGGGAGTAGATGTCGGCGGTGTCGACGAAGTTGATCCCGGCGTCCAGGGCGCGGTGGATGATCCGGATTGACTCGGTGCGGTCGTGGTTGCCCCAGGGGCCGAACATCATCGTGCCCAGGCACAGGGGGCTGACGGCGACGCCGGTGCGGCCGAGCTTGCGGTATTCCATGGGTTCTCCTCCTCGTGGGTGGTGCGGTCCGGGGG